>DIVW01000042.1 GCA_002428365.1 Propionibacteriaceae bacterium UBA6122
GACCCGGACGTGATCCTGGTCGGCGAGATGCGAGACCTTGAAACCATGCAGAACGCCATCCGAGCGGCCGAAACCGGCCACCTGGTCTTCGCGACCCTGCACACCAACAGCGCCGCGCAGACAGTCGACCGCGTCGTCGACCAGTTCCCCGTCGACCAGCAGGAACAGATCAGGCTGATGCTCTCAAACAGCCTCGAGGCGGTTATGTGCCAGCAGCTACTGCCGAGGGCGGGTATGCCGGGCAGAGTCTGCTGCATGGAGATAATGATCGCGACCCCCGCTATCCGGAACCTGATCCGCGAAGCCAAGTCGCACCAGCTTACTTCCATCATCCAGACCAGCGCCAACGTCGGTATGATGACGATGGACCAGTGTCTGAGGGACTACTACCTGAAAGGCATCATCACCTACGACGACGCTATCATGCGCGCCATGAACCCCGAGGAACTCAAGAACATGATTAACCAGTCCATGGGCGGCGCAGGCGGCGCGGGTGGCGGACAGATGCGGCGATAGAGCGCTCTTGTGCGTGACGGCCGAACTTGTTTTTCGGCCTTGGCGGGTGGGCCTGGCGAAAAGGAGCTGATCTGATATGCCTAACTACCAGTACAACATTCGTGATGCGACCGGGTCGGTTTTCGGCGGGACTTCCGAGTCCGAGAACGAGGACATCCTGCGTAAACGTCTGACGGAGCAGGGCTTCACCGTCGTTGATATCAAGCAGGTCAAGAGCGCGCAGAAGAAGATCGGCGGGTTCGGCGGTGTCAAGAAGACCGACCTGTCGGTTATGTGCAGGCAGTTCTCGACGATGATCGACGCCGGTGTGAACCTCGTTCGATGCCTCAGCGTTCTTGCCGACCAGGCAACCAACCCCAAGCTCAAGGCCATCCTCAACGACGTCCGCGCGGAGGTCGAGGGCGGCCAGACGCTCACCCGCGCGATGGAAAAGTACCCCAGTGTCTTCGACAGGCTCTTCATCGGTCTTGTGAACGCTGGTGAGATCGGTGGCGCTCTCGAGGAAAGCTTGCAGAGGTTGTCGCAGTTCCTCGAGAAGGACGTTGAACTCAGGCGCAAGGTCAAGTCGGCTATGACTTACCCGACCCTGATCATGGGCTTTGCAACCATAGTCGTGTTGGGCCTCATGACCTTCGTTCTTCCTAAGTTCATGGTCCTCTTCGACGACCTGGGTATCAAGGAGCTTCCCGGACCCACCGCGATGCTCAAGGCCAGCAGCACCTTCCTGACGAATAAGTGGTACTGGATGATCATCATTGTGGTCGTCTTCATCGTCGCGATGAGGCTGTTCTTGAGCACAAAGGTCGGACGGCGCGTGTTCGATCGGCTCAAGCTGAAGTTTCCGGTGTTTGGCTCGCTCAATCACAAGGTTTGTCTGGCCAGGTTCTCTCGAACGCTCGCGACGCTGCTCTCCAGCGGTGTTGGTATTCTGCAGGCGATGGAGACCGTGGCCGGAACGGTGTCGAACGACATCATAAGCGACGCGATCCTTTCGGCAAGGGCAAGTATCCGAGAGGGAGAACGAATTGGAGAACCGCTGGCGAGGAGCAAGATGTTCCCGCCGATGGTAGTTCAGATGATCTCGATTGGTGAGGAGTCGGGTTCTCTGGACCCGATGCTCAGCAAGGTGGCCGACTTCTACGAGAACGAGGTGGAAGCGGCGCTGGCGAGTTTGACTGCGGCTATCGAGCCGGTTCTTATCGTGGGATTGGGCGTGGTGGTCGGGTTCATCGTTATCGCGCTTTTCCTGCCGCTGATCGCGGTTATCCAGAACCTTTCCGGTTCGTAGAGGCCTATGTCTATCTGGCTTGGAAGCCTAATAGCGTTTGTGTATGGGACGATTGTCGGGAGTTTCCTGAACGTATGCATCTACCGGCTGCCTAACGACCAGTCGGTGGTGACGCCCCCGTCGCATTGTCCGAGGTGCAATACGAAGCTGAAGGGGCTGGACCTGGTGCCGCTCTTCAGCTTCCTGCTATTGGGACGGAAGTGCAGGTACTGCAGGACGCCGATAAGCTGGCGGTATTTCACCGTGGAGTTGATCACGGGTTTGTTGTTCGCGGCGACCTTTGCGCGATACGGCTTCTCGATCGACTTCTTCGCTTATGTGCTGTTTGTTTCGGCGCTGATCATCGCGTTCGCGGTGGATATGGACCTGTTCATCATCCCGGATCAGGTATCGATCGCCGGGGTGATCATCGGGGTGGGGCGGGATATCGCCCACCTGATCGCCGGAGACAACTGGCTGGTGAGGGTTCCGATTCCGTTTGCGGGGTATCACCTGCCGATTCCGCAGAGCGTGGCGGGGATCATCGTCTGCGGCGGGATATTCTACCTGATTGCTTACGTTAGTTTCTATGTGTTCCGTCCGAAGGATGAGGAGGAACTCAAGGACTACGAAGGCGCGATGGGCGGCGGAGATGTGAAGCTTGCCGCGGCGACCGGTGCGGTGTTGGGAGTGGTTCCGGCGCTGGCATCGTTTCTGATAGCGGTGCTGCTGGGCACGGTTTTCGGGGTGGCGCTGATAGTCGCGAAGTCTCTGGCCGAGAAGAAGGGTATGCCGTGGCGGACGGAGATTCCGTTCGGTCCGTATATGGTGACCGGGTCGCTTGCGGTGATCCTGCTTCACCCGCAGTTGCAGAACATTTGGGCCGCGTGGATGCGGCTTGTTACGTTGGGTTAGAGTGGTGTTTTCGGTGTTTCGGGAACTCGTTCCCGAAACCTGCCATGTTGCTACAATTCCCGCACGGAGGTGCCGAGCAAAATGAAAGTACTTGCCAGACGCAACGGTTTCTCGCTGGTCGAGTTGCTCACTGTCATTGCGATCATCGCGATCCTGGCGGCGATCATATTCCCGGTTATGGCGAGGGTCAAGGACAACGCGAACAGGACCGCGTGCATGACCAACCTTCACCAGATCGCGCTCGCGGTGCAGATGTTCAAGACCGACAATCGCCGCTATCCCGACATTCTTGGCTCGAGAGCACTGGCGCCCGGAGACATGTTCGAGAACCGCAAGGACGACTACCTGTTCCCGGAGTATACGAAGTCGTCGATCAAGGTCTTCCACTGTCCGTCCTCCAAGACCGCGAATACCGTGGATACGGCGACATACTACCGCGTGCCCGGGGATGCGAACTCCGAGGTTACGGTGTTTGCGTACAGCAGTTACGAGTGCTTCGTGACGGGGGCCGTGTCGGGTTCGCCGGCTCAGTACAGCGAATCCGCCGGAACGGCCGAGCCTCACTACCGGCCAAACTGGGCGCCCTCGACCTCCGCAATCGCGGGCAGCGGGCTGCTGCCCTATCCGGTCGGCACGGGCGACACCGCCGCCCTCCAGCAGAACGACTACGAGCGGCAGCTCAAGTGGCGTAACCCGCCCGGAGATACGGTGGTGACCTGGTGCGCCTATCACGAAAGCCGCACCGGCGCGAGCGTCGACATGTGGAACGGCGTCGCGCAGGTCGTCTTCCTTGACGGCAGCACCGACGCGATCCCCGCCAAGGAGTTCGAGAAGTGCAAGTGGCGCGCAAGGCCGAAGAAGAGCTAAGTGATTGACGCCGGCAGACTCGCACTGCGTCATGCTGAACTTGATTCAGCATCTCGCCTCTTCGTAGCCACGAGACCCTGAATCGAGTTCAGGGTGACGTGTGTAGGCAGGGGTGACGTGTGTAGGCAGGGGGGCGCCGCAGGCCGTGGAGCGTGAACTACTCCGTATGCTTCGGGACAATCGTCCCGAAGCATAATGAGCATATATGCCGATCATTGTGTTTGTCGGCCTGATCTGGAACATTGGGAGTGAATGTGGAGTCGTACCATCGAGTGGCGGATTCGTTGCTTGCCGGTGGTGAGGATGCATATGTATAACCTGTGGAGCAGCAAGAGAGGTACATCGCTTGTAGAGATCCTCGTGGTCATGGTCGTGCTGCTTGTCGGCATTATGACTGTGGTCCAGTTGTTCCCCACGGGTTTCCGCGTGGTGAAGGCGGCGGAGAGCCAGACCATCGCCACCCGGCTCGCCCAGCAGGAACTCGAGCGTTGGAAGAATATGGCCGAGTGCCTTCCCAACGGCATTCTGCCTATAGACGAGAACAACACCGTCCGGCTCAACCAGCCCCCCGGGCCGCCTTACAAAGATTACGAGAGCGACGATACGACTGGCGATTGGCAGTTTGACATCGTCAACGGGCAGAGCCGCATCAGGCGCGGGAATGCCTACAACGTCCGCCAGGTCTTTGGCGAGACGACCCTCATCCCCGTGGGAAGCTACTTCGGCGTTCTCAATGGACCTGCCTACGGCTCGAGATACACCCTCGCTTTCAGCCCCATAGATGTGAGCCTGGTCGCCGGCGCGATTCAGGGTCTCTCGATCAGAAGCGGCGATCTGCAGCGGCGCAGGGGTGACAGCGGTATGGAGCCTCCCTACCTGCGGCCCGGCCAGTACGCCATCGACTACGATCTCTCCGCCGGAACGGGTGGGGTGCAGGTATTCCACGTTGCGTTTCCCAAGGATCCCGGCGTCGCAAAGCGGGTATACTACATAAGCTATTCCTACTGGGTCGTGCCCACCGGCGGCGGAGAACCCGAACTGGTTAGTAAGGTCGATCAGCGCATACCCGACGATCCCGCGCAGTATGTCGACGGCGCCAACGGCGATTGGGTCGAAGTGCCGGTTGAGGGTGCTCCGTCCGGCTACGACGTCACGGAGTTGGAGGATCACACCGATAGCTGCGCGCGCGGATTTGTCGAGGTGCCATCTTTCTCACTGGATCCCTACGAGTTCCAGCTCGCTGACTCGGTGATGGGGGTCATAGCGTTCAATCCGCGCGGCCACGGGATGTACGAGTATACGGCGCGCGGAGTCAGGCCGATCGAGGCCAGGATCGACTACCGCATATATGACACGCGCATCCTGCGCGAGGACCGCACAGTGCCGCCGCCCTCGAGCGGGGCCACGGATATCGCGGTGAAGCTCGCGCTGCGGTTCATACTCAATATCGGTGACCCAACCGACAACCCAAACCCGCTGACGAACGACCCGCAAGAGCCGCGCGGAGCGCCGTATGAAGGCCTGATTCCGGGAGTGAAGATGCCGGTGCTGATCATCGACCTGGCGACCGGCCTTCGGGTGAACCTTACGGACCCGGACGCCATCAACTTCAACACCGGGGTGGTTCACCTGCCTATCAGCGCGGATCTCGTGGACGCGAGCGGGACCGTACTCGGCGCGAACACCCCGCTTGCCGGCAGGCATCTGCGGTTCTTCTACAGGGCGGATGGAGACTGGTCTGTGCAGTGCAGCAAGGCCTACACGACCTACAACCGCGTCTGGGGAACCAACCAGGTAGACTTCCGAAGCTATCGCGCTGTAGGCGCGGGAAACGGTCAGCTTACCAACCGGCTGCTGTTCGCTCCGTGCGAAGGCAAGAAGTCGGTTGTGGTCGACTATTCCTACATCACCGAATCCGATAGCGTCGAGCACAAGGTTTCCGGCGAGGCGCACATGGTCGACATGGATACGGCGACCGGCCAGTGGTGCGTCGACCTGAAGGTTCCCCCGCAAGCCTACATTCCAGCCAACGCGCGAATGGTGGTGGTTGGGACATCGTTTACGGTGAGAGTACTCTGGCGCGACGGCAAGAACTGGCGCCACGTGGATATGGATACGAACCTGACTAGGAACTAGTCGAAAGTCGAAAATCGAAAGTCCAAAGTCCAAAGTCGAAAGTCGAAAGTCGAAGGCCGAGAGTCGAGAGCGCCGACAGGGAGAGCTTAGGACTCAGGTCTTGGTCCTTAGAACTGGGCTGTAATATGCATAGGACACTTGCTAACAATCGGGGATTTACACTCGTCGAGATACTCGTGGTTATGGCGATCTCGGTGATACTGGTCGGCCTGGTGCTGGCGCCGGTGGTTCAGACCTTCCAGATGACTCGCGCGGCCCAGGCGATGGTCGACGCGCAGGACTCCGCTCGGCAGGCGATGGAGGTGATCAGCCGCGAACTGGGCCAGGCGATGTATGTCTTCGACAACTCGGTTATCCCGATCACTATCTACGACGACGGCGCCACCCCGGCCTACCTGCGCGCGAACGGCGAAGGTCCCATCCAGCTTCCGGTGAGGCAAGCCAACGGGTCGATCCAGTGCTTCACCGTGCCCTTCGGCAAGATCGATTTCGTTCTGCCCAGGATCAGCATGCACTGCAACAACCCGGCACACCCCGCGGGCAGTTCCCGGGACTACCCCCGGCACCACGCGGAGAACGGGCGCGATTACTATGAGGCGTGGCCGCCGTGTCCCGTCTGCGGATCGGACGATATCGAGGCCCGCCCGAAGTTCCCTCTGGAGCAGGATGTGACCGTGGTCCGCTACTTCCTGGGCCTGCGCTACAACGATCCGAACGTTGCGAATCCTCCCCCCGAAGGCCAGGGAGCGTTCGGGTGGAAGTCGCCTTACGGCAACGATGTGGCCGCGGGCGAAGAGAACCAGGTGGTCCTCTACAGGGTCGAGTTCAACCCGTTTGACGATTCCCTCTTCCCACCGAGCATGCCCGTGGCCGAGCGGCTCAACGACCCGATCTTCTTCTACCGGACCGCGATGAACGGTGAGAGTACCGCGCGGCCGTGCTGCGAGCGCTGGGCCGAAGTGGCGCAGGTGATGGGAATCGGCAAATACCAGGACCTGGTGGTCGGGACCTACGTCAGCGGCAACGTGACCGCCGTGGAGCCCGCGACCACGTTCCGGTTCTCCGCGGTCAGCAACGACACATTCACCGGCGCGTACTCCAGCGACAAGGGATTCGGCTATCCCAACGCCGTGCCCGCGGTCTATCAGGCCGACTACGGCTACTGGATAGACAACTCGCCGAACATCCCGGCCGCGATGCTCGGGGATGAATCGGCCTACAACTACGCCGTGACGGTGACGCGCGACGATCACACGATCGCCTACTACACCCGCCGGAACTCCAGTGGCCACATGGTGGTGGAAAAGTGGACCTCGGGGGGTGTGACACCGTCTTTCGACATCACGCAGTACCTGACCACCGGCGCCATCACCAACCCGGGAGGCGGCGAAGTGGAGATGGCCTACACGGTTGATCTCAACCGCGGTAAGGTGAACTTCGCTCTCGATCCGCCTGACCCGGGGGATGCCGGCGGGCACGCGTGCAAGCTGGGCCCGGCCGGGATCAACGCGGCATTCCATACCACATACGATGTCGACCGCGGCAGCGCGCGGCGCTCAGCCCTGCTGACCACATTCGACCCGGCGCGCGGGGCGGGCCTCTACCTGCCTAACGCGCGGATAGTGCCGGGGAGTGAGCGGGTGATGGGTCCCGAGCCTACCCTCGGTCCAAGCTACGGCAGCGCCGTCCGGTACGAGAGGGTGGCACTCTCGCTCGGCGAGCCGGGTCCAAAGCAGTACAAGATCGACTACGACACCGGCTGGATCTACTTCAGTTCGGTGTTCGGGGCGGACCTGCCGGAGATACTGGACTCCACCGGCAATGCCCTGCCCATCTATGTGGACTACAAGATTCAGTTCAATCGAGACGGCGACATAGTCAAGGGTGACTATATCACCAAGAGCATGGTGACCGTCCACCTCGGTATGAGGATGTTCGACCCTGAATCGGCCAAGCCGCACTCGGTCGACCTGACCAACAGCGTCAAGGTGCGCAACGCGCTGAGGTAGCACATTCAGAACTGACCGCACCCTTCGACGGGGCTCAGGATGCTTCGACGGAGCTCAGGATGCTGGGTGGTGGCACTAGCCTTACGAGGAGCACGGAGTTGCCCCCTCTCCCCTTGCGGGAGAGGGTTGGGGTGAGGGGGCGAACCCCGGAACTCAAGGATACTATGCAAGACAAGAGAGACCACAACCGAAGACACTCGAACCGCCGCGGCCAGACGCTGATTATCGCAATCATGATCATGTTCATCTTGGCGGTGGTTGCGGCCGTGTTCATCGCGCTGATCGCAAGGAACCTGTTCCGGTCGGAGCGGTTCTCGAACGTCGACGCCGTCGCTCAGCTTGCGGAGGCGGGAGTTCGATACGCCGACAAGATGCTGGTCTCAAGCGAAGAAGGCGCGGACTGGCGTCCCGTTCCGGACAACGACGGCGTTGTGCTGAACCCGGACGGGAGCATCAAGCTCGACACCGACGGCAAGCCGATTCCTGTGCTTGACTATCTCACCCAGCGCGATCGCTATCCCGACTTCAAGTGGAGCCGTGCCTACTGGCCGACCGAACTGGGCTGCGCGGGCCCGACCGGCGGTTACACGACGTTCAACACCGGCGAGGGGCGCTTCCTGCTGCGGGTCTCCTACAACCCCAATCCCAAGGACCCGTACTCCAAGTATATCAAGATCGAGTCCATAGGCCGGTGGGGGATATTCGACGAGAACGATCCGACCACGTGGAGACCCAACGGCGACGTTCTGCTCAGGCGCGAGGTTACCGCGTTCAAGCCGATAGGTGTCACCGACTACCTGCGCTTTGTCACCAACCGCAACAACCGCTCGGCGGAGTTCGCCCTCGGCTGCCCCGGGTTCAACTTCACTTTCGGCAGGCTCGACCCCGGCGGGAACTACGCGGGATGGTATCGCGGCGGGCCGATTCGAGTTAACGGCAACGCGCTGTTCTACGGGAACCAGGTGAATCTCTTCCTGCGCGGGACCCATCCGGTCAAAGCCGACATGACCGTCGATGATACGATATGGTCGCCGCTCGACATGGTCGAGGTCTCGGGTGACATCAGGTTCGCGCGGCTGCCCGACGACAGCCCTCTGCCAATGAGTCTCCAGCGGATGGACCCGGACGGCAACCTGCTCGACTCGACTCCGATCTCCTTGTATGAGAGCGGCGACGCGGGCTTCTCGACCGTCGGCGGCTTTGTCCGGGACGGCAGCGACATGACCGATAACGCCAACATGGCGCGCGGGGTCAAGCGCATCGAGCCGCCGCTCATCGATCAGATGGACCCCACCAACAGCGTCACGCGCTACCAGGTGCTCTCTCGCTACTCCGGGCCGTCCAATCTAGCCCGCTACGGGTGGGGCCGCGGGGTCTATATCGATAACTCCAAGGACAAACAGGACGAGAGCGAGACCCTCATCGGCGGCGTGACCCTTCGCGGCGACTGGACCAAGCCCAACAACCTGATGACCACCTACTGGAAAGGGCCGTACTACGTGCCTCCGGCGGCGATCATCACCCTGAACCCGGTGGACACGGACAACGATGGCGTGCCCGATTTCAAGATCAGCCGCACCGACACCGGTTCGGCGGGAAGATCGTATGTCTGGCGGGACGCGTGGGGGAACCTTCGCCCCGAGTGGGGCGGGACGGTCACTATGCCGTATCCAGACCCGAAGAACGGGCGCAGGATATACCGCTACGCCTCGGACGGAACCGTCGATCTCAACACATACAAGACCCTCGACGGCAACGGCGTAATCTACGCCGAGGGCAATATCCGCATTCGCGGAATGCTGCCGCCGGGGATGCAGCTCACGGTGGTCTCCAACGAGAACATCTACATCGATGGCAGCCTGCTCAAGAACCGTCCGCCGGGCTGGAACGACTCCGGGAGCGCCCTCGACCCGTTCAGAGGCGCGGACCAGACCTGCGGGCTTGCTCTGCTCGCGCGGCAGAACATCTGCGTGAACACGACGCAGTTCTTCTCGCCTCTCAACTCCATAAGCCCGGAGAACCAGGGGCCGGACGCGCAGGACGGCGAGCCGCCGTATCACCTTAGGATTACCTCGAGCCCGGAAAGCCAGTTCAAGGCTGCGTTCGAGATGGGGCCGTGGGAGTCGGAAACCGGCGCCCCGGCGGCCTCGACGAACTGGATGCTCTTCCTGCGCCACTCCGGCGAATACGGGCCGACCTACATCAACGCGTGGCTCAACCCGAACAGCTCTCTGCTGAACTTCGGAATGATGGACCTGAACCAGAAGCCCTCGCCGCAGCCTCTTCCCAGGCACGTATGGGGGATAGGTGATCCGCAGTACAGCCCGGCCGGCTGGGGTGTAGACAGCATGTTCGTGGGCGATGTGTTCCAGTTGACGGATTCCAACCTCAATGCGAATCTCGGCGGATTCCCCGGTGACAGGAACCTTATCCAGATCGCTCTGGACCAGACCAGTTACTCCCGCCACAACTATCAGATGGGCGGGGTCGCGATACAGCCGATGGATATCCGCATCGAGGCGATTCTCTACGCGCAGGAGGGCTCGTTCTTCGTGATACCGGGGACGTGGTTCAACCCGGATACCAATGACACACCGGGCGCGACGGTCCGTCCGGGCGTTGATCCGCTGTTCCCGCACTACGGCCAGGCGCTCGACATCCGGGTTGTCATCGATGGCGCGGTGAGCGAGAACACCCCGGCCGAGGTCGGCGACGTCGAGGACTGGATGTCGAAGTGGGGGCGGATTCCGCTTACCTATGGTTCGACGACGACTCCTACGGCCCACCCCGGCGAGGGTCTGACGATCCTCTACGACGACCATTGCGGTTGGCCGCTGTCGGACCTCAGGAGCGCGCAGCCAAGCACGCCGATCAGAACCGACAAGTTCGGCCGTGCCCTGCCAATAGCTCCCAAGCTGCCTGTAAGCAGCAGCCTGATCTACTTCGGAGATGTAATGTAGCCTGGGTTAGGTTACAGGTTATAGGTTACAGTGAAAGCTCAGTTGCGGGGACCTGCACCCGCTAGCCCTGAGTAAGGAGCGAAGCGACTGTATCGAAGGGCGGTCGGATAACAGCCCGCACTTCGATACGCCCGCGAGGCTCAATAGATACGTCCTGCAATTCCCCTTTCGGCGGTCATAGCTCCCCTCCCTTGTCAGGGGAGGGGTTGGGGGAGAGGTGACAAACGAAATGAGACTTCTTCACCGACTGATATCGATTCTCATCGCGGCAACCGTAATCGCGGCCCTCGCGGCTCCGGCTGAGGCGTATATCTACGCGGGGAAGCGCAAGAAGGTCAACTGCGGGGTTGTCAAGCTTCCGGGAGGGGACAACTCGGATTGCCTGAAGGCGGCACTGCTGCCCAACGGTACCATGGATGCCACGGCCCCGCTCGGCGTCGGCGATGTGTTCAGGCTTCTGGACTATCGCGCCGACCTGAAGCCTCCGGGCTGGAGCCTCGAGAACCCTCTGGCGCAGGTCGATCCGAGCACCGGCCGGGCTTACTCGAAGGATCAGCCGGAGTACTGGGCGGTCGATCTGCAGTCGGTCCGAAGTCTCTCGCGCATGCACGTGCTCTACCTTCCCGCCCATGGGAAGGTTACGCTGGATGAACAGGATCGCGAGAAGCTGAGGCAGTTCGTTGATGGTGGAGGAGTGCTCTGGATCGACAACGCCGCCGGCACCTCGCGCACGCCGCTCGACTTCAAAGACAGCTTCTTCATCTGGAACTTCCACTTCGACAAAGCCACCGGCGGAGATGTCCCATTCAGCCGTCACCATCCCCTGCTGACAATGCCGTTCTGGCTCAACGATACCGAAATCGCAACGCTGGGCTCGGTCTGGGGGCAGTACACCTGCACGGCGGGGATGGACTTCTCCAGGTCCTCGGGGCCGCCGTCCGAGTTCGACATGCTCTATCCGGTCGTGATGAACAACGGCACCAGCGCCAAGCCGAGCACGGTCGCCAACGCCTACGGCAGCGGGCGGATAGTCGCCACCTCCAACTCGGTGGGCCGGGGATGTTTCCTGGACTATCCATACAACCTGGCCAGCGTCAAGTTTGCATTCAACGTGATCTCCTGGGCTTCTACGTGGACCCACCTGCGTAAAGACGCAAGGCACTCGGGTTCGTCCATCGATACCGTGGGCGGGACCAAGCTGCTCAAGGTCTGGACGCTGGACGCCCGGCCCTCCGACAAGGTCGAGTCCGCGCCGGTGATCTACAAGAACGTGGCGTTCTACTCGGCGGGTGATACGCTCTACGCGTGCGACCTGATGCCGCAGGAGGACCTGGACAACGACGGCAACCCGGACGATGGAGCTCCAAGCTTGCCGAGCGGCATGCAAGACAAGGGCCAGGACATCATCTGGATGTGGGACGAGTCGATGTCCGGCGGCGGCGGCGGTGGCGGCGGGGTTCTGTCCGCTCCGTCGGTCGTCTCTATGCAGGATCCTTCCTCTCCGGGCTCGTCCGTCGATGTGGTGATGGTCACCTCTTCGAGCGGAAGTGTGTATGCGCTGATGGCGTTTCCGATTGACCCTAACGGGGTCTTGCAGGAAGATACCACGACTCTGTTCGACCCTTGGCCCGCGAGCGAACCCATAGAGCGACCCTACCCGCCGCTCTACGTCAACGGTTGGATACTGGTGGCCTGCAAAGACGGACGGCTTCGGGCTTACAATCCGCTGATCACTGCCTGGAATGTGCTGAATCCGGGCAGCACCGAGACCGATAGCTGGGTGGTGTCCAGCAAGATCGGCGCGGACACCAGCAGCGCCGAGCCCAGGTCCGGCCCGACGTTTGGGTTCACGAAGAACGATACCAGCGGGGCCGTGGTGGGCATGGCGTACTGGTTCGCCGGGCCGTGGCAGTCTACCGCGGTGACCCCAACGCCCGGCACCGAACAGAACGACCACATTTACGGCATTCCTGTATATGTCAGCAACGATCGCCTGCGCATAGAGCGCGTCAGTTCGACGGGAGTCTACACCGAGTGTCGCGCTACCTATCGCGACGGCATGCTGTCGGGCCTCAAAGTGCGGGTCTATAGCAATGGGGTGCTGATTCCGACCACTGATCCACTTCCGAACTGCCGCCTTGTGGGGGATGTCCCCGATACGGCGAACCCGAGGCCCGGTTGGATCGTTATCCAATCCGCGCTCCCTTCGGACGCCATCATCTACGCCACCTACTCACTGGACTACGCGCCCAAGGGTACCATCATCCCGCTGATCTCCGCGCGGAAGAACCCACTGGAGCCGCGTTCGAACAGCGCGAACACTGTTCCGGCGACGAAGATATCGGGTATTCCCGCCATGGGTCCCGATGGGATGATGTTCGTCAGCGGCACGCGCGACGTCACCGGATCGACCGGCGGCGGATCGGTCTACGGCATCCGAAACGACGGCAGCAGCCAGACCACCAAATGGAACTACTTCCTGCACGGCGGCACGGTAACCGGCGAAGGGATAACCGTTCCGGGCGTGATAGTGGGGAGCAGCGGCGCCCCGATGCTGAACCCGCGGGCGCTCTCCTCACCCGCCATCTCGGCGGAGAAGGTGTTTGCCGCCGTGACCGGCGATTCCGGGTCCGGGTCCGGTCCGACCGCGGCGCTGGTGTGCTTCAAGGCTAACTCCGATTTCGTGATCCGGGTCACCGAGAACGCGGGTCGCGGCGCGAGCGGCGATCCGGTGCGCAAACCCAAGAGCCTTCTCAACAGGATTACCGGGGCTGGGATGGACGTGAAGATATGGCAGCCCAACCTCCTTGTCCCGACGGCCGGAATCCAGCCGACCCCGCTCAACTCGGCGATCAAGGTTCCCGCGGATATGATCGACTACTCGAGAGGTACCATATCATTCGATTCGTTCGACCGCCTCAAGCTCAAGGGCGGAACCGGCGGCGTGATGCAGACAAACACCTTCTCGCCTTCGCTGCCGGTCTGGGTCTTCGTGGACAACATAGAGGTGCCCGTCGACTTCAGCACTTGGGCGCCGTCGATGAAATACGCCTCGTCTGCTCGTTTGACGCCGCCGAAGGCGATGAGCACCGACAGCGTGGACCTCAGCGGCTGGAACAACATGCTGTGGTACTATGTGGTTCCGGATCACGACGGTGCGCCATGCACGGGCGTGCATTCCTCGCCGGTGGTGATCGGGAACACTGTCTATTTCGTCTGCGACGACGGCTATCTCTACGCGCTCCCGACAGAGTCCGGGGAGAGTTCCGCCGGTCCCATCGACGAAAAGCTCGTCGTTTGGAAGGGCCAGGTCTGCGACCCTCCGGGGGCGAAAAACCTCTCTATGGCCGGATCGAACGGGGTCCTGCTGATTCCCGGTGAGGACGGCCTTACCGCGTATACGAACGCCACGACCCTCGTGGCCGACGGGAACCGCCTGATGGAGATGGACGGGGCGGGCGAGATCAAGTGGTCGGTGGATACGATCATCTGGCCCGCGGCCAAGCCCACAGGCCCGAACACTCCTCCGAGTACCACCGCCGGACCGGTCAACAAGCCTTCGCGGGCGAAGTATCTGCCCAATGGCGATCTTCTGGTTGTCAACACCGGCGCAAACCAGGTCTGCAAGATCGACAAGTCGGGAACCGTGGGCTTTGCGGGCGCCCTGCACGCCGTGAAGTCGGGCTCGACGACCACGAACGTTACGGCTCACTACCGCTGGATGTACGACAAGTTCACCGACCCGAAGACGATGCTCAGGCCGGGGCAGCCGACTCAGCTCTCAGGGCCGACCGACGCGATCTTCTGGCAGGAGTACGAGAAGGACCCGGGCGGGACCACGATGATGCTCGTCTACCACTGCCTGATTGCAGACTCGGGCAACCATCGGGTTGTGGACCTGATCTACAGGTTCAACATAGACAAGAACGGCAATCCCGTGGGCCTTACCAGCGCGGATTCACCCGGCGTGCAGCCCGATCCTTCCACCGGCTTCTATCTGCCGGAGCTCAACTGGGTGTCGTTCACCGATTCGACAAACGAGCGCTTCAACTACGAGTGTCTGCAGAAGCTGCCCAACCCCGACGGCACGGAGTTCATCTGGGCCGCGGTCTCCAACTACCGCACAGATATCGTGCCGGTGGACAAGTCGCAGACCCAGGGTCTGGGCGGCGCGATCGTTGCTCTGGGCTACAGGTCCAGGGCGGACCGCACGAGTCCGTGGAGCTATGGCGGGACGCAGTCCGGGCGCATAGTCGCCGCATGCGACAGGATCGACGCCGGTGGGATCAAGCCACTGGCGGGTCCGAGGTACTTCCAGGTGATCGACAGGCCCGGCGGCGTATATCCGCAGGGCCGCTATCTGATCATCTGCGACAACTATGGAGTCTACGAGGCCGGTCCGCTTGGTGGCGGAGCCGATCCGCTGGTGCGTCGGACACTTCACGATGCGGACTATAGGCTGTTCATGCGGGATGTCGAGGACCTGGAAACCGGCAATGCCGCCTCCGAGCAGATCCAGCTCAGAATACCTCTGGTAGCCACGAGCGTGCAGGAGCTTCCGAACGGAAACTGGCTGATAACCAACGGCTACTCGGGTGTCAAGACCAACCCCACTGATCCCATCAACCCGCCGACATTCGGTGGGGAGGTGTTCGAGGTCAGTTGGAATCCCGGCTTCACCCCCGACAGGATCGAGTGGTGCTCGCCGAATCTCTACTGCGAGTGCACTGTTATCGATCCTGGCACCGGTTCAAAGCAGTACGTGCCGATTGATGATCGCTGGAAGCAGAAGGTCTCGAACGGCCAGACGCTCCAGCAGCCGAAGTCGGCCATTCGTCAGTACTGAGTTTCGGACTGAGAGTTCATTGAGAACCAGAGCCCCCGGGGTTTTGCGCCTCGGGGGTTTTCGCAACTGCGAACGATCCGCCAGTGTCGGGGTGGAGAGCCAGTCGGACCATGATGCACAGACGTATTCCCTCTCCTTGGGGAGAGGGTTAGGGTGAGGGAGCCTAGTCTCTGCGGAGGTACGTTGCGCCCTCACCCCAGCCCTCTCCCCCTGGAAGAGGGAGCCCAGAGCCGCCGCGTTGGTGTGGTGTTTTGGGATTTGAGCGGAGCGGAAATCCCGAAACGAACAGCGCTATCGGACCTGAGAGGTCTGCTGCCTTCCGGCGAGACCGAGATACGCGACCAGCGCGACCGCGGTGAGCCCAGCGAACATCAGCTTGAACCACGCAGGCAGCGAGGCTGGGGTGATGAAGCCTTCGATGATCCCCGCGATCACGAAGAACACCACCGCCCCGCCGAACATCCGAATGGCGGTGCGGCCCGCGGCTCTGAGCGCATCCGATCGGCGCAGGTTGCCGGGCGCGATGATCGCCCAGCCGAACATCAGCCCGCCCCCGCCGCAGATGAATATCGCCATCAGCTCTATGACGCCGTGGGGCAGGATGAACGACCAGAACCGCACCGGTCCCATCACCGGCGCGGCCTTTGTGGCGACCGCTCCGATCACCAGGCCGTTCTTCGCCAGCTCGAAGATCGTGTATGCGCCCGCGGTTACTCCGCCCGCGAATGCGGTGATGCCGACGTTGATGTTGTTGGTCATGATAAAGCTGGAGATCAGGCCGGGGTCGATCTCGGCAAGGGGACTGTCCTCCGGCTTGGGGGCCTCGGCCTTTCCGCCTGCGGGCTTTTCGAGCTTGGTGGGCATGAAGTGATCGGCGATCTCGGGGTTGACCGCGGAGATCGACCATCCCAGGAAGAAAACCAGCGCGGCTATTAGCGTATACCTGAAGGTGGAACGGAATATCGCCGGGAACTCCTTGATCAGGAACGACGATAGCCCCGATAGCCGCGGGCCGCTCGATGCATACAGCGCCCCGTGAGCTCGGCCCGCGAGTTCGTTGAGGTAACCGACCAGACCGGGGCTTGCGCCCTGCGAGCGAGCGAACGAGAGGTCCGATACCACCGCCCGATACCGCGCCCCGAGCGAGCGCAGTTCCTCGCGCGAGAGGCTCTTCGGGCCGGCCTTGCGGACCTTCTCCAAGGTCTCGGAGAGGCTCGTCCAGCCGGGCTGCTTGGTTTCTATGAAGGCGCGTTCGTCCACAGGCAGATTATAGCAGATTGAGAGGGCATCGAGTAATTGCCGAGGCAGATAACCGTAGTTACACCGGAGAACGTGAGGATAGAATATGAGCTTGCGGGGGTCGCGAGCCGCATAGGGGCCGCGTTGATCGATATGCTCCTCCAGTTGCTGGCGATGGGGCTGGTGTGGCTCGGGTGGTTCTCGGTGCTGGACCTGCTCAAAGTGTCGATCACGAGTTGGGTGACAGGCGCGCTGATCGTTGTCGAGTTCGTGATCTACTGGGGCTACTATATGTACTTCGAGACGGTGTGGAACGGCCAGACACCAGGCAAGCGCTACACTCGCCTGCGGACGGTTCGCGAGGGCGGCCTGCCCATCAACCTGGCCTGCGCCGCGATCAGGAACCTGATCAGGGTGCTCGACAGCCTGCTGATAGGCCTCGTGTTCATGCTCGCGACCGGTCGTAACCAGCGGCTCGGCGATCTGGCTGCGGGGACTATGGTGGTCAAGGAACGCGCTGAGTGGGCGGGCGAACTCGGTCGGCAAGGCCTCGGCCAACCGCAGCCGCCACATAGTGTCCATCCTATCTCCCCCGAGGCCGAGGTGGTGAGGAACATCGAACTGGTCACCACTCGCGAGTACGAGACGGTGCGCAGGTTCCTGGAGCGCATGCCCGAGCTCTCGGAGGAGGTCCGCGAGCGGCTAGCAGCCAAGATCGCGAAGCCGATGATGAGCCGGCTGGGCATAGAGGACAGCCCGTCGATCCGGTATACCAATCTCCTGGTCGAGATAGGCAGGCGATGCGTAGAGGAGCGGGGGATGCGGTGAGCCGCTCCGAGCTTCGGGGCGAAAAGCGGCCCGAAGCATATGGCCGCGACGTCTCAGGCGTGGAACAACCTCTATTGTGGAGTTACGATCCGGGTGCCTCGGGGTAACATACAGGCTGTAGGCTTCACCGGTCACTCGCCACAATATGGTCAAAGGTCGGCGTCATCGTTGTCGCACTTTGCCCACCATGCTATCATGTGCATACTGAGCAACCGACCGCACCGGCTGCGCGGCTGCTCTGGTAACGAAGTGTCCCCCTGCCGGGACAACTCAGTAGTAGTATTGCCGAGGTCGAATACCACCAATGCCACTCTCGCCGACGAGCGTCTCTGCTCTCGACAGAATAGCGGAGATTGCCGGAACATCCGAACCGGCAAACGAAAGACTCGAGCGGATTCTCAGCGCGGCCCGTGAGGCGCTGGGGATAGGCGCGCTTTCGGTCGTCACGGCGAGCGGGTCATGTGTCCTCAAAACGTGGTGTTCCGCCGATAATGATTACCCATTCGACAGAGCTCTCGCAGGCAGGCAGGCATTCGAAGCGCTCGGGGCCGGGTCCGGGCCGCTGCGCATCGGCGCCGACGTCATCACCGCTCTCCCCGCCGCTGATGGCCATCAGACGGCAGTCGTGGCCCACGGCGTGGGCAGGGAGGGACTCGAAGAGACGTTCCTGCGCGTTGTGGTCGGGTATGTGTCCATGCTTGTCGAGAACTGCCTGCTCAGCGAGTCAGCCGGGAATGCCGCGTCGCTTGTGAACCACAGAATCCGGGACATAGCCGCCATCTACGAGATCGGCCGGGCGATCGACTCGGGAGAAGGCCCCGAGGTGCTGGACATGATCGTCGCCAAGGCGGCGGCGGTGATGGACGCCCAGACCTGCTCGCTCATGCTCACCGACCCGCAGGACCATATGCTGGTGATTGAGGCAAGCTTCGGTCTGACCGACGACATAGTCAAGGGAGCGCGCATCCGATTCGGCGAGGGGATTGCGGGAAGGGTTGCCGAGACGGGCGAGCCGGTGATGATCGACGATGTCTCCGCCGACCCGCGGTTCAGTGCGACTGTTCAGCCGAGGGCCGGGGTCAGCGGTTCGATGTGTGTGCCGCTCAGGGACGAAGACGGAGTGGTGCATGGCGTTATCAGCATCCGCAGGAACGCTCCCAACCCCCCGTTTACCCGCGCCGACCTGCAGCTCTTTTCCGTGTTTGCCACGCATGCCGCACTTGCCATATCCAACGCCGAGCTCTACTCGCGACTGCACCGGAAGGTGCAGGAAGTGTCCACTATCTCGGATGTTCTCCGGGCCATAAACTCCACCCTCGAACTCGACCGCGTGCTGGATCAGATAGTCGAAAGCATAACCGAGGTGGTCGGTTTTGACCGGTGCTGTGTCTACCTGCTGGATTCGCGGAGCAACGAGTTTGTCGCGGGCGCTCGCAAGGGCTACGAGGACACGGACAGCATGAAGGACCGGGTCAGGTTCGACGAGGGAGTCATCGGGCTTGCGGCCAAGGAAGGCATTCCCATATTCTCGCAGGGCTCTCCGACCGAATCCGACGAGTTCACCTGCCCCGGGGAGTTCCTTGCGGCTCCCATACTGGTGCGGAACGCGTGTATCGGGGTGGTCATAGTGGACAACTGCGTGCGAGGCCGGGCGATCGAGCCTCAGCACGTGGAACTGCTCTCGACCTTCGTCAGCCAGGCCGGGATCGCTGTGGAGAATGCGCGCCTGTATGAGGCGATGGAAGAGAAATACGCCGAACTCAATGTTCTCTACGAGCACTCCAGGAGCATCAGTGCCGCCTACGGGCTCGACAACGCCGCCGAGGTGCTTGTGAACACGGTCTCGCGGGCCCTCAAGTGCGATGGCGCCGGGCTGCTGCTGTTGGACCCCAGGCGCGATAACCTCAAGCTTCAGGCGACCTCCGGCGGGATGACCGGCGCGGCGGGGGCTATCGAGGAAATTGCGCGGGAGAGCAGGTGCGTCAACTTTGTTCGGGAACTCCGTAGCTCGACGCAGTTCGCGACGGATCACGCCGAGCGCGCATCCGGAGCGAATGCCGACCTGCTGGAAGCGCTCGCGCCGGGGCGATCGGTGATGCTGATGGCGCCGATTGTCGCCGAGGATACGACCATCGGTGCGCTCGCGCTATATCGCCACGGAGCTCAGGAGTTCCAGGGCGCGGAGATCAAGCTCGTTTCGATTGTCACGTCGCACGCAGCCACGGTCCTCAAGAATGCCCTGAGCTACGAGCAGAAGATGCGCCAGAAGGTGCTCGAACTCAGCGCCCTCTATGAGTTCTCCAAGGAGATCAGCTCCGCTTCGAGCATGGAAGAGGCGCTGGACTCGATCCTGGCGATTGTGGCCGAGCTGGTGGACTACGACGAGTCCTACATCTACGAGATCGATCGAGAGCAGGGGGTCGCGTCGGTGAAGGCGGCCAGGTTCCGTGGCGAGGCGGACGGCATACCGCCCGATGAGCCGCTCGACGGCGGCAGCGTGATAAGCTGGGCTCTCAAGGAGCAGAAGGCGCTCGTCTCGCCGGACATCAGCCGAGACCCACGGTTCAGCGACCTCGGCGCCGGGCAGCGGATTCGGTCGCTGATGTCGATTCCGCTGGTCGTGCACGGGTCGGCGCTCGGGGTGCTCAACGTGCACAGCTACAGCCCGAACCAGTACTCCGAGGACGATGTCAGGACGCTTTCGATCATCGCAAGCCAGGGCGCCGCTATTTACAACGACCTCGACGCCCTGACCGCGCTTACCAGCTACACTGACAATATCCTCAGCTCCATCGCGGCGGGGGTCGTGACGTTGGGCTCGGACGGCACGGTGCTGCTGTGGAACGCGGCCGCCGAGACGATAGTGGGCATGTCGGGCGCCGAAGTGATGGGCCTGAGCTTCGACGAAGTGCTCGCGCGCCTGCAGATCGCCGAAGCCGACAAGGACAACATGCGCGCCGCTGTGGGAGGCGTGTTTGAAACCGGGAGCACCTACCAGGGCTACAAGCTCCGCTTCCATCCCGAAAGCCGCGATGACGTGTTCATGAATATGAGCATCTCGCAGTTGCTCAACAGCGCCGGCGAACAGCTCGGACTGGTGCTCATATTCGAGGATACGACCCGCGAGATCCGGATGGAGGAGGAGTTCCGGCGGATGGGCGAACTGGCGGCAATCGGCCAACTCGCCGCGAGCATCGCCCACGAGCTGAGAAACCCGCTCAGCTCCATCAAGGGGGCGGCGCAGTTCCTCCAAAAGGAATACGAAGATGAGAGCTCGATAGTCGAGTTCCTGGGGATCATCGTCGAGGAGGTCAACGGCCTCAATAAGCTTACCACGGAGTTCCTCGATTTCGCGCGCCCGATGCAACTCGAGCTCAAGACCATAACGCTCAACAGAGTCGTCGAGAAGACGCTGCAGTTGATGAGCGTGCACATCACGGATAACAACGTGGTTGTGCGCGAGAGCCTGTGCGCGAATCCTCCGGAGATCCAGGCCGACGCCGAACAGCTCGAGCAGGTGCTCAAGAACATCATCATCAACGCTCTGCAGGCGATGCCCGAGGGCGGGGTGCTGACCCTGGAAACCGGCGCGACATCCGCCGGAGGCGCGTATATGGCAATCAGCGACACCGGCATCGGCATATCGCCCGACAAGATCGACCGTATCTTCCAGCCGTTTGTCACCACCAAGACCAAGGGCACGGGCCTCGGGCTTAGCGTGGTCCACAAGATCGTCGAGAATCACGGCGGCAAGATCGAGGTCACGAGCGAAGTGGGGAAGGGGTCCACATTCAGGGTCTCGCTCCCCAGGATCGGATCTCATCTGCCGATAGCCACCGAGGTCGATCAAACCCTCGAAAGGCGCACCTCCGGTAAGCTCCGCAGCGAGCCCGAGGCCTGAGCTCTTCCTTCACCCTCTGTGCCCAAGTATGGTATGATTTGAGTATGAGCAAAAAGACAGGTACTATCCTCGTCGTGGATGACGAGCCGAATATACGAAGGGTCCTCGAGGCGGTATTGGCGAAAGACGGGCACACCGTCTACGTAGCGGAGAACGGTAGAAAAGGTCTGGAAGTCCTCACCAACCAGCCCGGAATCGATGTCCTCATCAGCGATCTGATCATGCCCGATATCAACGGAGTGGAACTGCTCGCGTCGGCGAAGGAGATGAACCCGTCCATCTCGGTCCTGATGATCACCGCCCACGGCACCATCCAGAGTGCCGTCGACGCGATGAAGCTCGGGGCATTCGACTATATCCCCAAACCTTTCGACCTGGACGACATCAAGCTTGTGGTCAAGAACGCGCTGGAGCGCAAGGGTCTGGAAGAGAGCGCCCCCGCAACTCCGCGGCGGAAGGCCAAGGTGGCCAAACGCGACGACAACATGGTCGGCTCGGGCCCCGCGATGCAGGAAGTCTTCGACATGATTGACAAAGTCAAGGACTCGCGCGCGTCGGTGCTCATTCGCGGTGAGAGCGGAACGGGCAAGGAGGGAGTCGCGAGGTCGCTGCACTTCAGCTCGATACGCGCCGAACAGCCCTTCGTGCCGGTGGCCTGCGTGGCCCTCTCCGAGCAGCTCTTGCAGAGCGAGCTCTTTGGCCATGAGAAGGGATCGTTCACCGGAGCGGTAGGGCAGAAGAAGGGACGTTTCGAGCTTGCCAACCACGGGACGCTGTTCCTGGATGAGATCGGAGACATTCCGCACACCGTGCAGATGATGCTGCTTCGCGTGCTCCAGGAGCGGGAGTTCGAGCGTGTGGGCGGCACTGAGACCATCAAGGTGGATGTTCGCATGGTCACGGCCACCAACCAAAAGCTCGAGAAGCTGGTGGAGGAGGGCAAGTTCCGCGAGGATCTCTTCTATCGGTTGCAGGTTATCACGATCAGCATGCCTCCTCTTCGAGAGCGCGCCGACGATATCCCCGACCTGCTGGAGCACTTCATCGAGATCTATCGCGCGGATAACGACAAGAAGGTGGAATATGCCAGCCCAGAAGCGCTGGAGATGCTGATGAAGTATAGATGGCCCGGCAACGTCAGGGAACTCGAAAATGCGATCGAGAGGTCGGTAGTGCTCGCCGACTCGGACGCCAAGTTCATCACCCCAGATCTTCTACCCAAGGAGATTCGCAACGGGGCCGGATAGAGGGCCAACCGCCTAGCAGCCGCCGGACAAAGTCTGTAGGAGCCGTCTCCGACGGCGACCCCGCACACTAATCGGGTTCAGAGAACCCTCCTACAACCGCATTACCCGGACCCGGGACGCGCGCTATTCACGAGACTCGTGAGTGGGGAAACCCCGCAAAGGTACAAGCAACAAGGGCGTAGCCTGGTCGGGTAGCATGGACTTCCCGCCGGAGTTCCGCCCTTTTCGATGTCTGGATATCTTCTACTTCGCCGGCTTGGCGGCCAGCTTCTTCCGTGACGACTGCTTCTCGAGATCGCTGCGCATCTTTGAGATCGATGCAAGCCCCTTGTTGATGAGCATCGTGGCTTCGGATATCCGAGCCAGCGTTTCGTTGGCGCTCGGCGGGGTGGCCGTTTGCAGGCCACCCGAGAGGTTGGCCACTGCCGTCTTGCCGATGAACAGGCCGGAAGTCAGACTCTCCTTGGCCCCGGCGAGTCCCGGTGGCGCCGGAATGGCGCTCACCTTCTGCCAGGCCTTGTCCAGCGCGTCGCTCTGCAGGCCTGCCGACCCGGCTCCCTTGGTCCCGGAATGCACCGCGGAGCTCACGGCCGACATGGTCCGCTTACTCTGGGAGGCTATGGCGGCAACCTTGGCCTGGTAGTCGGCGACGACCATACGGTGACGGCGGGCGACCTGAGGGTTGTCCGTCACCACGGTGATGTTGGTGTTGACCACCGGCGCTTCGTCCGGCGCCCTCAGCGGTGCAGTGACCGCCATTCCCACCAGCATGAGCGCGGCTAGAGAGCCGAACAGCACCAACACCTTGCCCGCGGCTCGGTTCCTGTTCCTTATCGGTTTGGGCAGGAAGGGGTTCGGCTCGAACTGCTCTGTTCGTATTGCGGGCTCCGCTACATCGTTGATCGATTCTATGATCGACGCGGGAACGCTCTGGCTCGCGGGCGGGGCCTGCGGTTCCGAGGCGGCAGCGGCTTCCGGAGCGGAAGGACGCGCGTCGGCTGCCGGCTTGGCGGGCTTCTTGACGCCGGGTTCCGGGCGCGCCGGAGGCGTGGGATCGGGGGCGCCGCCCATCATCTCGGCGAACATCTCCTCGGCGAGCGACCGTTCCTCTCTCCCGCCCCTGCGCTTGGACGACTCAGCCTCTGTCTTGGCGGACGCCTGCGCATCAGCCTGTGCTTCGATAACGAGTTCCCCGGGCCCTTGTTCGGCCGCTTCCACCGACTCAGATGCGACCGACTCCGGCTGGACCAGCTTGGTCGACTCGACCGACCTCGGGGCGCCCTTCGGAGGGATTCTGCCGCAGGGCTTGCCCAGCGAACCTTCTATCAGGGCGGCGATCGCCTCGCATTTCTTCATGCGCTGGGGGCCGGTGAAGACTACCACGTTGTTGGGCGGACCCGATTCGGCGAGCAGTTCCTTCCTCTCCGTGCAAACCTGTATCACCGCGCCGAGGGGACCCTTGCGTACGTTGATGGCCGATAGATCGCCGAGGGGAAACGCTCCCAGAATCTGGCCGTGGGAAGTCGCCGTTGCGGTTATGCCCACCTTGATCACAAGCACGCGGAAGTCGGTCAGGATGAGGGCCTGACCCTGGTCGCCTTCTTCCTGTGCGACTACGTTCTCCCCTTCGAACAGCGCGCTGTCCCGAACAGCCGCGAGTCGCTCGTCAAATCCTCCGCTGGAAACGCCCTTACCAGAGGCCATAGTGGAACTACCCCCGCTTTGTTAGTACCGGTACACCCGTGGAGCAGGCTCTCGCGGGCCGTCCGCGGTTTGACAACCGCAAAGGCGCGTGATAACCTACAACCTGAGTATGCCATTCATTCAGGTAGGAATCGAACAAGAAAATGCGCGCACTAAGGCTCCACGGTCCCCGCGACCTGCAAATGCACGATGAACCCGTTCCCGAACCCGGTCCGGGGGATGTGCGGATACGGATCAAGTCCGTCGGTATATGCGCCTCCGACCTGCACTATTACCGCGACGGCCGCATCAGCTCCACCGTCATCACCGAGCCGCTGGTGATCGGCCATGAAGCTTCCGGCGTGGTCGATGCCGTCGGCGAGCGGGTTACGGATCTTGCCCCCGGCGATCGCGTGGCCATTGAGCCCGCAAAGCCCTGCATGAAGTGCGAGTTCTGCCTCTCGGGCAACTACAATGTCTGCCCGGGCATACCGTTCTTCGGCACTCCGCCCACCGACGGCTGCCTGCGCGACTACGTCACCTGGCCCGCGAGCCTCGCGCTGAAGATACCCCATCAGCCGAAGAGGCTTTCGTTCGATGAGATAGCCATGCTCGAACCGCTGGCGATCGGCGTTCATGCGGTTTGGCTGGCGGGTCTGGAGCCGAGCGCAGGATGTGACCCGGTGAGGATGGACTGCGTCGCGATCCTTGGCGCGGGGGCGGTGGGGCTCTCGGTGCTCCAGTCGCTGCGAGCAGTGGGCGTTTCGCGCGTGCTGGTCTCCGATCCGGTTGCGGAGAGGCGCAAGCTCGCGCTTCGGCTCGGGGCGGACGAGGTGATAGATACATCGGCGGTGAAACCCGAGGATGAGATCGAGAGACTTACCGGCGGGCACGGCGTGGACATCGTGTTCGAGTGCGCCGGAGAGGATGATGCGCTGCGGCAGGCCTGCCGCGCGGCGAGAGTACTAGGGAAGGTGATAGTGCTCGGTATTCCCGACGGCGACGACTACACCTTCGATGCTTCCTCGGCACGGCGAAAGCAGTTGAGCGCCGTGTTCGTCCGGCGAAGCAACAACACCGCCGAGAGATCGATAGGACTCGCCGTCGAGGGCAAGGTCGATCTTGCCTGCCTCGCCACGCACCGTTTCCCGCTCGAACGAACCGCCGAGGCGATGGAGTTCGCGATAGCCAAGCGCGACGGTGTGATAAGAGCGATAGTAGCAGTGAGCGAGTGATCACCGCCCAAGCAGTCGTACTGGTGCGGAGTCTGTCACCATGACTAAGAAGCGCCGTGCCATATGGATATCAGCCGCGGCAGTCGCCGGCCTTGCACTCGCAATCGCTGTGTCTGGGCCGATGTGGATTCCATGCGTGTCTGCTGGCTCGCCCCGGAACCAGTCCATAGGCTCCGGGATCGTAGAGCAGAGGATAACTCTGGGGATGACCAGACAGCAGGTTGTTACCGCGCTCGGTCTGCCCCGCGATACGATGGCGACCTGCGCGAGACCGGCCAAGGGCGGGGGTACAGAGGTCGAGATCGTGGGCTCGTCACCGCCTTGGCGGAATCTGCGTTCCGGGTATCACACCATCGTGCTTGAGTTCGACAGCCGGGGGTGTGCCGTCGGCGGACGCGGCATCTGGTGGGCCGCAACTGAAGCAGAATCCGACACGGACGGGCTCCAGCTCAAGCGCCGACCTGACTGACGATGTTGCTGTGCTTCGGCGCTGCCTTCGCGCCGAAGCCACGGTAGCTGCGAAGATACGTCAAGCATAATCGTTTGGATCGTTGGATGGCGGCTCGAAAACCGCCACCTCAATATAGAATCCCAGGAGATGCAATGTCCAGATACAACCTTCGTTTCCGACAGATCCACCTCGACTTTCACACCTCCCCGCACGTTCCGGGGATCGGAGGGAAGTTCGAAAAGGCCCAGTGGCAGGACGCGCTGCGCGCCGGCCACGTGAACTCCATCACGGCCTTCTCCAAATGCCACCACGGCTGGAGTTATCACCCGACCGAGGTCGGCAGGATTCATCCGAACCTCAGCTTCGATCTCCTCCGGGCGCAGATGGATGCTTCCAAGGAGATAGACGTCAACGTGCCGATCTACCTCTCGGCAGGCGTGGACAACGTGATGGGCGAACTCCACCCTGAGTGGCGCGAAATAGGTATTGGCGGCAACTACATCGGCTGGGTCGGCCCGATCAACCAGGCCGGGTTCATGAAGATGTGCTTCAACTCGCCTTACCTGGACTATCTCTGCGAGCAGATCAGGGAGGCGGTGCGGCTGTTCCCGGAGGCGAACGGCGTCTTCCTGGACATCATCTTCCAGAACGAGTGCTGCTGCCGGTGGTGTCTGGAGTCGATGGCGAAGAAGGGCTACGATGCCGACAACGCCGACGATCGCAAGAAGCACGCGCGCGAGGTGCTCGAGGACTACTACATCGGGACTACCGCCGCCTGCCGGTGCGATAACCCCGATATGCCGGTCTTCCACAACAGCGGCCACATAGCCAAGGGCAACCGCGACATCCTGAAGTACTTCAGCCATCTGGAACTGGAGAGCCTGCCGACCGGCGGATGGGGTTACGACCACTTCCCAATGTCGGCCAAGTATGTGATGCACACTGGCTTCGATTACCTCGGCATGACCGGCAAGTTCCACACCACCTGGGGGGAGTTCGGCGGCTATAAGCACCCAAACGCGCTGCGATACGAGTGCGCCGCGATGCTTGCCTACGGCTCGAAGTGCTCCGTCGGCGACCAGCTCCACCCCAACGGAATGATGGACCCGAGCACGTACTCGATCATCGGCGCGGCGTATTCCGAGGTCGAGGCCAAAGAGCCGTGGTGCGATAACGTCGCGAATGTCTCCGATATCGCGGTGCTCTCGGTTGAAGCCGAGGGCGACGCGGCTTCTCGCGGCACTCAGGGAGACACAGGCGCGGGTCGAATCCTGCTGGAGGGGCACTTCCTGTTCGATCTGATAGATCGCCAGGTGGACTTCACGCAGTACAAGCTCCTGATCCTGCCCGATGATATCCTGGTCGACGACGGCCTGAAGGCCAAGATCGACACGTTCCTCGCTGGTGGCGGGAAGCTGATGCTCACCGGCCGGAGCGGCTTGAAGAAAGACGGCTCGGGCTTCGCGTTCGACATCGGCGCGGAGTTCGCCGGCGAGAGCCAGTTCCAGCCTGACTACGTGGACTTCGAGGGCAGCCCGCTCGCGCCGGACTTCCTCGACATGCCGATGGTGATGTATACGAAGTCGCAGCAGGTGAAGGCGACCACCGGCAAGGCGCTCGCGCGCATCCGCGAGCCGTACTTCAACCGGTCCTGGAAGCATTTCTGTAGCCATCAGCACGCGCCGGCGGCGGGGCTATCCGAGTATGCCGCGGTTGTGACCAAAGGCAATATCCTCTATATGGCGCACCCGGTCTTCACGCTCTATTACGGCCAGGGCGCGGTTGCGTATAAGGACTATGCCATCAAGGCCGTTCGCACGATCCTGGGCGAGGGCCAGTCCCTTGTGACCAATATGCCATCGACCGCTCGCGTGTCTCTGATGGAGCAGACCGGGGAGAGCCGATACGTGCTCCACCTGCTGTATGCGAACACCATCTCGCGCGGCGCGGGGATGGTCTTCTCGCCGGAGGGTTACGTCAAGAACTCCCAGGCGCTGGAAGTGATCGAGGAACTGCTCCCACTTCGCAATGTCGAGGTGAGCCTGAGCGTGCCCAAGAGCGTGAAGCGCGTGACCCTGGAGCCGCAGGGCAAGGAGATCGCGTTTGCGAACGACGGCGGCAAGGTGAAGATAGCACTCGATGAGTTCACTTGTCATCAGATGGTGGTGCTGCACTATTAGCCTATAGCTGATAGTGGAGAGCGGATAGTCCGGACGCGGAACACGGCGACCGACCGATGGTTCGGGATCTCTGATCCCGGACCCGGTTCCCGGGGTCTCTGACCCCGCATATCCTGCCGGCGGAGGATCGCGGCATCTCGTCTCATAGGCGGATCAGCTTGCCCGGCTGCTGTTTCGCACGCCGAAGCAGGCCACTCAGCCTGCGGAGTAGCGGCGGGCTGTCGCTTTGCAATATAAGTGATATAATGGTCACGTGAACTCATCTGCGTCCAGATACGCGCACCGATTCAGACTGGTCCTAGCGCGCATTACTCACGAGACTCGTGAGTAATGCGCGTCCCGGACCCGGATGATGCTCGACGAGCATCATCCGGGCTAGCGTGGAGGCGCTGTTCCAATGCCCGTTGAGAGAACCGCGGTTATTGCCGACGTGCATGCGAATCTGCCTGCGATCAACGCCTTTCTGAGCTACATCGATGCTCACGCTGATATCACCCAGATATGGAACCTGGGCGACTTTCTGCAGCTCGGGCCGCACCCGAAAGAGGTCGCTGAGATCATCCTCGGCGACGAGCGGTTCGTCAACATAGCGGGCGAAGCGGAGACCAGGCTGGTCCATCGCAGCCACTCAGCCTCACGCGTCGAGCAGATCGCGCACGAGGACTGGACCGTGAGTCAGATCGGTCCCGAGATCATCGGCAAACTCGCCGCGATCCCGCCGATGCGCGAGGCGACGATCGGCGACCGGAGCGTATTGCTGGTGCATTCGATCGAGGATGTGCCCGAAGATGTGGCGACCAACTGGATATTCGTCGGCCACAAGCATGCGCAGGTGCACAGCTACCGCGGGGGCAAGGCTATAGTGAACCCCGGCTCGGTGGGGTGCTCCGGTGTGAAGAACACGATCCAGTTCGCGGTGGTCGAGGTGCGGGAGCGCGGGTTGTTCGTGTCGTTCGAGAACCAACCCTACGACGGCACCACCCTGCGCGCCGATTACCTCACCCGCCGCGTGCCCGATTCCGCGTGGATTCTGGCGAATATGCACAAAACCTAGCGAACTACAACTGTGCTATCCCTCCAGGTATCCCTACCTGGAGGGCATGGGTTGATAACTGATAACTGACAACTCCCAAAACTTGAGGTGAAAAACGACATGAAGTACTCCCTTGGCATAGACTTTGGCACCCTCTCCGCGCGTGCACTGCTGGTGGAGGTGGAGACCGGCAAGGAACTCGCGTCCAGCGTCTACGAATATGCAAACGCGGTCATCGACGAGGTGCTGCCGAGCAGCGGCGAGAAGCTCCCGCCGGACTGGGCGCTGCAGGACCCGAAGGACTATCTCAACGCGCTTACGACCACCGTTCCGGCCGTGCTCAAGCAGGCCGGCGTGAGCGGCGACGATGTGATCGGTCTGGGTATCGACTTCACCGCCTGCACCATGCTCCCGATCGATGCAAACGGCCTGCCGCTGTGCTTCGATCCGAAGTGGGCGAAGAACCCGCACGCGTGGGTGAAGCTCTGGAAGCACCACGCCGCCCAGCCCGAGGCGAACAAGATCAACGAGACAGCCGAGAAGATGGGCGGGATGTTCCTGCCTCGCTATGGCGGCAAGATATCCTCCGAGTGGTTCTTCTCCAAGGCTCTGCAGATTCTCGACGAGGCCCCCGAGGTCTACGCGGCCGCCGACCGCCTGATGGAAGCCACCGACTGGGTGAATCTCCAGCTTGCCGGGGTCGAGACCCGCAACGCCTGCACCGCCGGTTACAAGGCGATGTGGGAGAAGGCGACCGGCTTCCCTCCCAAGGAGTATTTCAAGGCTCTCGCGCCGGGATTCGAGAATGTGGTCGACGAGAAACTGAGTCGCGACATTATGCCGATGGGCTCCAAGGCCGGTGAATTGACCGCCGACATGGCCGCGAAGATGGGCCTGAAGGCCGGGACCGCGGTCGCCGTCGCCAATGTCGATGCGCACGTCGCCGTGCCCGCCGCCACGGTCACCAAAGAGGGGATCATGGTCGCGATCATGGGTACCAGCACCTGCCACATGGTGCTCGGCAAGGAGCCGAAAATCGTCGAGGGGATGTGCGGCTACGTCGAAGACGGCATCCTTCCCGGTTTCTTCGGTTTCGAGGCGGGGCAGTCCTGCGTGGGCGACCACTTCCAGTGGTTCACCGAGAATTGTGTGCCCGCGAGCTATGAGAAGGAAGCCGCCGATCGCGGAATCAGCATCCATCAACTGCTCGAGGAGAAGGCCTCGGCCCTCAAGCCCGGTCAGAGCGGCCTGCTGGCGCTTGACTGGTGGAACGGCAACCGCTCGATCTTGGTGGATGTCGACCTCACCGGCATGATCCTCGGAATGAACCTCAACACCAAGCCCGAGGAGATCTACCGCGCTCTCATCGAGGCCACGGCCTACGGCGCGAACATCATCATCGACGCGTTCGACTCCAACGGGGTTGCCGTCAACGAGATCGTTGCCTGCGGCGGCCTGCCCGAAAAGAACGAGATGCTGATGCAGATCTACGCCGACGTCACTAACCGCGAGTGGAAGATCGCTGCCTCTCCGCAGACCTGCGCGCTCGGCTCGGCGATGTGGGGCGCGGTCTCGGCCGGCAAGGCCAACGGCGGTTACGACAACATCGAGGAAGCCGCCGCGAAGATGGCCCGGATCAAGGACAAGACCTTCAAGCCCAAGGCCGAGGCCCACGCGATCTACGCCAAGCTCTTCGCCGAGTATAAGACCCTCCACGACTACTTCGGGCGGGGCGAGAACGACGTGATGAAGCGGCTGAAGAAGATCCGGGAGGAACAGCACTCTTAATCGCGAGAGCGCGGAAAGGGCGAAAGCGCGAAAGCACGGAAGTCAGAAAGCGAGAAACACTCAAGAGAGGGAACACTCGCCGCAGAATGTCTCTGAGGAGTCAGACGATGAAACGTATTCTCCTGTGTATTGCAGTGACGGTTGCCCTTTGTTCAGGCGCGTTTGCGGCCAAAGCCACGGCATCGAAGAACGCAACGAAGATCAACCCGGTGGACGGGTCTGTGATGATCACCATCCCGGCGGGCAAGTTCATCATGGGCAGCAACAACGGCGAGCCAAACAAGAGACCGGTTCACACCGTCTATCTTGACGTTTACCAGATTGGCAAGTGCGAGGTAACGGTTGCCCAGTATCGCAAGTTCTGCAATGCCACCGGCAGGAGCATGCCGCAAGCACCCGAATGGGGATGGAAGGACAAACACCCGGTGGTGAACGTGACTTGGGAAGATGCTGCAGCCTACTGCAAGTGGGCAGGTGGGAGGCTTCCGACAGAGGCTGAGTGGGAGAAAGCGGCCAGGGGGACGGACGGCCGTGGATACCCGTGGGGCAACAAGTGGGACAGAAAGAAGTGTGCCAACATCAAGATCGGCCTGACTTCGACCGCACGAGTTGGTGCCTATCCCGCAGGTGCCAGCCCATGCGGTTGTGAGGATATGGCTGGCAACGTGTATGAATGGTGTGCAGATTGGTATAGCGCAAGCTACTATGGACGTTCGCCGTCTAGTAACCCCAAGGGCCCAAAGGACGGGGAGCTTCGTGTGCTTCGCGGTGGAGGCTGGGTAGGCAATGCGACCGGCTGTCTGATCACGAGCCGCAATGCTGGCTTGCCGGGTATAACGAGGACCAACTACTTCGGGTTTCGCCTGGCCCGCTAGGAAATGCCGGGGCCCGCGATCGCCAACAGAACCCGCAGGGGAGAATTCACCATGAAAAGAAACGTAATACCAAACCTGCGCAGGGTCGACTGGTCGGATACGAGCAGACAGAACGAGTATGTCAACAGCGTTGTCTCGGCGCTTGACGGCCTTGGAGAGAAGCTGGACTACGATTACGTTTGCGCGGTTTCGGGGAGCGCGTTCCGCACTTCGTTCTCGGTGGAGGGGTTCAACCACGGCAACTACCACGTCAGCAACACCCCGCCCGTGATCGAGCACACGTTTGCGATGCTGGGATACGAGATGTCGCAGCATGTCTGCGGCGACTTTGAAACCGACTTCGGGCTCATCAAGGACAGCATCGACCGTGGAGTGCCGGTGGTTACGGTGGAGGGCGTGGTGCAGTTCGCCGACGCCTGCGTGATCTCCGGCTACGACGAAGATGGCCGCGTGCTGCTGGGGTGGAGTCCGTTCATGGACATCCGCGACGATCACCCCGAAGCGCACGACGAGACGGGTTACTTCAGAAAGACAGACTGGCACAGCGGCTACTTCGCCGACTGCAAAGGGCGAATCCTGATCATCGAGGGCAAGCGCGAGCAGCCCGATAAGGCAACCGTGCTCGCCCAGACTCTGAAGCTGCTCTCGCGCCTCATCCGGGAAGAGAGCCTGGTGCCGGGTCAGCACAACGGTCTGGCCGCGCACAAGGCCTTTTCCGATGCACTGTTGACCTATCCGTGGGATGACAACTATCACGTGTATCTGAATGTAATGTGCAACTACAAGCAGTATCTCGATCGGCAGTACGCCGCGAAGTTCTTTCGGGATCACGACAGGGCCGATCTGGCTGACTGCTACGAGAAGATAGCAGCGCTCTGCGCCGAACTGGGTCGCATCATCCCGCAGGACTTCACCGCGGGCGATATGTTCAGCGACAGGGAGAAGCTGAAGCCGTACTGCGATGTGCTGCTGCGGATACGCGATCTGGAAGAGGAAGTGCTGCCTCAGCTTGGCTGACAGTATACGTTATAGGTCACAGGTTACAGGCCGATCGGAGTGCCATCCCATTTCGCGCAATTCGCTGTCTTCGCGTCATTCGCGATTCAACATAAGGAGAAACACCCTTGCTTCTACCCGAACTTCGCAAACTAGTCTGTGAACTCAACAAAGCCCTCCCCAAAGAGGGCTTGGTGACTATGACCAGCGGCAACGTGAGTGGCCGCGACCCCGAGAGCGGCTATGTGGTTATCAAGCCGAGCGGGGTGTCGTTCGAGGCGCTTACCCCGGAGAACCTGAGCATCGTCGATCTGCAGGGCAATGTGATCGAGAGCGAGTTCGCGCCGTCGGTCGATACGCCGACGCATCTCGTGATCTATCGCCGGATGAGCCACATCAACGGAGTCGTCCACACGCACTCCAACTACGCCACCAGCTTCGCGGCGCTCGGAAAGCCGATCCCGGCGGTGCTCACGGCTATCGCCGACGAATTCGGCGGGCCGATCCCCTGCGGACCCTATTGCCAGATCGGCGAGGAGCAGATCGGGGAGGCGGTGGTCGAGCACATCGGCGAGAGCCCCGCGATCCTGCTGCAGAACCACGGCGTGTTCACCGTCGGCCCGACCCCGAATGCCGCGCTGAAGGCGGCGGTGATGGTCGAGGATGTCGCCAAGACGGTCCACCTCTCGATGCTGCTCGGAAATCCTATCCCCATCCCTGAGGAGGAGGTCGCCAGAGGGTTCAAGCGTTACCAGGAGAAATACGGGCAGAAGAAATGATATAATGCAGATATGCAAGCATCGCCCCGGAGGACCGAAGTGAAGCAGTATTCCTTTACCGTGGTTGTCGAGAAGGATCAGGACGGCTACTTTGCGGTCTGTCCCGACCTGCAAGGGTGCTATACCCAGGGTGACACGCACGAAGAAGCCCTCGCGAACATACACGACGCAATACGCCTGCATATCGAGGACCGGCTCGAAGCCGGCGAGGACATCCCCCAGCCCGAGCGGGTAAGCGTCACTACGTTGGTCATCGCCGCATGAACGAGAAGCCTCCGCGCGTGACTAGTTCACAGATCATCACGGTTCTGGAGAAGCTGGGCTTTGCCCTCGCGCGACAGAGCGGCAGTCACATGATCTACAAGAGCGCAAGCGGGCGCCGCGTTACCGTACCTTTCCACGGCAGCAAGACACTTCACCCGAAGACGCTTGCCAGTATCTTGGCCGACGCAGAGCTAACGGTCGACCGTCTCCGCGAGTTGTTGAGGTAACATGGACCGAGAATTTGCACTACAGATCATAGAGCGCTACTCCCAGGTGGTCGATGAGACGGCGCAGATGGTTTCAGGCGTGCCTGAGTCCAGGCTGCCGTGCGACCCATCGTTTGTCAAGGAAGCAATAAAGCTCATTCTTACGGAGACGCCGGAGGGGTCGAACGAGTATCATCATCTGCGGTCGATCTATCCGAAGCTCGCCTCGTTCATCCCGGACAAGGAGGCGGAGATGTCCGCCAAGGCCGAAGAGGCGATGATGTCGATGGACGTCAGCTCCGAAGGCTTCAAGCACCTCAACGAGCACGGCGAGATCCTGAAACGCATCCAGAACAACACCTACCTTCTGACCCAGGAGATTCGCGAGCACCTTGACGGGATGACGCGGTAGCGCCCTTTCTTCATCGCGAAAGCACGAAATGGCGAAAACGCGAAAAGGGAACAGGGTCGAGAGAAGAGGGCATAGGATGTTGGGCTCAGCAAGCATTCTCTGCGGCCCTCTGTGCCCTCTGTGGTTAGCCTCCCTTCTTTCGTGCTTTTGCCGTTTCGCGTTCTTGCGATTAGGAAGCCTGGTCGCGATAGCAATGGCTGTGTGGCTCGCACCGGCGGCCTGGGCCGGTGGCCGGGTCACCTTCGACTTCGAAACCGGCGATCTCCAGGGCTGGCGGGTTATGGAAGGCCGGTTCGGCCAAGTTGTCAGCGACCGCGCGATGTGCCGCAACACCCCCGGCGTGCCCTATTCCAAGCAAGGCAAGTACTACCTCAGCACCGTTGAACTCCCCAACGGCGGCTTCGACGACGGCATGACCGGCGTGATCGAGTCTCCCGTGTTCGTGCTCAGTTCCCCCATCGTGACGCTCCAAGTCGGCGGTGGATCGAGCGGCGAGACCTACGTGGCGCTGTGCACGCCGGACGGGAGCGAGGTGTTCAGGGCTTCGGGGGCGAACGCCGAGCAGATGCGCAGGGTCGAATGGAACGCGGCGAAGCTGGTGGGCAAGCCGGTGTTCCTGGCCGTGGTCGACCGGGCCACCGGGCCCTGGGGGCATGTCACGCTCGATGACTTCACCGCAAACGGCAGGATCGAGCCCAAGGCGACCGCTGCCCTGAGGCACTCGTATGAGGAACGCACGCGCAGACGCGTGGAGAAGGAGCGGTTGATGGCGGAAAGACACAGGATCGACGGCGAGAAGCGATTGGCCGAATTGACATCGGATGAGTATCTCCTCGCGCGCGGCAGGTCGTGGGTCTACTCGGGAGAGAACCTCGGCGCGATCAGCTTCACCGTGGGCGGTATCGCTACCGGGGCGATTCAGACCGACGGCAAAGCGCGCCTTGCGACATGGCAGATCTTCAACAACTATACCCAGGCCCGCGTGCCGGAGAGCTTCTTTGCCCTGCGGGTGAAGTCGGGCACAAGGAACGTGGTCCGTGCGCTGCAGACCGAGCCGGTCGGGCCGTTCGCGGCGATGAAGAGCCTGAGCTTCCGGGGTGAGTATCCGTTTGCGTGGTACGACTTCGCGGACCCCGCCGTGCCGGTGCGAGTGAGCATGGAGGTCTTCAGCCCGCTTGTGCCGATGAACGTCAAAGACTCCTCGATTCCATGCGCCGTGTTCCGGCTGACGGCCGAGAACTCCACCGGCTCGCCCGCCGAAGTCAGCTTCCTTGCAAGCCAGCAGAATGCGGTCGGCTACACGGGTGATTCCGAGATCAATGGTCGGCTTTATCCGGGCTACGGTGGGAACACCAACCGGGTTCTGCGAGAGGGCGGGGCGGCGATTCTGCATATGACTTCGTCGATTGCGGGCAGTGCGCCGGGCTATGGGGATATGGCTCTTGCGGTGCTGGGTGCGGATGCGGTAGGCAACGCAAACTGGGTCGACCGCAACAGCCTTGCGAATGAGTTCTCGCGGGGTGGGTCGCTTTCGGAAGCTGAGAGCGCCGGGCCGTCCCCGAAGGGCGAGACCGTCAGCGGCGCGCTCGCGGCGCCTTTGACGCTCGGCCCCGGCGAGAGCCGGACCGTTACATTCGTGCTCGCCTGGCGCTTCCCGAACGCTTGCTATGGGCAGGGCGGATGGGGCGGCGAAGGTAACCACTACGCCACCCGCTGGCCGAGCGCGCTGCATGTGGCGGAGGATATGATCTCGCGGCTCGATGAGCTGACCAGGCTCACTCGCCTCTACCACGATACCCTCTACCAGTCGAACCTGCCTTACTGGCTCATCGACCGTATCAGCTCGCAGGTCGCGATCCTGCGCAGCCGGACCTGCTTCTGGACCAAGGACGGCTACTTCGGCGCATGGGAGGGCTGCGGGTCATCCGCGGGCTGCTGCCTCGGGAACTGCAGCCACGTCTGGCACTACGCCCAGGCGCACGCGCGGCTGTTCCCGGAGATTGGCCGGATCATGCGCGACCAGGAACTCGGCCACCAGACCCCCGACGGCGGCGTTCCGCACCGCCAGGCCCCAGGCACGCCTCCGGCGACCGACGGCCAGTGCGGCACGATCCTCGAAAGCTATCGCGAGTACCTCACCAGCTCGGATCGCGTTTGGCTGGATCGGCAGTGGCCGAGGGTGAAGAATGCGATGGACTACGTGATCGCGCAATGGGATGCCGACGAGGACGGGGTGATGGCGGGTCGGCAGTGGAACACGCTTGATGAGGCCCTCGGCGGCAGTTCCTCGTGGCTTGGTTCGCTGTATCTCGCGGCTCTCGCGGCCTCGGAGAAGATGGCGGGGATCGAAGGCGATGCGGCGTCGGCGGAGCGCTACCGGCGGATCCGCGAGTCGGGATCGAAGAAACAGGACGCGACCCTCCTCAACGGCGAGTACTACTTCCAGATTCCCGACCCCGAGCCGCGCAAGGACTACAACACCGGCTGCCACATCGACCAGGTCCTCGGTCAGTGGTGGGCGAGCCAGCTTGACCTGGGCTGGGTCTATCCGCCCGACCGCGTGCGCACGGCGCTCAAGTCGCTGCTGAGATACAACTTCAGACCCAACTTCCACGGTGTGGTGCAGGCTCCGCGCAAGTTCGTGGATGACGACGATTCCGCGATGCAGATGATCACCTGGCCCAAAGGCGGCAAGCCCGATCCCGACCACCTGATGTATTACGGCGATGAAGTGATGAGCGGCTTCGAATACTCGGCCGCCGCCGCGATGGTTCAGGCGGGGCTTGTGAAGGAAGGCTTCCAGGTGGTGAGGGCGGCGTATGACCGCTACGACGGCCGCCTGCGCAGCGGACTCACCGGTGCTGACAGTGCCAACTGGGGCTACACCGGCAACCCCTTCGGCGACGACGAATGCGGCAAGTTCTACGCCCGCGCGATGAGCGTCTGGAGTATGCTTACGGCCTGCCAGGGCTTCGTCTACGACGGCCCCGCCGGGCTGATCGGGTTCCGACCCGTCTGGAAGCCCGAAGATCACGTGTCGTTCTTCACCGCGGCCGAAGGCTGGGGCCTGTTCACCCAGAAACGCGGCGAGGGTTCTCAGACTGAGCGGATTGAGCTGAGATATGGGAAGCTGCGGGTGAAGTCGATGGTGTTTGAACTGACGGAGGGGTTCGCGCCAAAGCAGGTAATCGCCACACTCAGCGGGAATACTCTTTCGTCGGATCATTCGATCCGGGATGGGGTTTTGAGCATAACGCTTGCGTCCGAGGTGACGCTGGCTGATAAGGACGCGCTGGTCGTTGTCGCGAAGTAGCGGCAGGAAGAGGGGTCCCGGTAATGGCAATAGACATCGAGCGGATCAGAGAGACGATCCCGCACAGGTATCCGTTCCTGTTGATCGACCGGATCACGGAGGTCAACGAGGAAGGGACCCACTGCGTAGGACTGAAGAACGTTACGGCGAATGAGAAGATCCTCCAGGGGCATTTGCCGGGGCAGGCGATCTTTCCCGGCGCGCTGCTGGTCGAGCACATGGCGCAGGTCGGCTGCTATCTGCTGATGACCAAGCCCGAGGCCGAGGGCAAGCTCGCTTACTTCGCGGCGATAGATAACGTTCGCTTCCGCCGACCCGCGGTCCCTGGAGACCAGGTGATCACCACGGTCGAGCTGCTCTCAGGCCGCCGTGGAATCTGGAAGATCAGGGCCGAATCGCGCGTCGAAGGCGATATCGTCTGCGAAGGCGACCTCACCTGCGCACTCGTCGATTACTGAACTCTCAACGCTGGATGAAGGGATGCATGCGCACGAACGTATCCCCTCTCCTGGGGGAGAGGGTTAGGGTGAGGGCGCAACGTTTCGCTGATGAACTTCCTCAAAGCACAACTCGTTCGCGCACTCATCTCCCACTTCGGCGATGATGACCGCCGTATCGACCACGCGCTCGCTGTCACCTACTGGGCCGAGCGGATACTCGAGGTCGAGGGCGGGGACCGCGAGGTAGTCCTCGCGGTCGGCCTGCTGCACGATGTCGGCATCAAGCCCGCCGAGGCCGAGCACGGCTACAACAACGGCAAGATGCAGGAAACCTACGGCCCGCCGATTGTCCGCGAGATTCTGGCAGGAATCGGTTTCGATGCGTCGAAAACCGAGGAAGCCTGCGCGATTGTCGGCGCGCACCACACCCCCGCCGGTGTCCCCGGCCCCAACTTCCCGATCCTCTGGGATGCGGATATGATCGTGAACCTGGGCGACGAACTCGCCGACGCGCCGAGGCAGAAGCTGGAATCGATCATAGAGAAGAGTTTCAAGACCGAGACGGGAAGGGCGCTGGCGAGGAATGTGTTGCTGAAGTGATCGATGATCGGAACCCCAACTCCACAACCGCTGGGGTTTTCTGACGAGATCGCGTGCTGCCGTCCGAATGAGACCGAAGGAACCCCGCTTCAATGCCGAAAGCCAGAACCAAGCTTATCGCGCTGCTCATCTTCTTCCCACTCCTCGTTTGCGCATGGTGGGCGATGCTCACACGGCAGTGCTTCACGTCCGACTTGAGCGGTTACGCAATTATCGTGGCGACCTGCCTCTTCGGCATCCTCGCGGCTGATATCGCCACCGGTAAGTGGCGCTATGCGGTTTCGGAGTCCAGGAGACGTGATGCCGATCGGTTTCTCGGGAAGCTCGACCCCGAGGTTCGCCGTCGCGTCAGGGTGGCTTCTCTGCTGGGGTTCACCTTGCTGCTCGTGGTGGTTGCCGGGGCAGTCTTGCTCGCGATTCCCACATCCCGCCTTCTTGCAGGGATGCTCAAGCCTTCGGGCTGCGTCTATGTGGGTTCCAGCGACGGTTTTCCATTGGCCTTCCTCGCGCTATCCGCGTGTGTCGGTGGATGGCTCGGCGCCGGCCTGGCCAGAGCGATCTGCGGCCCCCACATTGATGCGCTACGCGAGTACCACCGGTTGCTGAACTGGGGACTGGATAATGCACGAATGGGCCGCGCGGTCGCGGTGTCTCTGGTTCTCGCCCTCCTTCTTTCCGGCTCGTTCGTTCGCTTCTGGGGGTGTGGAATGGAGACGAGGACTTGCTGGGTGTCGGTGCGCAGGCATCGATGGAGTAGCGTTCGCCGGATCACGGAGGTTCGGTCGTTCGAGTCGCGACGCGGGCATTACGGCACGACGGAGTACCGCCACTATGTGGTGCGATTCAGAGACGGCTCCAAGTGGAGTTCGGGCGATGCGCTGGCCTACTCCACCGATCGGGACAAGCTTGCGGAAGACGCCGCAGTCGATTTCGCATCGCGGCGCTCCGGCAAGCCGGTGGAGTTCGTTCGCGACAACAGCGGCCTGTGACTACCGGCTTGCCGGCCCTGCGCGTTCGCCCTCGCCAGTGCTTGGCTCCGCTCCCTTCTGCGCGTCAAATCCCTCCGCCCAACGCAGGAACCGCCCCCTCCCTTCTATAACCTATAACCTGTAACCTGTCACCTAAAGGAGACTCCGATGTCACTACCGAACGCACCTGAAGTCAAACTGGCTATCGTCGGCGTCAGCAGGGACTGCTTCCCTATCGAACTGACCCGCGCCCGCCTTGCCAAACTAGCCGATGCCTGTAAGGCCATCGGATTGGATGTCTACGCCTGCAAGACCGTCATCGAGAACGAGAACGACGCCCTCGCGGCACTCGATGAGACCGCCGAAGTCGGAGCCAATGCGGCGGTTATCTACCTCGGCAACTTCGGTCCCGAGGGCCCGCTTTCGATCTTCGCGGCGGAGTTCAACGGCCCGGTCATGGCCTGCGCGGCAGCGGAAGAGAGCAAGACCACGCTCATCGGCGGCAGGGGGGATGCCTACTGCGGCATGCTCAACGCCTCCTACAGCTTCGGTCTGAGAGATGTCGCGATCCACATCCCGCAGATGCCGGTCGGTCTGCCCGATGAGCTTGCTCCGAAGATCAAGCACTTCGAGACAGTCGCGCGAGTTGTCCTCGGCGCTCTCAACCTCAAAATATTCGGATTCGGCCCGCGCCCACAGGATTTCTTCGCCTGCAACGCGCCCATCAGGCCGCTGTATGACATGGGCATCGAGGTGATGGAGAACAGCGAACTCGACCTGTTCGTTCTCTACAACTCCGTGGATGAGAAGGACCCCGCGATCGCCGCGATCGCCAAGGACATGGCCGCCGAACTCGGCGCGGGGAACGCTTACCCCGACCTGCTTCCCAAGCTCGCGCGCTTCGAGCTGGCCCTGATGAGATTTTACGAGGAGAACATCGGCTCCCGCAGCTTCGCGGTGTTCGCGGACAAGTGCTGGCCGGCGTTTGAGAAGGCGTTTGGCTTTGTGCCGTGTTACGTCAACTCCCGCCTGGCTAGCCGTGGAATGCCGGTGGCTTGCGAGGTCGATATCTACGGCGCGCTGAGCGAGTATCTGTGTTACCTCGCGAGCGGAGTCGCCCCGACCCTGCTCGACATCAACAACACCGTCCCCAACGACCTGATCAAGGGCGCGGACCTCAAGGGCGCGACCGCCGAGGACCTGTTCATGGGCTTCCACTGCGGCAACACCCCGAGCTGCTGTATGAAGAACTGCTCGATGAAGTTCCAGCTCATCATGAACCGACTGATGGAGGATCCGTCCAAGGCCCCGGACGTCACCCGCGGCACCCTCGAGGGCCAGCTCAAGCCGGGACCGACCACATTCTTCAGGCTGCAGGGCAACGCGGACAGTGAGCTGGTGAGCTACGTCTGCGAGGGCAGTATTCTCGATATCGACCCACACAGCTTCGGCGGAATCGGTATCTTCGCGATACCCAACTTCGCCAGGTTCTACCGCCACGTGCTGATCGGCAAGCGGTTCCCGCACCACGGCGCGGTGGCCTTCGAGCACTGCGGCAAGGCCCTGTTTGACGCGGTCAAGCTGCTGGGAGTGGACGACATCAACGTCCCGCTGCCGAAGTCGATGTGGTACGAGGACGAGAACCCGTTCGAAGTGATGTAGTCGCCACGCATCTGCCCCTGCGGTTGGAACCGCGGCAACGAAGGCTCCCAGTCCACGAAGGTGGACTTCGTGTTGTTGTAGCCGTGACTTCAGTCGCAGGGGCGACCACATGTGGACGGAACCTATGCCCACCCAATTTGCCGCCGAATGTCTCGCACTATACCGCCGCACTCTCCTCGACGACGTCATCCCCTTCTGGCTCCGTCACACCATCGACCCCACCGACGGCGCGATCAACAACTGCATTGATGACGCCGGCAACGTGCTCTCTCGCGAGCGGTATCTGTGGTCGCAGGGGCGGGCGCTGTGGACCTTCTCGGCACTATACAACCGCGTCGAGAAGAGGCCGGAGTGGCTGGATGTTGCCCACGGAATTGCGGCGTATCTCAAGGCGCACGGGCGCGATGACCAGGGTCGGTGGATGTATCGGCTCGATTCGGAAGGCAATGTCCTGGACCGCGACACGAGCATCTACGTCGACGGCTTCGTCGCAAACGGCCTCGGCGAGTACTTCAGAGCCGCGCAAGACGAAGCGGCGGCCCGGCTTGCCCGTGAGACCTTCGAATGCACCCGCGCGCGCCTGGCGATCCCCGGCAGCTACGGGATCGCACCATACGTCCTGCCCGAGGGAACCAAGACCCTCGGCATTCCGATGATCTTCTCGTTCTTCCTCCACAACCTGGGCAGGGCGCTCGGCGACCGCGAGATGATGGATACCGCCCACGCCTACGCCCACGAACTGCTCGCCGACTTCTACATCGAGAGTGCCAACACGTTCCGCGAGCTTGTGACACTCGACGGCCGCGCGGTGGACTCGCCGCAGGGTCGGGTCTGCGTGCCGGGCCACGTGATCGAGGCGATGTGGTTCCTGATCTCGATCTTCGAGGACACCGGCGAGAGCGATCTGATACCCCGCTGCTGCGAGATGATCCGGCGGCACCTCGAACTCGGCTGGGACGATGAGTTCGGCGGGATTAGGCTGGCGGTCGACGTGGAGGGCCGTGAGCCTGTCGCATGGCCCAAGGCCGACTACAAACCCTGGTGGGTGCAGGTCGAGGCGCTGGTCGCCACGGCCTACGCCTACTTCCACACCCGCGACGAGGGCTTCATCGAATGGCACCGCCGCGTCCGCGACTATGCCTTCAGCCACTACCCCGTGCCCACCGGAGAGTGGACCCAATGGCTCGACCGCACCGGCGCGAAAGGCGAGAGCGCGGCGCTGCCGGTCAAGGACCCATTCCACCTTCCGAGAGGGCTGATGCATCTGATGGAGGTTTGGGGGAGGGTGAACTGACGGGGCCTATCCCCGCCCCTCAAACCATTCGCGCGCCTGCTTGACCTGGTCGATCGCTTCGAGGTGCAGCGATCGGTATTCCTCCAGGGTCGGGTGCCAGATCGTCTGCAGGAAACCGAGGAGGCGCTTCGGGTCGACGTGCTGCTTGCAGAAGCGTACGGTGCTTTCGAAGTTGTCTTTCGAAGACCAGTTGCTGCCGGTGGGAATCTGGTCGTAGCCGTGCTTCTCGAGTTCGACGTAGGAGTTGACGTAGGTCGTGGTCGGTTCCTGGGTCGGTTCGAACTCGGCGCCGTAGTACCAGTTGCTCTGCAGAACCGACTTCGGCATCCTCTCGACGAAGCGGTCGGGGTGGTCCCAGAGGTAGTCCGACCACACCCACGCGCGCACGCCGCTCTTCTCGACGTGATCGACGTAGAACATCAGGTCGTGCCACCAGAGCTCATACTGGCGGATGACCACATACAGGTGGTGGCGCTGGTTGCCGATGTTCTCCTCGTCCATCCCGAGGTGAAAGAACCGGGGCTTGTCGAAGATATCGCAGACCTCTTCGATCAGGTCGCCGCAGACTTTGTAGTATGCCGGAGTCGAGAGCATCCGCGAATACGGCCCAAGCCAGGCATCGTGGCAGGCCGAGAAGTTGAGCTTGGGAATGGGCTCCAGGCCCATCGCGCGCATCTTCGCGAGCTCTTCTCGCAGTTGTTCAACGCTCCACGCGCCCTCGACCGCGATCTCCGGATGAGACGCGTATCTCACCGCGTCGCCGAGGTCGATGACCACCATGTTCATCCCCGCATCCGCCATCTTCACCAGCAGGTCGTCCCACAGCGACTTCTCGAACCGCAGGTAAGGCTTCGCGGAGATGGTGGACACGTAGCCTTCGAGCTCCGGCGCTTCCCTATCCCACCACATATTGTAGCTAAGGTGCAGCAGATTCGCCCAGATCATGTGTCTCCCCCTCTGATTCAGCAGTGTTAGCCCGCTCCGGCGGGTCCTCGCCATATCTGCCTAAGTGCGAGCGCCGCCGGCTTCGGGTTGCCATCAACGTCGATTATGGCCGTATTTGCAGTGCACGGGAAGCAGTCGTGCCCCATCCAGAGCATGATCCCGCCGCAGCGCGGGAATCGGGCTTTGGAGGCACCGACTGCTATCACCAGCGCCTTGGTCTGGCGCGCCTGGCTCCAGTCGACGTATTCCTCCAGGGTCTCGGGTTCTCTGCCGATTTCGCGGACGAACTCGTGCCACTCGATCCACCAGGTCGAAGTTCGCCGCCAGAGCGGGTTGGCGGGAGTGCCCGGCATCGGGTCGAGGCCACCGGCCGATCTCCTAATGATCTCGGCCGAGCTTGCTCCCGGCGCGCCGGTCTCGGAGCGCAGGAGCGAGTCGTCCCCCGCCCAGTAGGTGGCCCAGCCCTCGTCCAGATCGCCGACCGCTTTCCAAGGCCCGTGAACGTCCCAATGCAGGCCTTTGCCGTAGTTCTCGGGGTTTGCGTAGAACATCGGCCCGGTGGAGGATGTGGCAAGGAATCGGCGGGTGGGGTCCTCGCGCTTGACGATTTCCTCGAAGCGCTTGAGCATCGGGTGGCTGCAGTCGCACGGCTTTCCGCCGCCGGTCTTCTCACCATCCTGCGATCCCTGCAGTTCGTTTCCGCCGCACCAGATGATCAGCGAAGCGTGGTGCTGCCTGCGCTCGATGTAGCTCTCGGCGATAGCCGCGACCGCTTCGATCGATCCGGCGTCCTCAGGCGGCCAGTTGTCGCCCCCCGATGAAGAGAGCGGGAACTCCTGCCAGACCATCAGTCCGAGTTCATCACAGATCTCGTAGAAGCACTCGCGCTCCAGGGTCGCGCCGCCCCACACTCGCAGAATGTTGCATCCAAGGTCGCGGTATAGCTCCAGCCGTTTGCGGTAGTCCGCCTCGGTCGCGTCGGCGAAGTTGGGGAGGATGGGGACCCAATTCACCCCCTGCAAGAACACCGGCTTGCCGTTGACGACGCATATCCACGGGTCGGCCCCCTCCGGCGCGCCCTCGCACTGTGCCCAGTCGATCTTCCTGAAGCCGACCTGGCGCTCGGCGGTGTCGATCAGGTTTCCGTCCTTGTCGATCAGTTCGCATCGAACCGTATACAGCGGCTGCTCGCCCTCCATATTTGGCCACCAAAGTTCCACCGGCAGGCCGGTCCACGCGACCTCTCCCGAGTTGAACCGCCACGCCGGAACCTCTTCGGCGCGGATCACCTGGCCGTTGCGCTCAACTGTCAGGCGGACCGCGTCGCCCTCCTGCCCCGAGACAGCGCCCTTCATTTCCAGAGTTCCCGTGGAGTTCGAAAGATCGGCGCTTGGGGCACAGCGGAATGACTCGATCTCGCGGCCGTCGGTTACTTCCAGATACAACGGAGCCCAGATTCCAACCTGCACCAGGCGCGGCACCCAGTCCCACGTGTAGTTGAAGCGCGGTTTCCACTTGCGCATCTTCGAGGTGAACCCGAACTGGCCGAGCCATCGCGGCGGGAGCTCGAAGATGATCCTGAGGGTGTTAGCGGTCTCGGCAAGCCGCGGGGTGAGGTCGAACGTGTACGGGACATGCGACCCGCAGAACTCCCCGATAGCTTCGTTGTTGAGAATCACGCAACCGCGATAGTCGAGGCCCCGGCAGTTGAGGCGGACGGTCTTGCCGCCCTCGATCCACTCGTTGGGTATGGCGGCTTCGTATATCCAGTGGCGGTTTTCGACCCACTCGCACTCGCGGTAGTTGAGGCCGACGTTCCAGTCCGGCAGCAGCCCCGCGTCCAGCAGGCTCTTCTGGACCGATCCGGGTACACTGGCTGGGATCGCGGGAATCTCTGCGTTCGGCGAAGCGCCGATCTCCATGGTGCGCTCCAGGCGCCAGAGCTCCGGAATCCATCCTGAAACGGTCCAGTCCAGTTGCGACAGGTCGTGACGGGTTATCATGGTCTCTCCTCTGAGGCTAGCAGTCCATTTATGTTAGCGAATTCCTTGCTTGTCTACAAGTCCCGTTCGGGCTGGTATCCGGCTTCTATACCGTCCCCCCCAGGAAATCGTAACTGATTCGCTTCTGAACGGCTGCAATCTGAGCAAACGACTGGTTCAGAAGCGTCTGCTCTGGCTGCCCAAGGCCGCGGTAGTTGATGACGTTATCCGCGACCTGATCGGTGGTGACCATCGCCGCCTGGTGCTGAAGGCGAAGCCGCATGAGGAGGTCATAGGCGGAAACTATCTCCGCGCCGCTGGATTCCTGCAGAACGTTCTGCTCAACCAGAGCATTCAGGCGGTCGATTGTGTGGGTGTCGTCCATCTCCAGGCGCAGGGCGTAGAGCCGGGCGAAGCTCACTATCGGCATCAGCGCATCCTTGAGGTCGAGTTGCGTGTGCTCACTGCCGGCGCCGCTCCCCAGTATTCGGCCGAAAAGCCGGGTGGGGGGCTTGAACAGCAGGGAATCCTGCGCGAAATGGGGATAGAAAGAGGGTTGGTGGCGCAGCATCTCGAATACGTGGCGGCGCAGTTCTTGCGAAAGCGCCACGGAGCCGTGGACTGCCCGGAAGTCGAAGAAAATGGTGAATTCCAGCAGTTGCTGAGGCTCGGGAAGGTTGATCCAGTCGCTGAAATACTTCTTCCAGACAGGAAGAGGCTTGCACCATCGAGGGTTGCGAGCCATAACGTCGCCGGAACACAACGGATACCCGGCGCGCTCCAGCCACTCGCACACGAACGCGCCTAGCTCGTGCATATAGCTTTCCACTTGCGCCTGCGCCTCTGCATCAGCCGGCTGGGCATAGACGATCGCGTTATCCTGATCACTGGCGAGGGTCATCTCCTGCCTGCCGTGGCTGCCCAGGGCCAGGAAGACAAATGGCGCCGGGGCCGGCCCGAGACGCTCCTGCGCGAGGGCAATCAGCCGTACAGTCGCGGCATCGCATACCGAGGACACCAGCCTGGTTACGTGACGAGGATGCGCACCACTGTCGAGAAGGGCCTTGGCTAAGCCGGGGATACGTAGGCAGCATCTCGCGACGTCCTCGGCGGTGGCAGCCTGCTGCACTTCGCGCGAAAGCACAATCGGCCCGTAGCTGCGGAACTGCAGCAGTTCCTGGTTGCGTATGACACCGCCGATGCGGCCCGCGTCATCGGCGACGGCCAGATGCTGGACTCCTTTGCGTTCCATCAGCAGCAGAGCCTCGTACATCTCGGCCCGTTCGGAGATGGTTACCAGCGGCGAACTCATGATTCTCTGAACGGATTCCCGGCGATCGATGTCCGCGGCCACAACGCGCTCGCGGATATCTCCATCAGTTACGATTCCGATGACATCACCGCTCTCCGACTGGACCAATGCGGCGCTGGACTGCTGGTCGGTCATCATAGCCGCCACGGCCGCAATGGGTGCGTCGAGCCTGCAGAAAACCGCGCTCCGCCCGATCTGGCTTACGGGCTCGTGAAGGAAGAGCAGCGAGGTCTGCAGCCTCTCGATCACCCTCTCGAGTTCGTCAATGTGTTTGCCTTGACTGGTGAAGTCTTCGACAACTCCATCGATATGGCGAGGGTTGCCTTGTTCATCCTGATCGAGGACAGCAACGATGGCCACGGCACGGCTGCTGGGCTCATTCGTGATCACGTGAAGTTTGGCCATGGCTTGGCCTTTGCGCTGCAGTTCCAGCAGGAACTCGTCATAGGCTCTCGCGTCGGGGAAGACATCGGCCAGGGCAAGCGGGGAGTCCTTGGCGGCGCCGGGCGAACGCAGGAGCCGCTCTGCGGCCTCGTTGTACTCAACCAGGGTGCCGCGTGAGGTGGCGCGCGCCCGGAAGAGCCCTACGGGGACGCCATCCACCACCTGCTGAAGGTAACGCCAACGCTTCTCTCGCGTGCCTCCACCCGGAGTTGGCGAGACATTCCTCGCCAGCAGGATGAAGCCGCTCCTCTCGTTGACGGAAATGCGGCTGGTTGCGATCACGCACTCGACGAGGACCCCGTCGCGCCGTTGGAGCATGGCATCGAAGCCATCGGTTGCCTCATCACCGCGCAGGAGGCGATTCAGACTGTCCCACGCCGCCTCGTTGTCCTCAGTTTCCGGAAACAGATCCGACAGGTCCAGAAACTCAAGCTCATCCTGTGTGCGTCCGACCATTTCGAGAAAGATGGGGTTGGCATATCGACAACGGCCTTCCATCACCAGGAGCGTGCCTTCGGTGGTGGCCTCCACCAGCGAACGGTAACGCTCAGTCGATTCGTAGAGGTTCTCCTCGGCATCGGCGCGTTCGCGCTCTAGCCCCAGGCTCTGACGCACGACGTAGAGAAGCAGAAGCACCATGATAATCGAAATACCCAGCGCGGTGCGGACGAGGCTTAGTTCAATGAGCTTGATCTCTTGCTTGACGTCCTCGACGTAGATGCCGGTTCCGATGATCCATCCCCAGGGCTGGAACCCCTTGATGTATGATTCCTTCGCGACAAGCCGATTCGGATCATCTTTCCACTGCCAGACGTACTCGACATACCCTTCCCGCCCTCGCCGCACCAGATCGGCGAACTCAACGAATATCCGCACGCCGCGCGCATCACGGAAGCCGGATACATCCTGGCCGTTCAGGTCGCGGCGATAGGGATGCATTACCATACGGGGCTTCATGTCTTGTAACCAGAAGTAGTCTTTGCCCTCATGCCCATAGCGCAGAAGCTCGATTCGGGATGCGGCCATTGCCTGGGCCTGCGCGCGGGTCATCTTGCCGGCACGCTCATCCTTCTCATATCCATTGAGGATGCTCCACGCTGAGTTCGTCAGTTCCCGAATCATCTCTCGCTTGCGATCCAAAAGCGATCTCTCGAATGTCGGAAGGAAGACTGCATAGATGGCGGTGATGAAGAGCGCGATGGCAAGGAGAGTCGGAAAGACAAAGTGGAAAGCGAAATCGCGCCTGTTGAGGCGTCCGCGGAGACGTCTGCGCGGAGCAGTCGAGACGCCGTGCGGCGACGGCCCATTCCCCGAGCAGACGACGTCGCGAAACTCCTTCCATAGATGGGTGGGCATCTCCACGCCCAGGGAGCTCTGGCTCTGCGCTCTGCGGTCGTGCGCGTCCGTTCCGGCGCTTACCAGCAGTCCCAGTCGCTTGGCCATACTGCACAGGCGGAGGCGCTCGTCTTCAGTGAAGGGCTCATAGATCGCTTCAATGCCATCGAGCCCTTTGCCTTTCAGGTCGGCGACCAGGCGTTCAAGGTCGTCGAAGTTGGGTTTGAGCAGCAGGGGATGCGCGAGAAACGCCCGCCCTCCGGCGCGATGGACCAGGGCGATGGCGTCAGCGATATCAATTCGGCCATCGGCAGTGGCGACCTGCGCGCCGGCTTCGTCGGCGGCCAGCGAACCCCTCCTACGGATAGATCGCGCCACGCTCTGCACCTCGGGCGTGCGAACGTGGCGCAGAGAGTGCAGCATTGTCTGGAGTTCGGGGTGCGTCGGATCGAAGCCGTATGCCAGAAGATGAGCCTCTTGGTCATTGCACTGAGTAGTTATCTCGACCCCGGTGACGAAGCCGACCTCCCGCTGAGCAAGCGTCCGGCCAAACTCCGCGAGCCCCTCCACGCTGTCATGGTCAGCCAGAGCAGCCACTACCACTCCATCGGCTGAGATGGCCTCAGCGATCTCACGTGGTGTCAGAACACCGTCGCTGTAGACAGAGTGGCAGTGGAGATCGACTCGCGTGGTGGCTTTCATCTAGCCATCTCCGTCTGTTGAGCGCTGTGGGAACTCACTACCCGCCTCCAATGGGTGTGTGCGCCGAAATGGCCAGAGACCGGTCGGCGCACACACTTGCCCTGAATCACTTCACTGCCGGTTCAATCGTTTCCTTGGCCTGATCCGGTGGCGTTAGCAGGGACACCACTATCAGCGTGATGAAGCTCAGCGGGATAGAGAAGATCCCGGGGTTTGTGAACGGTATCGGAGCCTGGGTCGGATCCATGCCGTACAGCTTGTAGAGGTCAGGTGAGAGTGCGATCAGCACCAGAGACGATACGATACCCACGACCACGGACGCCGTGATGCCTTTGGATGTCGTCCTCTTCCAGAACAGGAGCATCACTATGGCCGGCAGGTTGGCTGACGCCGCTACCGCGAACGCCAGGCCTACCAGGAATGTGACGTTCATGCCCTTGAAGAGAATACCTAGAATGATCGCCACGAACCCTACCACGAATGCCGATATCTTTCCGGCACGGATCTTCTGCCGGTCATCCATCTTGTGATTCAGGAATCGGTCGAAGAAGTCGTGGGCCACCGCCCCGGAAGCCGCTACAATCAATCCGCTCACGGTTCCCAGTACTGTTGCAAAAGCTATGGCCGAGATGAAGGCGAAAAGGAGGCCTCCGAATGAACGCGCCAGCAGAGGCGCTGCCATGTTGCTGTCCGCGGGGTTCATAACACCGTTTATAGCGGCGCCCAGACCCATGAACAACGTCAGTATGTAGAAGAAACCGATGGAGGCAATGGCGACGATTGTGGATTTGCGCGCGCTTGCCGGGTTGGGTACGGTGTAGTAGCGGATGAGTATGTGAGGCAGAGCCGCCGTGCCCAGGAAGAGAGCCAGCATCAGAGAAACGAAGTCCAGCTTCTCCAACGGCGTTCCCTGGACCTTGAACTTGAGCCCCGGACGCATTAGCTGGTTGCCCGGAGTAAGGACTGGGAAGTAGACGGATACCTTCGCTCCATCCTTATCGACGATCTTTGCTTCTTTCCACCGCTGCATGATCGTGTCTTTGTCGGTCAGAGCGGCCAGCATTCCGAACGGTGAGACGCTCTTGCGTTGCAGCACCTGCTTGCCGCGCAGCAACTCAACGTTGCCGACCTGCCGAAGAACATTCGTCTCCGAAGCCGGGGCCCCGTTGATGATCTTCTGTCCGTCACCGGCTACCGCGACCGATTGTGTCTCTTTCAGTGAGACCTTTCCCTCTTCGCGGTTGACCAACCACCAGGTTTCCATCCCGGCCTTCGAGAGCCTTGCGAGTGTGGCATGAACGTCCTTGACTTCCTGCACTTCGACGACCTGCCAGCCCGGCTCCGACACGCTGAGCTTTCCGTCGGATTCCTGAGCGGCGAGTGTCTTGTATTCGTAGAAGGCAGTCTTGCCTCCTTGGTCAGGCTTGGTGCTGAATCCGCGCACGCAGACGGCGGTAACAAGCGCCAACGAGAATACAATCAGGAGACCACCCTTGAGGAACTGAACGTATGTTGTGGAAGCCATGCCGGCCGTTGCCACAATGGTTATGACGACAGCGCCGACGATGATCACACCCCAGTGTTGCGCCAGACCCAGCAATGGCTCTACCAGTACTCCGGCGCCAACCATCTGCGGGATCAGATAACAGACAGAGACGACGAGCGTGCTGATTGCAGCCGCCAGTTTGATGCCGCGTGAGTTGAACTTCGAATCCAGCGCATCCGTGAACGTATACTTGCCCAACCGTTTCATCGGTTCGGCGACCACGAAAAGCGCAACCATCCAGCCGGCAAGATAGCCGATCGAGTAGAGAAAACCATCGTAGCCGACTGTTGCGATCATCCCGCAGATGCCGAGAAACGAAGCTGCTGACAGATAGTCGCCCGCGAAGGCAATACCGTTGACAGCCCAGTGGATGTGTCCGCCGGCGGCGTAGTATGCAGAGGAGGTCTTGGTCCTTCTGCCAAGGTAGAACGACAGGCCCACAACGAAGAGGACGAACGATAGGAAAATCAGTATAACCATGTTACTCGCTCCCCTCATTCGTGGGCTGCCCGTTCATTGACAGTTCCTTCTTCCGGCACAGCCGGTCGTAGATCAGGGCCAAGAGTAGCGCCCCAATAATGAGGGAGAAGCCGTATACGGTGGCCAGGTTCAGTCCGAAGACTAGGTTATACTCCATGAGGAGCGGGTTGAGGAGGTTGATGGCCACGAAGCCCACGTAGAAAAGGGCGTATACGAGGAACATCCAGACGCCTAAGCGGGACTTATACGATGCCGCCGCGTCTCTGCCACCTGATGATGCTGGTTCGTGAAGCACGATCTGATACTCCTTCCGATTCGGTCGCTGCCGTTGGTATATCGGCCCGATCTGCGAGCACCGGCTGCAGCCTTAAGAATGCGAGCTTATTGAACACAAGAGCCTCACTCTTTGTTCGGCAAACCGGACTATTGTCTCTGCAGTATACCACGCGTCCTCAAAGCAGGCAAATCCCTAAGCTGCGGCACACATGTATGCATCGTATCAGAGTGAGACGCTCTCGGCATCTTTCCGGATCGCCCATGGATGGAGGGGACTTGGGGAGGAACAGCACACTTGCGCGTTAGGCGGGCTCTACTGTACGGAGTCAGGGCTGCCGTTTGGCCGCAGCGCGAAGAACAAGGCGGAAGCAAGGCACGCTATCCCGCCGTAGAGGATCGCCTTCTGAACCCCGGCCAACTCAGCCACTGCCCCGATCAGCAGCGCTCCGACTGGGGCGAGCCCCATGAACACGAACGTTCGCACGCTCAGTATCCTACCGCGAAGCTCGTCCGGGGAAGCGACCTGAATGATGCTGTTGGACACTGCAAGAAACATCATCATCCCGAATCCGATGAAGACTATACAGGCAATCGTAAGCGGGTAGCTGCTGATGAATGACACAGCAATGAGGCCCACCGGAGCCCAGATACTGCCCACAGTGACGATACTACGCGGCTTGAAGCGATGTCCGATCGACGCAACGAATAACCCAGCGGCGAGCGCCCCGAGGCCCGCCGCCGCCATAAGCGTGCCCAACCCGTCCGGTCCGATCTTCAGGACGTCCTTCGCCAGTGCGGGCATAAGAGTCGTATACTGCAGGCCGAAGATGCTTGCGACCGCCGTCAGAAGCAGAAGACCACGGATAACCGGGTCCTTGAATGCATAGGCCAGCCCCTCCTGAATCTGCGAGCGCATCGCCACATCCCGACTGCTTGCCGGCAGTCGTTTCGGTCGGATGATGAGCAGTCCGATGATGACCGCGAGGTAGCTGATGGCGTTGATGAAGAAGCACGCGCCTGGTCCCCGCATCATGGCTGCTCGGTCGAGGGCGTGGGTTTGGCCCTGCACCGATGCGCCGAATGCGACCATTATCAGTCCGGCGATGAATGGCCCCGCGATCCGCGCGCCGTTGAAAGCCGAAGAGGTGAGGGCAACGGCGTTAAGCACGTCTTCCTTGCCCACTAGTTCCGATGTCATCGCTTGCCGGGCCGGGATATCGAACGCGTTGACGAGACCCATGAACCCTGCCAGGGCGAGCAGGTGCCACGGCTGTATCATCTCGAAGTATGCCAAAGCCGCGAGTGCCGTGGCCTGGACCAGCGCGAAGCTCTGGGTGATGATGGTGATCTTGCGCTTGGAGAACCTGTCGGCGATGACACCCGAGTGCAGGGTAAGGAAGAGGATCGGCAGAGACCCGGCCGCGGTTACGGCCCCGAGGTAGAACTTGTTGTGAGTGAGATCGTATGCCAGCCAGCCCTGAGCGGCGCTCTGCATCCAGGATCCGGTGGTGGAGACGATCAGGCCGATCCAGTAGATGGCGAAGTCGCGATGGCGAAGAGAGCGAAATGCCCCCGGCGTGCGCCGCGCCGGATGCGGGCTCTGCTCTGCCTCCACCAGTTCGGTTTCGACGTAGTCAGCCATTGCCTATCCTTGGTTACACGAAGAGGGCTTCCCGAAATAAAACCGGTCGGACGAATGTCATCCGACCGGCCGGCCACTAGGCGCTCAGCGCCCAGTACTTGCAACTCAGAACCAGGAATTGCCCCTACGCGTGCCAGTCGACGTTCCACACATCCTTTGCGTGCGCCTCGATGAATGCCTTGCGCGGCTCCACCTGGTCGCCTAGAAGAACCGTGAACATCTCGTCCGCCTCGATCGCATCTTCCACCGCAACCTGCTTGATGGTGCGGGTTTCGATGTTCATCGTGGTGTCCGCGAGGTCGGGAGCGTTCATCTCGCCGAGACCCTTGAACCGCTGGATGTCGTCCGGGCGGGCGTTGGGCTTCTTCTGCTGGCGCAGGGCGATCAGCCCGTCGCGCTCGCGGTCCGAGTACGCGTACTGGGCGTCGTCGCCCTTCTTGTTCCACTTGATCTTGTAGAGCGGCGGGGCGGCCAGGTAGACGTGGCCCAGCTCGACCAGCGGCCGCATGAAGCGGAACAGCAGGGTGAGCAGCAGCGTCTGGATGTGCTGGCCGTCCACGTCGGCGTCGGCCATCAGCACGATCTTGTGGTAGCGCAGCTTGTCGACGTCGAAGTCGTCTTGCACCCCCGTGCCGAGGGTGTTGAAGATCGCCTCGACCTCTTTGTTCTGCAGGATCCGGTCGAGCCGGGCCTTTTCGACGTTGATGATCTTGCCGCGGATCGGCAGGATCGCCTGGGTGCGGGGATCACGGCCACCCTTGGCCGAGCCACCGGCCGAATCACCCTCGACCACGAACACTTCGCACTCACTGGGCTCAGTTGAGGAACAGTCCGACAGCTTGCCGTACTGACCCTTGTTGAGCAGACCCTTGCGGCTGCGCGCCATATCGCGGGCTTTGCGAGCGGCCAGCCGAGCGGTAGCAGCGGCCTGGCTCTTACGGACGATGTCCTTGCCTTCGGCCGGGTACTTCTCGAACCAGTCACCGAGCAGGTCGTTGACCACCTTCTGTACGAACGAGCGGGCCTCGGTATTGCCCAGCTTGGTCTTGGTCTGACCCTCGAACTGCGGCTCGGCCAGCTTCACCGAAATGATCGCGGTCAGACCCTCGCGAATGTCGTCGCCAGAAACCCGGTCTTCCTTCTTCTTGATCATGCCCCAGGTCTCGCCCCACTTGTTGACCGTGTTGGTCAGTGCGGCGCGGAAGCCCTCTTCATGGGTGCCACCCTCATGAGTGTTGATCGTATTGGCGAAGGTGTGGACGCTCTCGTTGAACGAGGTGTTCCATTGCATCGCCACTTCGAGGCTCATGTGCTGATCGGGAGCGGACGCATCGATGGCGACCACGGTGGAGTTGATGATCTCCTTGCTACCGGTCAGGTACTTCACATAGTCGATCAGGCCGTCGGCGTACTGGAAGGTCTGCTCGCGCTGGGCGGCGACTTCGGCGTCCTCATCATCGGGATCCTCTGAGATGGCGCGGCGATCAGCGATGGTGATTTTGAGGCCCTTGTTCAGGAAGGCCATCTCCCGGAAGCGAGTCACCAAGGTGTCATAGGAGTAGTTGGTGGTCTCGAAAATCGTCGGGCTGGCAAAGAAGGTCACCGTGGTGCCGGTTTCCTCAGTTGGCTCCAGCCGCTCCAAGGGCTCGAGCGGGTTGCCAAGGTTGAACGACTGGCGCCAGTGGAAACCATCTCGTTTGACGTCCACGGTGAGCGAATCTGAAAGCGCGTTCACCACCGAAACGCCCACGCCATGCAAACCGCCGGAAACCTTGTAGCCGCCGTCGCCGAACTTGCCGCCAGCGTGCAGCATCGTCAGGGCCACCGTCAGCGCGGAGATCTTCTCTTTGGGGTGCTCCCCGACCGGGATGCCGCGGCCGTTATCGACCACCCGAATGCCACCCTGATCGAGCAACTCCACCAGGATCGCATCGCAGTAGCCGGCCAACGCCTCATCTACCGAGTTGTCGACCACCTCATAGACCAGGTGGTGCAGACCGCGTTCACCGGTGGAGCCGATGTACATCCCCGGCCGCTTGCGAACGGCGTCCAGGCCCTCCAGCACGGTGATGGCAGAGGCGTCATAGTTGCCTTCGGCAACATGGGCGGCTTCAGCGGCGGACAAGGTGAGGCCGGGATCTTCGCTCACTTGGTATCCCCTCGGACGTAAGAATGGCCACCGACATCTTGGACTCGGCGGCTCAAGCAGAAACAGCCTTAGCTTACCTGATCGCCCACAGTTTCTTGGGCAGATGAGACCTGAAAACGCCCGTAGGCGGGCCGTGGAGCCGCTGCCGAGCCGCTAATAGGGGTGAGCGCAGGTACGGATACACATCCTGGGCCGTTAGCGCGCCAAATGGCCGCGATCGGCCCGGCTGCGGCCACCGACCCCGGATCGCTGGTGAACCCACCCCCCACGGCGGCCTCAATACACCGCTATCGCTGCCCCAGTAGGAGCGCCACCGGCTGGCCGCCGACACCGGAACGCCTTTCCTGATACGCAATGTTGGTTAGATATTGACCCCTTTTGGGTGACTGCGCGGCAATACTCACCTTCCCTAATATCTAGTTCCGTGACGACATCTACGCCGATCCGAGGGATCAAAGCAAGACCAGGTTCCCGGGGCGCGGCGTCGGTGGCCCGCCGTGCCGTGGAGAATCCGCCCCCGGAGGCTCGCAAAACTCGTTCACAACCTCCAACGAAGCCCGAGAACTTCGCTCCCGCGGTCGGTCGCCCCGAGGTTCAGTTGGTGGTTTCGTTCTTGGCCACCGCTGGGATCGTGTTCACCTTCACTGTCGTGCTGCCCATCCTGCTGAGTTGGGTGCGCAACTTCTGAGCCTTGCCCGGGTCCGGCGCTGATCGACAGCTGAAGGTGGCCCGGTTTAGGGAAACGCAGGTCGAAATCTTGCGAGTTTGATTAGGACTTTCCACCTGCAGGACCTCGTTTATGACGGCATCCGGCGTCCCAGGATCTTGCGCTGCACACGACCGGGCTAGCCAAGCATTTCGACGCGAAATTGCGCTGATCAGCCGTAAGTGTCGCGCGGGCCACGTCCGGGCACCGAGCGTCGGCCTTTCTTCCAGCTAGGTGCCTGCGGTCCGATCACCACCACCTTGGTGACTGAGCCCTGGCCGAGGGCCTCATTGAGTACTGCCACCAGTTGGGGGGCCATGGTTCGCAAGGACGTCGCCCAGGTGGAAGATTCCGCCCGCACGGTGAGCACTCCGTCGGCGAAGTGCTCCGGCTCGCAATGAATCGCATTCACCGGCCCGACCAGGGTCGGCCAGCGGCTCAGTAGTTGATGGACGTTGAGATCTTTGGTCCAGCCCTGGGCATCAGCCACTTCACCCAGCAGCTCGCCGATCGGAGTCGGCCCGTCCGTGCGGGGCTGGGTCTTGCGGACGCGCTTGGGTTTAGGCGCGGCTCCGCGTGCAGCGCGGGCTATCTGTTTTGCCAGCTCCAGCCCGCGCGAATCATGTTCGGGCGAATCACTCACTGGTTCATCTTCGCAGAGACCGGGGTGCGGATCACCGCTGGATTTGCGGCCCAGGACGCTCGGCTGGTGATTCGATTGGAATCGAGTGGCATTCGCCACCACGAGGAGGTCAACGAAGATCATGCGTTTGCTGCGAACTTTTGGTGCCTTGGCAACGGCCACCGCCATTGCCTTGGCACTTCCGGTCAGCCCGGCACAGGCTGCCCGGATCCTCGACGTCGAGTATTCGGTGTCTTGCGGCCGAGTAACCGTCATCTCTGATGACACCGAGAAACTAGCCATCTACTACGGCCCAGAGGCCGTCACCTCCGACCTGACGGCTGCCGACGGGTCACTACTGGTGGACCAGTACGAAGTTGGCACCATCGCCACCACCAGGTCGACCCTCTACGTGGCGGAGTACCTTGCCGGGCATGAGAGCGGCACCGGCATCACCAAGACGCTCACCGTGCCGCAGAACTGCACCGGAGTGAGCAAAGCGACGCTCACCATCACCGGCACCAGGCGGGTCGGCAAGACTCTGATCGCCAAGGTTGGCACCTGGGTACCGGTGCCGCTTTTCCACACCTACCAGTGGTATCGCAACGGCACGGCCATCTCCGAAGCCAATGACATCGCCTACACCCCGGTCGCAGCTGATCGCGGCAAGCGCCTCAAGGTAAAAGTCACCGCCTTCTTCGTCGGCTACAGCTCGGTGAGTCGGACGTCTAAGTCGACGGCCAAGATCAAGGCCGGGTTGTTCGACAGTGTTCGTCCAACGATCTCCCGGGACGTCTGGACGGCCACCGCGGCGCCCGGAACCTGGGACCCGGTGCCGACGAAGTTGAAGTACCAGTGGTATCTGGGAGCCAAGAAGATCAAGGGTGCCACCAGCGCCACCTTCGACATTCCCGCCTCCTATGTGAACAAAAAAATCCGGGTACGGGTCACCGGCAGCAAAGCCGGCTACACCACCAGAGTCCGCTTCTCCAAGCTTTTCTTGGTGACGCCCTCGTCGTAATCGCAGGGTTGCCGAGGCCCGCCCACTGGCTGGGCGGGCCAACGCATGCCTATTCGACCGGCTCGACGTGGGCCGATTGCACCGTGAAGCGCCGCCCACTCAGCACGTCCGGGACGTCTGCGGCCACCGCAGCAGTAATCAGCACCTGCTCGGCTCCGGCCACCCGCTCGGCCAGGCGGCGGCGGCGGTCTTCGTCCAACTCAGCGAAGACGTCATCCAGGATCAACACCGGCTCCACTCCGTCGGCGCGCAGCAAGCCAAAGGCAGCCAGCCGCAGGGCGAGCGCGTACGACCACGATTCACCGTGGGAGGCGTATCCCTTGGCCGGTAGCTCACCGAGATTCAAGGTGAGGTCATCGCGATGTGGACCCACCAAACACTGACCGCGGGCGATCTCTTCTGGGCGACGCTGCGCCATCCGGTCACTGAGCACGGTGGCGAGCTCGGCGACCGCAGCCTGTGAAGTCACCGCTGAGGACGATTTGTAGACCGCGGCCGCCACATTGTTGGTGGGCGCGATATCGGCGTAGGCGCTGGCCAGTAACGGCTGCAACTCATCAAGAGTGACCAGGCGTGCGGCCACCAACTCCGCCCCGAGGGTTGCCAGCTGGCCGTCCCAAACGTCCAAAGTGGCTGCGGCTTCGGGGCCAACTGACCGACCAGATCGTCCCGAAAGTGACTTCAACAAGGTGGAACGCTGGCGAAGAACCCGGTCGTAGTCGGCCCGCACTCCGGCCAGCCGCGGCCACCGAGCGGTGGTGAGCTCGTCGATAAACCGGCGGCGTTCACTGGGGTCACCCTTGACGATCGCCAGATCTTCGGGCGAAAACAGCACCACCCGCAGGGCGCCCAGCAGGTCGCGGGCTCGGCGCAGCGGGGATCGATTCAGACTGGCGCGATTTGCTCGGCCAGCCACGATTTCGATTTCCAACAACAGACTGCGCTCATCGTCCAGGCCGGCCTGCACCCGGGCACGCACTAAGGCCCGCTCCGCACCGGCTCTGACCAGCGGTGCTTCGCTGGCAACCCGATGCGAACCCAGGGTTGCCAAAAACTCCACTGCCTCCACCAAATTGGTTTTACCTTGACCATTGGCGCCAGTGAAGACCGTCACGCCAGCTGCCAGCGGCACCTCGACCAGCTCGTAGGAGCGAAAATCGGCCAGGCTCAGGTGGGTTACGAACATCTCGGCGACTGCCGGTCTGGTCGCCTCGGTCTGGGCAAGCTCAACCGCTTGCCGGTCAGGCCGGCAGGCGCATCAGCATGATCACGTGGCGGTAGTCGCCCATCGGCTCGCCGTCGATCTCGGACAGGCCCATCAGCAGACACGGCTTACCCGGAGCGGTGAACGAGAACTCGACATAGGGCGCATCCAGTGCGGCCAACGCGTCGGAGAGGTAGTGCGGGTTGAAACCGGCCGCGGTCATCGCGAGGCCACCACCAGCGACGTCGACAACCTCGGCTTCCAGCGCTTCGACGGCCTGGGCCTGATCGCCGGTGGCAGCCTCAAGGGTGATCGAACCGTCCGCGATGAGCATCCGCAATGAAGTATTGCGTTCAGCCACCAGTGCGACGCGCTTCACCGAAGCGATCACGTCGGCGGTGTTGGCTCGCACGGTCACCGACGGTTGGACGGTCATCAGGTGCCGCACCTTCGGGAACTCACCATCGAGAAGGCGGGTGGTGATCTGCCGAACCCCGGCAGCCCCGGTGCCTTCGAAACCGATCAGGCCGTCGCCACTGGCAGCGCTGGCCAAGCTCAGGGTGACGCTCTCACCAGAAGTCATCGACTTCGCAGTTTCGGCCAACACCCGGGCCGGCACCAGTGCGGCGCCTTCAGCGTTGCCACCCGGGTTCCAATCCAGTTCCTTCAAAGCCATCCGGTAGCGGTCGGTGGCCAACAGCGACAGCGTGTTGTTCTCGATCTCCATCCGCACCCCGGTGAAGACGGGCAGCAGTTCGTCCCTGCCGGCCGCCACGACCACCTGGGACACAGCGCGGGCGAATTCCTCGCTCGGAATGACTCCGGTCGCCTCAGGCATCTCCGGCAGCGACGGGTAATCGGCCACCGGCAGCGTCTGCAGGGTGAAGCGAGCCGTACCGCAGACCAGCTCCATCCGCGTCTCATCGGCGGTGATCTCGACAGTCTTGTTCGGCAACGACCGAGCGATGTCGGCCAATAACCGTCCGGATACCAGGGCGACACCCTCGTCAGAGACCTGCGCCGGCACGGTGATCTGGGCGGAGGTTTCGTAGTCGAAGCTGCTCATCACCACCTGGTTACCAACAGCCTTGACCAACAGGCCAGCCAGGATCGGCACGCTCGGGCGGGTCGGCAGACTGCGCGCGGCCCACTGCACGGCCTCGGCCAGGACGTCGCGCTCAAGACGGATCTTCACTGTTGCTCCCTAGGAATAACACGGGTGTCGGTTGATCATATCTACGCGGAGCCGTGGTGGAAGGCCGAGCGTGGGTTTGAGGTGAGCCAGTGTGTCTGAGGTCGTGGCGATGCTGCGGAGTACCTGAGTGTCCCCATGTGCACAGCCCTGACTTTGACTCCTATTGAGATGTAACTAATTCATAGGGGTAGTAGCGCCTGTGGATTCGGTGGACAACTGGTGAACGGCCTACCAACAGGGCGTGTCGGGGTGTTGATGGCGGTTGTGTAGAACCCTGAATCACACGGGGAGGATTTGAGGACGACGAGCTGCGTCTGGTTGGGCCCCCACAGGCCCTAGAAGTTATCCACCGAGTTATGCACACCTGTTTACAACGTCCCCCAAAGGGGGGACACCGGGTGTCCCTCTCCTGGGGGTTTGGGCTACGCAAGTGTGGTAGGTAGGAACATTGCACCTTGTCAGGGCGATTCGGGTGGCAGTGGGGTGGTTTCCGGCGGGAGGAGCTCCCGGACTTGCGTGGGTGGGTATAGGGGCAACCTAGCTGGGGATAATTACGTCCACCCGGCGGTTCAGGGCCCGTCCAGCCTTGGTGGAGTTGCTACTTGGGGGATTGGTTTCGTCGTTTCCCACCGCTTCGATCGTGACTGAAGGTGGCAACTTCGGGGCGACGCCACACGGCGGGGCTCGCCGCCCCGACAGCGCGACGAAGGCGGTTCAACCGTCGGTTCGGGTTCGAAGGGTGAACTCCGTTTGCACAATGTGGATAACTGGGCGTGGATAACCTCAGCGCAGCGGGGACTGTTTGATGCGGCTGGTGATCTCGGCGACCTGATTGAAGACGCTGCGACGCTCGCGAAGGAGTTGGCGGATCTTGCGGTCAGCGTGCATGACGGTGGTGTGGTCGCGGCCGCCGAAGAGCTGGCCGATCTTGGGCAACGACAGATCAGTGAGCTCACGACACAGGTACATGGCGATCTGGCGAGCGGTGACCAACACGTGGGTGCGGCTCTGTCCGCACAACTCGTCGACGGTGACGGCAAAGTAGTCGGCCACATGGGTCATGATCGCGGTGGAGGAGATCTGGGTTTCGCCGCCCTCAGGGATCAGGTCGCGCAGCACAATCTCGGCCAGCGAAAGATCGACTTCCTGGCGATTCAGGCTGGCGAACGCGGTGACCCGAATCAGGGCGCCCTCCAGCTCGCGGATATTGGTCTTGATCCGACTGGCGATGAACTCCAAGACATCTGGACCGGCGGTCAGGCGCTCGGAAGCCGCCTTCTTGCGCAGGATGGCGATGCGGGTCTCGAGGTCGGGGGGCTGGATGTCGGTCATCAGGCCCCACTCGAACCGGCTGCGCAGCCGCGGTTCCAATGCCTCCAGCGCCTTGGGCGGCCGATCTGAGGTCAGCACGATCTGTTTCTGTGCGGTGTGCAGGGTGTTGAAGGTGTGGAAGAACTCTTCCTGGGTCTGGATCTTCGACTCCAGGAACTGGATGTCGTCGACCAGCAGCACGTCGATATCGCGGTACTGCCGACGGAACTCTGCGGTGCGGTTCTCCGAGATCGAGTTGATGAAGTCGTTGGTGAGTTCTTCGGTCGAGACGTACTTCACGCGCACCCGGTCGTAGTAATTGCGGATGTAATGGCCCACGGCGTGCAGCAGGTGGGTCTTACCCAGGCCGGAATCGCCGTAGATCATCAGCGGGTTGTAGGCCTTGCCCGGTGCCTCGGCCACCGCCACCGCGGCGGCGTGGGCGAAGCGGTTGGAACTACCGATAACGAAGGACTCGAAGGAGTACTTCGGATTGAGGCGATCCCCAGCAGAACTGCGGGGACCGCGGGAAGCGCTGGGGGAGGTGGCGACCGGTTGGAACGGTTGTAGCGGCGGCTCGTCCGGTTCGGGCTCGGGTTCGGGGGCCAACTCATCATCAAGGCTGGAGTCGACAGTGATGGCCAACCGAGTGGAGTTGCCGAGGAACTCGGTGAGTTGAGTCTCGATGGCTGACCGCAACCTGGATTCGACTCGATCGCGAGTGAAGTCGTTGGCCACCGCCACGATCAGGAGCGAGTCGTGCATGGTCACGGGTTTGATACCGGAGAGCCAGCCACGGGTGGAGGAGTCAGAATGCGTGGTGACGTAGTCCCAGATGGTCTGAAGATCCGGACTGGGGGATTGCGGCGATGGAGTCTCGGACATTTCCGCTGCCTACTCCTTCTTGCCGATGCTCGCGGGATTTCCACACCCTTGTCCACAGACTGTGCACGGATAGGCAGAAGCTCGGGAACTCACCCCCGCTGGCTCCTAGCAACCTACCCAGCCAATGCCCGCTGTGCAAACGATCTCGAAATTGTTTCCTACTTGTTACGGCGTGTCGGCTCGACTTAACTGGGTGGAGGCTTCGGTTTGCCGGACGGCGGGCCAGCCGCGTATCGTTAGCCAGTCGCCTTCGTGGCACTCGTGCGCCTTCATGGTGCATATGTACCAAGACCATCGAACAGTGGAGCATCCGCGTGACTAAGCGCACTTTCCAGCCGAGCAACCGGCGTCGCAGCCGCACCCATGGTTTCCGTCTGCGCATGCGGACCCGCGCCGGGCGCGCCATCATCTCTTCCCGGCGCCGTCAGGGCCGAGTCCGCCTGGCCGGCTGAGTCTCACCCCGTGCTGGGTTCGGAGTCGCGATTGCGCCGGGCCGGCGAGTTCCGCGACACCATGCGGCAGGGCGTCCGCGCTGGACGCAGCTGCTTGGTGATGCACGCGCGCAAAACCGAACTTCCGCCGTCGCGGGCCGGTTTCATCGTCTCCAAGGCGGTGGGTAAGGCGGTGGTGCGCAACCGGGTGAAGCGACAGCTTCGCCATCTAGCCGCGGCCGCGTTGCCAGCCATGCCTTTCCCGGTGGACGTGGTGGTGCGTGCGCTGCCGGAGGCCTCCGGCGGGGATCTGCGCACCGATTTCGACTCTGCATTGACCGCCTGCCTGAATCGGCTCGCGGCATGAAGTACCTGCTGATCGGGCTGTTGAAGGTCTATCGAGCGGTGATTTCTCCGCTCTACCCCCCGGTGTGCAAGTACTACCCGTCGTGTTCGGCCTACGCACTGGAGGCTGTCACCGTGCATGGGGCAATCAAGGGAACTTGGTTGGGTGGCCGTCGGCTGGCGAGCTGTCACCCCTGGTCGCTTGGCGGTTACGATCCGGTCCCTGGCACGCCTGCGGCCGAGGAATGGGCCGCCGAACAGGCGGCCAAACACGCTGCCAAACACGCAGCACATGCTTGTGAGCAGGACTGCTCCCAAACCACTACGGCGCCTGACCAGGCAGCCTGAGCCGCTTTGAGGTGAACATGATTTCGATGCTGATCCCGCTGACGTTGTGGGACGACTTTCTTGGGGCGCTCAACGCCGCCATGACCCCGCTGTACTGGGCGGTGTCGGGCATTCTGGTCGGCTTCCACTCGCTGCTGAGCACCTTCATGGATCCGGACTCGGGTTGGACGTGGGCGCTTTCGATCGTGTTGCTCACGGTCGTGATCCGGACCGCACTGATCCCGCTGTTCGTGAAGCAGATCAACTCCTCGCGCAACATGCAGCTGCTGCAGCCGAAGGTGAAGGCGCTCAACGAAAAGCACGGCCACGACCGGGAGCGCCTCGGCCAAGAGACGATGAAGCTCTACAAGGACGAGGGCGTTAACCCGATGGCGTCCTGCACGCCGTTGCTACTGCAGATGCCGATCTTCCTGGCGCTGTTCTACGTACTCAACAGCGCCTCAACCGGCACCCCGTTGGGCTACTTCTTCCAAACCAACCCGCACCTGGTCACGTCCCTGAAGAACGCCACGGTCTTCGGCGCGCCCATCTCGGGTCGCTTCTGGCCGATGGACGGCAGCGCCTTCACCTTTGGCTCGACTCAGGTTGTCACCATGGTGTTGGTCGTGTTGATGTCGGTGGTGTTGTTCATCACTCAGCTGCAGTTGTTGGCCAAGAACATGCCGCCGGAGGCCCTGACCGGCCCGATGGCTCAGCAGCAGAAAATGATGCTGTACATGTTCCCGTTCATCTACCTGATCGGCGGCGTCAGCATTCCGATCGGCGTGCTGATCTACTGGCTGACGACGAACCTGTGGACGATGGGCCAGCAGTACATCTTGATCCACAACAACCCAGCCCCGGGCACTCCTGCCTATGTGGATTGGGAAGAGCGGATGCGGGCGAAAGGCCTGAATCCCGATGAAGTGGCTGCCAAGCGACGCGGGGCCAAGCGGCCCACCGCGCCGGCAGCCGGCTCGACGACGGTGGCCCGCCAGGGCGCCGAAGCCGACCCAACGACCCCTGCCGCGGATGACGCCGAATCGCCACAGGTTCAGCGTCAGGTGATCGAGCGGCAACAGCCGCGCCGGGGCACTCGTGCCCAGCGCAAGAAGTGACGAAGGAGTGGCTCAGGTGAGTGAAGAGCAGATCGAAACGGCCCCGGAAAGCGCGACCGAAGGCCCGTCCAAACGCGTAGTGGCGCTGGACAACGAAGGCGAAATCGCCGCTGACTACCTGGAGGAGTTGCTCGACATCGCCGATCTCGACGGCGACATCGACACCTTCAGCGAAGGCGGCCGGGCACATGTGTCGATCGTGACCGAGGGCGATCAGCTCGTCGGGCGCGACGGCGAGGTGCTGGAGGCGTTGCAGGAGCTGGCTCGACTGGCAGTGATGACGGAAACCGGTCATCGCAGTCGGCTCATGCTGGATGTCGCCGGGTATCGCGAGAAGCGACGCAAGGTGTTGCAGGAGCTGGCCCAGGACGCGGTGTCTTCAGTAAACGAAAGTGGCGAATCGGTGCGGCTGGCCCCGATGAACCCGTTCGAGCGGAAGATCGTCCATGACGTGGTTGCTGACGCCGGACTGGTCAGTGAATCTGAGGGCGAGGAGCCGCAGCGCCGCGTCGTGGTTCTGCCGAAGGCCTGAGTGGAGCAGCGGTACGCCGACTACTTCGGCGAAAGCTCAGAGTCGATCAAGCGCTATGTCGACATACTGCTGGACCGCGGAATCACGTGGGGCGTCATCGGCCCACGTGAGGGAGAGCGGCTTTGGGAGCGCCACATTCTCAACTCGGTGGCGGGCGCTGGGCTGATCCCGGCCGATGCCACAGTGGCTGATGTTGGCTCTGGTGCTGGCCTGCCCGGGATCCCGTTGGCACTGTTGCGACCTGACCTGATGCTGACTCTGGTGGAGTCGTTGGCCAGGAGGTCGGCCTTCCTGGAACAGGCGGTCGCTGAACTTGGTCTTGGTGAACGGGTCAGGGTTGTCCGTTCGCGAGCTGAGGATCACCGAGAGACCTATGACGTGGTGGTGAGCCGCGCGGTGGCACCGCTGCCGAAGCTCATTGGGTGGTGCGCACCGCTTTGTGGCAGCCGTGGTCGGGTGCTGGCCCTGAAGGGCCAGTCTGCCTCGACGGAGCTGGCTGAGGCTGGCCCGGAGTTGGCGCGAGCGAGGCTCACCGGGCAAATTCATGAGCTGGACGTGCCGCTGCTCCAGGAGCGCACCTGGGTGGTGGAGGCCGCCAGGCGATAGGTTGTCCCGGCTGGTGGGCGTTGGTTTCGCCAGGCGGTAGGGGCCCGCGGTTTGGGCCTATGGTGAAGTTTCACGTGAAACACCGACTGTCTCAGGAGAGCAGATGTCGATCAATGCCCCGGTTGCCGCACGGCGTGCGGCCTTCGACGAACCCGACGAGCCAGTCGACGACGCCGGAGTGTCGGACGACCTCAGCGGTGAGGTTTCACGTGAAACAGCGCTACCTCGGCCGCCACGCACGCGCACCATGGTCATCGCCAACCAGAAGGGCGGCGTCGGTAAGACCACCACTGCGGTCAACCTGGCCACCGCACTGGCTCTGGGTGGCCTCAAAGTGCTGGTGATCGATCTTGACCCACAGGGCAATGCCTCGACCGCGCTCGGCGTAGACCACAGTGAAGGAGTGCAGGGCACTTATGAGGCCCTCTCTGGCGAGGTTTCGATCGCCGAGTTGGTGCAGCGCTCCACTGAAGCGCCCGGGCTCTGGGTGCTGCCAGCGACGATCGACTTGGCCGGTGCCGAAATCGGCTTGGTGAATGTTCCCAGCCGGGAGAGCCGGCTGCTGCACGCGCTCCGCGACTTCAGTGAGTTGCACCACCCGGATTACGTCTTCATCGATTGCCCGCCCTCGCTGGGCCTGCTCACGCTCAACGCACTGGTGGCTGCAGATGAGATCCTCATTCCGATCCAGTGCGAGTACTACGCGCTGGAGGGGGTAACCCAGTTGCTGCGCACCATCAATCTGGTTAAAGGCTCGATGAACGAGCGGCTCTACCTTTCCACGGTCCTCTTGACGATGTTCGACTCGCGCACCCGGCTGGCCTCGCAGGTGGCCTCCGAGGTTCGGCGCCACTTCCCCAAAGAGACACTCCCAACCACGATCCCGCGCTCGGTGCGGGTTTCCGAGGCGCCGAGCTATGGACAGTCGGTGATCAACTACCACGCGGCCTCCGCCGGGGCGCAGGCCTACCTGGCAGCGGCCACTGAGCTGGCGCATCGCGGCGCTGACCTGAAGGAGAAGTGAGTTGAACGCACCACGTCGCACCGGTTTGGGTAAGGGTCTTGGCGACTTGCTGCAGCGCACCGATCCGGAGTTGGCGCCCGCAGGGGAAGCTGTGGCGGAGTCGTCCGGCTCGGTTGGTGGCGCTCGCTTTGCCGAGATCCCGATTGACGCCATCACGCCGAACCCGAAGCAGCCGCGGACGGTGTTCGATGAGGATGCCCTGGCCGAGTTGGTCGACTCCATCAAAGAGGTGGGACTGCTGCAACCGGTGGTGGTGCGCCCGCTCGAAGACGGTCGCTACGAGCTCGTTATGGGCGAGCGCCGGACTCGCGCAAGTCAACAAGCCGGTTTATCGACAATTCCGGCGATCATCCGCCGTACCGAAGAAGCGGACCTGCTGCGCGACGCCCTGCTGGAGAATCTGCACCGAGCCCAGTTGAATCCCTTGGAAGAAGCTGCCGCCTATCAGCAGATGCTGCGGGACTTCGGCTGCACCCAAGAAGAGCTCTCCACGCGGATCAAGCGCTCCCGGCCGCAGATCTCAAACACCATTCGGCTGCTGCAGTTGCCCTCACCGGTGCAGCGACGCGTGGCCGCTGGGGTGCTGAGCGCCGGACATGCGCGAGCACTGCTGATGCTGCCCGACGTCGCCTCGATGGAGAAGCTCGCCACTCGAATCGTGGCCGAGGGTCTCTCGGTGCGGGCGGTGGAAGAAATCGTCGCCGTTGGTGAGCACGGTGCCAAACGAGCGCCCCGCTCCAAGAAGGCTGCTGAACCACCAGCGGCGGCCGTCCGGCTAAAGGGTGAGCTTTCTGATCGGCTCGACACCCGGGTTTCCATCACCGGTACGGCCAAGCGCGGTCGAATCGTGATCGACTACGCCGGCGCCGATGACCTGGAGCGGATCGTCGGCCTGCTCCTGTAGGACACCGCAAGCCGATTTATCGACAAATACCATGGCCCCGGGCCTACCCAGTTCCCTGAGCCCCACCCAAGATCCCTGAGCCCCACCCAAGATCCCTGAGCTTGTCGAAGGGTCGGGTTTGGGCGGGTTCAACCATCTTGGGGCTTCGACGGGCTCAGCCAACTGCTGGTCGCGTACACCCAAGTTCCCTGAGCCCCACCCAAGTTCCCTGAGCCCCACCCAAGATCCCTGAGCCTGTCGAAGGGTCGTGGCGGCCACCCGACCCTTCGACAAGCTCAGGGAACTGGTGGCGGCTCAGGGAACTGGTGGCGGCTCAGGGAACTGGTGGCGGCTCAGGGAACTGGTGGCGGCTCAGGGAACTGTTTGGGGTCGGGGAACTGGGCAGGCGGGCTTCAGCTGTCGAAGGCCAACTCGAGGTGATCGACGGTGAACACCAGGCCGGGGTACTGATTGCCCGCGTCCACGGTCACAAAGCCGAGGCGGTGGTACCAATCGGCCAGCCGGGTGTTCTCACCGACAATCCCGATCTTCAGCCGGACGCCGCCGCCAGCGCGGGCTCGGCGGACCGCCTCGGCCACCAGGGCCTCGCCGTGGCCCTGATGGCGAGCGTCCGGCAACACCGCGAGATGGCGTAGGGACCACACCTGCCAATCCGAGGACGGGCCGACGAAAGCGCAGCCGACTAAGGCGTCACCGCGCTGAGCTGCATACAGCTGAAACCCCTTGGCAACCACCGCCGCCACCTGCCCCTCGGCCCAAAAGGCTGGATTACTAGGGGTGTTGTCAGCAGTGATGCCGTAGGCGGCAGTATCGGTGGCGAATCCGCGGTGCAGCACGTCCAGGCATTCGCCATACCGCGCAGGGCCGATGTCAAGCAGCGCCATGGCTCAGCCGAGGTGGCGTACCCAGGCATTGTCGACCAGCTGGGAGCACAGCAGACCGAAATCCCAGCCGGCCGCCTCGACCGCTTGGGGGAACAAGGAGGTCTCAGTCATGCCGGGAGCGGAGTTGGCCTCGATGAAGACCGGGGTGCCGTCATTGGTCACGATGATGTCGGCGCGGGAGTGGCCCTGCAGACCCAGTACCTGGTGGGCCGAGATTGCCAGGTCGGCGCAGGCCTTGGCCACGTCCGCCGAAAGCTCGGCAGGCACGATGAACCGGGTTTCACCCGCGGTGTAACGGGCGGTGTAGTCATAGATGCCGGAGTTGGGCCGAATCTCCACCGCAGGCAGCGCGACGGTCTTTCCGTCCAGTTCCACCACTGAAACGGCCACTTCGGTACCGACAATGAACTGTTCGACCACCGTGACGTCCCCATAGGCGTAGGCGCCCACCATTGCCGCCGGCAGTTCGTCGGCCGAGGTCACCATCGAGCAGCCGAGTGCGGAGCCGCTGCGGGCGGGCTTCACCATCAGCGGGAAGCCAAATCGCTCACCGAGGGCGGTCACCAGTGCTGCGGCGCCGAGTTCACGGAACATGTCGTGCGGCAGCGCAACCGAAGCCGGGGTGATGATGCCAGCCTGGGCAACCAACGGCCCGGCAATGGCCTTATTGAAGCTACGACGTGCAGCCGCTGGGGACGAGCCGACGTAGGCCACGTCGAGCAGGTTCAACACCTGCTGTAGCCCGCCGTCCTCGCCAACCCCGCCGTGCAGCAAGGGGAAGACGACCGGGTTGTTCAGGCCGCGCAGCAGCTCGATCAGACCGGCATTCAGGTCGGACTCAATGACCTCACGGCCCTGATCGCGCAACGCCTGAGCCACGCGTCGACCCGAGCGCAGCGACACTTCCCGTTCGTGGGATAGTCCGCCGGCCAGCACAACGATGGGGCCATGGGCTTGGGTGTCGTTCATTGCGGTTCCTAACTGATGTCCGGTGCCGGGCCGGTTTGCAGGTCGTTGTGCCGGGCGGTGCCCGGGATGATGCCGAAGGTGCGGTTCATCTCCATCTCAGCGGCGATGACTTCACCCAGTCGGCGAGTGCCTTCCAAGATCCGCTCGGGAGGCGGGAAGCAGAATGAGAGCCGCAGGTTGCGGCTGCCCAGGCCGTCGGCGTAGAAGGCCGTGCCGGGGGTGAAGGCCACCCGGGCCGAGACCGCTCGGGGCAGCATGGCTTGGGAGTCGATGCCCTCTGGCAGCGTCAGCCAGACGAAGAAACCGCCGTTGGGCACCGTCCAGGTGCTGCCTGGGGGCATGTGCTCGGCCAGACCGGCCAGCATGGCGTCGCGGCGCTCGCGGTACATGTCGCGGAAGGCGACGATCTGACCGCGCCAGTCGAACTCATTGAGATAGGTAGAGATGGCGTACTGGCTGAACACTGGCGGCGCCAGGGTGGCGGCCTCCTGGGTGAGCACCAGCTTTTCGCGCACGGCATGGGGAGCCAGAGCCCAGCCAATCCGGAACCCCGGAGCGAAGGTCTTGGAGAACGAGCCAAGGTAAACCACGTTGTCAGCGTCCATTGAACGCATGGCGGGCATCGGCTCGCCCTCGAGGGTGAGCAGCCCGTAGGGGTTGTCCTCGATGATCAGCAGGTCGTATTCCTTGGCGACCTCGAGGATCGCGCGGCGCCGCTCCACCGGCTGGGTGACCCCGGTCGGGTTCTGGAAGTTCGGGATGGTGTAGAGGAACTTCACCCGCTCCCCGGCCGCCCGCAGACTCACCAGTGCCTGTCGCAGCGCATCGGGAAGGATGCCGTGATCGTCCATCGCTACGTGGACGACCTTGGCCTGGTAGGCATGGAAAGTGCCTAACGCACCGACGTAGCTGGGGCCTTCAGCCAAGATCACGTCGCCGGGATCGATGAACACTCGGGTGACCAGGTCGAGCGCCTGTTGGGAGCCGCAGGAGACGACCACATCGTCGGGGTGGGCGTGGATGTGCTCCTCGGCCATCACCTCGACGATCTGCTCACGCATGAACAGCTCTCCTTGGCCGGAGCCGTACTGCATCGCTTGGACGCCACGCTCGGCAACCAGGCGGCTCATCGCTTCCCCCAGTGCCTCGCGGGGCAGATCGGCGATATTCGGCATGCCGCCAGCCAAGGAGACCACTTCGGGCCGGTTGGCTACGGCGAACAAAGCTCGGACGGCAGATACCTGCAATCCGTGGGTTCGTTCGGCGTAGGCATCAACATATTGGTCCAGTCGCGTGTCGCGACGGGACGGCTCGGGCAGACTCACCGGTCCAGATTGCCGCACTGACGGCCTAGGATGAAATCGGCCAGCCCGAATCTGGTCTAAGAAAACGCAAGGAAGTCCATGGCGCGAATCTCATCGCTGGTCGCCGCGGAGCTGATCGAACTGCCCTGCCCCTACTGCGGGCGGCAACTCCCGGCCGGTACGGACTGGCTGGTGGCCGCCCAATCGCAGTGGGGTCGCTGTGGGGTGAAGCTGACCCAGAACGGCACAGTGGTCGGCATTTTGGCATTGGCTCCCGGCGAGGAACGTGGCCAGGGGCTGGTGAAGGCGCTGTGGGTACGCCCTGAGGTGAGCGGACGGGGCTACGGCCGCCAACTGGTGCAGGGTGCCGCGGCCGAGATGGTGCGGCTAAAGCTCGATGTCCTCCTGGCCGCCGGCGGGCGCACACACCTGGCCTGCGCGACCCCGCCGAGTGGGTTCCTGGCTGCGGTGGGCTTCGTCCGACCGCCAGATTCGCGGCTGTGGCGACTGGAACTGCACCGAGCAGTGCTGGAACGCAGCGGACTCGGCCTGCTCGGCCGCCTGTTGCGAGGCCTGGGAAATGGCCCCGAGCCTGCCGGTGGTGCCGTGTCCTCCCACGCGACCCGCAGCGGTCGCTGATCGGTCGCTCCGCTTGACCCATCCTGCTTAGGCGGGCGGATCCTTGGTGATGCTGGCAGTGATATCGCTGATGGAGCCGTCGGCTCGGTATTCATACACCGCCGCGCTGCTGTGTTCGCCGGTGGTGATTAGCGCAAAGGTTCGATCAGCGGCCGGGTAACTGACGTTGTGATCGATCCAGGTGCCCTCGTTGAGGTAGACCGACCCATCGGGCAGCTTGCGGTAGTCGGGAATGTGGGTGTGGCCGAAGACGACCACCTCGACCTGCTCGGCGGGATTATGCAGGTACTGCGCGATCGCCTGCTTGGCGAAGTAGCCGATGTCCAGGGCGCCGGCAGCAGCTTCAATGAAGGACGTACTGACCTGGACCTTGTTTATCTCTTGCCGCTGACTCCAGGTGCGCTGAATGTCGACGAACAGGGTGGGGGCCGAGATCCGGCCGTCGGGCTGCGCCACCGGGTAGAAGTCCTGAAGCGAGAAGCTGCCATGTAAGCCGGCGAAGTCGAGGTCGAACACATGGTCCTCGAAGCGCTCGAACGGGGTGATCCGGTTCATCTCCGCGCTCAGCACCCGGTAATACACGTAGGCGCCGTACTGGTCGATGTCTGACTTCTCCGGCGCCGAAGCGATCTCGGGGTAGTCCTTCTTGATCGGCGGGCGGCCTTGAAGAATCCAGCTGGCCGCGATGCGGGCATAGAAGTAGCCCGGCGGCAGCATGGTGGCCTCTTGGTGGGCGAGGGCTGAGTTGGTGACGGAGTCGGGTGCGGAAAACACGTCATAGCGGTGACCATGCTCGATCACCACTTCGCCGCGATCACCGGTGCGATGAAGGCCCAGTCCAGCGGCGTCCCGTGCCTCTACGGTGCCCGGAACTGCCTCAGCGAGTACGCCGGATTCCAGCAACATGTCGTGGTTTCCCGGGACGTAAACGAACTTGATTCCTGAGGCGACCAGCCGGTTCAGCTCATCGATCACCACCTGGTTGTTGGCGATCACCTTGGCGTAGAACTGACGCGGATCGTTGTAGGCGGCACAGGTGAGGGGCAGGTACCAGTCGTCGAGGAAGTCACCATTGATCACCAGCTCGCCTACATCGCTGGTCTGTTGAAGACGCCGCAGGAAGTCCACGAGGTGCGTCCGGTTGGCAACGTCTTCAGCAAAAGCATCATCGATGCCGAGGTGTAGGTCGCTGATCACGACGATCTTGTCCCTGGTCGCACTGGGCTGCCATAACGGCATTTGGTCAGCAGGGCTTGCAGGTTTGGGGGTGGCAAGAATCACGGTAAGTCGACCTCTCTGTCGATGTGCCCTTTGGTGTTAGGCGCCATCGAAGCCCGACGCGCCCTCTCAAGCATCGAAGCACACCGCGAGGCGGTGGGTGGGTCGAACATGCGGTTGGGGCCATGCTGTGGCCCCAACCCGGTCGCAATCAGCTCAGATGAACTCGTCCAATGCCTTGCGGAAGGCCGACTTCGGCTTGGCGCCGACGAACTGCTTGACGAGTTGGCCGCCGAGGAAGATCTGAATAGTCGGCAGGCTCATTACCCCTTGCTGGAGGGGGGTCTGGGTGTTGGTGTTGGTGTCCATCTTGACGAAGGTCACCTGGTCGCCCAGCTCAGTGGACAGCTCTTCGATGATCGGGGAGAGCTGCCGACAGGGTGCGCACCAATCGGCCCAATAGTCGACGACCACCGGCTTGGCGGAAGCGAGCACAACATCGGAAAAGGTGGCGTCGGTGACGTCGACCACGGCCATCTGAGGACTCCTCAATACTTCGCGTTCAGGTAAATCAGCTTAGGTCACTGGTCAGACAAAGCCGCCAGGTAACGCTCCGCGTCCAGCGCGGCCGCACAACCCGTACCGGCAGCAGTGATGGCCTGCCGGTAGGTGTGATCGACTAGGTCGCCGCTAGCGAAAACGCCGGCCAGGTTGGTACGGGTGCTGGGAGCGTCCACCAACACATAGCCGGCATCGTCGAGGTCTACCTGACCCTTGACCAGCTCGGAACGCGGATCGTGACCGATGGCCACAAACAGGCCCTGAATGGGGAGCTCACGGGTCTGGCCGGTGACGGTGTCGGTGAGGATGGCACCGGTGATCGCCGAGTCGCCAGTTAGGCCGGTGATTACCGAGTTCCAGGCGGGGATGATCTTCGGGTCGGCCAGGGCGCGATCGACCATGATCTTGGAGCCACGCAGCTCATCGCGGCGGTGGATCAGGGTCACCGTCTTGGCGAAGCGGGTGAGGAAGGTGGCCTCCTCCAGCGCAGAATCGCCGCCGCCGACTACGGCAATGTCCTTATCGCGGAAGAAGAAGCCGTCGCAGGTGGCACACCAGGAAACCCCGCGGCCGCTCAATCGGTCTTCATCGGCCAGGCCGAGGCGCCGATAGCCCGAACCCATGGACAGGATGACTGCCTTGGCCGAGTAGGTGTTGCCCTCACCATCGGTGACGGTCTTGATCGGGCCGGTCAGGTCGACCGCAGTCACATCGTCGGTGATGATCTCGGCCCCGAAACGCTCGGCCTGCCCGCGCATGTTCATCATCAGCTCGGGGCCCATGACGCCGTCGGTGAAGCCGGGGTAGTTCTCCACCTCGGTGGTGTTCATCAAAGCACCGCCAGCAGTGATGGCGCCTTCGAAAAGCAGGGGCTTGAGCCCGGCACGGGCGGTGTAGATCGCCGCGGTGAAACCGGACGGGCCGGAGCCGATGATGATGACTTCACGGATGTCGGACATAGTTCCTCAACAGATCTTTGGGTAGGACGCTCACTCTAGCTGCGCTAGGCATTCGCCCTCGATAACCATCAGCACCCGCCAGGGATTCCCGATACCCCCGGCGGTATCCAACTATGGCGGGGTCTGGGGCTAGGTATTCCTCCACCAGCAACGCTGAGCGGGTGGGTTGGTCGGTCCAGTGCCGGTTAGGCTCGCGGCGTGCTGATCTTGCTTTCACCGGCCAAGGCGCTGGACTTCACCACCAAAGTGCCCAAGACCGTGCCCAGCCTGCCGCGGCTTCTCGACGATGCCGCCGCGCTCGCCGAGGTGATGAAGGCCAAATCGATCAGCGAACTGGCAAAGTTGTCGAGGATCTCGGCCGAGTTGGCTGCGCTGAACGCTGAGCGTTGGGCGGAGTTTCGCGTGCCGTTCACCCCCGGCGAGGCCCGTCCGGCGATCTTCGGCTTCAACGGGGACGTCTACCAGGGCCTGGCTGCGCGAGACCGCTTCGGTACGGCCGACTTCACTGAGGCGCAAAAGACCCTGCGAATCCTGTCGGGGCTGTACGGCGTGCTGCGTCCGCTGGATCTGATCTTGGCCTACCGCCTGGAGATGGGCACCCGGCTGGCTACTGAGCGCGGCGCGAATCTCTATCAGTGGTGGGACGGACGGATCACCGAGCTGCTTCGCGCCGATCTCGCGGAATCTCCAGGGGCCCCGGTGGTGATCAATCTGGCCTCGACGGAGTACTTCACCGCGGTGCAGCCACACCGCTTGGCCGCCCGGGTGATCAGCCCCCGCTTCGAAGACACCGATGCACGCGGCCGCCGCTCGGTGGTCTCCTTCTACGCCAAGCGGGCCCGCGGCGAACTGGCCGCCTGGCTGATCGCCGGTCGCGTCCGGACGCCAAAGGCCCTGCTGGCATTCGACGCCGCCGGTTACCGGTATGACGAAGCATCCTCCAGCCCGGACCAGCCGGTGTTCGTCCGCAGCTTCGCCGATCGGGGCTAGCTCAGCCCGTAGGCCTTGTGGATCATCCAGATCGGGTGCTCGGTCTTCACCCCGGATGACTGCTCGATCTGCCAGCGGCAGGTTTCGGTGTCACACAGCGCCAACTCCGGATTAGTGGCCTTCACCATGTCGAACAGTGGCTTGCCAACGGCCTGAGCGACCTCGTACTTCTCCTTCTTCAGCCCGTAGGTGCCAGCGATGCCACAGCAGGTCGCATTGGAGTCGACTACGGTCAGGCCGGGGATCAGACGCAGCACTTCCAATGCTGGCTTGCCAATGCCCTGACTCTTCAACTGGCAGGGTGCGTGATAGGGCACCGTCATTTCGACGGTGGCGAAGTCGGTGGGTAGCTCGCCAGCTTCGTGAAGGTCGAGCAGGAACTCCATGATGTCGCGGGTGCGGGTGCCAACGTCACGCAGGCGCTCGTCGTCCACGCCCATGATCTCGCTAGCTTCATGCTTGAGCATGCCGGTGCACGAACCGGAGGAAGAGATGATCGTCAGATCCTTGCCAGCGGTACGCAGGTCGTCGCACAGTTTCAGCACGCTCGCGCTGGCCTGCTTGAACAGCCCGTTCGACTGTTGCGCCAGCCCACAGCAACCCTGCTTTGGCACCAGCACCTCGAAGCCAAGGCGTTCCAGCACCTCCACCGACTTCTTGGAGGTCTCCACCTCGAAGTAGCCGCCGGCGCAGCCGTGGAAGAACACCACCGCGCCGCGCGGGAACGGTCCGGCCGGCGTGGGCCGCTTGGCGAACCAACTCTCGAAAGTTTGCGACTGCGGCGGCGGCATCGGGGCGTCAGCATGGACGCCGACCACCACCTCCATCACCTTGCGCAGCGGCTTGTTGTTCAGCACCGCCCTGGCCAACGGCGCCACCGGGGTCATCAGCGTGCCCATCAGCACCGTCTGGCCGATCAGGCGATCCCGCAGCGGCATGTGCCCGACCTTCATCACCGCGCGGGCCTGGGAGTTCAGCTCGGCGATCTGGACGCCCTGAGGGCAAACCAGGGTGCAGGTGCCGCAACTGGAGCAGTAATCGAGGGAGTGATCCACTGATTCGCCATTGCGGAAACGCTCGGCCTGGGGGCCGACGAACTTCGGGCCGGAGAACAACGGAGTCACCGCAGCCACCGGGCATTGGGTTTCGCAGATCGTGCATTTCACGCACGCATCGAGGCTGGCCCGCGACAGCGCGTGGCCAGCAAACTCCAAGCCTGTGCTGAGCTCCGACGAAGTGTCTTCGCCGTTCATGCCAACTCCTTACTGATCGCCGCAGCGGCCACGATCGCACTAGCCAGCGCGATGCCGTCCCCGGATTTCTCCGTCCAACCAGACGCGCCAGCGATGATGCCCCCAGCGGCGTAAAGGTTGGCAAACACCGGGATGCCAGCGGCATCGACCGCCTGCATCTTCGGATTCACCGCAACCCCAACTTTGAACAGCGGTTGCTCAGGGCCCCAATATTCACCATGAATCAGTGGCGTCTGGTCCAACCCAGCCAGCGGCAAATTGAACAGCGTCTCGCGCACCACCTGGTGGGAATCGAGGTTCAGCGCACCAGACTCGAAGCCGCCAGTGGCCAGCAGGAAGGCATCGGCGGTATAGCTGCGTCCACCCAGCCCGGCGGCGGTGGTGACGCTGGTCACCCGATCACCGCTGCTGGCATAGCCCACTGTGCGCACCCCGGGGACGATCCGTACCCCGGCGGCCAAGGCCCTTGCGGTCAACGCCTCACTCAGTCGCAGGCCCGGAATCGACGGTGGTGGCAGCGGAATCTCGAACACCCGATGCCCCAGCTTTCCGGCCAGATCGCGCCAGGCATGCAGGTCCTTCAGCCCCAACACCGCGGGTAGGCCGACGATTTCGTCTTCGCGGAGCTGACCGACCACCGCCTTGGCGAAGCGCACTCGGAAGGTCTCATCGTCGAAAGCGCGGGCATAGGTAAGACCGGAGGAGTCGACCTCGCCGTCGCGGGCCGGCACGTCTACCCAGAGGTGCCGCGCGCGCAGCCGTCCACCATCGGGAAGCGGGGTGCGGGCGAGGTTCTCGGCGACCAACTGGGGCTGAAAGTCCTTCAGTCCCCGGATGCCGACGATCACCAACTTGGCCCCGTCTGTGACGTGACCGGCAATCATGCTCGGCTGGGCCAGGCAGGTGGGACGGATCGCGCCGACGGCGGTTGGCAGTTGGTAGTTGCTTTCCGGATCGCCGAGAAGGAGCTCCGGCAGCAACTTCTTCAGGTAATCCACGCCAGTCAGCACCGCCTTGGCGCCGATCGCGGCGTAGGGGTGCGTCGTCGCGACCGAACCGACGGCCTTGATGGGGTTGGAGACGCGAGCCGGGGCGTAGCCGAAGACATCGATGGTGCCCTGGCCCAGCTGAAGTCCGCCGAGCCCCTTGTGCAGCAGCACCACCTGGACGCCGGCCTCAGCCAGACGATTGGCGGCGACCAGACCGGCCAGGCCGGCGCCGATGACGACCACCCGGCTCATAGCGCCACCTCGCTGGTGGGCTGGGGGAGGTGTTCGATATCGAGCGTGCCCTGGAAGATCCAGTTGTCGAGCGCGGTCTGGCGCACCTGATCGCCGTACAGGATGGGCCATAGCCCGATCCAGCGGTTCTTGAGGAAGAGCCGCAACAACCCGTTGGCTCGCTCAGAGTCGAGGTGGCCGGCGTCCAGGGCGATTCCGGTGGCGCGGACGCTGCAGAAGCCGCCCTGGCAAGGGCCCATGCCGAGGCGAAGTTGGCGGCGCAGATCGTCAAAGGAGCCCGCGGGTTGGCTGGCCAGAGCGTCGGTGAACATCTTGCGGCTCATCAGCTCGCACTCGCAGATGATCTGCTCGTCGAAGCGGTCATGCTCGCGGTCGTGTAACCGGTCGCTGACGAGGTGGGTGCGTCCAGACTCCGAGCCGGGAACCGGCTCAGCGGCCGTGCGGCAATCGCGGTGCTCGCCACGTTTCTCGCACATCGCATCCACGATGTGTTCGGCCATCAGCCGGTAGGTGGTCAGCTTGCCGCCACCGATGGTGAGCATGCCGTCCAGCCCGTCGCGGGTGGTGTGATCGATGACCGCCATCCCGCGGCTCATGTGCCGGGTGTCAGAGGCGGCCACCCGATCATCCTTGATCAGCGGACGGGCCCCGGCCCAGGCGTGCAGGGCGCGCGAGTTGCGGAAGCCAGGAATCAGCACTTCGCCGGCGTCCAGCATCTGCTGCACTTCGCCGGCCTCGATGGCCAGGTTGTCGGGGTCATCAACCTTCACATCGGTGGTGCCGATGATGCTGACGGTGTGCGCTGGCACCAGGATGTCGCCGTCCGCTGGGTAGATGCAGCGGTTGATCACCCGGTTCACCAGCCGGTGGTTCATCGCGATCATGATGCCGCGACCGGGCACCACCTCTACCGGGTGGGCACCGGCCATCGCGGCAATCTGGCCAGCCCATGGCCCGGCGCAGTTCAGCACGAAGTCACACTCGATGAGCACCTCATCGCCGCTGCGGAGGTTGGTGCAGCGCACTGCGGTCACCTTGCCAGCCTCAGTTTCGATCTTGGTGACCCGGTGGTAGGTGAGGATTTGCGCGCCATAGTTGCGGGCCGAGTTGGCCGCACCCCACACCAGCTTCCACCCGTCCACGGTGCCATCGCGCACCTCGATAGCGCGGCTGATGCCCGGGTTCAGCCGAGGCTCATTGCGTAAGGCTTCGGCGACGCTCACCTCACGGGCCCAGACCCCAGTATCGGCCGCACCTGCCAGGAACTTGTCGGCGAAGGTGGGGTCATCGCCTGGACAGGTGACGAAGTAGCCGCCAGTCGATTCGATCGCGCTGGCCTGAATACGGGTCAGGATCTCGTTCTCGCTGGCACATTCCCGCGCAGACTCAGGATCAGAAACCACGTAGCGGCCACCGGAGTGCAGGAGTCCGTGGAAGCGTCCGGTGGTGCCCTGGCCCAAATCGGCCCGCTCTACCAGGACGGTGCTGAAGCCGCGCATTGCCACATCGCGCACGACCCCGGCTCCGGTTGACCCCCCACCGATGACCACGACGTCAACAGCGAGTTTCCTCACCAGTTCCTCCGATCTGATCCGACGGAGCGAACCCGGGGTTCGACGCTGACCCTAGGCATCGCGAACGATGTCCGCCGTTCGCCATCAGCCTAAGCAGCCTCGGTTCGGATGCCCATCGGTCGAACCTTAGGTGGAGCAGACGTGCAAGCTAGGACCCTGCCGGTGAGAAATCGGCCCGCGCCGTCGAATTGTGGTCTTTACCCCGGATTCGGCTCAGACCCGGAGCCGATCCAGCACCGCCCGAGCGGTGCCCTCATCGAGCACCAGGTCAGTCGCCGCGCCTGATCGCAGGGCACCGACAACCGCTGCCGCCCGCGATGGATCGGCGACCACGCAGATCCGCCGATTGATTCGTTGCAGCTCCGCCGGGGTGAGGCCGGTGGCCCGGGCGTTGTGCGGAATGTCGGCATAGGTGCCGTCCTCCCGCAACAGCACCGTGCACACGTCGCCGACCACGCCGTCGGCGGACAGGTGGGCCATGTCGGTTTCGTCCAGGTAGCCGGCGGTGTAGACGTGGGAGGGGACGCGACCCTGCAGGCAGCCCACCCCGAAGACCGCCAGATCGAGGTTGTCGTGCAAGCGCAGCACATTGCGCACCGAGCGCTCCCGCCACATCGCATCTTTGGTGGCGGCGAAATCGAAGAAGGCTGGCACTGGGAACAGCACCACCCTGGCGTCGAAGGCTTCACCGAAGGCTTGCAGAATCTCGCCGATGTAGGGGATTCCCGAACCGCGCTGGTTGGCCCCGCCGTTGATCTGCACCACGGTGGCGTCCACCAGCGGCCGACGGCCGAGGTGTTTGACGATGTGCGACAACGTCACGCCCCAGGCCACGCCGATGAGCTGGTGATCGTCCACCATCTCGGTGAGCAATTTTCCGGCCAGCCGGGCCACCTGCTCGAAGCGCGCGGCCTCGTTCGCGTTCTCCCGCACCGAGACCATGTGCACCCGAACACCGAAGATTTGAGCCAGCGTCGCTGCCATCGGTGAGGCTGAGCCTTGGTGATCGGCGAGGCTTATTCGCACCAAACCGGAGTCGCGGGCGTCCTTCAGCAGGCGCGAGACCGAGGAGCGGGATAGCTTCAGCTGCCGCGCGATGCTTTCCATGGTCTCGCCCTGGATGTAATAGCGCGAGGCGGCTTGGTACATCTCCTCGTAGCGGTCGTTCATCTCGCCATCCTCCCGTTGCACGTTCGTGCACCGGTCTAGCGCATGCGTTCATGGGTTAGCAAGATGAAGCCATCGGTGGGACCGCGCTCGGTGTTCCACACAACGCAGTGTTCGAGTGGCAAGGGAGTCCTCATGAGTTTGACCGCGAGAGTGGTCTTCTCCCGACCCCCTTCCCTCGGCGCCGGTTATCCGGTCCGCCCACCTGGCGGCTCGGCCTTCATCCAAACTCCGGAACTGGACCCTGGAGTTGGGAGATGTGTCTGCTTGGTCCAGCAGCCGACTGACCGCAGTGAAGCGGTCGGTGTCGGCAATGACTACCGGAACCCGCGCCTTGGGGCCGGTTGGCCTCGGGGTACGTCCTCCCACCACCTCGGACGGACGTGGGGCCTAGCCCTACGCGAGTTCCGGTGAGCCTGCCCACATCTCAAAGGTTGTTTACACCTCCCCAGTTTGGGGACCAGATTCAAAGACGCGTCCATGGCGGACGCCCAAGCTGACACCACGGTGTCGGAAAGTGAGTAAGAAGTGGGAGCTCTATTCCTCTCTGAGGTAGTCGGCACAGCGATGCTGCTCCTCCTGGGTGCTGGCGTCGTGGCCAACACTGCGTTGACGAAGTCGAAAGGCAATGGCACCGGGTTCCTGTTCGTGAACTTCGGCTGGGGCCTTGCGGTCTTCGCCGGCGTTCTCGTCTCCCAGGCATCGGGCGCTCATATCAATCCAGCCGTCACTTTGGGCCTGGCTGCCCAGAGCATCGCCAAGGGCGAAGCGGTTGACTGGGCCAAGGTGGGTGTCTACCTGATCGCTCAGCTGATTGGTGCCTTCATCGGTGCCGTCCTGGCCTGGGTTGCCTACAAGCAGCACTTCGACGAGGAGCCGGATGCGGCGACCAAACTGGCCGTCTTCTCTACCGGCCCGGCCATCCGTAACTACGGCTGGAACCTCGCGACTGAGGCCATCGGCACCTTCGTGCTGGTGTTCGTGATCATCGCGGCCGGTTCGTGGAAGTCGGTTGACCTTGGTTGGCTAAGCGCCCTGGGTGTTGCCCTGCTGGTTGTCGGCATCGGCGCCTCCCTCGGTGGTCCTACCGGATACGCCATCAACCCTGCTCGTGACCTCGGCCCGCGCATTGCGCATGCCGTCCTCCCGATCAAGGGCAAGGGCGATTCGGACTGGAGCTACTCCTGGGTTCCGGTGGTCGGCCCGATCATCGGTGGCGTCCTGGCTGGCCTGTTGGCCGGTTACCTGCTGCCCGTCATGTGAATCCCGCCGGGTGGGTGAGCTCTGGAGTGCACCTCACCCACCTGGTACCACCCGCCCCAACCCAATCAGGGAGACGTCGGTCAGTGCCGACCGCCTCCACCAACTTTCAGTTCGACAAAGATGTGGAAGGAACTTTCCATGGTTGACAAGTACATCCTCGCGATCGATCAGGGGACGACCAGCTCCCGGGCAATCATCTTCAACCACGAGGGACGAATCGTCTCGGTGGGCCAGAAGGAGCACGAGCAGATCTTCCCGAGGGCCGGCTGGGTTGAGCACAACCCGGTAGAGGTCTGGGACGCGGTACGTGAGGTCGTCGCCGAGGCACTGGCCAAGGCGAGCCTGAACAAGGACAACATCCAGGCAGTCGGCATCACCAACCAGCGTGAGACCACTGTGGTGTGGAACAAGGAGACCGGTCTGCCGGTCTACAACGCGATCGTCTGGCAGGACACTCGTACCGGCAAGATCGTCGAAGAGCTCGGTGGTGGCGATCAGGACAAGTACAAGAGCCGGGTCGGCCTGCCATTGGCCACCTACTTCTCCGGCCCGAAGGTGAAGTGGATTCTCGACAACGTCGAGGGCGCCCGCGCCGCCGCCGAGGCCGGCAAGCTGGTCATGGGCAACATGGACAGCTGGGTCATCTGGAACCTGACCGGTGGTGTTGATGGTGGCGTGCACGTCACCGACGTGACCAACGCGTCACGCACCATGCTGATGGATCTGAAGACTCTGTCTTGGGATGCCGAGATCGCCGCCGACATGACCATTCCGATGAGCATGCTGCCCGCGATCAAGTCCTCGGCCGAGGTCTACGGCTACGGACGTGAAGAGGGCCTGCTCGGTGGCGTCCCGGTCGCCGGCGACTTGGGCGACCAGCAGGCGGCCACCTTCGGCCAGGCCTGCTTCGAAATCGGCATGGCCAAGAACACCTATGGCACCGGCAACTTCATGCTGATGAACACCGGTGAAGAGCCAGTGCCGAGCAAGAACGGTCTGTTGACCACCGTCTGCTACAAGATCGGTGACCGCAAGGCTGTCTACGCCCTGGAGGGTTCGATCGCAGTAACCGGTTCGCTGGTGCAGTGGCTGCGCGACAACCTGAAGATGTTCTCCTCGGCTCCTGAGGTTGAGGAACTGGCCCAGACCGTCGACGACAACGGCGGGGTCTACTTCGTGCCGGCCTTCTCGGGCCTGTTCGCACCGTACTGGCGAGCTGATGCCCGCGGTGCAATCGTCGGTCTGACCCGTTACGTCAATCGTGGCCATATCGCCCGCGCCGTGCTGGAGGCCACCGCCTTCCAGACCCGTGAGGTGCTGGACGCCATGAACGCCGACTCNNCGAGACCCTGATGCAGTTCCAGGCCAATCAGCTGGGCGTGCCGGTGGTGCGTCCGGTGGTTGCCGAGACCACGGCATTGGGCGCTGCCTACGCCGCTGGCATCGCGACCGGCTACTGGCAGGGCGAGCAGGACGTCATCAACAACTGGGCCGAGGACAAGCGTTGGACTCCGACTGCTGAGCAGGACGAGCGCAACCGCCTCTACCGCAACTGGAAGAAGGCCGTCACCAAGACCTTCGACTGGGTGGACGCCGACGTCGTCGAGTGACCAACCGCGTCAACTAACGCAGCAGTGCCGTCGGGGAGACCGGCGGCACTGCTGTTTTTCGGGCCCGCCTGCGCTAGGGGACGGTTCCAATGAGCGGCTCATGGGGACAGACCCCGTGAGCCGCGCGGAGGAACCGTCCCCGTGGACTGCGGACCCCGTGGACTGCGGACCAAACGACGCCGGCCTAGCTGCCGCTCAACACCACTTCAGCGATCCCGCCACTGAACTTGCCATCGCCAACTGCGGGCAGGGCGGTGAGATAGACCAGCACATAGCGCGATCGCAGATCGGTGAAGGTGAACTCGGCCGCGTCGGCGGCGTTCTTGGTTGCAGTGATCACCCGCCAGCTTTCGATGGTCTTGGTCGAGGCTGAGTTGCCCACCGGCACCCGAAGCTCCAGGTCAGTGCCGTGCCCGACCAGGTGCACCTTCACGGTGTTGATCTGGCGTACCCCACCCAGATCGAGCAACAGGCCAACCCCTGGCTTGTTGGCGAACTTCGCGGTGCGGTAGGAGTCAGTGGTCCAGGCAGTCTGGAGGTTCCCGTCAACAGCCAGCACCACCTTGGTGGAGTTCTCCCCACCGCTGCCGCCGTCCTGCTTGGGATCGAAATCGTTGGCCTTGGCGATGGCCAGCACGGCTAGGGCGTCCGGATCGGCCGGGTTCAGCGTCTGTACCCCGGCCGCACCGATACCCACGGCGGCGACTACCAAGGCCGACAGCAGCATCAGCGGGACGTTGCGGGCCGAGCGGTTGGCAGCTGATCCAGGTGGGGGAATCGGGGTGAAGTTGTCGGAGCGGGCAAGCATCGAGTCGACGAAGGCCTGATCTTCCGCATCACCCTCGGGGGAGCCGGCTGGCAAGCGTCCGCTGACGAAAACGTGATGGGCCGCTGGGGTTGGCATCGGCGGATTGGCTGTAGAGCCAGGCAGGGATTCGGCCACTTCGGCCTCAGGACGATTCAGGCGGGAACGCAGATCGCTGACCGCGTTGGCTGGCCCGAGCACCATCGACAGCTCGGCGGCAATTGCCTGGGCGGTGAACAGCCTGGAGGCGCGCCCCGGTGTGCCTTGGGAACGAATCCGCTCGTAAACCTGATCCAGTGCCGGCGCGACCCCGCCACGCACCCGGCTGGGAGTCAAGGCGCGACCCGCCTCCTCGGGTGCGGACGGCAGCCCGAACCGCTCGCCATGCGGCCAATGAGCCACCAGGCAGGCGTACAGCAGATCAGCCAGGGCCTGCACGTCGGTGGCGGTGCTCGCCGCGGCGGCGCGGCCGTCGGAGTGCATGGCGGCGTCCACTTCGAAACCGAGTAGCTTCAGGTTCCCGTTGGCGGTGATCAGCACCGTGGCCGGGTTGAGGTGTTGATGGAAGTGACCCTGGGCGTGCAGCGGAGCTAAGGCATCGGCCACCTCGCGCACCAGCCAGGCGGTCTCCACCGAGGTGAGTGGTCCGCTGCGCAGCAGCTTCTCCAAGGTCTGGCCAGCCTCGTACTCATAGACCAGGTAGGCATTGACGCCGTCGTTGGCCTCGACTACATCGAGCACCCGCAGGAATCTGGAGTCGGTGGTCACTGCCGCCGATCGGGCTGCGGCCAGCACCCGGGTAGTGCGGGCGTCGTCATCGGCCAACAGGTGCACCAGCACCGGACGGCCGAGCACCGGATCAGTGGCGCGCCAGGTTTGGGTGCCTTCGTGGACGGCCAGCTGCTCGGCCAACTCGTAGCGATCGGCCAAAACCAGACCGACCACCGGGGCATTGGCCGGGTCGGGATAGTCGAGCGGATCGCTGATGCTCACCGCGACGAACACCCCGGTGCCGTCTGGGTCAGAGTTGGTCTGGTCCAGGGCGATCTCACCGGAGTCAATGGCGTCACTGGCTGGGTCAGTGGACTGCGAGCCGACGATGGCCTCGGTCGCGTCCGCCTCACCATCGTCGCGACCGCGCCGACGCAGGATGTCGAACAGTGCGGCTGCTTCTGGAATGCCCATCCGTTTGGCGATGAAGAAGAAGGCCAACAGGGCGACGACACCGGCCAGAGCGAAGCCGACCACCCGGAGCCCGGCATTGGTGTTGGCCGCGAACAGCCAGGTGATCACCCAAGCCAGCGCGACGGCCGCTACCGCCGGGGCGAGCAGTTTGAAGATGTGATTCAGAATCGTGGCCCCGGCCAGATCTGGCAGCCGCTTCTTCAACGCCAGGTGCGTGAGGAAGGCGCCCAGGAAGTACGACAGGGCATAGGCCAGCCCCAGGCGGGCAGCGACAGTGGACGGGCTGTCCCAGGCCATCACCAGGATGATCGCCAAGGCGGCGTTCGCGCCGCTGATCGCGATCTGCAGCAGGAAGGGGGTCTTGGTGTTGTCGAGGGCGAAGAAGGCTCGCAGATAGAGGTACTGGATCGTGTAGGGCACTAGGCCGATGCCGAAGCCAGCCAAAGCCCACGCCACGAAGTAGTAGTCACTTGCGCCGGTGCCGTTGCCGAAGATGAGCCGGGCAATCGGGTCCGCGAGCACGATGAAGGCCACCGAAGCTGGCACCAGGAAGGTCAGGGCCAGACGCAGGGCGCGCTCGGTTTCGACCCGCACCCCGACGCGATCGCCAGCGACGGCATATTTGGCGGCCATCGGCAGCATCGCGGTGGCCAGCGAAATGGTCAGCAACGAATGCGGCAGGATCCAGATGAGGTAGGCGTTCTGGTAGGCCGTCACCCCGGCGCCAGCCTGACCGGTAGCCGCCCCCGTGGAAGCGGCGCTGGTAGCCAGGTTGGTCACGACCACCTGCGCCAGCGAGGTCAGGGCCACGAAGCCGACCATCCATTTGGCCACCTGGAAAGTGCGGCCAAGGCCGGTGCCCTTCAGGTCGAACCGGGGACGGTAGGCGAAGCCAACCCGGCGCAGGTAGGGAATCAGCGCCAGGGTCTGCACCACGATGCCGAGGGTCGAACCCACGCCAAGTAGCCACACCTGCTGATCGGTGAAGGCAAGATGCGGGCTGGTTTGGGTGCCCCAGATCCACAGGTAGAGGCTGAAGACCGAGATTGACACCACGTTGTTGAGAATCGGGGCCCACATCATCGGGCCGAACTTCTCGGTGGCGTTGAGCACCTGGCCGATGAGGAAGAACACCCCGAAGAAGAACAGTTGCGGCATCGTCAGGTAGGTCATCAGCAGCAGGGAGCGCCACTGCTCGGCCAGCTCTGGGGTTTGCCAACTGGACGCGTACACACTCATCACCAGTGGAGTAGCGACGGTGAAGATGACAGTGACCGTGCCAAGAATCAGCAGGAAGCCGGTGATGATGCGGTCGACGAACGCCTTGCCGCCGTCGGCATCGTTCTTGACCGCCCGGACGATCTGCGGCACCAGGACGTTGTTGAGGGTGCCGCCAGCCAGCAGCATGTAGAGCGAGTTGGGCACGAACATGGCGACGTTGAACACGTCCACCCGCAGCGTTGCATTGCCAAGGATGAACGCGATCAGCATGGTGCGCACCACGCCCAGCAATCGCGAAATGGCAGTGCCGGAAGCCATCACAGCAGTGGCATTGAGGAGTCGTCGCCCGCCGCCGTGGTCAGTCGGGGCCGAAGGCATAGACGTCGATTGCGGGCTTTCGCTCATGACTCCCTAGCGGTCTGCGATTCGGTGGTCTGGCTATCACGCCGGCGGACCTGACGGATTCGCCAGGCGGTGGCTCCAACCAGCACCACCCCGGAGACGCCGACGATGATCCAGGCGACGATACCCAACTCGGTCACTTCAATGGTCAGCGGTACGTCCGCGCTCACTCGGCGGCCACTGGCCGTGGTCAGGTGGGCCGCGGCGGTGATCAGGCCGTTCGCGCTTGCCTCAGGTCTGATGTTCACCGTCTGGCTTTGCCCCGGATCGACGGTGATCACTTCGGTTGGTGGCACGGCGAGGCGCTGCGGGTTGTCGGTGGTCACCTCCACCCGAACCTGAATCGGTTCGAGGGAGTGGTTGGTGACGGTGACAGGGAACTGGTTGCTGCGGGCCGACATCACAAACCGTGGGCTGACGCTGAGATGCACCCGCTCGCTGACTGCCGGGCGCCCGATCAGTCGACTCAAGCCGTCGACGTAGGCACGACCGGCCCCCTCATCAGTGATCCAGGAGGTCGAGATCGAGCGCAGATAGGCCGCCTCCCGCTGCGCGGTGAAGGCTGATTCGGGAACCAACTCGGCATAGGCGGCGAAGTCGCTGGAAAGCCGGTTCAGCTCGCCGAACTGCTCAGCGCTGAGCCGATCGATCTTGGTGGTGCTGAGCTCAGCATCCCGGGACGGGGAGCTGGCCAGCAGCGCGCCCAAGCCGCGGTCGGTTACCCAACCGGGCCGGGCAGCATCGTCAGCGGCCACCGCTGCTGCAGTGGTGAGGAGGCGCAGTTGGCCGGCCTTGCCGCAGATCACGGTCTGGGCCAGCACAAGTTGGCGATCAGTGATCGCCACCGTCGGGTCGGTTGAGGCCGCCGCAGTCTGCACTAGCGGGACGGTCAGAATCCGCACGCCTGAGTCAGCCTGTTGGAGGGCGCCGGCCGCCCGACTATTGGTGGCCAGGACGGCGTCCGCCCCGGACTGCTTGAGGAAGGGCAGGCTGGCGGTGTTCACCACCGCGCCAGTCGGGATCACCACCAGCGGCAACCCGCCGATGCCCTCGACGCTGGCCGAGACCGTCTTCGACCAGGGCAGTACATCTTCGTGGCCGCTTGCTTGAGCGCCGTCGGTGTCGGGGTTGCCGAAAAGCGTCCGGGCACCGCGTTCAGGGTTCAGTTTGGTGAAGCGGCTCAGCCAGTCAGCCGCGACCTGTTGGCCGGCGCCGGCAGCGGTGTTGGTGCCGTCGAAAACCTGATAGCCGTCAGCCTGATCGCGCACTTCGTCGAGCAGGGCCGGATCGATCAGCCAACTGCGCCCGTTCTCGGCCGCATTGAGCAGGGCGCCAAGGCGTCCGGTCAGCTCGGCGGTTAGCTGGTCATTGACGAAAATATTCGGCGCCAGCTTGGTCGGGGCTGAGCTCAGCAGCACGGCTGAAGTCAGCGGTACCTGGCCCTTCCCGGGCAGCGGGACGAAGGTGCGCACCTTGGCGACCACGCTGTTATTGCTGCTCTGATCGGCGGTGGCCACCACGTCGGCCCCGAAGGAGTACACCGCGCCCCGAGCGTCGAAACCCAATTGGGACAAGGTCGCTGACAGCTTGAACTGCCGGCTGGCCCCGGGCTCGAAAGCGGTGGTGGAGTTGGTGATCAACAGGTAGCTGCCGGTGCCGGTCGGCCAACCACCCCAGGTGGAACGGCCATCTGCCACCGCGACCAGGCTGGCCTGATCGCGAATCGGATCCCGAGAGCGCCACAGGTGCGCGACCACGCCGTAGGCGGGCAGGGTGCCGGTGTTGGTGAGAGTGAACTTCGCCGTGACCCGATCATCGGCCTTGGTGCCCGAGGTGGTCAGTGAAGTCATCACCAAACTCAGCTTGATCGTCTCATCAGCTTGGGCTGGCGCGGCCGTCCCGACTCCAAACCCGAGGGCGCTGAGAGTGACTGCAGCCAGTGCCAGTCCGCGGGCCAGCCGGCCGACCCAGGTAGCGCCTCTCGTCACCGTCCCATGGTAGGGGGTGTCTCGGGCATCCCAACGCCTGCCCTCGGTTCGACCGCTGTGAATCCGGCGGTGGAATCAGCGGCGCCAACTCACCTGGTGAGCGTTCGAGCCGAGCTTGGCACCGGTAGACTCATTCGCCGTGCCAAGCCTCACCCGTGACCAGCGCGCCGCCCTCGATCAGGCGCTGGCGGCTGGACCGAAGCTGACCGCACTCAACAGGGCCTTCACCGAGGCCGGTTTTGAGCTGTATTTGGTCGGCGGTTCGGTGCGCGATGCGCTGTTGGGCCGGTTGACCACCGACTTGGACTACACCACCTCGGCTCGTCCCGACGACATCGAGGCCCTGGTGCGTAAGGCCACCAACGCGGTTTGGGACGTCGGCCGTGACTTCGGCACCATTGCCTGCCGGATCGCCGAGGCCGATGGCAGCGACTGGTTGGTGGAGATCACCACCTTCCGCGCCGATGCCTACGAGGCTGATTCCCGCAAGCCATTGGTGGCCTTCGGTGATCACCTTGGCGGGGATCTGATTCGACGCGATTTCACCATCAACGCGATGGCGCTCGATGTGGCCACCGGTGAACTGCTTGATCCGTTCAAGGGCGCCGACGATCTGGACGCGATGCTGATCCGCACGCCCTCGGCCCCGGAAATCTCCTTCTCTGATGATCCGCTGCGGATGATGCGAGCGGCCAGATTCGCCTCGCAGTTGGGTTTCCGTCCGACCCCAGAAGTGGTGGCGGCGATGAAGGCCGACGCGGCGCGGATCAAGATCATCTCGGCCGAGCGGGTGCGTGATGAGCTGATCAAGCTGATGCTCAGCGATAACCCCCGCGCCGGGCTCGATCTGTTGGTGGAGACCGGGCTGGCTGACCTCGTCCTGCCGGAATTGCCTGCCTTGCAGCTGGAGCGCGACGAACACAACCAGCACAAGGACATCTACCAGCACACGCTGACGGTGATCGAGCAGGCGATCGAGTTGGAGCGCCAACGCGGGCACGCCCCTGACCTGATCAACCGGCTGGCGGCGCTGTTCCACGACATTGGCAAGCCGCGCACCCGCAAGTTCGAGCCGGGCGGAAAGGTGTCCTTCTATCACCACGATGTGGTGGGGGCGAAGATGACCCGCAAGCGGATGCAGGCGCTGCACTTCTCCAACGACGAGATCAAGGCGGTGTCCTCGTTGGTCGAGTTGCACCTGCGCTTCCACGGCTACGGCGAGGGCCAATGGACCGATTCGGCAGTGCGTCGCTACGTCCGCGACGCTGGCGATGAGCTGGAGCGGCTGCACATTCTCACCCGTGCCGATTGCACCACCCGCAACCAGCGCAAAGCCGACAATCTGCGCCGGGTGTACGAAGAGCTCGAGTGGCGCATCGATGAGCTGGGATCCCAAGAGGAGCTCAACTCGTTGCGCCCAGATCTCGACGGCATCCAGATCATGGAGATCCTTGGCATCGGCGAGGGACGCGAGGTTGGTGCGGCCTACAAGTTCCTGCTGGAGCGCCGCATCGAGGACGGCCCGCTCGGTGCCGAAAAGGCCCGCGAGGCGCTGCTGGCCTGGTGGGCCGAGCGCCAGCAGGGTTGAGCCGACCGATGCGCATTCCCAGTTCCCTGAGCTTGTCCTCCAGTTCCCTGAGCTTGTCCTCCAGTTCCCTGAGTTTGTCCTCCAGTTCCCTGAGCTTGTCGAAGGGTCACCCAGCCCTGAGGAGTTCTCGATGACCGCCTGGCAGCCCGCGAATCACCCGGTGGCTGCGGTGGCCTTCGATTGCGACGGTCTCTTGGTAGAGACCGAGTCGTGTTGGACGGTAGCTGAAGCGGCCATGTTCGCCAGGCATGGGCTGGAATACACCGCCGAGTTGAAGGCGCGGCTGATCGGCACCACGATCGACTTCACTGTGGCCCGGATGGCGGAGTGGTTCGACCAGGTTGGGCAGGAGCCGGCGCTGAAGGCGGAGTTGACCGAATCGGTAGCCGAGGTGATCTCGGTTCAGGCCGAACCGATGCCAGGTGCGGTGGAGCTGGTGCGGGCGCTGGCCGGACGGCTGCCGATCGCGGTGGTCAGCAACTCGGCTCGGCATTTGGTTGAGCTGTCGTTGCAGCGGGCGGGGCTGACGGGTGCCTTCGAGGTAATCGTGTCTGGTGAGGACGTCGTGAACGGCAAGCCGGCGCCGGATCTGTACCTGCGGGCCTGTGAACTGATGGCCGTCGAGCCAGCTACCACGCTGGCCTTCGAGGATTCCCTGGTGGGGGTCAACTCGGCCAAGGCTGCTGGGCTGCGCGTCGTTGGGGTGCCCACCGTTGCCCAGGACGGTTTCGCGCCCGATCACCTATTGGCATCGCTGACTGACGCAGGGCTGATGGCCTGGGCGGCCTCCGTTGCCCTTCGACAGGCTCAGGGAACTGGAAAACGGGCTCAGGGAACTGGGAAACGGGCTTAGGGAACTGGGAAACGGGCTTAGGGAACTGGGAGACAGGCTTAGGGAACTCAGCCACAAGTTGGCTGAGCTTGACCTGCCCTGAGCTTGTCGAAGGGTCGAAGCCTCTTGAGCCTGGCCCTTTCCCCTACTCAGGACGAGAATGGAGGTATGGCTGACAACGGGGCAGTGCAGGCGCGAACCAATAGGCAGATCGCTTGGGCCTCGCTGTTGTTGTTTGTGCCGTGCTTCTTTGGTGCCTTTCTGGTGGGCGAGGGTCTGATCAGCCTGCTCGGCTATGAGGTGGGTGACTCAGTTCGGCCGCCAATCTGGGCCGCGCTGGTGGCCACGGTGCCCGCGCTGGTGGTGTTCGCGCTGCCGCTATGGCCCACTTGGGTCTTCGGGCGAAGGGTTGGCGAGCCGAAGGCGCTGATTCCGTTCTGGATCGCGGCGGTGCTGGTGGCGGCGTTCACCGTCTCGAACATGGTCCCGCTGGGTCAGTAGTTCGGTCCCCAGCCGGGTGGAGTCAGTCCCATTCAGCGATCCTGGGAATAGTTAGCCTAACTAATGAGTTAGGCTAACGATGTGAACGATACGACGATGACTTCCCTAGCCAACGACCTGCGAATAGCTTGCCAGCGGGTGTCTCGTCGCGTCCGATTCGAATCCAGCGCCGAGCTGTCGCCCCATCACGTGAGTGCGCTGTCGAACCTTCGCCGCCGTCCGCTTACTCCCGGCGAACTTGCCGAAGCCGAGCGGGTCAGTGCGCCGTCGATGACCAGAACGGTGAACTGCCTGGTCGACAAAGGTCTGGTGGCCCGGGTTGATCACCCCGACGATGGACGCTGCAAGGTGCTCAATCTCACCGTTGAGGGTGGCGCAGCGCTGGATCGCATCGCTGCCGCCCGCGACGACTGGATGGTGCGGCAGCTCGACGGCCTCACCAAAGACGAACGCGCCTTGCTGCGCGAGGCCACTGATCTGCTGAATCGGGTGCTTGGCGAGTGAGCACGGCAACCGCTGAGCGGGTGCCACTCTTCTCGTCTTTGGCACTGCGCAACTATCGCCTGTTCTGGACCGGCGGCTTCATCTCAAATATCGGCACCTGGATGGCGCGCGTTGCTCAGGACTGGCTGGTGTTGACCATCCTCACCAACAACTCCGCGATCGCGCTGGGCATCGTCACCGGTCTGCAGTTCCTGCCGACCGCGCTGCTCTCGCCATGGGCCGGCTCGTTGGCCGACCGGTTCGACAAGCGCAAGCTGCTGATGCTCACCCAGGCCGGGCTGGGCATCACCGGGACGGTGCTGGCAGTGCTGGTTATCGGTGGCTGGGTGACGCTGTGGCAGGTGTATCTGCTGGCGTTCCTCCAAGGTGTTGCCGCCGCCTTCGACACCCCGGCACGGCAGGCGATCGCGCCCGAAATGGTGCCGGAGAAGCTGATTGGCAATGCGGTCGGACTCAACTCCACCAGCTTCCATTCCGCTCGCCTGATCGGCCCAGCCGTGGCTGGTCTTACCATCGCGGTTTGGGGCGTCGGCCCGGCACTGGCGATCAATGCCCTGAGCTTCATCGCGACGCTGGCCGCGCTGTTCTGGATGAACCCCGCCGAGCTGAAGCCGTCCCCGCGCGGGCCGAGTTCTGGTGGGGTCCGCGAAGGTCTCCGCTATGTGCGGCGACGTCCAGACATTCTGTTGGTGTTGTTCCTGATCTTCATGCTCGGCACCTTCGGGTTGAACTTCCAGCTCACCAACGCGCTGATGGCCACCTCGGTCTTCCACGTCGGACCGACCGAGTTTGGCTACATGGGCTCGGTGATGGCCATCGGCTCGTTGAGCGCGAGTTTGATCGCCGCCGGACGAACTGAAGTACCGATGCGGCTGATCGTTGGTGCACTGGCGGTCTTCAGCGCGATTCTGGTGGTGATGTCGGTCGCCCCGAGCTTCCTGCTCTACTTGGGGCTGCTGCTGCTGGCTGGTTTTTCCGCCCTGACCGTGATGACCGCAGCCAACACTTCGGTGCAACTCAGCGTCGAACCAGTGATGCGCGGCCGGGTGATGGCGCTCTATATGGCCATCTTCCTCGGCGGCACCCCGATTGGCTCACCACTGTTGGGTTGGATCGGGGACGTGTGGGGCCCGCGTTGGACGATCGCGATCGGCGGCATCGCCTGCGGGTTGAGCGCCACTGTTGCGGTGGTCTACCTGTTGCGCCGTCGCGGCTGGTCCTGGCCCTGGCGCCGAGCGAGCCTCGACATGGCCTACGTCGCCCTGCCCGACGCGGTTCGCTGATAAGGGCTTCGACGAGCTCAGCCAACTTGAGTTCAGTTCTCTGAGCGCTACCCAGTTCCCTGAGCTTCACCCCAGTTCCCTGAGCTTGTCGAAGGGTCGACGGGCTCAGCCGACTTCGGTGGGTCAGTTGGCGGCGGTTTCGACGACGGCCGCGCGCACCTGCTTGCGAATCACCTTGCCGAGGATCGAGCGGGGGAGCTCGGGCAACGCGATGATCTGGCGGGGCACCTTGTAAGCGGCTAGGCGCTCCTTGCACCAGGCTCGCAGCCCGACCTCGTCCAACTCCGCACCAGGACGCAGGATCACCGCGGCCACCACCAACTCCCCGCCGCTGGATGCTGGCATACCAACCACCGCGGCTTCGATGATGTCTGGGTGGGTGTGCAGCACGGCCTCAACTTCGGAAGGAGAGACGTTGAAGCCGCCGGAGATGATCAGCTCCTTCACCCGATCCACGATGGTGGTGAAACCATCCGCGTCCACAGTGACCACATCGCCGGTGCGCAGCCAACCACCGGGCAGCAGCGTCTTGGCGGTTTCGGCAGCGTTGTTCCAGTAGCCGCTGAACACCTGCGGCCCCGAAATCAACAGCTCGCCGCGCTCACCTTGGGCCACCTCTTTGGTGGGGTCCTCCAGGTCGACCACCTTCATCAAAGTGCTGGGGAAGGGGACGCCGATGGTGCTGGCCCGCCTACTCGGCGCGAACGGATTGCCCAGACAGACCGGGGATGCCTCGGTCATGCCGTAGCCCTCCACCAGCAGTCCGCCAGAGACGCTCTCCCATAACTCGACCACCGAGATCGGCAGGTTCATCGCCCCCGAGATGCAGTACTTGGCGCTCTTCAAGCTGATGCCGCGCTCTTTGGCGCGCTCGGCGGTGCGTTGGTAGATCGGCGGGACGGCGCAATAGACGGTTGGTGGGGTCTTCTTGGCCGCGTCCAGCACCAAGTCGACGTCGAAGGCGGGGAAGATCACCAGCCGAGCCTGTTTCAAGATCCCGTAGGTGAGGAACAGGGTCATCCCGAAGGCGTGGAACATCGGCAGGATCGCGTAGAAGTTCTCTTTGCGATACTCCGCGCCGTGCATCCAGGCTTCGCCCTGCCGGGCATTGCTGAACAGGTTGAAGTGAGTGAGAATCGCGCCCTTGGGTGCTCCGGTGGTGCCCGAGGTGTACTGAATCACCGCCACGTCCTGCACTTCTGGGCGGGGGTGGGCCTCATTCAGCGGTGGGGCTGACAGGAGCTCCTCCCAGGGCAGAGTGCCGCTGACCGGCGCGGTGAGCTTGGCTCGGGTCTTGCGCAGGCTGGGGATCGGCAGCCGCAGAGCCAACCGCTTCACCATCGGGAAGGCCTTGAGCAGGTTCACCGAGACGATCTTCTCCACGGTCACATCGTTGGGAATCGCCTGCACCTTGGGCACGGCAACGTCCCAACAGATCGCCACTCGGGCGGCGTGATCCTCGAAGATGTGCCGCAGTTCACGCTCGGTGTAGAGCGGGTTGTGTTCCACGACGATCGCGCCCAGGCGCAGCACCGCGTAAAAGGCGACGACGTGTTGGGGGCAGTTGGGCAACACCAATGCCACCCGATCACCGGCTTTCACGCCAAGGCGGCGCAATCCTTCGGCGGCTCGACTGATCTGGTCACCAAGCTCGGTGTAGGTGGTCGTGCGACCGAAGAACTCGGTGGCCACGCAGTCTCCGGCTTCGGCAACGGAGCGTTCGTAGAGGGCTACGAGCGACTGAGTGGGGAGTTCGATCTGCGCCGGAACTCCTGCTTGATAATGCTTGACCCAAGGTGCATCCACGGCTTGACCCTAGCGCTGCCAGGGCGTGCCGGTGTTCCGAACCCCGGACGGGTTCGCGCCGCGTCGGAGAATGGGTGCCGGCAAGGGTCTCACCGCTGCTCCGGCCCAAATCAGCGCGCGGAGAGTTAGGCTGAATGCTGGGTAAGCGATTGCTCCCGGACCGCTCTGCAGCGGCCCACCCGAGGGAGGTTTGGCGTGCGTCGACTGGGTGCTTTGCTGGGTTCGGTGGTGCTGACCCTTGGCCTGATGATCGGGCCGGTTGATGCCCAGGTGGCAGCCCAGGCGGCGTCCACTTCAACGCCTTCAGTTTCGCCGGGGTATCCGATTCGAGGGCGGGCCTTCGTGGTCTCTGGGCATCTGTCGACGAAGGTGGCCCGGCCAGTGGAGTTGCAGCGCCACCTTGGTGGCAAGTGGCGCCGGATGTTGACTGGCACCACCGCTGTGAATGGGCGCTACTCGTTCACCACGGCTGCGGCGGAGTCGTCGGTGAAGATCCGGGTCGTGGCCCCTCGGGTAAAGATCGGCACTAAGACCTATGGCCGAATCGTCTCCAAATCGCGCAGCTTCCGGACGGTGAAGGTGACCCCGGCCACACCGCTGGTGGGGGCAGTCTTCACGGTTTCGGAATCGTTGGGCCAAAAGCGCGCCCGGCCAGTGGTGTTGCAGCGGCGCACCAGTGCTGGCTGGGTCCAGATCGGGGCTAGTAAGTCGGCCAAGTCTGGCGCCTTCACCATCTCGGCCTCGCTAGCGGCCACGGCTGACCTGCGGGTGGTGGCCCCGCGGGTGAAGATCGCCAAGAAGACCTATGCGAAGCGGACGCTACCGACCTTCCGGGTGACCACCATCACCCCCGAGACGCTGATGGTCACCACGGCGAGTTTGCCCACCACTGAGGCGGGCACCGCCTACTCCGCGCGGCTGGCCGGCACCGGCGGCGTCCTGCCCTACACCTGGGCGGCCTCCGGGTTGCCGCCGGGTCTGAGCTTGACCGCCGCCACCGGCGAAATCTCAGGGACGCCGACCACAGCCACCGCAGGGGCGAGCATCACCGTCACGCTGACTGATGCTCGTGGCAAGGCCGCCACCGCCACCTTCACCATGGTGATAACTCCAATGGTCTCCATCACCACCGCCACCCTGCCTGGCCTGGTCGTGGGTACGGCCTACTCCGAAACCTTGGCTGCCAGCGGCGGCACCGCCCCCTACACCTGGGCGATGACGGGGCTGCCGTCCGGCCTGGGCTACAACGCCAGCACTGGGGTGATTGCTGGGACGCCCACCGTGGTGGCCAGCGCGAGCGTCGAGGTGACGGTGAGCGACGCCAACGGCAAAACCGCCACCAAGGTCTTGGCGGTGCAGTGGAAGGCGTTGGCCGTTTCGGCCGGATCCACCCACACCTGCGCGATCATCGGTGGTGCGGCGCGGTGTTGGGGTTCGAATAGCTCAGGACAGTTGGGCAAGACCCCTTCGGCTGCCACGGCTACTCCGAACACCGTGCCCGGACTTACCAGTGGAGTGACCGCGATCGCCGCCGGTGGCAACTTCAGTTGCGCGATCAAGGACGGCGCGGCTTGGTGTTGGGGCAGCAACCAAAACGGCCAACTCGGCAACGGGACGGGCTTCGACAGCTCAACTCCAGTGGCCGTGCTGGGGATGTCGAACTTCGTGACCGCGATTTCTGCCGGTGACCGCCATGCCTGCGCGGTGGTGTCGGGCATGGCCAGGTGTTGGGGCTACAACGGTGACGGGCAGCTCGGCAACAATACGATCGCCGATAGCACCGCCCCGGTAACGGCGTCGGGGTTGACTAGTGGCGTAACGGCCATCGCCGCGGGCGTTGGCCACAGTTGCGCAGTGGTAGGCGGGGCAGTGAAGTGCTGGGGGTCGAACAACGCTGGCCAGCTCGGGGATGACACGAGCCTGAACAGGCTCGCTCCCGTGTCGGTCTTCGGCTTCAGTAGCGGAGCAACTTCGGTGGTGGCCAGCAGTGCGCACACCTGCGCAATCGTGAGCGGCCACGCCTGGTGCTGGGGTGACAACGGTTCTGGCCAGCTCGGCATCAGCGGCTTCTGGGCATATGACACCCCTCAGGAGGTATCCCTGGGTGGTGTGGCCAACATCGTGGTTGGCCAGGATCACACCTGCGCTCTTGCTGGCGGGGCGCCCGGTTGCTGGGGCGGCAATAACGACGGCCAACTCGGCGACGGCACCACCACCCAGCGGCCGGTGGTGCTGGGCGTATCTGGGTTGCACGATGGCGTCACCGCTATCGATGCCGGGCAGGGTCACTCCTGCGCGGTGCAGGATGGAGTCGCCTGGTGTTGGGGCCGCAATACCGACTACCAGTTGGGGGTGGCCACGACTGCCGACCGGCTGACGCCGGTTGTGGTGGCCGGTCTGGGTGATTGACCCAACCCTTGCCAGGGGGCGACCTGCCGAGCACCGCAGAGGGGCGGGCCGGGGCGTCTTGGTTGTGGATCAGCAAGTGAGCGTCATTAAATGCTCGACAAATACGCTTTATGCGGGCAGTATTAAACTGCGAGAGTTTGGCGCACGGGCACCGGAGTAACGATTTACCACGGTAGGACCGACCTGGAAAGGCGTTCAGGGCGCGTCGCCCGCCTCCGACGGGCGACTTCGGTTCACTGCGGAACCAACTTCGCCGCGGCTACGCACTTTGTCTCCTTGGCGGTGACTTCGCCTCAGCGGTGCAGCTAGCCTCGCTTACAGGACGCCGCAGTGCCGCGATCCGGGGTCGCCATGCTAAGACATTCTGTCTTTAAGATGAGTAAACAAACTACATCATTTCTGTAACACGGTCTTAATCCCCTAGAATCCGAATTGCCCAGCCGATTAGGGCTGCGAACTAGTGCGCCACAAGCGCACCCCCCTGCAAGGAGGATCATGAATTCAGCCGCCCCAGCGTTCCTACCTATGGAGACTGCCCTCGGCGCGACCAGCATGACGATCATGGCCGTGATCGCAGTGATCGCAGTGATCTCGCTGGCGATAGCTGGCGTGCTGGCCCGCAAGGTGCTGGCTGCCGATGAAGGCACCAAATCCATGCAAGACATCGCCGCCGCCGTCCAAGAAGGCGCCTCGGCCTATCTCGGACGACAGTTCCGCACCCTCGCCGTTTTCGCCGTCCTGGTTTTCGGCCTGCTGTGGCTGCTGCCGGACGAACCTGGCGTCAAGGCCGGGCGCGCCGTCTTCTTCCTAGTTGGTGCCGGATTCTCCGCTGGTATCGGCTTCCTGGGTATGTGGCTGGCCACTCGCGCCAATGTGCGAGTGGCGGCGGCGGCCAACGAGCCAAACGGTCGCGCCCGCGGCGCCCAGATCGCCTTCCAAACCGGCGGCGTCGTCGGGATGAGCGTGGTTGGCCTGGGCCTATTGGGTGCTTCAGTGGTCGCGCTGACGTTCGGCACTTCGGCTCCTGGCGTCTTGGAAGGCTTCGGCTTCGGTGCGGCACTGCTGGCCATGTTCATGCGTGTCGGTGGCGGCATCTTCACCAAGGCCGCCGACGTTGGCGCTGACCTGGTGGGCAAGGTCGAGCAGGGCATCCCCGAGGACGATCCCCGCAANNATCGCCGACAACGTCGGTGACAACGTGGGTGACTGCGCTGGCATGGCTGCTGACCTGTTCGAGTCCTACGCGGTGACCCTGGTCGCCGCGCTCATCCTGGGTAAGGCGGCCTTCGGTGAGCAGGGTCTGGTCTTCCCGCTGCTGATCACCGCGATCGGCGCCCTGGTGGCCGCACTGGGCATCTTCATCACCAAGGTTCGTGGCGACGAGTCGGGGCTGACCGCGATCAACCGCGGCTTCTACATCTCGGCCCTGGTCGGCGTCCTACTCGCCACGGTCGCGGCCTTCTGGTACTTGCCGGATTCCTTCGACAAGATCACCGGTGGCACCGCCAGCCTGGCTGGCCACGCTGCTGGCATGCCGGTGTTGTCCAACCCGCAGCTGGTCGCATCGCTGGCCGTCCTGATCGGCGTGCTGCTGGCTGGCATCATCTTGTGGCTGACCGGGTATTTCACCGGCACCACCTCCAAGCCCACCCTGCACGTGGCCCGCACTACCTTGACCGGCGCGGCCACCGTGGTGCTCTCGGGTATCGGCGTCGGGTTCGAGTCGGCGGTCTACACCGCCGGCATCATTGCGGCCGGCATTCTTGGGCTGTTCCTGCTGGCCAATGGTTCGGTGTCGCTGGCTCTGTTCCTGGTCGCCCTGGCTGGTTGTGGTCTGTTGACCACCGTTGGGGTGATCGTGGCTATGGATACCTTCGGACCGGTCTCGGACAACGCGCAGGGCATCGCGGAGATGTCAGGCGACATTTCCGAAGAAGGCTCCAAGATCCTCACTGACCTGGATGCCGTGGGTAACACCACCAAGGCGATCACCAAGGGCATCGCGATCGCCACGGCAGTACTGGCCGCGACCGCACTGTTCGGTTCCTACCGTGATGCAGTCGATACTGCGCTGTCTCGCCTGAGCGCCACCACCGGCCCGGACATCGTCCAGGCGATGATGCAGTACGACATCATCTCCCCGGTGACCTTGGTTGGGGTCATCCTCGGTGGCGCAGTGGTGTTCCTGTTCTCCGGTCTGGCTATTGACGCGGTGACCCGCGCCGCAGGTGCGATTGTGTTCGAGGTCCGTCGCCAGTTCCGCGAGCATCCCGGCATCATGACCGGCGAAGTTCGTCCCGAATACGGCAAGGTCGTCGACATCTGCACCCGCGACTCGCTGCGTGAGTTGGCGACCCCGGGCCTGCTGGCCGCCTTCGCCCCGATCGCGGTGGGCTTCGGCCTCGGTGTCGGCCCGCTGGCCGGTTTCCTGGCTGGGGCAATCGCCACTGGCGTGCTGATGGCGGTCTTCCTGGCCAACTCCGGTGGCGCCTGGGACAACGCGAAGAAGATCATCGAGGACGGTAACCACGGCGGCAAGAACAGCCCAGCTCATGCGGCCGCGATTATCGGCGACACCGTCGGTGACCCCTTCAAGGACACCGCCGGACCGGCCATCAACCCGCTGATCAAGGTGATGAACCTGGTCGCGCTGCTGATTGCCCCGGCCGTCGTCACCATCTCGGTGGGACCCGATGCGAACCATCCGGTCCGTATCCTGATCGCCACGTTGGCCACCTGCATCGCCTTCGGTGCGGTGATCGTCTCCCGGTTCCGCGCCGCCCGCGTGGACCGCACCGGGCCGATCGAGCCGGAGATCTACGAGCACCAGCTCGAAGCTGACGCGGCGACCGCAGCGCTGCTGCGCGAGGCCACCTTGGTGAAGGACGAGGCCGCCAACGCGCGTACCTCGCCAACCGACGACTGATCGACGCGCCAAGCCTGAGGGCCGGTTCCGCTGCTGCGGGGCCGGCCCTCAGGCTGTCCCGGTCTAGCATGTTGGGCGGAAAGGGGCACCATGGGTGAGCGCTGCGGCTGGTGCGGCACAGATCCGCTCTACGTCGATTACCACGACCAGGAGTGGGGGGTGCCTGAGCGCGACTCCCGGGCGCTGTTCGAAAAGCTCTGCCTTGATGGCTTTCAGGCTGGCCTGGCCTGGATCACGATCCTGCGCAAACGGGACGCCTTCCGGGCCGCCTTCGCCGGTTTCGATCCGAGCGTCATCCTCAACTGGGGTGAGCCGGAGGTGACCCGGTTGCTGGCCGACGCCGGCATCGTCCGACACCGAGGAAAAATCGAAGCCACCATCGGCAACGCCCGCGCCTGGGAAAAGTTGGAGGAGAGCCACCCCGGTGGCTTCACCGAGTTCATCTGGTCGGCAGTCGATGGCGCCCCGGTCCAGCATCGATTCACCTCGTTGAGCCAGGTGCCAGCCACCGAGGAACGCGGTGACCTGCTTTCGAAACAGTTGAAGCGGGCCGGGTTCAAGTTCTGCGGACCAACCATCGTCTACGCGTTCGCTCAAGCTGTCGGCATGTTCAACGACCACCTGGTCACCTGCCCGGCCCACGACCAGTGCGCTGCCTTGGCATGACCCCCAGATTGCCCGGTTGGCTCAGCCCAGTGTGGCTGGTCATCATTTCCATCATCTCGGTTCAGGTGGGGGCCTCCTTCGCGAAGTCGTTGTTCGTGCTGACCCCGCCGGTGGCCATCGCGTGGCTGCGAATGGCAGTGGCCGCGGCGATCTTCTGGGTGGTGGCCCGGCCTCGGCTGCGCGGACGTACCTGGCCCCAGTGGCGGGTGGTGATTGGTTATGGCATCGCCCTGGCGGTGATGAACTGGTCGATCTACCTCGCCTTCGCTCGAATCCCGATCGGCTTGGCGGTCACCATCGAGTTCCTGGGTCCGTTGGGGGTTGCCTTGGCTGGGTCGCGTCGAGCCCGGGATCTGGTTTGGGTCGGACTGGCCGCGGCCGGGGTGGCGCTGTTGGGAGTCTTCCCAGCCACGGCAGATTGGACCGGTGTCGGCTACGCCCTACTGGCCGCTGCCGCCTGGGCGGCCTACATCGTGCTCGGACGCCAGGTCGGCTCCTCCTGGTCTGGGGTGACCGGGGTGAGCGTTGGCTCGCTGGTGGGGGCGCTGGCCTTCCTGGTGCCGGGGGTGCTGGCTGGTGGGGCCACCCTGTTGCAGCCGAAGGTGCTTCTGCTGGGCGTGCTCGTGGCCGTAATGAGCTCAGTGATCCCCTACGGGCTGGAGATGGTGGCGCTGCGCAGCATCCCGTCCGGCGTCTTCGGCATTCTGATGAGTCTGGAACCGGCGGTCGCAGCTCTGGCCGCCTTCGTCGTGCTTTCAGAGCAACTGGGCTGGGTGGAGATGGTGGCCATGGCCTGCGTGGTGGTCGCCTCAGTGGGCTCCACCAGGGCGCTCGCCGCCGCTCCTGCCCCGAACTGAATCCGGGATGGTTGACCCTTCGACAGGCTCAGGGAACTGGGGCCAAGCGGGCTCAGGGAACTGACTCAAGTTGGCTGAGCTCGTC
>DIVW01000002.1 GCA_002428365.1 Propionibacteriaceae bacterium UBA6122
GGTTCAAATCCCGTCTTCCGCTCCTCGTTTTTGCCAACCGCACGAAGGCATCAAGGTTTGTGCAACGTTGCCTGACACGGGCCGCATTGGGGTAAGGGCGAAGGATCTGCCTACAGTGGCTTGCGAGTCTGCGGAAAACTGCGGGCAAATGCACGCCCCTATGTGGCTTTGGCGGCGTCTGTGACCTATGTTATAATTCGCGCGATCGAGTGATCGTGTCGTTGAAGGAGATGAAGATTTGAAATTCACTACAGAGACTCTGGAGAACTGCGAAGCCGTTCTGACGATAGAGGTGGAGACAGAACGCTTGCAGACAGAGATGCAGAAGGCTGCCCGACGGCTAGCGGGCCGCGGGCGCATTCCGGGCTATCGCAAAGGGAAAGCCCCTTACAACATAATCGCCCGCCACTATGGGGATGGCGCAATCTTTGAGGAAATGCTGGACGTTTTCAGCCAGGACGCCTATCGCGAGGCGCTGCGTGAGACTGGCATTGAACCCTATGCGCCGGGAAGCCTCCTGGACGTGCAGCAGGATCCGCTGACGTTGAAACTGTCCATCCCGTTGCCCCCTCAGGTAGACCTGGCAGATTACCGCGAAATCCGAAAGGAATTCCCCGACCCTGTCGTTACCGACGAGCAGGTGAGCGAGGCGCTGGAGCGGATTCGCAAGGATCAGGGATCGTGGGTTCCCGTGGAGCGGCCTGCTCAGGCGGAGGATATGATTTCGGTAACGTTCCGTGGAGAAGTGGACGGCAGTCTGGTTTTTGACGAGCTGGAGGACTTTCCACTGATTGTCGGCAAACCCTACGGCGAGCCGATTCCTGGCTTCGGCGACAAGTTGGTTGGCGCAAACGCGGGTGACGAGTTGAGTTTCGCGCTCGACGTGCCAGAGGATGATCCCAGGAAGGAGTTGGCCGGGAAGCCGTGCCAGTTCGCAGTCCGCGTGCTTACGGTCAAGACGCTGGACTTGCCACCTCTGGACGATGATCTGGCGAAGATGGTTGGCGACTATGACTCTCTGGATGCGCTGCGCGACAAAGTCCGCGAAGCCATGCTGGAGGAGCAGAAGCGGCATGCTGAGGAACAGTTCGCTCACGACGTGCTGGATATGATGGTGGCCCAGAGCAAGATCAAATACCCCGCGATCATGCTGGAAGAGCAACTGGATGGCATGATGGAAGATATGGAGCGACAGTTGAAGCGGCAGGAAAGGGACCTGGATTCCTACCTGAGCCTTTCGGGGCAGACTCGCGAGGACTTTCGCGCAGGTCTCAAGCCGCGTGGGGAACGGAACTTGCATCGTTCTCTGGTGCTGGGAGAGATCACCGGCAAGGAGAAGGTCAAGGTGGCTCCCGATGAGTTCCAGCAGGAGTACAACCGGCTGGCTGAGGCTTATGTGCGGGCCGGGCTGCCGCCGGAGATGGTGGAGAGTGAGGAGTTCGGGCGAAGGGTGTTCTCTGATGTCCTGACGCAGAAGACCCTGAGCCGCCTCACAGAGATTGCGACCGGGCGCGCTCCGTCATTGGATGAGGAGCCTGCCGCGTCTCAGGAACCAGCAGAAAGCGCCGAACCTGAGGCTCAGGAAACCGAAGCATAAGTGCGAGGCCGTCGCACACGGCACTCCGGAGGATAAACATGCAGAGTCTGATCCCCATGATCATCGAGAACACGGGGCGGGGCGAACGGGCCTATGACATCTACTCGCTGTTGCTGAAAGAGCGTGTCATCTTCCTGGGCACGCCGATCAGCGACCAGGTCGCGAACCTGATTGTGGCGCAACTCTTGTATCTGGATCGCGAGGATCCCGACAAGGAGATATCGCTCTACATCAACTGTCCGGGTGGGGTGGTCTATGCTGGCCTGGCAATCTACGATACCATGCAGCAGGTTCGTGCCCCCGTCGCTACCATCGCTGTAGGATGGACGGCCAGCATGGGCACAGTGTTGCTTGCGTCGGGCAGCAAGGGGCACCGCTACGCGCTGCCCAATGCCACGATACACATGCACCCAGCGGGCGGCGGGATGCAGGGATATGCTCCCGATGTGGCGATCGCGGCGAAGGAACTGATGCGGAATCAGAGCATTGTGCATGGCCTTCTGGCCAAGCACACAGGCCAGCCCCTCGAACGGATCCAGCGCGACTTTGATCGCGATTTCTTCATGGATCCAAACACGGCGAAGGAATACGGCCTACTGGATGAGGTACTCTTGCCGCCCTCTGCGAAGACGCCCCAAGAGGTCTCGGAAGAGACCGAGGAGTCCAAAGATGCCAAGGATTAGCCGCGGCGAAGAGGTCTGCTCGTTCTGCAGGCGCAGTCAGCATGAGGTCAGCCGACTGATTGCCGGGCCAGATGGCATTTACATCTGCGACGACTGCGTTACCCTGTGTCGCGAGATTCTGGATGAGGAGATGGCTCCGCCCAAGGGAACGGGCCAGGACTTCACCCCGCAGCGCATCCCTTCTCCACGTGAAATCTTCGAGCGGCTGGAGGAGTACGTCGTTGGACAGGAACGCGCCAAGAAGGTTCTGTCCGTCGCCGTCTACAATCACTACAAGCGCATTGCTTGTGGTACGCAGGCCGATGACGTGGAGTTGCAGAAGAGCAACATCCTGCTGATTGGGCCCACCGGATGCGGCAAGACCCTGCTGGCGCAGACCCTGGCGAAGATCCTGGACGTGCCGTTCTGTATCGCGGACGCCACAGCACTGACGGAAGCCGGCTACGTGGGCGAAGACGTGGAGAATATCCTGCTCCGGTTGATCCAGGCATCTGATTTTGACCTTGCCAAGGCTTCCAAAGGTATCGTCTACATTGACGAGATTGACAAGATTGCTCGCAAGAGTGGCGATAATCCATCCATCACGCGTGATGTGTCAGGTGAGGGTGTGCAGCAGGCGCTGCTGAAGATCCTGGAAGGCACCACTGCTTCGGTGCCACCCCAGGGTGGGCGCAAGCACCCGCACCAGGAGTTCATCCAAATCGACACCACCAACATCTTGTTTATCGTCGGTGGTGCTTTCTCCGGCCTGGACGACATCATCAACACTCGGGTCGGCAAGCGTCCGCTCGGCTTCAACAACGAGGCATCGGTGCGGGCGCCCAAGACGCTCAACCCGTTCGCCGAGGTGCGTCCCGAAGACCTGCACACCTACGGGCTGATCCCGGAGTTCATTGGCCGACTGCCGATGATCACCACCGTCGAGCAGCTGGACGGGGAGTCGCTGGTGCGGATCCTGGTGGAGCCGAAGAACGCCCTGATCAAGCAGTTCCGCAAGCTGTTCGAGCTCGACGGGGTCGATCTGGAGTTCACGCCCCCCGCGATTGACGCGATCGCCGAGATGGCACTGCGCCGGGGTATCGGTGCTCGCGGGTTGCGCTCGATCCTGGAAGAGATCCTGCTAAACGTGATGTACCACGTGCCCAGCGACGACCAGATCGCCCAGGTGATAGTCGATGCCGACGTGGTCACCGACGGCGCCGCACCGCAGCTGATTAGCCGCGCCACCGTGGCTCGCGCCGAGCGGCGCGAACGCTCCGCGTAGCTGTTGTGGTGAGCTAGGGCCCCTATCCTGCGGACCAGCCGCGCTGGTCGGGCCGGATGTGTAAGAGTGGACCCAGCGACCCACGCAACAAAGGAGTAGTCATGGCGACTCGTCAGGTCAGTATTGCGTCCTCGGTAGGCCTCCACGCTCGGCCCGCATCGCTGTTCGTGCAGGCTGTCACGGCCACCGGACTGCCGGTGACGATCGCCAAAGAGGGCGGAAACCCGGTGGACGCCCGCAGCATCCTGGTGGTGATGGCGCTGGGCGCGAAGCACGGCGAGACGGTGACAATCACCGCCGAAGGCGAGGGCGCAGAGGCTGCTCTGGATTCCCTGGTGGAACTGCTCTCTCGGGATCTGGACGCGGAGTAGCCCGGCCATGACCGGCCAGACCTCAGCCACTTTTCACGGTATCGGCGTTAGCGCTGGCACTGCGGTCGGCCCGCTGGTAGTAGTCGCGGCACCGCCCACCCCGCCAGCAGATGAGGCTCCTACCACCGATGCCGCCCAGGCAGGTGTGTTGGTTCGGGCGGCCTTGGAGGCCGTTGCCACTGGTTTAGAGGCTCGTGCTGCCAAAGCCGAGGCCCATGCCCGTCCCATCCTTGAGGCCGGGGCGATGATGGCTCGCGATCCGGGCCTGGTGACCAGCATTGACGGCCAACTCCAGGGCGGGCTGGGGCTCACCACTGCGGTCACCGCAGCGGTGGAGGAGTACTGCGCGATGTTCGAATCGCTGGGCGGCTATATGGCCGAGCGAGTCACCGACCTTCGGGACGTCCGGGATCGGGCGGTGGCCAGACTGCTGGGCCAGGCCGAACCGGGCATTCCCAGCTTGAGCGAGCCCAGCATTCTGGCCGCCCAAGACCTGGCGCCGGCCGAGACAGCCACCCTCACCGCTGAGAGCTGCCTTGGCATCATCACCGCAGCGGGTGGGCCCACCAGCCACACCGCAATCTTGGCTGCTCAGCTGGGTATTCCGGCGATCGTGCAGGCCGTCGGCATTCTTGAGGTGCCGGCCGGATCGATCGTGGCCATGGACGGTGGCGTGGGGGAAATCACCGTCGATCCCACCGCGGCCGAGGTCCAACTACTCGCTGAACGTAAGCGCCGACGCGAAGCCGCGCTGGCTGGTGGCACTGGCAAGGGCAGCACCAAGGACGGCTACCCAGTCGCGTTGCTGGCAAATATCGGCACCGCTGAGGATGCCCGCAAAGCTGCGGCGCTCCCAGTGGAAGGGGTTGGGCTGTTCCGCACCGAGTTCCTCTTCCTCGATCGCGAAACCATGCCAACCGTCGAAGAGCAGACCGCCACCTACATTGAGGTCTTTGAAGCCTTCGGTGATCGGCGGGTAGTGGTTCGCACCCTGGACGCAGGCGCAGACAAGCCGCTGAAGTTCGCCGACCTCGGACCAGAGGAGAACCCGGCCCTTGGCCGTCGCGGCCTGCGCTTGGGCATGGTCCGTACCGACATTCTGGACGCTCAACTACAGGCGCTGGCCGCGGCCTACCAGGCCACCAAGGCTGACGTCCGGGTGATGGCGCCGATGGTGGCCACTCAGGCCGAAGCGGTGTGGTTTGCCGATCGCGTGCGAGCCCTTGGCCTGCCGCAGGTGGGCGTGATGATTGAGGTGCCGGCGGCAGCCATCCGCAGCAAGGGCATCCTCTACCACGTTGATTTCGCTTCGCTGGGCACCAACGATCTGTCGCAATACACGATGGCCGCCGACCGGATGCAGGGGGAGTTGGCTGACCTGCTCAGCCCCTGGGAGCCAGCGTTGCTGGACGTCATTGCCCTGGCCTGCGACGGCGGCGCCGAGATGGGCAAGCCGATCGGTGTCTGTGGTGAGGCTGGTGGTGATCCGGCACTAGCGCTGGTGCTGGTCGGCCTCGGCGTGAAGAGCCTGTCGATGGCACCGGGCAAGGTGCCTGCGGTTCGGACGTCCCTGGCTGCCCACAGCCTGCACACCTGCCAACAGATGGCGGCGGCAGCTCGGGCGGCAATCACCGGGGCTCAAGCCAAGGCCGCCGTGATGGCGATGGCCGCTCCGGTGCTCGCTGACCTGCTCTAGCCAGCTCTCTGGGCTTCGACGGGCTCAGCCAACTGGGGTTTTCCCTGAGTACCCCATCCAGTTCCCTGAGCTTGCCTGCCCTGAGCTTGTCGAAGGGGCTTCGACGGGCTCAGCCAACTTGAGATGAGTCGGGGCACAGCCAACTTGAGGTGAGTCGGGGCACAGCAAAGGTCCCTGATCCTGACCGAAAAGGACGCCGGGTTCGGCCAAGCTCAGGGACCCTTAACTGAACTACTTCTTGGCACCCTTCAGGCTGCCCTTGATGTTGCCCTTGTCGGACCCAATGAAACAGAGGATCTCGCGATCGTTTGCCTTGGTCCAGGTCTCCAGCGTCGGGTAGAAGAAGGTGATGTCGTACTTGGTGTCACTAGACGATATGCCCGCCCACGGCTCGAAGCTCTCCGAGCAGAAGGTGTTGGCCTGCTCGCTGACTGCCGAGGTGCCCGGGTAAGTGGCATCAGACAGCTGCTTGTTGGAGTAAGCCTCGTAGTAGTGCTCCTGATCGCAGGGAATCAGGGTCAAGTCGGTAATCGTCCCGGTGCCCAGGTCGCCGGTGCAGTCGCCCACCTTCACCTGGAAGGCATCGCTGCTGGCTGAAGCCGTCACTTCGCCAGCATCGTTACGGGGTGCACCGCCGCAACCGGCAGTCAACAGCACCGCCACCAACGTTGCCCCCAATAAAGCTCGTCCTTGCATGTTGGTTCCTCTCCCTCAAATTAGGTCCACGCTGACAAGCAGCGGTCCCTCTGCGGGGCGAAATCCTAGCGGTCCAGTAATCCGACCAACAGCCCGCAGGTCAGATTCGGACTTACGTAGCCGTCCGAGAACCTCGGCAGGGCCAGCGAATTCGGCGCTGGCTACCTCAGCCTTCATCGAAACCTTGGCATTCGACTTCGCGCCGCGAATTCCGATCAGCGCGGCGGCGACGTCGGTGAGCAGCGCGGATTCGCCGCCAGCGGGCAGTTCGTCGGCCTTCGGCCAGACCGAGATGTGCACCGAGCCCGGTCGCCACCACGACCACACCTCTTCGGTGACAAACGGCAGGAAGGGCGCAAAGAGCCGCAGCTGGACGTCCAACGCCAAGCGCAAGGCCGTGCGGGCCGAATCGGCGCCGGCCTGGGCATCAGCACCGTAGGCGCGCTCCTTGACCAGCTCCAGGTAGTCGTCGCAGAACTGCCAGAAGAACTTCTCCGCGGCCTCCAGGGCACCGGAGTAGTCGAAGTCGTCGAAGGCGGCCGTTGCCGTCTTGACGACCTCAGTCAGCCCCGCCAGCATGGCCAGGTCGACCGGTTCGGTGGCGCCTTCGATGACCGCTTCGGGAGTGCCGAGAATGAACTTGCTGGCATTGAGGATCTTCATCGCCAGGCGACGGCCAACCTTCATCTGGGTTTCGTCGAACGGCGAATCCATCCCCGGACGAGCCATCGCCGCCCGCCAGCGCACCGCGTCGGAGCCAAAGCGCTGCAAAATGTCGGTGGGCACCACCACATTGCCCTTCGACTTGCTCATCTTCTTCCGGTCGGGGTCGACCACGAAACCGGAAATGGCGGCCCGCTTCCAGGGCAATTCATCGTGCTCGAAGTGGGCCCGCACCACCCGGGAGAACAGCCAGGTACGAATGATGTCGTGCGCCTGCGGAGCGATATCCATCGGGAAGGTGAGCCGCCAAAGCTCCTCATCGCGCTCCCAGCCACAGGCGATCTGCGGGGTGAGCGACGAAGTTGCCCAGGTGTCCATCACGTCCGGGTCCCCGACGAACCCGCCCGGCACGCCGCGCTGGTCTTCGGTGTAGCCCGGCGGCACATCAGTGGCCGGGTCTACCGGGAGGGTGTCCTCGGCTGCAGTGATCGGGTTGGTGTAGTCGGGTTCACCCTCGGCGTCCAGGGCATACCAGACCGGGAACGGGACGCCGAAGAAGCGCTGCCGACTGATCAGCCAGTCGCCGTTGAGGCCGTTGACCCAGTTTGAGTAGCGGTGCCGCATGTGATCGGGCACCCAGGCCAGCTCATCGCCGCGGGCGAGCAGGGCCGCCTTCAGATCTTCGTCGCGGCCCCCATTGCGGATGTACCACTGCCGAGTGGAGACGATCTCCAGCGGCTTGTCGCCCTTCTCGTAGAAGTTCGCCATCCGCTGGGTGGGCTTGGGCTCGCCATCCAGGTCGCCAGCGGCCCGCAACAGGTTCACCATCGCCTCCCGCGCGCTGAAGGCGGTCTTCCCGGCCAACTCGGCGTAGGGCTCGGCGTCGGTGAGCCATTCGGGGGCCTCAGCCAGCAGTCGACCGTCCCGGCCGATCACTGTGCGGGTCGGCAGGCGCAGCTCGCGCCACCAGATCACGTCGGTGAGGTCACCGAAGGTGCAGCACATCGCGATGCCAGCACCCTTGTCAGGCTCGGCGGCGGCATGCGCCAACACCGGAATTTCCACGCCGAAGATCGGCGAGGTGACCGTGGTGCCGAACAGTGACTGGTAACGCTCATCATCGGGGTGGGCGATCAACGCGCAGACCGCAGGAATCAGCTCCGGACGGGTGGTCTCGATGTAGATCGGCGAACCGTCGGCGGCGTGGAAGGCGACCCGGTGGTAGGCGCCGGGGTAATCGCGGGCCTCCAGTTCGGCCTGGGCAACCGCGGTCTGGAAGGTGATGTCCCACAGGGTTGGCGCCTCAGAGAGGTAGGCCTCGCCGCGGGCATGGTTGTGCAGGAAGGCCTTCTGGGCCACGGCCTGGGATTCATCGGAGATGGTGGTGTAAAGCTGATCCCAGTCCACGCTCAGGCCGAGGGTGCGCCACAGATCTTCGAAGGCCTGCTCGTCAACGGCGGTCAGTTCGTGGCACAACTCGATGAAGTTGCGGCGGCTGATCGGCTCCTGCCGTTTCGGGTCCGGCTTGGCCGGGGCGGCGTAGTCCTCTGCGTAGGGCAGGGCGGTGTCACAGCGCACCCCGTAGAAGTTCTGCACCCGACGTTCGGTGGGCAGTCCATTGTCGTCCCAGCCCATCGGGTAGAAGACGTGCTTGCCCTGCATCCGCTGGTAGCGGGCGATCAGATCGGTGTGGGTGTAGCTGAAGACGTGGCCCACATGAAGGGAGCCTGAAACTGTCGGAGGCGGGGTGTCGATGCTGAACACCTGCTCGCGGTTTTCGGGACGGACGAAGGTGTAGATGCCGTCGGCGCGCCAGCGGGCGGTCCACTTGGCCTCCAGCCCTTCCAGCACCGGACGCTCCGGTACGGCACCCGCGGCGGGCGCGGGTGCAGGCATGGTGGACTCGTCGGGCTCGGTGCTCATGAGGGCATCTTATTGAGCCGAGCGGCGTTGGTCAGAATCGGGCGGCTCAGCGGGATTAGACCGACTCGGACACCGGGGGAGCGCAGCGGTTAGGGTTGGCCCATCATGAGCCGAACTCACGCTGAAATCGTCGCTGAACTGCAGTCGCGCTGGCCAGAACATCAAGTGGGCCGCAGCCAGGCCCGGGTGCGGGCACTGTGCGACCTGCTGGGCAATCCTGAGCAGTCTTGTCCGGTGATCCTGGTCACCGGCACCAATGGCAAGGGCAGCACCGCAATCATGATTGATTCGTTGTTGCGCGCCCTCGGGTTGCGGGTGGGGCGCTTCTCCAGCCCGCACCTGGTGCACCTGACCGAACGAATCGCCATTGATGGCGAGCCGATCGCCGACGAGGTTTTTGACGATCTGGTCGCTCAGATCAATCCACTGGTGGAACTGGTCGACGCGCAGGCGATCGATGGCATCTCGTTGACCTTCTTCGAAGTGATGACCGCGCTGGCCTATGCGGCTTTTGCCGATGCGCCCGTCGATGTCGCCGTGGTCGAGGTCGGGATGGGCGGGGAGTGGGACGCCACCAACATCGTCGAGGCCGAAGTGGCGGTGGTCACTCCGATCGATCTGGATCACACCGCGCTGTTGGGCGAAACCGTGGCTCAGATCGCGGTGGAGAAGGCTGGCATCATCAAACACGGCGCCCGTGCGGTGCTGTCGGCCCAAGACCCTGAGGCCGTCCGGGTGCTGCTGGCCCGTTGCGCCGAGGTTGGCGCCGAGGTGCGCCGGGAGGGCATCGAGTTCGGGTTGATCGATCGGACGCCCGCCGTCGGCGGCCAGATCTTGCGCCTGGAGACCGCTGATGGGCCGTTGGGCGACCTGTTGTTGCCGCTGTTCGGCGAACACATGGCCCGTAATGCCGCGCTGGCCCTGGCTGCGGTTGAAGCCTTCCTAGGTGGACGGGCGCTCCCTGCCGACGTCGTGGCGGCCGGTTTGGAGGCCGTGGTGGCCCCGGCCCGACTGGAAGTGGTTCGCCGTTCGCCAACGGTGTTGCTGGACACCTGTCACAACCCTCACGGCGCGGCCGCGACGATCGCGGCGGCGAATGAGGCCTTCGCCTTCGAGCCGCTGATCGGCGTGGTGGCGATGATGGCCGACAAGGACGTAACGGGGGTGTTGGAGATCTTCGCCGAGGCCATGGGGCCGATCATCTGCACCTCGATCACCGGCACGCCGCGGGCCTTGTCGGCCGCCGAACTGGCGGTGAGGGCCGGTGAGGTGTTCGGCCCGGATCGGGTGCGGACGGCGGAGAACATGACGGCGGCAATCGAGCAGGCGGTTGCCCTGGCCGATCTCTCCGGACCGACCTCCGGGGTGTTGATCGCCGGTTCGGTTTACGCCGCCGGCGAGGCTCGATCCTTGCTGGTGCGCCCGAGCGAGGATGCGGAGTAGTTGTCCACAGGACCCGATGAAGACGGCCCTGCCAAGCCGATAGGGTCGCAGCCATGACCGATCTTGAACAGACCCTGGTGTTGCTTAAGCCGGACGCGGTGCGCCGCGGACTGGTGGGCACGATCCTTGCCCGCTTCGAGGCCAAGGGCCTGACCCCGGTTGCCATCGAATTGCGTCAGATCGACGCCGAGATGGCCGACCGGCACTACAGCGACCATGTCGACCAGCCGTGGTACCCGCCGCTGCGCGACTACATCGTCTCCGGCCCACTGGTGGCGATGGTGTTGACCGGCCCGTCGGTGATCGAAGTGGTGCGGCTGATGAATGGCGTCACCAACTCAGCAGTGGCCGCTCCGGGCACGATCCGCGGCGATTTCTCGTTGTCCAACCGGGAGAACCTGGTGCACGCCTCGGACTCCCCGGCTTCGGCGGCCAAGGAGATCGGGCTGTGGTTTCCGAACCAGGGCTGAACGCCCCGCAGCCGGAGCCGTCGGCTGATTCGTCGGCTGAGGCTGCGCCGCCGCCCCCAGTAGCCGGTGGCGCGGTAGCCGACTGGTCCACCTCGGTGTACCCGCCGCCCCCGCCGGCCCCTGGCACCGAACCCTGGATGGAGCCGCCGTGGGGCGCGCCGCCACCGGGCGTCCAGCCGCAGCCGGCGTACGAGCCCTATTGGGCGCCAGCGGGAATGGCCCCGCCGCCGGTGGTGCTGGCGAAGGCCGAGCCGCTGCCGGTTGAGCCGCGCGAGTACCACCAGTTCTACCGGGCGCCAGCCTTCCGCTGGTGGAAGCCGCTAGCCGCAATTCCGTTGTACATAGCGGCGGTGGTCGTGGTCTCAGTCGTGGTGGTGGTTGGGCTGATCGTCGTGGTGCTGGCCAGCGGGCAGCAGCTACCGACCAGCGAGCGCGACTACCCACCGGAGGTGATTTTCACCCTCAACAATGTGCTGATCGCCTTGGCGATGCCATTGGCGATGCTCATCAGTTGGTGGGTTTATCGGCAGCGTCCGCGCTGGCTGTCTTCGATCAGCGGCGGATTCCGCTGGCGGATCTTCTGGCCGTTCCTTGGTATCGCCGCGGTGGGAATCGCGCTGGCTTCGGTCGTGCAAGCCCAGCTCACCGGCGGCTTTGGTGAACTGACCTGGACGTCCACGTCGTTGGCCCTGATCTTGGTAATCGTGTTCACCACACCCTTCCAGTGCGCCGCTGAGGAGTACGCCATGCGAGGGCTGCTGTTCCGCAGCGTCGGCTCGTGGTTTGCCAACCGCTGGGTGGGCCTGGTGGTGGCCATTGTGGTGAATTCGGTGGCGTTCATGTTTCTCCATGGTGCCGGCGATCCGTGGCTCAACGCCTTCTACGTTGTGGTCGGGGCGACCTTCTCGATCCTGACCTGGCGCACCGGTGGTTTGGAAGCCGCGGTGGCGATGCACATCGCCAATAACGTCATCTCTGAGGCCCTGCTGCCCTTCCAACCGGACTCGTTGGCGCACATATTCGATCGAGAAGCTGGGGTGGCTGGTCCGGAAGTCCTCATCCAGATCGGCGTCACAGCACTGGTGGCCGCCCTGCTGTTGTGGCAGTCTTCCCGGCTGGGACTGCGGCGGGCGACCGCGCCAGTTGCCGCTAAGTAGTACCGTCGAAGGTAGAGGGAGTTACCGGGTGCGGCGTCGTGGGGACGACTGGCGAAGGTAGGCGATGAATATCAACGTGGTTGAGCGGGTAGATCCGGCCCGGGCATTGCGAAAGTTGCGGGCGCAGATCAGGCCACGCACCGGTCGGGTGTTGGTGGGTATCGATGGGGTCGACGGCTCGGGCAAGACGACTTTCGCCGATGATCTGGCCGTGCTGATGCGTGAATGTGGCTTCACCGTCATCCGCATCTCGATGGACAACTACCTGAATCCGCAAACCAAGCGCTACGCGCAGGGCCGGTTCTCCGGCAAGGGCTACTTCGAAGACAGCTATGACTACGACAAGTTCTGCGACGAGGTGCTTGAGCCGCTAGGGGCCGATGGCTCGGGGCGTTACCGCACCGCCGCCTACGATGCGAGCGCTGAATGCGAGGTTTGTTCGCCGTGGCAGGTCGCACCTGATGATGCCGTGGTGATCGTCGACGGGCTGTTCCTGCACCGGGAAGCGTGGTGTCCCAAGCTCGGGCGGAAGTTATGGGACTTCTCGGTCTGGCTGGATGTTGCCTTCGATGAGGCCTTCCGTCGGCTGGCGCAGCGCGATGGAGGCAGCCCGGAGTTGGACGATCCGGTAAATGCCCGCCACTACCAAGGCCAGCTGCTTTACCTGTCCGACTGCGACCCGGCCCACCACGCCGATCTGGTGGTCGACACCTCCGGTCCGCGGGTGCTGACCGACGACTGAGACCACGGTGACCGTCCAATCGCCGGACGTCACCGCGGCGACTGCCGAAATCCTGGAGCGGCTCCGCGGCCTGGCCAATCCGGCCAATGTGGCCGGGATGGCGCGCTACGGCATCAGTACTTCGGGCACTTTGGGCGTCTCGATGCCGGTGCTGCGGGGCATCGCCAAACAGCACCGTCCGCTGCGCCGCCAGGACCCTGACTACCTGCACGCGTTGGCTGGGGCCCTCTGGGCCAGCGAGGTGCACGAGGCCCGCATTCTGGCCGCCCTGGTGGACGTCCCAGCCCTGGTCAGTGCAGCCCAGGCCGATGCGTGGGTGGCCGAGATCGACTCCTGGGACGTGTGCGACCAGCTCTCTGGACTGTTCGCGGCCACCGGATTCGCCTACGCCAAAGCTGTGGAGTGGGCCGGTGCGGAGGCCACCTTCGTGAAGCGGTCGGGATTCGTGCTGATGTGCGCGCTGGCCGTCCACGACAAATTGGCAACTGAGGACCGCATCATCGCGTTCCTGCCGGTGATTGAGCGGTCCTCGCTCGATGAACGCAACTTCGTGAAGAAGGCGGTGAACTGGGCGCTGCGCCAGATCGGCAAGCGATCGGCCACCTGTCATCCGGCGGCGGTGGCGAGCGCGGAGCGAATCCTGGCCGCGCACCCAGATTCGAAGGCGGCCCGTTGGATCGCCCGCGATGCGCTACGCGAGCTGCGCAGCGCGGCGGTGTTGACCCGGCTTGGCTTGGGCTAAGGCGCCAGCGTCGGCGCTGGCTTGCTACGCAGGCCGGTTCGCCGTCGGTTGGCCGCTGCCTTAGGCTGGTGCGGCTATGACCGCCGCCCCGTTGTACCCACGCCTGGAGCCTCTGCTAACCCAGGTGGCTAAACCCGTCCAGTACATCGGCGGTGAGGTGAACTCGGTCAGCAAACCGTTCGCTGAGGCTGAGGTCAGCTGGGCGTTGATGTACCCCGACGCCTACGAGGTCGGCCAACCGAATCAGGGGCTGGCGATCCTTTACGAGATCCTCAACGAAACCGACTGGCTGCTGGCTGAGCGGACGTTCTCGATTTGGCCTGACCTCGCGGCGCTGATGCGCACCGCAGGCGTACCGCAGTTCACCTGGGAGAACCACCTGCCCGTGCGGGCTTTTGATCTGCTTGGGGTGAGCTTCTCCACCGAGCTGGGCTACACCAACCTGTTGGAGGCCCTCGACCTGGCCGGCATCGCCCTGCACAGCGCTGATCGAGGCGAGGACGAACCGATCGTGATCGCTGGTGGGCATGCCGCCTTCAACCCAGAGCCGATTGCCGACTTCATTGACGCCGCCGTCCTTGGTGATGGCGAACAGGCTGCGATGGCGGTCTCGAAGATCGTCCGGGATTGGAAGGCCGAGGATCGCCCCGGCGGACGTCAGGGCTTGTTGTTGCGCCTGGCCACCAGCGGAGTGGCCTATGTGCCTTCGCTCTATGAGGTCAGCTACGCCGAGAGCGGTGAACTGGCCGCGGTCGCGCCGCTGCTAGCCCAGGTGCCGTCCCGGGTGGCCAAACACACCCTGATGGAGCTGGACAACTGGCCCTACCCGAGCAAGCCGATCGTGCCGCTGGCCGAGACGGTTCACGAGCGCTACTCGGTGGAGATCTTCCGTGGCTGCACTCGCGGCTGCCGGTTCTGCCAGGCCGGCATGATCACCCGGCCGGTGCGCGAACGCAACATCCAGACCGTGGGGGCAATGGTGGCTGATGGCATCGCTGCCACCGGCCTGGACGAGGTTGGTCTGCTCAGCTTGTCCAGCGCTGACCACTCCGAGATTGGGCCGATCACCACCGAACTAGCTGATCGCTATGCCGACAGCTTCGTCTCGCTGTCCCTGCCCAGCACCCGAGTGGACGCGTTCAACATCGATCTAGCCGACGTGTTGAGCCGCAATGGGCGGCGTTCGGGGCTCACTTTTGCCCCCGAGGGTGGCTCGGAGCGGTTGCGCAAGGTGATCAACAAGATGGTCAGCGAAGACGATCTGATCAACACCGTGGCGGTCGCCTTCGGCAAGGGCTGGCGCCAAGTGAAGCTCTATTTCATGTGCGGGCTGCCCACCGAGACCGACGAAGACGTGCTCGCCATCGCCGACATGGCTGCCCGGGTGATCGAAGCTGGCCGTCGGGCAGCTGGCACTAAAGATGTGCGCTGCACCATCAGCATCGGGGGCTTCGTGCCCAAGGCGCATACGCCCTTCCAGTGGGTCGCCCAGCTCGACCCGGAGACAGTGGATCGGCGGCTGCGCATGCTGAAGGAAAAGGTGCGGGAAGACCGCCGCTACGGTCGCGCCATCAGCGTCCGCTACCACGATGGCAAACCTGGTCAGATCGAGGGTCTGCTCAGCCGGGGCGACCGCCGCGTCGGCAAGGTGATCGAGGCCGTCTGGCGGGACGGCGGCAAGCTGGACGGCTGGAGCGAGCACTTCTCCTACGAGCGCTGGACGGCCGCCGCCGAGCGTGAATTGGCCCCGCTTGGGTTGGATCTGGATTGGTACACCACCCGGGAGCGCCGGCATCGCGAAGTGCTGCCCTGGGATCACCTGGACGCCGGCCTGGACCGCGAATGGCTGTGGCAGGACTACGAGGACGCCATGGGCGAGGCCAGCGTGGAGGACTGCCGCTGGGCTGGCTGCTACAACTGCGGTGTTTGCCCCGAGCTCGGCACCGAGATTCAGATCGGCCCGACCGGCCGCTCGCTGCTGCCGCTGGTCAACCTCCGTCCCGACCAGGACTGACTACTGCGCATATTGGAACCGTCCCCGTTTTGCGCAGCTCAAAACGGGGACGGTTCCGTTTTGCGCAGCGCTAATTGGGGACGGTTCCTGCCGCGTCGTTGCGGCTCCTTTCCTCGCGGCGGCTGAATCACGCACTAGCGTTGGGCCATGAGCGAAGGCCAGGCTCGCGGATGGCGGCGCTGGGCGCCGGGGGCGGCCGTGTTGGCGTCCTACGACCGCTCCTGGCTGCGCGGGGACGTGATCGCCGGAGTGACGGTCGCGGCCTACCTGGTGCCGCAGGTGATGGCTTACGCCGAGATCATCGGGCTGCCGCCGGTCGCCGGGCTGTGGGCGGTGCTGGCCCCGATCGCCGTCTACGCGATTCTTGGCTCCTCGCGGCAACTCTCAATTGGTCCGGAGTCCACCACAGCCCTGATGACGGCTGCGGCGATCGCGGTCGTGGCCGGTCAGGTGAGCGGCGAACAACGCGCCGCAGCAGCGGCGGTGATCGCGGTCACTGTCGGCCTGATCAGCCTGACCGGACGGCTGTTCCGGCTCGGCTTCCTGGCCAACCTGCTCTCCAAGCCGGTGCTGGTGGGCTATCTGGCCGGTATTGGCATTCTGATGGTCATCAGTCAGTACGGCCGCCTCACCAAGCTGGAGGTTGCCGGGGACAACCCGTGGCAGGAGACCGTCTCGCTGCTCAGTCAACTGGGTTCGGCGCACCTGCCGACTCTGGTGCTCGCGCTGAGTGTGGTGCTGGCGCTGTTTGCGATGCGGCAATGGCTGCCGTCCTGGCCCGGCCCGCTGCTGGTGATGCTGCTCGCGGCGGCCCTGGTGGCCTGGACGCCGCTGAGCTCACTGGGGCTGGCAGTCATCGGGGCGATCCCCACCACCATTCCAACCCCGGCGCTGCCCAGTCTGGCTGGCCTGGATCTGTTCGCCTTGCTGCCAGCCGCCCTCGGCATCGCGGTGGTCGGCTACAGCGACGTGATCCTCACCGGACGCGGCTTTGCCGCCAAAGCCAATCAGCGCGTGGACGCCAACGCGGAATTGTTGGCGCTGGGCGGCGCCAACCTGATCAACGGGCTAGTGGCGGGCTTCCCGGTGTCGAGTTCGGCCAGCCGGACGGTGATCGGGGACGCCGCTGGTAGCCGCACCCAACTGCATTCATTGGTGGCTGGGGTCACGGTGCTGGCCACGATTCTGGCCTTCTCCCCAGTGCTGGCCGCCTTCCCCCAAGCCGCGCTGAGCGGGGTGGTGATTTATGCCGGGCTGCGCCTGATCGACCTCAGCGAACTGCGCCGGATCGCCGCCTTCCGGCGCAGTGAGCTGGTGCTGGCGTTGATCACCTTTCTCGGGGTGCTCATCTTCGGCCTGCTCGCAGGCATCGGGATCGCGGTGGGGTTGTCCCTGCTCGATCTGATTCGCCGGATCGCCCACCCGCATGACGGCATTCTCGGCTACGTCCCAGGAATGGCCGGAATGCACGACATTGATGACTATCCCAGTGCCAACCGGGTGCCCGGCCTGGTGGTCTATCGCTACGACTCGCCGCTGTTCTTCGCCAACGCCGATGACTTTCGCACCCGCGCGCTGGCGGCGGTTCGCGAGGCTGAACCGGCCGCGGAGTGGTTTGTGCTGAACGCAGAGGCCAACGTTGAAGTGGATCTGACTGCGGTAGACACCCTGATCGAGCTGCGCCAAACCCTGGCCGATGCTGGGGTGGAGTTCGCCCTGGCCCGGGTGAAGATGGACCTGCGCCAGCAGCTAGCGGCGGCCGGCTTCATCGACGAAGTTGGCGAGGAGCGGATCTTCGCCACCCTGCCCACCGCCGTCCAAGGGTTCGCCGAATGGCACACCGAGCGCTACGGCACCCGTCCGCCGGGAGTGCCGGAGGCAACCGCCGGGCCGGGACGCTGAGCGGTGCACGCACCCCAGTTGAGGACCTACCGGGCCGGTTTCCTGGGTAGGCTGCACGCTCGTGAGTAACCGCCAGCCACCTCAACAGCAGCCGCCGCCAGTGCAGCGACTGCGGGTTCGCTACGCCAAACGGGGTCGGGCCCGCTTCGCGTCCCACCGTGACTTCGGCCGGGCTCTTGAGCGGGCGCTGCGCCGGGCCGCGATTCCGATGGCCTTCTCATCAGGCTTCAATCCGCACCCGCGGATCAGCTATGCCAACGCCGCAACTACCGGTGCGGCCAGTGAGGCCGAATACCTTGAGATCGGGTTGGCCGAGCACCGCGATCCGGAGTGGGTGCGCGACACCCTGAACGCAGCCATGCCTGAGGGCCTGGTGATCGTCGAAGTGGCCGAGGCCAATGGTGGTTCGCTGACCGAGCGGCTGGCCGCGTCCCGCTGGCAGGTGCAACTTAGCGGTGCGGACGCCGAAGTGCTGGCCGCAGCGGCAGCCCAACTGCTGGCCAGCGAGTCGGCGCTGGTGGAGCGCACCACCAAGTCCGGTCTGCGCAGTTTCGATGTCCGGCCAGCTCTGCGAAGCCTCACCGTGATCGATGGCGGCTTGGAGTTGGTGGTGGCCACCAGCGAGCCGCTGGTCCGTCCAGATGATGTGTTGGCCGCGCTGACTGCGCTGCGTCCGGAGTTGGACACCGGCGTGCCAGCGCTGTTCTCCAGACTCGCGCAGGGCCCGTGGGACGGCGAGCGGATTGGCGATCCGCTGCGCGGCTAATCAGTCCGCACTAGGTGGGTCGGCCCGGGTTTGTGGCCACATGTGAGATACTCGGCCTAGTGAGGTCACCCCGACCCCACCATTTCGGAAGCTTTGACCGGTGTGACAGGCCGGGCAGGCGCTCCAACTTCACCGCGACGCGAGTCGACCGCGGGAGTCCGAGCGCTGAGCCGACGAACAACAGGCTTTGCTGCCCGAGCGGCGCAGTACTTTTCGCGGATCTCGAGCAGCTGGATGCGGCGTCCGTGCCGCTTGAAGGAGAGCGAAATGCTCGATTCAGAAGATACGAACCTACCTACCGCTGAGGTTCCCGAGCCCGTCCCGCCGCGCCGACGGCGTGCCGCCAGCCGTCCCGCTGGCCCGCCGCAGCCAGTAGTGATGAGCGCTCCGGCAGCGCCGACCTTGCCCGAACCAGAGCTGGAATCTGAGTCGGTGCCGCCGGTGGTTGCCCCCGACCCAGTCGTTGAGCCGGTGGTCGAGACCAAGCCCAAGCGCACTCGTCGGGCCAAGGCGACCGAGCCGGTCGTCGAGGTCGCCGAGGTTGCCGAAGTAGTCGTGGCCGCCGAGGTTGAGCCCGCCGCTCAGGATGCCATCGTGGCCGAGCCAGCCCCGGTCGCCAAGACCACTCGTCGCCGCCGGGGTGGCGCTGCTGCCGAGCCGGTGGTCGAACCGGCAGAAGACGTGGCCGCCAGCCTGGAGAGTCTGGCCCGGGAGACCAGCCGGCCCCGCGCGCGGACCGGTGCTATTGCCGAGACTTTCGGGTTGGGCGAAGAGGCCAGCCCTGATCAGGTGCTGGATTCGTTGGCCGCTGCCATCGGTGGTCTGCTTTCCGGCCCCGCCGAAGAAGACCCAGAAGTTGATGAGGACGACGAGACTGAGGTTGGCGAAGACGACCAGCCCGAGGACGCCGAAGAGACCGAAGACGGTGAAGAGGGGGACGCGCCGCGTCGCCGTCGCCGCCGTCGGGGCGGACGCCGTCGCCGTCGTGGTGGCGCTGAGTCCGACACCAGCAGCGAGGGCGAAACCGACGGCGAGACTGAAGTCGCCGAAGGCCATGCTGAGACTGACACCGAGGCCGAGACCGGCGATGAAGCCGCAGCAGAGACCTCCTCGTCGCGTCGTCGGCGCCGTCGTCGTCGTCGCGGCGATGATTCGGTCGACGTAGAAGACGATTCGGTCGACGTGGTGGTGCGGGTCCGCGAGCCGCGTCGTCGCGGAGCCAGCCCCAGTGACGAAGTCACCGGGATCGAAGGCTCCACCCGGATGGAAGCCAAGAAGCAGCGTCGCCGTGAGGGCCGCGCCGCCGGACGCCGCCGGACGCCGATCTTGAGCGAGTCGGAGTTCCTGGCCCGACGCGAAGCGGTGGATCGCAAGATGCTGATCCGCCAGGCCGCCGACTACTCCCAGATCGCGGTTCTGGAAGACAACGTGCTGGTTGAGCACTACGTCGACCGGGCTTCAGCCACCTCGATGATCGGCAATATCTACCTCGGCCGGGTGCAGAACGTGCTGCCCAGCATGGAGGCAGCCTTCGTCGACATCGGTCGCGGTCGCAACGCCGTCCTTTATGCCGGTGAGGTCGACTGGGACTCCTTCGGCGTCAGCAGCCAGGACCGGAAGGTCGAGAAGGTCTTCAAGTCCGGCCAGCAGGTGCTGGTGCAGGTCAGCAAGGATCCGGTGGGAGCCAAGGGTGCCCGCCTCACCTCGCACCTGTCGATCCCGGGCCGCTACATCGTTTACTCACCCGGTGGCCACCTGTCGGGGATTTCCCGCAAGCTGCCCGAAGGCGAGCGCAAACGACTGAAGGGCATCCTGGACGAACTGATCGGCCCGGACGCTTCGGTGATCGTGCGCACTGCCGCCGAAGGTGCGAGCGAAGAAGAGCTCGTCCGCGACGTCAACCGCCTCAAGGCGCAATGGGAGGTGCTGGAGAAGAAGTCCACCACCGGCAGCGCGCCGCAGCAGCTCTACGCCGAGCCCGACCTCACCGTCCGGATCGTTCGGGACCTGTTCACCGAAGACTTCGGCGCCATGGTGATCGACGGCAACGGCTTGGCTGATGACGCCTACGACAACATCACCGCGTACGTGGAGCACGTCGCCCCGCATATGGCGAGCCGAATGGAGCGTTGGGACCGGGCCGGCAAGGGCGACCTTTTCGAGAACTTCCGCGTCCATGAGCAGGTGGCCAAGGCGCTGGAACGCAAGGTGTTCCTGCCTTCAGGTGGCTCGCTGATCATCGACCGCACCGAGGCGATGACTGTCGTAGACGTCAACACCGGCAAGTTCACCGGCACCACTGGCAATCTGGAAGCCACCGTCACCTCCAACAACTTGGAGGCGGCTGAGGAGATCGTTCGCCAGCTGCGATTGCGCGACATCGGCGGCATCATCGTGATCGACTTCATCGACATGGTGCTGCCGGCCAACCGCGAATTGCTGTTGCGCAGGCTGGTTGAGTGCCTGGGACGCGATCGCACCCGCCATCAGGTGGCTGAAGTCACCTCGTTGGGTCTGGTGCAGATGACTCGAAAGAAGATCGGCACCGGTTTGGCCGAGGCGTTCACGGTGGCCTGTGAGACCTGCAAGGGCCGCGGCTACCACGTCCACGACGCGCCGGTGGCCTCCCAGGCTCCGGCTGATGGTGGCGACCGGGATGCCAAGCGCCGTAGCGGTTCGGCGGCCAAGGGTGCTGCTGTGGTGGCCAAGAGCACCAGCTCGACGCCGAGGCGGGCCTCGCGTAGCCGTAAAGCCGAGCCCAAGGCTGAAGAGCCGACGGCCAGCACGGATCAGCCCAACACTGAGCAGCCCAACAGCGGGCATCCCGTGCCCGAGACGCTGCCGATTGAGGCGAGCCCCGTCGTCCTACCGGTTGTTGAGTTTCAGCCGGTCGACGCGGCACCGGCCGCAGCCGAGCAGGTTGTCACCGAACCGGTACTCGATCAGGACTGATCGCCGCGGATAGCTGGTCTTAATCGCCGCAGCAGTCGAACCCACCCCGACCAGTTCGGGGTGGGGGAGAGCCGGGCGGCTTTCTCGAACAGGTTCTCGATCAGCGCGTCGTGAAGTGGTTCGACCAACACCTTCCACTGCAGGTACTGCCAGGTGGGTAGCTCCAACTCGATCAGGTGCTCGACCAAGGCGCCCTCGGTGGTGGCCTGGACGTGAAAGCGGTGCCAGCCGACCCAGCGCGTCGACCCGAACACTGAGTCGAAAGTGAAGGTCACGTTCTCGGGCTCCCTAGCGCTGCAGTGGTAGCGCACCGGACCGTGGCCGCCGCTGCCGCCCGCATCCGGTGAGGAGTCCAGGCGCATCGGGAACCACAACTCGCTCGGCCAAAGGTCATCGGCCTCGGTGCCCAACCGGGAGAACCGGTGGTCGATAGCAGCGACCGAGGAGTCAACCTCGCGGCGATGGCGACTGGTAACTGTTCGCATTAGCTGGTCCTGTCCTGGTGATTGGGGACGTCGGGTCAGTCGGGAACTCGGGTCAGTCGGGAACTCTGGTCAATCAGGAACGTTGGTCAGATCGGCTAGCCACAACCGGGCTGTGGTGTCGGAGGGCGCTCGCCAATCACCGCGTGGGCTCAACGAGCCGCCCCGAACCACCTTGGGGCCGTTCGGCAGTGCGGAGCGCTTGAACTGGGCGAAGCCGAAGAAGCGGCTGACGAAAACCCCTAGCCACTTCTTGATTTCCGCCAGGTCGTAGGCCGTCCGCTCATCGGCAGGGAAGCCTTCGGGCCAGTTGCCGGCCGCCGCATCGCGCCAGGCGTGCCAGGCCAGGAAGGCGATCTTGGACGGCTTCATGCCCCGGCGCAACACATGGAACAGATTGAAATCCTGCAGCGCGTAGGGACCGATCTGGGCTTGGGTTGACTGGGGCGTCTCACCAACGCCGACCGGCACCAACTCCGGGGTGATCTCGGTGTCCAGGATCGATTGCAGCGTCTCGCCTACCGCCCGATCGAACAAGGCCGAGGAGATAACCCAGCGAATCAGGTGCTGCATCAACGTCTTGGGCACGCCGCCGTTGACGTTGTAGTGGCTCATCTGATCGCCCACTCCGTAGGTGCACCAGCCCAGCGCCAACTCCGAAAGGTCACCGGTGCCCAACACGATGCCACCGCGGTGGTTGGCCAGCCGGAACAGGTAATCGGTGCGCAGCCCGGCCTGGACGTTCTCGAAGGTCACGTCGTAGACGGACTCGCCTTCGCTGAACGGGTGGTCAAGGTTGTCCAGCATCAGCTTCGCGGTCTCGGTGATGTCGAGTTGAGCGAAGCTGACACCAAGGGCAGTAGCCAGGGCAGTGGCGTTATTGCGGGTGTGCTCGCTGGTGGCGAAGCCAGGCATCGTGTAGGCCAGGATGTCGGTGCGCGGGCGCCCCAGCCGATCCATCGCGCGGGCGGCCACGATCAGCGCATGGGTGGAATCCAGCCCACCAGAGACTCCGATGACGATCTTGGGTTGGCCGATCTCGCGCAGCCGTTGCTCCAGGCCAGCGACCTGAATGCTGTAGGCCTCGAAACAGTCCTGAGCCAGGCGGGCCGGATCAGCTGGCACGAAAGGGAAGCGCGCCACCTCCCGGAGTAACCCCAGATCGCCAGGGGGTGGGGCCAGGACGAAGCTGACGGTGCGGTATTCGCCGGTGCGCTCGGCGTGGGTGCGGCGGTTGTCGTCGAAGGTGCCTTGGCGCAGCCGCTCCTGGGTCAGGGTGCCGAGATCCAGATCGGCCATCGAGGTGCGCGGGCCCTCGGGGAAGCGCTCCGATTCGGCCAATAGGGTGCCGTTTTCGTAGATCAGGGTTTGGCCGTCCCAGCTCAGGTCGGTGGACGATTCGCCCTCCCCGGCAGCGGCGTAGAGGTAGCCGCACAACAGCCGCGAAGAGCCGGAGGCGCACAGCAGCTTGCGTTCTTCGGCCTTGGCGACCGTGATGGGGCTGCCGGACAGGTTCGCGATCACGGTCGCCCCGGCCAGCGCGGCCTCAGCCGAGGGTGGGATCGGCACCCACATGTCTTCGCAGATCTCCACGTTCAGCACCAGCCCCGGCACATCCTCGGCAGCGAACAGCAGGTCGGAGCCGAAGGGCACGTCCTGCCCGGCAACCCGGATTTCGCCGGTCACATCGTCGCCGCGGCCGATTTGGCGGGCTTCGTAGAACTCCCGGTAGGTGGGCAGATACGACTTGGGCACCACCCCGAGCACCCGGCCGCGGTAGATCACCACCGCGCAGTTGTAGACCCGGTTCAGGCTGGCCAAGGGGGCACCGACGATCAACACGCAGCCCAGGTCGACGGTTTGGGGCACCAGCCAGGCCAGGGCGTCCTCGACGGCGGCCAGCACGGTGTCCTGAAGCAGCAGGTCTTCGATGGAATAGCCGGTGAGGTTCAGCTCAGGAAAGAGCGCCAGGCAAGCGCCAGCTTCGGCGGCCTGTTGCGCCTGAATCAGGGCGGCTTCGGCGTTCAGCTGCGGCTGAACCAGCTTGATCGGCCCGGTGCAGGCGGCTACCCGGGCGAACCCGTGTTGGTAGATGTTGTAGAAGTCCATGGCGGCTCCTGGCTTGTGCGTACCCGCTCAGCATGCCACGACCCCCTGACCCGGCGGCGCTGCCAGACTGGGGCCATGAGCATCGCCACCCTCGAAACCCCCGATGGTCCGGCCGAGATGGTCGTCGATGAGGCTGAGGAGCCAGCCGCGGTGCTGCTGCTCGGTCACGGCGCTGGTGGCGATATCGACGGCTGGGATCTGACCCTGTTGGCGCAGCGCCTGCCCGCCCTCGGTGTGACGGTGGTCTGCTTTCGGCAGCCGTACAAGGTGGCCGGACGCAAGATCTACAGCTCAAAGCCCGGTCTGGATCGGGCCTGGACGGTGGCATTGGCCGCCGCGTCGCGGCGTTGGCCTGAGTTGGCGCTGGTTACCGGTGGCCACAGCGCCGGGGCCCGCACGGCCTGCCGCGGCTTCGCTGCCGGCCAGGCTGGTCTGGTGCTGCTCTCCTTCCCGCTGCATCCGCCCGGCCAACCGACCAAATCCCGCCTGGAGGAGTTGGTCGCTGCCGGTGCGCCCACGCTGATTGTGCAAGGGGAGAAGGACACTTTCGGTACCGCCGACGAACTCACGACGGCGCTGGCTGCGACCGAGCGTGTCGACGTCGGCCTGGTTGCCCTGCCTGGGGCCGGGCACTCGATGGCACCCACCGCCACCACCGGTGCGGACGCGATAGCTGAGCGGGAGCGGCTCCTGATCCGGTCGGTGACCGGCTTCATTTCCTCGCTCAGCTAGGGGCTACGACGGGCTCAGCCAACTTGAGTGGGGCACAGCCAACTTGAGTTCAGTTCCCTGAGCTTGTCGAAGGGTCGAAGGGTCGGCCTTGGGGCTTCGACGGGCTCAGCCAACTTGAGTTCAGTTCCCTGAGCTTGCCTGTCCTGAGCTTGTCGAAGGGTCGGCCTTGGGGCTTCGACGGGCTCAGCCAACTTGAGGTTCAGTTCCCTGAGCTTGTCGAAGGGGCAGCCTGGTGGGCCTCGCGGGCCAGCAGTGAGCGCTTCACGTCCAGGCCCCAGGCGAAGCCGCCGAGGCTGCCGTCGCCACGGATCACGCGATGGCAGGGCACGAACAGCGCGGGTGCATTGCGAGCGCAGATTCTGGCCGCGGCCCGGACTGCGGTCGGACGGCCCAAGGCGGCGGCGAAGTCGGCGTAGCTAAGCGGCGCGCCCGCTGGGATGTTGCGCAGTGCTGTCCAACCGGCCAGCTGCAAATCGGTGCCGAACTGGCGCACCGGCACCGCAGCGATAGCGCCCGGCTCGCCGAGGTAGTAGCGCCGGAGCGCCTCAGCGATGTCAGCGAACCCCGGGTCTGAGGGCGCCACCGTCGCAACTTCGTCCGGACGGTCCTCCGGCCGAACCCGATCCACTACTTCTTCGGCCGCTTCGGTCCAGCCGGAGGCCCACACCACGCCGTCCTCGGCCAGCACGGTGAATGGCCCGTCTGGGGTAGTGAAAGTGGTGAGTTTCATCGGTTCTCCTTTGGTGTGGGCAGACCTGCGGCCCGCCACAGGTACAGGCTGGCATACGAGCGCCAAGGTGAGACGGTCTGCCCCCACTGCGCCAGCGCTGCTGGGTCGTGGGGTAGGCCGAGCCGACGGGCGCCGGTGCGCAGCGCCACATCGCCGAGGGGCAACACGTCGGGGTGGCCGAGCACCCGCATCGCCAGATAGTCGGCGCTCCAGGGGCCGATGCCGGGCTCGGCGAGCAGCCGGCGGCGCTGGTCGGCCCAATCGTCGGCGAAGCTGAGGCTGAGTTCGCCATTGGCCAGCCGTTCGGCCAGGCGCAGCAGATTCTCGATCCGGGCCCGCGGCCCGGTGAGTACCTCGCGACCGTACTCGGCGATGGCCGCCGGGGTGGGGAAGAGCCGGTTCAACCCGGCTGGAGCCTCGGGCAGTGACTGCCCCGCCCGCTCGGCTAGCCGAGTGAGGTGGGTGCGGGCTGCGGCCACCGAAATCTGCTGGCCGATCACGGTGCGCACCAGCAGCTCAGCAGCGTCCACCGCACCCGGAAGCCGGATCCCTGGGGTGCGGGCGACCGCCTCGGCCAAGGCGGGTTCTGCTGCCAGCGCCTGGTCGATGCCGACCGGGTCGGCATCGGCATCGAAGAGGCGACGCACCCGGAAGATCAGCGCGTTCAGATCGGCGGTTCGGCTCAGCCCGGCCCGCAGGCGCAACCCGCCCTCGGCTGGCTCGACGACGAACCAGGCTGGCCCGCCGGGCAGCAGCAGCGTGCGCTGGTAGTGCGCGCCGTCAGCGTCCTCCACCCCTGGTAGGGCCCGCAGGGCCAGCCAGGTGAACACCCCGGCGGCGTCGAACGGCTCGCGTACCGGCACCCGCAAGGACAGCGTCGTCCAGCCGTTCGGGGCCGGGGAATCGAGGTCGGCGACTTCACGGCGCCTGCTCCGCAGTTCGGAGGGCGTGAGGGCATAGACCGCAGCGATGGTGTCGTTGAACTGGCGCAGGCTCCCGAACCCGGCGGCATAGGCCACCTCGGCTATCGGGAGTGCCGTGGCGACCAGTAGCTCTCGGGCAGTCTGGGCCCGATGCGCCCTGGCCAGTGCCAACGGTCCGGCGCCGATCTCGGCAATGAGCAACCGGTTCAGATGGCGAGTGGTGTAGCCCAGGCGGCTGGCCAGGCCGGTGACGCCTTCGCGTTCAACGACGCCGTCGGCGATCAGCCGCATCGCCCGGGCGGCGGCATCGCTGCGCAGATTCCAATCAGGCGATCCGGGGACGGCGTCTGGCAGACAACGTTTGCAGGCGCGATAGCCGTGCTCGTGAGCCGCGGCAGCGGTGGCGAAGAACTCCACGTTTCCCGGCTTCGGGGTACGGGCTGGGCAGGACGGACGGCAGTAGATCCCGGTGGTGCGCACGGCCAGGATGAAAGCGCCATCGAAGCGGACGTCTCTGGCACAGACCGCTCGGTAGCGCTGTTCGAAATCCATGAATCCCAGCCTGACAGGCCGGGACCGCCGTTGCTAGCGGGAATCGGACATCGCGGCTGAACACCCTGGGGCCGCGGCGCCTCAGTGCTCCTGCAGGGCCAAGCGTCCAGCCAGCAGGACGTAGGTGGCCGCGAAGGTGCGCCGCAACCAGGCCACCGCCGGCGGCCGCTGCAAGACCTGTTCGCGCATGGTGGCAGCGAATAGGCCGTAGCCGGCGAACACCACGAAGGTCACCGCCATGAACGCCAGGCTCAACCAGATCATCGACAACGTGGCCTCCCCTCCGGTGGTGGGCACGAACTGGGGCAGGAAGGCAAAGAAGAAGATCGTCAGCTTCGGGTTGAGCAGGTTGATCAGGATGGCCGTGCGAATCACTGTCCAGAACGACTCGGGCGTGGCCCCGGCGCTGTCCTGGGTGAGATCGCTGTGGTCGCGGAAGGTCGTCCATGCCAGATAGAGCAGGTAGGCGACCCCGGCCCACTTCAGCGCGGCGAAAGCCACCGCGCTGGAGTTCAGAATCGCGGCCAGGCCGGTGATAGCGGCCACCATGTGGGGCACTACCCCCAAGGTGCAGCCGAAGGCTGCAATCAGCCCGGCGCGGGTGCCCCTGGCCAGCCCGGCCGAGATGGTGTAGACCGCACCGGTGCCCGGGGTCGCGACGACGATCAGGGTGGTCAGCCAAAATGCCCAGGTCACTTCGTCCCCCAAAAATCCAGCGGTGGGCCAGAGGATAGTCTTCGCGGTAGGGGTTGGACGAGTTGCCCACCTCACCAGCGGGGACGGTTCAGCAGGGCCGGTTTGACCCTTGCCAGCCCCGACCCGTATTCTTATCCATCGGTGTTTGCCGCGCCTTTTTTGTTGCGCGCGAGCATTACCTAACAGCGAGTTCCAACCTTCACGGGGTGGGCGCTGGTCATACGGAGCTTAGGAAGTGGGTCAGGCGTGTACGCGATCGTGCGCAGTGGTGGCCGCCAGTACAAGGTGGCGGTTGGCGACGTCCTCGAGATCAACAAGATCGAAGGCAAGGCTGGTGACAGCCTCGCTCTGACTGCGCTGATGCTGGTCGATGGCGACAAGATCACCACCGATGCTGACGAGCTCGGCAAGGTCAACGTCACCGCCGAGGTGCTTGGCGAGACCAAGGGTCCCAAGATCAAGATCATCAAGTTCAAGAACAAGACCGGCTACATGAAGCGCCAGGGTCACCGCCAGCGGTACACCCAGGTCAAGGTCACCGGGATCAAGGGCTGAGGGTTCAGAAATGGCACATAAAAAGGGCGCATCGGCCTCCCGTAACGGTCGCGACTCGAACTCGCAGCGCCTCGGCGTCAAGCGTTTCGGCGGCCAGCAGGTGAACGCCGGCGAGATTCTGGTCCGCCAGCGCGGCACTCATTTCCATCCGGGCGACGGTGTCGGTCGTGGTGGCGATGACACCTTGTTCGCGCTGCGCGCAGGCAAGGTCGAGTTCGGTACCCGTCGAGGTCGACGGGTCATCAACATCGCCCTCGCGGACGCCGAGTAGTCAAGACATCCAAGAAGGACGGCCTGCGGGCCGTCCTTCTTGCATTTTCCAGCACTAAACTTCGATGGCGGCGTGTTCGTCGACATCCCTACGGCAAGGCAGTTCCTGGTGGCCATTCCCTCTTTCGTTGATGAGACGGTTCTGACCGTTGCTGCTGGCAACGGGGGCCACGGCTGTGCCTCGGTGCACCGGGAGAAGTTCAAACCACTTGGTGGGCCGGACGGCGGCAACGGCGGCAACGGCGGCTCGGTTATCCTGCGCGTCGATGACGGTTTGACCACCTTGGTGGAATACCACCGCCAGTCGGTGCGCCGCGCGGCCAATGGCCAGCCCGGTAAGGGTGACTACGCCAACGGCGCCAATGGCGAAGACGTCATCCTGCCCGTGCCGGTGGGCACGATCGTCTCCGACGCCGAAACCGGCGAACTGCTCGCCGATCTGGTCGGCGCCCAGGCTGAGGCGGTCATCGTGGCTGGCGGGCGCGGCGGGCTGGGTAACTCCGCGCTGGCCTCGGCGGCCCGCAAAGCCCCGGGCTTCGCCCTGCTCGGCGAAGAGGGCGAAAGCCGCAAGATCAAGCTCGAACTGAAGGTGTTGGCCGATATCGGCCTGGTCGGCTTCCCCAGCGCGGGCAAGTCGTCGCTGATCGCAGCGATTTCACGCGCCCGGCCCAAGATCGCCGACTACCCGTTCACCACGCTGGTGCCCAACCTTGGTGTGGTGGTGGCCGGCGAGGTCACCTTCACCGTCGCCGACGTGCCCGGGCTGATCGAAGGTGCCAGTGAGGGCCGCGGTCTTGGCCACGACTTCCTGCGGCACATCGAACGCTGTCAGGCCATCGTCCACGTCATCGACTGTGCCACCTACGACCCCGGACGCGATCCGCTAACCGACCTGGACGTGATTGAGGCTGAGCTGGTAGCTCATGGTGGGCTGGAAGACCGTCCACGAATGGTGGCCTTGAACAAGGTGGACGTTCCCGATGCAGCCGAACTGGCCGAGTTGGTGATGGCCGACCTCGAAGCGCGAAACCTGCCGGTGTTCCGGATCTCCACCAAATCCGGTGAGGGCTTGAACGCGTTGAAGTTCTCCATGGCCGAACTGGTGGCCGCGCGTCGTGCCGCAGCACCGGCTCCTGCCCCCAAGCGAATCGTGATCAGGCCCACCCCGGTGGCCGGTAGCGGTCCGGAGTTCAGCGTCGCGAGGGAATCCGACGGTGAAGGCGGCTTTGTTTGGCGGGTCCGTGGGGATAAGCCCGAACGCTGGGTGAAGCAGACCGACTTCAGCAACCCCGAAGCGGTCGGCTACCTGGCTGATCGGTTCGCCCGCTTGGGTGTGGAGGATGAGTTGCTGGCCTTCGGTGCCCTGGCTGGCGATGCGGTCGCGATTGGCGCCGGCGATAACCCGGTGGTGTTCGACTTTGCTCCCCAAATCGAGACCGGGGCCGAGATCCTGGCCCGCCGCGGTGAGGACCAGCGGCTGGCAGGGGAGCGTCCGGCGGCCAAGCGTCGCCGCGCTTTGGATGCGGAATACCACGCCCACAAGGCCGCCGAGGCTGAAGCCGAGAAGCACACCCGCCTGGCCACGACCGGCTTGACTGGGGACGACCTCGATGACTGAGGGGCTGCGCGAACAGATCACTGGTGCGCGCCGACTGCTGGTCAAGGTCGGCTCATCTTCGCTCACCGACGCCCGTGGCGCCCTGGATCCGTCCCTACTGGAGCGGCTGGTGGAATCGCTGGCTGCGGTCCGCGAGCGTGGCCAGGACGTCGTGTTGGTCTCCTCCGGCGCGATGGCCTCCGGCATGGAGCCGCTGAAGCTGAAGCGCCGTCCGGCCGATCTGGCTAGTAAGCAGGCCGCCGCTGCGGTCGGGCAGAGCCTGTTGGTCGGCCACTACGGCACCTTCTTTGGCCGCCACGGCCTGACCGTCGGCCAGGTCCTGTTGACGGTCGAGGACGTGGCCCGGCAGGACCACTACCGCAACGCGCTGCGTACCTTCACCAAGCTGCTGGAGCTCGGGGTGGTGCCGATCGTGAACGAGAACGACACGGTGGCCACCCACGAGATCCGCTTCGGCGATAACGACCGACTGGCTGCCCTGGTGGCCCACCTGGTGGGGGCCGACGCGTTGGTGCTGCTCTCCGATGTCGACTCGCTCTACACCGCGCACCCCTCAACGCCAGGGGCCGAGCGGATCTCGGTGGTGGCCGATATCGATGAGTTGGACGTCGACACCGACGGCCAGGGAGCGGCGATCGGCACTGGTGGCATGACCACCAAGCTGCAGGCCGCCCGAATCGCCACCGCCTCGGGCATTCCGGTGGTGCTCGCCGCGGCGCAGGACGCCACCGCGGCGCTGGCCGGTGAGCCGGTCGGCACCCTGTTCCTTCCCACCGGCAAGCGGCGGTCTCGCAAGCTGATGTGGCTGGCCTATGCCTCGGTAACCCAGGGCGAGCTGGTGCTTGACCCCGGTGCGGTGAAAGCGGTCACCGAGCGCAAGGCCTCGCTGCTGCCCGCCGGCATCGTCGAAGTTCGTGGCCAGTTCGAGGCGGGCGACCCGGTGAAGCTGGTCAGCCAGACTGGCCAGGTGGTGGCCAGAGGGCTGGTCAACTTCGATGCCGACAAGCTCCCGGCGATGATCGGCCGCAGCACCAAAGAGCTAGCCGAGAGCCTTGGCGAGCACTTCGACCGGGAAGTCGTCCATCGTGACGACCTGATCGTCAAGAGGACGAAGAAGAAGCTATGAGTCTGGTCGACGCGCTGGGCTGGGTGGCCGCGGCGGTCGGCATCCTGCTGGGCCTGCCGCAGTTGGTGCATTTGATTCGCACCCGGCACACCGAAGGGGTCTCGCTGTTGGCGTGGCAGGCGCTGTTGGTGCTGAACCTGAGTTGGGGTCTGCATGGGGTGCTGATCGGCCAGCTCAACATGATCGTCACCAATGCCTTTGGATTGGCGACCACAGTGCCGATCCTGGTGTTGATGTGTCGCAGCCGCGGCCTGAGCCTGCTGCGGGTGCTGGCCCCGGCGGTGGTGGCCGCTGTGGTGGTAATTGGTGCCGATCTGGCCTTCGGCTCGATCGCCTTCGGTGCCGTCGTGCTCATCCCCGGCACCGCGGTGAACGTGGCTCAAAGCGTGGAGTTGGTCCGATCACCCTCAGTCGAGGGCGTCTCGCCGCTGTTTCTGACGTTAGCGGTGGTCAACCAACTGTTGTGGGTTAGTTGGGCCTTCCTGGTGCCCGAGCCAGGCACAATCATTGCCGCCAGCGTGGCGGTGTTCATCACCACATTCAATGTGCTCTGGTGGGGCCTGCGCCGGCTGGGGCTGCGGGCCTTCTTCCCGGAACCCGAGTTGACGCCGGTCGCCTGAGCGCAGGCTGGCCCGTGGTGGTCACCCCCGAGCCTGGGCCGGGGCCGGTCGGTATCCTGGGCGGCATGACTTTCGCCGACCAAGCACTCCTGGCCAAGGACGCCAGCCGCACGCTGGCCACACTCAACCGGGCCACCAAGGACGCCGCGCTGCACGCGATGGCCGACGCCTTGGCCGCTGCCGCGGCAGTGGTTCTCGAGGCCAACGCCCGCGACGTGGCCGCAGCTCGGGCGTCCGGCACCTCGGATTCGTTGGTTGACCGACTCACCCTCACCTCGGCCCGCATCGCTGGCATGGTCGATGGGTTGCGTTCCCTGGCGGGGCTGCCCGATCCGGTTGGCGATGTGGTGCGCGGCTGGACCAACGCCAACGGGGTGCGGGTGCGCCAGGTGCGGGTGCCGCTGGGGGTGGTCGGCATCATCTATGAGGCTCGCCCCAACGTGACCGCCGATGCCGGCGGTATCTGCTTGAAGTCTGGTAATGCCGCCCTGCTGCGTGGTTCGAGCTCGGCGATCAACTCCAACCTGGCGGTTACTGCGGCCCTGCAGGATGGGTTGGCTGCGGTGGGGTTGCCCCGCGAGGCCGTCCAGCTGGTTGAGGGTGGTCGTGAGGTGACCGCCGAGATGATGGCCGCGCGTGGGTTGGTGGACGTGTTGATCCCGCGCGGTGGCGCCGGGCTCATCAATGCGGTGGTCGAGGGTTCAAAGGTGCCGGTGATCGAGACCGGTACCGGCAACTGTCACCTGTACGTGGATGCGTCGGCCGACCATGAAATGGCGATTCAGATCATGTTGAACGCCAAGGTGCAGCGACCCAGTGTCTGCAATTCGCTGGAGACGTTGTTGGTGCATGCCGATATCGCGCCGGTGTTTCTGCCCAAGGCGCTGGCGGCGTTGGCTGCCGCAGAGGTGACGGTGCATGGGACGCCGGCGGTGGTGGCCTACTCCGACGTGGTGGTGCCAGCCGATGAAGCTGAATTCGAGGGGGAGTACCTCTCCCTGGATCTGGCCTGCGACATCGTTGACTCCATTGACTCAGCCCTGGCCCATATTCGCCGCTACACCACCGGGCACTCCGAAACGATCATCACCGACGACCGCCGCGCGGCTGAGCGCTTCGTGGCCGAGGTGGACGCTGCTGCAGTACTGGTCAATGCGTCCTCGCGCTTCGTCGATGGCGGCGAGTTCGGCTTCGGCGCCGAGATCGGTATCTCGACTCAGAAGCTGCACGCCCGCGGCCCGATGGCGCTGCCGGAGATGACCTCGACCAAATACGTCATCGACGGCGCCGGTCAGATTCGCGGCTGAGGCTTACCCTTCGACAGGCTCAGGGACCCTTCGACAGGCTCAGGGACCCTTCGACGGGCTCAGGGAACTGGGGGTGAGCGCGGGCGGGCTCAGGGCGGGTCCGATAGGATCCGGCACAGGCTGGGCGCTGGAGTCCGCCATGTTCGGGAAGGTCCGTCCCTAGATGAGCGAAACTCCGATCGTCTGGTCAGCTCAGGGCACTCGGCGGCTCCGACTGGGCGTGATGGGCGGCACCTTCGACCCGATCCACCACGGCCACTTAGTGGCGGCCAGCGAAGTTCAGGCCCGGTTCAACCTCGATGAAGTGGTGTTTGTGCCCACCGGCCAGCCGTGGCAAAAGGTGGGCAAGAAGGTCTCCCAGCCAGAAGACCGTTACCTGATGACCACCATCGCCACCGCGTCCAACCCGCACTTCTCGGTGAGCCGGGTGGATATCGAGCGGCCCGGTCTGACCTACACCGTGGACACGTTGAAGGACGTTCGCGCGCTCCGCGGACCCGAAATCGAGCTCTACTTCATCACCGGGGCCGACGCGCTTAGCCGCATCCTCACCTGGAAGGGAGTCGATGAGTTGTTCGATCTGGCCCACTTCGTCGGGGTGTCGCGCCCAGGGGTCGATCTGGGTGCCGACGACATCACCCATCTGCCTGAGGACAAGGTCACATTGTTGGAAGTGCCGGCGTTGTCGATAAGCTCGACAGCCTGCCGTGACCGGGTGGCCCAAGGGCTGCCGATTTGGTATCTGGTGCCGGACGGCATCGTGCAGTACATCGCCAAGCGTGGTCTTTACCGAACAGGAGCCGATCTGTGAGTGCCGTACCCGAGGCCGTCGAACTTGCCATTCTTGCTGCGAAGGCCGCGGTGGCGAAGAAGGCGCTCGATCCGGTCGCCTTCGACGTGTCGGAGCGATTGGCTATCACCGACATCTTCCTGGTTCTGACCGCGACCAACGAACGCCAGGTCGGTGCCGTAGTGGACGGTGTCGAGGAAGCCCTGCTCAAAGTCGGACGCCGACCCGCCAGGCGTGAAGGTGACCGTGAGAAGCGGTGGGTGCTGCTGGACTACGTGGATGTCGTGGTGCACGTCCAGCACAGTGAGGAGCGCACGCTCTATTCGCTGGAAAAGCTGTGGAAAGACTGCCCCTCGATTGAGTTGGGCGAGCTGGAACCTAGCGGCATCGGCGAATGACCGCTCGTCAGGTCATCCTGCTCCGGCACGGCCTGACCGATTACAACGACGCCGGCCGGTTTCAGGGCCAGGCTGATGTGCCACTGAATTCGGTGGGCATCGCCCAGGCCCGTGCGGTTGCCGAGCGCCTCGGCAGTCTGGGCATCACTCGGATGGCCAGTTCTGATCTGCAGCGCGCGGCCGACACTGCCCGCATCATCGCTGAGCAACTCAAGCTGCCGGTGGAGTTTGACTCCCGGCTGCAGGAGATCAACGTGGGCAGCTGGGCTGGCCTCACTCCGACCGAAATCGGCGCGGCTGATCCGGAACTTTGGGGCCAACTGGTCGCGGGCAAGGATGGGCTGCATTCGGCCACGGGGGAGACGGCCACCGCCGCTGGCCGCCGAGTTGCCGACGCCCTGGTCGAGCGGGCCACCGCCGCCGGGGATGACGAAGTGCTGTTGATCGTCGGGCATGGCCTGACCACCAGGGTGGCCTCGCTGCTACTGATGGGGCTGGATTACTCCGCCGCCTGGTCTTTCCACGGCCTCGGTAACTGTCATTGGGTGGTGCTGCGCCCGGGGCCGGCCAATTGGCGAATGTTCGCCTACAACCGCGGCGATTGAGCCGTCCGGTCAACCCCGGCTGGTCTAGCTACCAGTGGTGTCCACTGGGGGCGCCTCGGTGAAGACCTGATTGGTGTAGCCGATCACTTTCACCGTCAGCTTGGTCTTCTTCGAGGTGCGGATGCGCAGTTTGCCCGCGTCCCCGACCGGAACTGAGACGTAGATAGTGGCGGTGCCCTTCGGCAGCGCGCGCTTCTTGGTGCTGGCTGAGGCCGAGGAGCGTGCCGCGGTGTAGAGGTAGTTCTTCGACGGGCCCTTGGTGACGGTCACGGCCAGGTTCACCGTCTGCAGCGCCGCCAGTTTCGAACTGGGAACCGCATTGCCCAACACCTTGGGGTAATGGTTGCGTTTGGCCTGGTAGGTGCCCTTACTCACAGTCACGGGCTTCGCCAGGACGGTCACGTTGTCGCTTGCTGCCCAATTGAGCTTCGCCGCCCCCGAGGTGAGTCGGGTGGCCATCGCAGCCGGGCTGTCGGTCATGAACCAGAACGTCTTGGGGCCGTAGTAGATGGCCATCGCCTGGCCCTGGCTGGTCGACACGCTCCACGGCACCAACTCCAGGCCCCTGGCGCGGACGAATTGGGCCAGATTGACCGAGGTGTACTTCGCCTCGGTGCCGTAGGCGGTGGCGCCGAGCTTGTCGGCCAGCCGTACCCGGTCGTAGTCGAAGCCGTTGTGGTCATAGGCCAGGACGTAGGCCTTCGGCGCCACCTTGCGGATCGCTGGCAGCGCCTTGTCGAAGTTGAAGCTGAGCAGGCGGGTGCGATTGAGCAGACCGTTTTGTAGTACCAGTTTGGTGGCCCAAGTGGCGTAGGCCCGCTTGCCGGCGGCGGATTGCCCGGAGTAGGCCTTGATGTCGAGGGTCAACCACACCTCAGGGTGGGCCTTCAGCACGCCGACGAGGTCGGTGAAGGTGGGAATCGGGACGGTCATGTTCCCGCTGTGGTCTTCGCAGCGCACCAGCTGCACCTGCGCCAAGGTCATGGTGTGAATGCGGGTGCCAGCCTGAGTGCAGCGGGAGGGCAGCTTGTCGTAGTGGCTCATTACCGCTTTGTCGTCGGCGGTGAACAGGATGTCGGTTTCGATGCCGTCATAGCCTGCCTCAGCTGCGCCGGTGTAAGCCTCCAACGAGTTCTCCGGCCATTGGCTTGCTCCGCCGCGATGCGCTAACACCTTGAAAGTCTGACCGGCGGTATTGGTCACCGGATCACCGGAGGAGGTGAGGGTCTTGGCTGAGCTTGGCGTGGCCAAAGTCAGCGCCAATGCCAAAGTGGTAAGGGCTACTGCTGGGGTACGCAGGGCTTCGAACACCGGTAAGGCCTTCCGTTGCGGGCAGGACTCCATCACCTTAGGCCGGGAGTGGCCAACGTTGTCCAACTGGGGCGGGGCCATCGGCGGCAAGACTGGAGTGCCAGTGCAGGCCCGTCCTCAGGCCACGCCCAGGGCTGCGCCGGGCGTGAAGCCGGGGAAGACCTCGCTGACGTTGGCGTTGTTGAGCCGTTTGCTGACCACTTCGGAGAGCGCCTGGCGGTAGTCGGTGGTGATCGGCACGTCCCCATCGGTGAGGTTGCCCTTGCTGAGGGTGGGCATCGACCCGTAGATCCCGCCCTTGATCGAGCCGCCCATGATGAACTGGACGTTGCCGTGGCCGTGGTCGGTGCCGCCATCGCCATTCACCGAAACCCGGCGACCAAACTCGCTCATGGTCACCAAGGTCACGCTCTTCCAGCGGGTGGTGCCCAGGTCGGTGCGCAGCGCGGCAATGCTGCCAGCCAGATCCTTGGCCATCGAGGCAAAGGCGCCGCTGGATTGGTAGAGCGCACCGGAGTTCTGATGCAAGTCCCAACCGCCGTAGTCGATGCAGGCCACTTCCAGCCCGATCCCGGCCTTGGTCAGGCGAGCAATGTCCTTCATGCCGCGGCCGAAGCTGGTGTTGGGGTATTTGGCGCCGTTGGTCGGCTTGTAGGTGGACTCACGCAGCTTCTTGAGGCTGTTGACCGCGTCTAGGGTGCCCTTCACTTGGGTTTCCATCACGCCGCCAGCATTGCCGTACAGCTTGGTCAGGTCACTGATCAGCGTTTCGCGACCATTCCACGGCGCCCACAGATCGAAATCCTCCACGGTCGACATGGCCAATGACTGGTGGGCAGTGGTGGTCAACGACAGCACCACCCGCGAGCCGATCGTGATCGCGCGGAAGGTGCCCGAAGTTGCCGAGGACGTGGCGATATGGCGACCCAACCAGCCGGAGCGAACGTTGGCCGCAGCGGCCCGCTCGCACATCGCCTGGTCTTCAAAGTGGGAGCGGGAGACGTCGGGATGCCCGGCGCCCAGGACGACGGCCATTTCGTGGGCACCCCACAGCGGGGCCAGGGCGCCGAGGTTCGGGTTCAGCAGGTACTTCGTACCCAGCGGCTTGCCCTTGTTCTTGGTGGTGATGGCCAGCTCGCCGCGGGCCTTGGTATAGCTGGAATCGCCCACCGGGCCGACGGCCGACAAGCCGTCGAAGCCGCCGCGCAGGAACACACAGATCAGCAGATCGCCACCGGTGGCGGCGAAGGAATACCGCGGTAGTGCCGAGGCGGCCAACAGGCCGCCCAGCCCGATCAGGGTGCCCTTGAACAGGCCGCGGCGCCCGGCCTTGGGGCCATCGGGGTCGGGTTCCACCTCGTCGATGCCGAGGTTGGGGCGCGCGGCGATGGCGTACTGGTTGGCCTGGTCGGGGGAGAGCACCCGGGTTTCGCCGTCCACCCTGGCCAGAATCCGGTTCCGCGACTCGTCGTGATCGTGCAGGGGGGTGATCAGATCCTCATGGAGCAGGGCCTCGCCACGACTCAGGGTTTCGTCCATTGATTGGGGCATGTCGATCCTTTACTCAACGAAGCAGGAAGTAGGGCGAGGAGAAGACCAGATGGACGGCCGCCGGCAGGCGGGACTTGATCTGGTTGTAGCTGAGCACGTTGCTGGTGGAGCCACCGCGCAGCCTGGCGGTGACCACCGCAAGGTCGGCGGCAGGCCAGCGATAACCGGTCAGGTTGGTGGTGATCTTGCCAGCGGCGCGTTCGGCGGTCATGCCTGCGCTGATGCCAAGGGCCGAGGCCCAGGACTTCACCGGAATCTCGGAGTCTTTCCAGAAGACCCGGGCGTGGGCGGTGTCGAAGTGGGCCAGCATGTCCTGGGTGGCCATCCAGTCTTTTGCCTGGTCGGGATAGCCGTCGACGACCGGCCACATCCGCGGCTGGTGGCCCTGGGTGTCGAGCAACCACTGCACCGTCCCGGTGATTGACCAGAGCTGACCCGATTGCTTGCCCTTTGGCTTGATCGCTTTGGGCTTGCGCACCTTGATCATGGTGGCCATGCTCTCCTGCGGACGGCGCCATTTCTCACCGATGGAGTTCTTGAACTCAGCGCTGAGCAACAGCGCTCGCATGACTGCGGCCAGCGAGGTGTCGTGGGTCAGGTAGACCTGAGCGAGCTGGTTCACTAAAGCGTCACTCGGAGTGTCACTGACGTAGCGGACGGCCAGGCGGCGGCAGAGGCGGCGAGCGGTGGCCGGGTGATGCGCCAAATAGCTCAGGTATTTGCGTAGCGCATCCGGGCCAGCCTCGCGGGTCGCGTTCGAGTGTGTGAAGCCCATGATTTTGAGCGGGCCAACGTGATGATCCCACTTGTAGAACTTGTACTTGTAGGTCTTCCAATCCAGGCCGTGGCCGGTGAGGAGCAGCGCTGACTGGCGCACATCTGCCTCGGTGTAGTTGCCGACACCAACGGTGTGCAGTTCAAGGAGTTCGCGGCCGAGGTTTTCGTTGGGGTTGTCCTCGGAGTTCATCTGGTTGTCCAGATAGATCAGCATCGCCGGGTGGGTGATGGCCGCCTGCAGCATCGTTGAATACTTGCCGGTGGCGTTGCGCCGGAGCACCGACCAGTCAAACCAGGCGACGAAGGAGGATGCCTTGCCGTCCGCGGAGATGTAGAGATGATCGCCCATGGTGTCGACCATCGACTCGAACAGGTAGCGCTTGGTGTAGATCTGGCGGATCGTCCGCGAGATGCTCAGTGCCTTGCCGGCCCGCCAGGACTCGCCGTGGCTGGCCTTGTCCACCGTCTTGGTGGTCTTGGTCGCCCAGCTCAGATGCTTGGCGATCATCTTGTTCGCGGTTGAGTCGTCGATATGACCGGGGTGAAGTTGTTGATCGATCCACTTGGTGTAGCCGGTCTTCTGAATCTGAGCGGCGATCGAAGCTGTTGGTGCCGGGCACACCCGGCGGGCCAGGTGCCAGGCCAGGGATGAGTTCAGATCAAGGGTTCCCGACAGGCCCGAGATATGCGACGGCAGGACGGGTGCCGCCGGGAAGGCGCTGGCCGCGGCAGCTTGGCTGGGGGTGGCCAGTCCGCTGAGGGCTAGACCACCGGCTGCGGCCAGACCGAAGAATTGCTTTCGGTCTGGGGACAACTCGATCTGGGTCGCTTCGAACTTGCTGCTGGTTTCCACGTTCGCCGCCTTGGGGGAGGAGAGCCCTAGTGCCCCAAACCCTAACGCTTCCTGAGAAAATGTTGAAGGCTTTTAGCCGGTGAACCGTGGCTCCTTATGCGGGGTTGAAAGTGACCGCAACGGTGGACCCGCTGAGGTCAGCCTGGATCGAGCTGATGTAGGCGGGCCTGGTTGTGTAGAAGCGGCGACCCGCGGTGGTGGTGCCGGAGGCTTCGAGGGAAATGTAGACATAAGCCTTGGCAACATACGGCTCAGTCGAGTTCTGCGTGAAGGTGGCCTTCTTGATCGCATCAGCGCCGGACCTGATGCGCCATTTCACCGTCTTCGCCTTCCCGTCGAGCTTCAAGTAGAAGCCACACCCCGTCGGCGCCAGCTTCTTCTGCTTCACACACGAGTTGAGCAGACTCTGGGCGGCCGTCCGGGCGTCAGTGATGCCCTTGTTGCTGAGGTCGACGCTGAAGCTTGGATTGTTGTAATCGGTGGGTGATTCGACCACGAACTCCCCGCCCTTGACCTGGAGCCGATCGTTCGCGCTGGCCAGCAGGTAGCTCCCGGGAAAAAGCGTGAGTGAGGAATCGTTGGTGATCGCGATGCCATTAAGGGTGAGGGTGATGCCGTCCATGCCGAAGAGGTTCAGATCGCGGGCAGTGTTGACCAGGCGCCACTCGGTGCCGATTTTTTCGGTGAGGTAAGTGGCAGAGACCGACTCGCCGCCGAGTTGATAGGACGCGCTGACCGTGGCGGATTCCGAGCCAGTGGCGTCCTCGACGACGATGCCGGTGATCGGAGCCCGCAGATTCGAAGCCTGCAGAATCTCATCAGTCAGCAGACTGGTTTCCGAGGGTGCGGTGGCGCCGAAATCGATCGCGGCCGAGGCGTCCCCGGCGGCAAGGGCCTTCAGATAGCCCTCGACGGCGGCCTTGGCTGAACTAGCGTGGCCAGGAGGGGCGAACGCGCCGCCATTCGGCAACATGAAGGAGCCGATGATCACGGCGATGATCAGCACCAGCACGCCACCGCCAATGAAGAGCGGAACCTTGCTGCCCTTCTTGGGTGGCGCTACCGGCTGGCCGCTACCCGGGAACTGGTAGGCCGCACCTGCTGGCGGCTGGCCTGCGAAGGGCTGTCCGGGGGCCGGGTAGGGGGTCGGTCCGCCCATCGGTGGCGGCGGGTAGGGCTGGCCGGGTGCAGGGTAGCTCTGGCCGGGCGGCGGGTAGCCCTGGCCGGTGACGGCCGACGGTGCGCCGAGAGGCGGAAAGGCACCGGGCTGGCCGGGG
>DIVW01000005.1 GCA_002428365.1 Propionibacteriaceae bacterium UBA6122
TCGACGGGCTCAGCCAACTGGTGTTCAGTTCCCTGAGCTTGTCGAAGGGTCGACGGGCCTCAGCGGGGAGTGGCTTGGGTGAAGGTCAGGTTCACTTCGGTGGACTCGGTGGGGGAGCCCACCCACGTGGCCAGACCGCTGGTCGTGTGCGTCCAGGAGTAGCCGCCCAACTGCACTGCGGACAGCCCGAAATCGCCGCTGGCCGCGATTGCCAACTGCGCGACCGCCCAGGCGTCGCGGGTGCTTCGAGCGGTTACCTTCAATCCGGTATCAGTGGTGGCGATGCTCACTTTGTCGCCGAGGGTCTTGGCCAGGAAGGTGCGCATGCCCGCCGCATCGGCCGCGGATGGCTTGCCGACCACGCAGCTGAAGGAGGCCGGAGTCTCACCGGTCAGCGCGCTGGCCAGCGTCCGGGCCTTATCGACGTGCTTGCGGTAGGCCTCGGGATAGCCGCTGCGCTGCACCGCCTGGGCGACATCGTTGATGTCTCTGGTTTCCCAGTTCTTGATCCGCTCCATCTCCCGATAGAACGAGCGGGTGGCATACCAAGGGTCCATGATCTGCTCGATCGTCCCCCAACCCTTGCTCGGACGCTGTTGGAACAGCCCAATCGAATCGGCGTGCCCGTAGTCGAGGTTGCGGATGTCCGACTCCTGATAGGCGGTGGCCAAAGCGATGCTGGCCGCCCGCGGTTTCAGCCCTCGCTTGATCGACATCCCAGCGATCACGGCCGCGTTGCGGGCCTGCTCAGGGTCGACAACCGTGGTGCGTCCGCCGGCGTTCGCCTCACAGCGATCTTCGATCGGTAGCGGCACCTTTTGGTAACCCGACCACAAGACCACTGCGCCGGCGACGATCGCCACCGCCAAGATGATTGCCGTCAGGGTGAGCGCGACTGCCTTGAATAACCTCACTGGCCGCCTTAGTTGGCGTGCAGCGCGGCGTTGAGCTCAACCCCGGCGATGCTGCCGCGGTTCTTCGCGATCACGGCACCGGTGATCGAATGGCGCAGGAACAACAGGTTCGACTTTCCGCTGAGCTCGGCGGCTTTCACCACTTCGCCGTCCGCCAGGCTGACCTTGGTGCCAGCAGTGATGTACAACCCGGCCTCCACCACGCAGTCATTGCCCAGCGAGATGCCGACGCCCGATTCGGCGCCGAGCAGGCAGCGCTCACCGATGGTGATCTGCTCCGACCCGCCGCCCGAAAGCGTGCCCATGATGGACGCGCCGCCGCCGACATCAGAGCCGTCACCGACGATCACCCCAGCCGAGATCCGGCCCTCGACCATGGAGGTGCCCAGAGTGCCGGCGTTGAAGTTCACGAAGCCCTCATGCATCACCGTGGTGCCTTCGGCCAGGTGGGCGCCGAGGCGCACCCGGTCGGCATCGGCGATCCGGACTCCGCTGGGCAGCACGTAGTCGACCATCCGCGGGAACTTGTCGACCCCAAAGACGGTCACGACGCCGCGGGTCGAGCGCAGCCGCAGCCGGACGTCCTCGAAGCCGTCGACCGCGCACGGGCCGGCCGAGGTCCACACCACATTCGGCAGCACCCCGAAAAGGCCGGTCAGGTCGATCGTCCGCGGGGCGCACAACCGAGCGCTGAGCAGATGCAGGCGCAGGTAGGCGTCCGGGACGCTGGCCGGGGGAGCGTCGAGATCGATCTCGACCAGCAGCACCTCGGTGCGTACCCCGCGATCAGGGTCGGCATCGGGCGCGGCTACCAGCCCCTGGGGCGGCTGCGTCGAAGCGGCGGCGCCAAGGGCGGGGGCGGGGAACCAGGTGTCGAGGATCTGACCAGAGTCGTGAATGGTGGCCAGACCCCAACCGTGGGCGGGTCGAGTCATGCTGGCCAGCCTACCTGGGCGCGCCCACAGCCCTCAGGTCCACGGTCGGCGCCGGTCGCTAGGCTGGCCCGCATGAGCCTTGAGGTGACCGGCGACCTGGTCGAGCTGTTCTGCCAGATCATCGACGTCGAATCGGTGAGCGGCAACGAGGGGCACCTGGCTGATCTGGTCGAAGGCGCGCTGCGCGAGTTGTCGCACCTGAACGTGACCCGCGATGGCGACACCGTAATCGCCCGCACCGAACTGGGCCGAGCTGAACGGGTGGTGATCGCCGGGCACCTTGATACCGTCCCGGTGGCTGACAACCTGCCGTCCCGACTCGTTGGTGATCGTGTCTATGGACGTGGCTCGGCCGACATGAAGGGCGGCGTGGCGGTCGCGTTGGCGTGCGCCGCGCAACTGGTAGCCCCCAGCCGTGACGTCACCTGGATCTTCTACGACCACGAAGAGGTAGAAGCCGAACTCAACTCGCTGAACCGCATCGCCGCTGAGCATCCCGAATGGCTGGCCAGCGATTTCGCGGTGCTGATGGAGCCGACCTCGGCCACCGTTGAGGGCGGCTGCCAAGGCACCTTGCGCTGCCGGGTCACCACCACCGGAGTGGCGGCTCACTCTGCCCGCTCGTGGCTTGGGCACAACGCCATTCATGACGCCAGCGAGGTGCTTAACCGCCTAGCCGCTTACTCTGCACGCGAGGTTGCCGTCGAGGGGCTGGTCTACCGCGAAGGCCTCAACGCGGTGGCGATCAGCGGCGGCATCGCTGGCAACGTGATTCCGGATCGCTGCACCGTCACGGTGAACTTCCGCTTCGCGCCTGATCGCGACGAGGCCGACGCCAAAGCGCACTGTCGCGAAGTATTCGAGGGTTTCGAGGTTGAGTTCATCGACTTCGCGCCGGCGGCCCGTCCCGGTCTGGATCGTCCGATCGCAGTCGAGTTCGTCGAAGCCGTCGGCGGCCAGCCTCGCGCCAAATACGGCTGGACGGACGTTGCCCGCTTCGCAGCTCTCGGCATGCCCGCGGTGAACTTCGGCCCGGCCGATCCCGGCAAGGCCCATGCTGACGACGAGTTCTGCCCCGTCGCCGACCTGTTCACCTGCCGCGACGCATTGCTGCGCTGGTTGGGCTAGGCGGATCGACCTGAAGAAGGCCCCTCAAGCCTGGGTGTCTTTGGTGGGGATGGGCGCTTTGGGGGTCAGGTTCCAGGTTTCGGCGCAGGATTCGAACATGTTTTCCATGTTGCAGTCCCTGACTCGGGTGGGTGCGGCGTAGTTGCTGTCGAGCTTGAAGGAACGGTCGTTCCAGTAGGTGCCGAGGGCGCTGAAGTCGGCGTGGATTGGGATGCGGCGGGTTGCGCCGGAGCTTGAGGTGATGGTGTGGGTGCCGGTGGTTTTGTCACTGACCCAGGTGAGGGTGGTGCCGACGGTGATGGGCTGGTCGCCGTGGTTGTCGGCATTCAGTTTGGGGATGTTGCGGGTGAATGATTGGAACCCGCCGACGATGTTGTCGTCGGGATGAAACTTGCCTGATCCGCTCAGGTCGTGTCTTTCGCCGCTGGTGCTCCAACTGCCCCAGATTCGGTAGGTGCAGGGGCCGGTGGTTTCGACTTCGGTTGAGAAAATGGTCATTGGGTCGGTTCGGGGCGCTCCGCGGAAGAAGTGGAGGTCGGCGGTGAGGCGCACGGGGCAGAAGATGTGAGCCTTTCCGCTGCTGTGGGTGTCTTTGAGTACTTGGGCTTGGGAGACGTAGCCGGTCCATTGGGTCAGTGGTGCCGGGTTGCTTGGGTGGCCGCGGACTTCGACGACGACATCGCCGTAGCTGCCGGGGCTGGCTGAGTCTTGGGGCAGTTTGGCTTGGATGCTGGTCTCTTTCCAGCCGTCGGGGTATACCTCCAACTTGGTCTCTCCGACGGTGACCGAGCGGTTCTCCGGGCCCGGGTCTGGGCCGAAGCTGCCCGCGATTTCCAGGTAGCGCTCGCCTGCGTGCGGCACCGAGGACTTCTTGCCGGGGTGAATCACCGCTGACTTGAGGATGCTAGGCACGAGCTGGCCTTCACCGAAAAGCAGGAGCGTGGCGTGGCGGATGGGGATGTCGTGGACTTCGCCGGAATCCACCATCCACTTGTAGACGTCCTGATACGAGAACGGTCGGCGGGGGATCTTCTCCTGATCGATGCTGTTCTCGCCCAGCAACCGGGCGAAGTACTTCATCGCGATCCACTCCGCGTAAAACACGCCCACTGGATGATCCCAGCCGATGACGGTGGGGTTCCTGTCGGCGGCTGCGGCCTTGACGGCCAGGTTGAACTCAGCGCTCTCCACAGTCTCGAAGTAGGCACATGCCGTGAAGTAGATCAGGGCGTCCTGGGAGAAGGTCCAATATTTCTGGACGAAGGATGAGGTAATCGACCACACGTAGAGGTCCCCGAAATTGTGAGTGATGATGTTGTCGGGAATGATCGTCGGAACTAGCAGCCCCTCCTGCATCATCTGAGCGTATTCGTCATAGTTCGCGTTCTCTTCGGCACTCATGTTGCTGCCGTCCCAGAGGTCATCAGTGGTGAGGATGTACCTGGTGTTGCCCGAAGCATCGACCTTGGCCCCTCCATGAGTTGCCAGGTGCAGGACGCCCACATCTTTGATCTTCGTCATCAAATCGCGGACGCGGTTGGTGGCAGGGGACACGGTGTAGTTGGCATCTCTCAGCCATGGCGTGATCGTGCTGGTGACGATCTCGGCCATGTTTCTCCAATTGAGCACGACCGCGGTCTCGCTGCGGGGGAGGCCGCCGAGCCCCCTCAGCCGAGGAACCCCGACCGCGGACGGAGCGGGGGTCGGCATCGGTGATTGGGCCTTCGGGTCTTCGTCTTTGGTGAGAACCCAGACCAGGGGGCGTCCGTCTTGGTATCTGGCCCACACCGACCCGTCGGACGATGTTCCAGCGTCGGCGAAACCGGGAGTCTTGGCGATGACTGCGAGTAGGGCGGTGGCATCTGCTTTGAGGTCGCCCGTGCGCTGTGGTGACCAGGTCTCAGTAACGGTTCGGGCAGCGGTACTGCGCTGCTCGCGAGTCATGGACGACGGCAGGCCGCTGAGGTCGGGCACTTCGGCGCCGGGCGGGTAGATGGTGGCTGGGCCGCCGGGTAGGGCGCCGCCGGTTCCCGGCAGCGGGACGGTGCAGCCGCTGGCGCCGATCAATAGCGCCAGTGCGACGGTCATTGCCAGGCGTGCCAAGGTGGCCTCGCCCGGCCAGTTTCGAGCACTCATCAAGACCTCCACCCGCACCCCTACGGGTGGCCGTGCCGGTTGACGTCCGCCCCCAGGGTCAGGCATCGCGGTTGGGGACGGGGTAGGCCAGCTCGGCCGTTTGGCCCAGGCTAGTCAGCCGCTCAAGGGTGGCCAGCAGTGCTGCCTAACAGGCGACCCCCGGGTCAGCGGCGCTGGGCGGTCACCTTCAGCAGCGCTTCGAGGGTTGCCCCGATCGCCGGCACTGCGGCCGAGCCGCGCAGGTACACCGCGCGCACTCGGCGATCGTTGCCGGAGACGTCAAGGACGACAGTGCCCGGCGGTGCCTCCAAGGGCTCCAGCGCCAATCTGGGCTGCAGGGCGATGCCAACGCCCGCGGCTACCAGGCCCAGCACAGCCACCGAGTTGTCGGTGGCGTGCGCGATGCGCGGGCTGAATCCCTTGGCGCTGCAAGCCGCCAGGAGGTGGCCGCGGCACAACGGGCAACCGGCGATCCAGCGCTCGGCTTCGAAGGCGCTGAGATCGATCTTCGCCGCACCCGCCAGTTCATGGCTGGCCGGCAGCACCAGCACCGTCGGGTCGGCAAACAGCTCCTGCAGTTCGACGCCCACCAGGGGTTCATGCGGATCAGCTGGATCGCCGGGATAGGTGAAGGTGAGCGCGATGTCGATGCTGCCCTCAGTCAGCAGCTCCAGCGATTCGGGCGGTTCGGCTTCGGTGTAGATCAGTTTCAGCCCCGGGTGCCGGGCGGCCAGGGCGGCCATCAGCGACGGCACCACCACCGAGGAGGCACTGGGGAAGCCGGCCAAGCGAACCGTCCCCGTGGTGCGATCAGCCAGGTGGCCGAGTTCATCTTCAGCGGCAGCCAGTGCGGCCAGCACTGCCGCGGAATGGCGGGCCACGACCCGTCCCGGCTCGGTGAGTTGGACGCCACGGCCGGTGCGCAGCAGCAGGGGCACACCCAACCGCTTTTCGGCCCGGCGCAGGTGCTGGCTCAACGCGGGCTGGCTGTAGCCCAGCGCCGCGGCCGCAGCGGTGATTGAGCCGTGTTCGGCGATCGCTCGCACGATCCGGACGGTGTGCAGATCGAGGGCGGCATCCATAACCAGATGTTATCAACCGCGAACCGAATCTGCCCTGGTGTGATCGATTCGATCGAGGCAGGCTGTACAAATGAGCGCCAACCTGAGATCCGCAAAGTCTGGTGTGAGCGAGCTAGCTGCTCACTTCGACGCTCCGTCGGGCTACCTGGCCGCGGCGAGCAACGGCATTCTGCCGCGGGCGGCAGTCACCGCCATGGTCGCCGATCTCGAGCGCTGCGGACGCGGCCAGGTGGCTCCAGCCGACTACGACCCGGTGGTGGCCGGTACTCGCGCGAGCTATGCCGAACTCGTCGGGGTGCCGAGTGAGTGGGTGGCCATCGGGTCAGTCACCTCCACCCTGGTGGCCAACGTCGCCGCCGGGCTGCCTGACGGTGCCGAAGTGCTGGTTGGCGCCACCGAGTTCAACTCAGTGGTGCTGCCCTTTCTGGCTGGCGCTCGCCTGAACGTACGGACGGTGCCGCTGGCCGACCTGGCCGCTGCCATCACCGCCCAGACTGCGTTAGTGGCCTTCTCGCTGGTGCAATCAGCTACCGGCGAGCTAATCGCCGCCGAGCCGATTCGGGCGGCGGCCCGTCGCCATGGCGCCCTCACCTTGGTCGATCTGACCCAGGCTGCCGGCGTGTTGCCGGTGCAGGCCGCCGACTTCGATTTCACCGTCTGCCACAGCTACAAGTGGCTGTGCACCCCGCGCGGGGTGGCCTTCCTGACGGTGCGGCCCGAGGCGATCTCGCGGCTGGTTCCGGTGTCGGCCGGCTGGTATTCGGCCGATGATCCCTGGCGCAACTGCTACTGGCCCGAACAGGCTCCCGCCGCTACTGCACGCAGCTTCGACACCGCGCCGGCCTGGCAGGCCTTCGTCGGTGCCCAACAATCCATTGGACTGTTTGCCAGCGCCGACACTGCGGCGCTGTGGGCACACGCCAGCGCCCTTGGTGATCAGCTCTGCCGCGGCCTTGGCCTACCTGAGCAGCATCGGGCCATCATCAGCTGGCCTGATCCGGAACACCGCCAACTGGCCAGGCTGACCGCCGCCGGGTTGCGCGCGTCCGGGCCAATGGGGTTGATACGGGTGGCCTTCCACGTGTGGAACACCGAGGCCGACGTCGAGGCGGCCCTGACAGCGCTGGCCTGATCAGCCCTCAACCGGGGCCAGATACAGCCAGCGCCCGGCGTGCTGGACGAACTGGGACCGCTCCCGGACGAAACCGCGTCCGGCTGGGCCACGGAAACGGGCCACGAACTCGACCTGGTCATCGCTGAAATCGACTATCTGTAACCCGATCCAAATGAGCCCCTCGCCGGGCTCCACTGAAGCCGGACGGGTGCTCGGATGCCAGGTGTCTTCCAGATAGGCGGTGTCGCCGACGGCGAAAGCGCTGTAGCGCGAGCGCATCAACTGCTCGGCGGTAGCAGCCTCGGCCAGGCCGGCATGCAGGCGTCCGCAGCAGTCGGCGTAGTTCAGTCCGCTTGCGCACGGACAGTCAGCGCCGGGTTCCATGAGTCAGACGATAGTGCCAGCACTACGCCTAATCCGACCGATTCGGCAGCGCGCTGGCTAGATTGCTGATCGTGACCAAGAGAACGCAAGGACCAGTGGTCCGCAGCCACGACCAGGTGCAGCCCACCACCACTGACGAACGACTACTCAGCGGCGGTGGAGACGGCGCCTGGGTGCACTCTGACCCGTGGCGGGTGTTGCGAATCCAGGCCGAGTTCGTTGAAGGTTTCGGCACCCTGTCTGAGCTCGGGCCCGGCATCGGGGTGTTCGGTTCGGCGCGAACCAAACGCGATTCGGCGATGTATGCCGCAGCGGAACGGATCGGCGCCGGGCTGGCCAAGGCCGGTTTTGCCACCCTCACCGGCGGTGGCCCAGGCATCATGGAGGCGGCCAACAAAGGTGCGCTGGAGGCCGGTGGGATCTCGGTCGGACTTGGCATCGAGTTGCCGTTCGAGCAGTCGCTGAACGAGTACGTCTCCTTGGGCATCAACTTCCGCTATTTCTTCGCCCGCAAGGTGATGTTCTTGAAGTACTCCAACGGGTTCGTGGTGATGCCGGGCGGCTTCGGCACCTTCGATGAAGCCTTTGAGGCGCTCACCCTGGTGCAGACCCGCAAGGTGAGGTCTTTCCCGATCGTCCTCTTTGGGCAGGACTTCTGGGCGCCGCTGCTGGACTGGATGGACCAACATGTGATGGCTGGTGGCTACATTTCAGAAATAGATCGCCGACTGATCCAGCTCACTGACGATCCGGACGAGGCCGTCGCGATGGTCACCTCGTCCCATCCGCCCGAGGCGGCCGTGCGGGTCACGAACGGGGATTGACCGGGTAGAGTTGTGGCCATGGAATGGGCAATCTCGATGCTGGCTGTGGTCGTTCTCGGCTTCGCTGCAGTGGCCTCCACCGGACGGCTTGGCGAGATGCCCGGCACGGTCACTGACACCCCGCAACCGCATGTTCCCGACGGTGTCCTGATTGGTGATGACCTTCGCGGGCTTCGGTTCGCGGTGGTGGCCCGGGGCTATTCCATGCAACAGGTCGATGAACTGATCGATCGGTTGGCGACTCAGTTGGACGATAGTGCGGCACCGCCGTCACCGGCGGAAACCTGGACCTATGTCGACTGATCGGTGAACCCCGTGCGCCGAGTGTCGGCGAGGGGTGGAATAATAGATCCAGTTGGAACCGTAACCAGCCAAGAACAGAGGGATGCGATGGCAGCGATGAAACCGCGAACCGGCGATGGGCCCATCGAGGTGGCCAAGGAAGGTCGTGTGATCGCGATGCGCATTCCGGCTGAGGGTGGTGGACGGCTCGTGATCGAGATGAACGCCAGCGAAGCCGCTGAGCTGAAAGCCGCGCTCGAAGGCGTCGTCGTCGCCTGATTCCAGACTTCCTACACCAATGGTCCCGGGGAATCCCCGGGACCATTTGCATGTAGACGCCGATCACACCAGCGCCGCCAATGGCGACTCAACTCAACGCGAGTGGTGGATCTTGATCGCTTGGTCATAGACCGCCACAGTTTCGCGGGCGATCTTCTCCCAGGAGAACTCCTCGATGCAGCGGCGGCGTCCAGCCAGACCGTAGGTCTTGGCCACGGACGGGTCCCGGGTGAGCCGGTTCACCTCGGCCGCGAACCGATCCTCGAAACCGGCAACGAAGGCCGGGTCGCCAGCTTGGGCGGGGTCGTAGTCGACCAGGGTGCCGGTCTCGCCGTCCACCACAACTTCGGGAATGCCGCCAACTGCGGAGGCGACCACCGCGGTCTCGCAGGCCATCGCTTCCAGGTTCACGATGCCCAGCGGCTCATAGACCGAGGGGCAAGCGAACACCGTGGCGTGGGTGAGCACCTGACGCACCGAGGCTCGGGGCAGCATCTCCTGAACCCATTTGACGTTGCCGGAACGCACCTGGCTCAGCTCGTTGAAAGCCGCGTCGAACTCGGCGGCAATCTCGGGGGTGTCCGGGGAGCCGGCCAGTAGCACCAGTTGGGTGTCCGGGTCGAACTGCTTGGCTGCCCGCACCAAATGCACCAGACCCTTCTGCCGGGTGATCCGACCGACGAAAACCACCAACGGCCGATCCCGATCAATGCCGAGGCCGTCGACCACGTCGGTGGCGTGGTCGGGGCGGAACTCGTCGGGGTCGATCCCGTTCTTGACTACGAACACCCGGGACGGATCAAGGTCGGTGTAGGAATCCAGCACGTCGCGGCGCATGCCTTCGCTGACCGAGATCACTGCCGCAGCGTCCAGGAAGGAGGTCTTCTCCGCCCAGGACGACACCCGGTAGCCGCCACCGAGTTGCTCGGCTTTCCAAGGGCGGTGCGGCTCCAGGGAATGCGAGGTGACCACATGCGGCACGTCCAGCAGTTTGGAGCCCACGAGGCCAGCGAAGTTGGCGTACCAGGTGTGGGAGTGGATCACGTCCACGTCGCCGATGGCGTTGGCCATCGCCACGTCGGTGCCGAGCACGCGCAGGGCGGCATTGGCACCGGCTGGGAAGGTCTCAGGATGGGCGGTGGCGCCTTCGCGTGGCTCGCCCATGCACTGCACTTCGACACTGGTGGTGAACTTGCGCAGCTGGGGCACCAATTGGCCGACATGGACGCCGGCACCGCCGTAGATATGCGGGGGGTATTCGCGGGTGAGGATGGAGACTCGTAGGGCCATGAACCGATCGTGTCACACCGCGAGCGAGGATCGGGTGGATTCGCTCCCAGCTAGGCAAGATACGCCCGCCTGTGTCGAAGGGTGGGACGAAGCGAAAAACCAGGCGACCAATTGGTGAGTTTGGTTGTGGCGTCCCCGACGCTGCCCTAGGTTCAAGGCATGACCAGTGGGCCGAACGTACTATCCATCGTCCTGGCTGGTGGCGAGGGCAAACGCCTGATGCCCCTGACCGCGGACCGCGCCAAGCCAGCCGTCCCATTTGGCGGCACCTACAGGTTGATCGACTTCGTGTTGTCGAACTTGGTCAACTCCGATCTGACCAAGATCTGCGTCCTCACCCAGTACAAGTCGCACTCCTTGGATCGCCACATTTCGCTCACCTGGCGGATGTCGGTCCTGCTAGGCAGCTACGTGACTTCGGTGCCGGCCCAGCAGCGCACCGGCAAGGGCTGGTATTCGGGCAGCGCGGACGCGATCTACCAGTCGATGAACCTCATCAACGACGAGGACCCCGATTACGTGGTGGTGTTCGGCGCCGACAACATCTACCGGATGAATGTCGAAGACATGGTCAATGCCCACATCGAATCTGGCCTGGACGCCACCATTGCTGGCATTCGGGTACCGCGGCACGAGGCGAGCGCTTTCGGCATCATCGACGCCGGTGCCAACGGGGTGATCAAGGCCTTCCTGGAGAAGCCCGCAGACCCGCCCGGGCTGATCGACAGTCCCGATGAGTCCTTCGCGTCCATGGGCAACTACGTGTTTACCCGCAAAGCCTTCGTGGACGCGCTCAATACTGATGCCGCTGATACCAGCTCGCGCCATGACATGGGGGGCGACATCATTCCCGCCTTCGTCAACCAGGGTCGGGCGCAGGTCTACGACTTCACTGGCAACAACGTGCCCGGGGCCACCGAGAAAGACCGCAACTACTGGCGCGATGTCGGCACCTTGGAGGCCTACCACGCCGCCCACATGGACCTGGTTTCAGTCGAGCCCGAGTTCAACCTTTACAACCGCAAGTGGCCGATCTGGTCCTCCCAAGCCCAGTTGCCCGGAGCCAAGTTCACCCTGCGCGGGACTGCTGAGGATTCGATCGTGCCGGCTGGCTGCATCATCTCCGGTGGCGATGTCGACCGCTCAGTGCTCTCACCCAACGTGATGGTCGACAAGTGGGCCAAGATCGAGGAATCGGTGATCTACTCCGGCTGCCGGATTGGCCGCAACGCGGTGATCCGTCGGGCGATCCTGGACAAGAACGTGATCGTGCCGGACGGCGTCGAAATCGGCATCGATCACGATCACGACCGCGCCCGTGGCTTCCATGTGGAGAGCGGCATCACCGTCGTTGCCAAGAACGTGGCGGTCCCAGGCAACTGGTGAGTCAGTTGGTGAGCTTGGCCTGCCCTGAGCTTTTCGAAGGGTCGAAGTCGACCCTTCGACAAGCTCAGGGATCTGGTGATGGGCTCAGGGATCTGAGAAATCAGTTGGCTGAGCCCGTCGAAGCCCCGCGGTTGGGTAGCCAAGTTGGCTGAGCCTGTCGAAGCCTGCTGGTGCGGACCGATCAGCTGCGGACGGCCACTAACAGGCCGTCGCCGATCGGCAGCAGCGTGGCGGTGAACGTGTCGCCTTCGAGCACCACGGCCAGCGCCTCGCGAATGATAAGCGGTTCGTCGTCCTCATTGCGGTCATCAGCGACCAGCCCACCCCACAGGGAATGGTGAATGGCCAACACGCCGCCGGGACGCAGCAGGCGCTCGGCCTGGGCGACGTACTCGACGAACTCCAACGGATCACCGTCGATGAAGACCAGGTCGTAGCCGCCATCGCTGAGCTTGGGTAGCACTACCAGCGGCTGGCCAGCGATCAGTCGAACTCGGCGCGAGGCAATTCCGTCAGCTGCGAGCACCTCGCGGGCCACCATTTGATTCTCGGTCTCGGCATCGATGCTAGTCAGGACGCCGTCAGCCGCCATGCCAGCCAGCAGTGCTGCGGCCGCAACTCCGGTGCCGGTGCCGATCTCAACCACGGCGCGAGCTGAAAGGGCCCGAGCCAACACCGTCAACGTCGAGGCAACGCCGATGCTAATCGGGTCAATATCCAGCTCATGGGCGCGCTTGCGAGCCGCGCGGCCACCTTCGGTTTCACCGACGAAACCCTCAGCGAAAGCCTGGGTATTGGTCCACAACCCGGCGCGTCCCGAATTCTTGCCTACTGGGTTCACGGGCCTCAGCCTAGCCTTGCCCGTACCATTGCGTCCCATGAGTCATGTGGTTGTCGCGGAGTTGGTTGCCAACGTGTTGTCGGTCGAGGTCAAGCAGGGTCAATCAGTCGGGCCGGCCGACGCGGTTGTGGTGCTGGAATCGATGAAGATGGAAATCCCCGTGTTGGCCGAAGTGCTCGGCAAGGTGAGCGAGATTGTGGTCGCTCCCGGAGACGTGGTGCGAGACGGCGACCCGCTGGTTGTCCTGGAAACGGCCTAGGCTGTCGCCCATGACTGCGCCTTTTGGACGACTGATCACCGCCCAGGTCACTCCCTTCCATCCGGACGGGTCGCTGAACCTCGCTGAGGCTCGCCGGTTGGCGGCCCATCTGGTGGATGTGCAAGGGAACGATTCGTTGGTGATCAACGGCACCACCGGTGAATCGCCAACGACCACCGATGCCGAGAAGCTGGCCTTGCTGGAGGCGGTGATCGCCGAAGTTGGTGATCGGGCGAAGATCATCGCCGGTGTGGGCACCTTCGACACCGCGCACACCAGCGAACTGGCCAAGCAGGCCGAACAAGCTGGGGCTGCCGGGTTGCTGGTCGTCACGCCGTACTACAGCCGTCCGCCGCAGGATGCCGTCGCCGATCACTTCGTCACTGTGGCTGAGGCCACCGAGTTGCCGATCATGATCTACGACATTCCGCATCGCAGTGGCATTCCGGTGGAGACCGCCACGCTGATTCAGCTCGGCGCTCACCCGAGGATCGTCGCGGTGAAGGACGCCAAGGGTCAGCCGGTCGCTTCAGCGCAGGTGATGAAGGCCACCGGCCTGGCTTACTACGCCGGTGATGACGGCATGACGCTGCCGCTGATGGCGGTCGGTGGGGTCGGCGTGGTGGGCACGTCCACCCACTTCACCGGTCAGGGCACCAAGAAGATGATCAACACCTTCCTTGCCGGGGACGTGGCTGGGGCAGCGAAGCAGAATGCTGATCTGCTGGGGGTTTTCACCGGGGTGTTCGCCACTCAGGGCTGCATGCTGGTGAAGGCCGGTCTGGCCGCTCGTGGATTCACTCCCGGCCCGGTGCGCAAGCCGCTATTGGATGCGACCGCCGAGCAGGCGGCCACCTTCGTGGCGACGCTTGAGGCGCTCGGTCTTTAGCCGCAGGAGTCTGGGCCGTTCATGATCGACATCAATGCCCCCGAGTTCATCGTCCTCGTGGTGCTTGCGGTCATCATCTTCGGCCCAGAAAAGCTGCCCGAACTGGCCCGCAAGGGCGCCCGGGTGCTCAACTACGTCCGCAACATCGCCAACGACGCCCAAGGCAAGCTTCGCCAAGAGCTCGGTACTGATCTGGGCGACCTCAACTTTTCCGATCTGAACCCGCGATCGCTGGTCACCTCCACCCTGCTCGATCCAGTGAAATCGGAGGTCGATCAAGTGCGGGCAACCGTCTCGGGCACTATGGCTGATGCCAAGGCAGAGCTGGCTACCGAGACCGAGCCGGCAGCACCCGTACCGTTCGACCCAGAGGCCACCTGAGCGCGCCAGTAGCGTTTTGGTAGGAGAGTCGGGGGAATCGGCCACCTTGAAGCGGTAGCCTCAGCGGCGTGAGCGCAACTTCATCGATCTTTGTTTCCAGGATCAAGGGGCTGCCCATGCTCGACCCTAACGGCGAGCAGGTGGGCAGGGTGAGAGACGTCGTCATCCAGAACAGATCGGGTCGCCGGTCCCCGAAGGTGAAGGGTCTGGTGGTTGAGCTTTTCGCCCACCGGCGCATCTTCTTTCCGATGGAGCGGGTGCATTCGATCGACCCCAACCAGGTGATCGTCTCCGGGCTGGTCAACACCCGTCGCTTTGAGGCCCGGGAGCGCGAAACGCTGGTGGCTGCTCAGCTGTTCGATCGGACGGTGCAGCGCGAGCAGGCTGACGCCCCGGAAACCATTTTCGATGTGGCCATTCAGCGCAGCCGGGCCCGGGATTGGGAGCTGGCCGAGGTGGCGCTGCGCCAAGTGGCGCGACGACCGTTCCAGCGTCCGCATGTGACCATCGTCGACTGGTCGGAGGTGCCAGATTTCATCGATCTGCCAGCGCCCCGCGATGCCGAGCAGCAGGCGATGCGGCTCAGCGATCTGAAAGCCGCCGACGTGGCTCGGGAGTTGCACGATATGGATCCGGTGCTGCGCGCTGAGGTAGTGGCAGCGATGGATGACGACCGGCTGGCCGAGGCCCTGGAAGAACTGCCCGAAGACGAGCAGGTTGACGTGATCGCCTCGCTGGACACCGAGCGGGCCGCCGACGTGCTGGAGGAGATGGATCCCGACGACGCCGCCGACCTGATCGCCGAACTGGAACCAGCACTGGCGGAAACCATTTTGGCGCGAATGGAGCCTGAGGATGCCCGCGACGTCCGGTCGTTGCTGGGCTATGGCGCGGCCACCGCCGGTGGTCTGATGAACCCAGAGCCGGTAGTTCTGGGCGCGGACGCGACCGTGGCTGACGCGCTGGCGCAGGTGCGCCAAGAGGAAGTCACCCCCGCAATGGCGGCCTTGACGTTCATCTGCCGCTCGCCGTTGGACACCCCTACCGGGCGCTATTTGGGGGCAGTGAACATTCAGCGCCTGCTGCGCGAACCGCCCTCGGCGCTGGTGGCCGGTCTGATCGACCCAAACATCGTTCCGCTCACCCCCCAGAGCAACATCGCTCAGGTGAGCCGCTATTTCGCAACCTACGACATGGTCTGCGCACCAGTGGTCGACGCTGATCGGCGGCTGCTGGGCGCGGTGACCGTTGACGACGTCCTGGACCACATCCTGCCCAGCGACTGGCGTGGGGTTCAGCTCGATCGGATCGAGACGGAGGTGACTGATGGCTGACAAGAACCGCCTCGACACTCCAGGACGGCGCCACACTGAGTGGATGCCGCGGATGCGGATGGATCAGGACACCTTCGGCAGTTTTGCCGAGTCCTTCGCCCGGCTGATGGGCACCGCCGGCTTCCTGTTCTGGATGACGCTGCTCATCGTCTTCTGGTTCCTTTGGAACATCTTCGACCTCGGCGCCCCGGACCGATGGCCGTTCGCCTTCCTGACTTTGGCGTTGTCGCTGCAGGCCTCCTACGCGGCTCCGCTGATCCTGTTGGCGCAGAACCGGCAGGAGGCTCGGGACCGAGTGAGCCTGGAGCACGACCGGGAGGTGTCGGCCCAATCCCGCGCCGATATGGACTTCCTGGCCCGAGAGATCGCCAGCCTGCGAATGCGGATGAACGATGTGGCCACCCGCGACTTCATTCGCTCCGAGCTGCGCGAACTGCTGGCCGAGCTCCAGGCCGAGGACGAAGGCGAGAAGTCGGCCTGAGCTGATGGGCCGAGTGCGGCGTCCGGTTCGCTACGTCCGGATTGCCTGACTAAGGTATGGGCCATGTCTGCTGACCTGATTGCTGCGGTAAACGCGGCCCTGGCTACCGTTATCGATCCCGAAATCCACCGTCCGATCACCGAGTTGGACATGGTTGATGCGGTCAGCGTTGATGAAGCTGGGGTGGCCTCGCTCACCGTGTTGCTGACCATCACCGGTTGCCCGATGGCCAACACCATCGAAGCCGATGTGCGGGCGAAGGTGGCCGCAGTGCCGGGGGTGAGCAGCGTGGACTTGACCATGTCGAGCATGAGCGCTGACCAGCGGGCGGCTTTGAAGCGCAAGCTGCGCGGCGGCCAGGACGAGCGCGAAATCCCGTTCGCCAAGGCCGATTCGCGCACCCAGGTGCTGCTGATCGCTTCCGGAAAGGGCGGGGTGGGTAAGAGCTCGACCACGGTGAACCTGGCGATGGGGCTGGTGGCCCAGGGTCGCAGCGTCGGCGTGTTGGACGCTGACATCTATGGCCACTCGATCCCGCAGATGCTGGGCTTGGTCGACTCGAACCCGACGATGGTTGAAGGCATGATCATGCCGGTGCCGTCCATGGGGCTGAAGGTGATCAGCATCGGCATGCTGAAGGAGAGTCGCGATCAGGTGATTGCCTGGCGGGGCCCGATTCTGGATCGCGCGCTGCAGCAGTTCCTCGCCGACGTCTACTGGGGCGATCTGGACTTCCTGCTGGTCGACCTGCCCCCGGGCACCGGTGATGTCGCGCTTTCGCTGGGCCAAAAGCTGCCCAATGCCGAGGTGATCGTGGTCACGACGCCGCAGCAGGCATCGGCCGAGGTGGCAGAGCGGGCCGGCACGATGGCCTCGATGGTGAACCAGAAGGTGCTTGGCGTGGTCGAAAACATGGCCTACCTCGAAGTCGTCTGCCCGCATTGCGACCAGACCCATCGAGTGGACGTGTTCGGTAGCGGTGGTGGCGCGGAGGTGGCCAGCACGCTGACCACCCGCCTCGGTTATGAAGTGCCGCTGCTGGCCGAGGTGCCGATGGATCCCAGCGTTTCGGCCAGCGGCGATGAGGGGGTGCCGCTGGTGTCCAGCGACCCGTCCCGTCCGGCCGCTGCGGCGATCCTGGACCTGGCCAAGCTGCTTTCGGAGCGCAAGCCGCGGCTGGCCGGTAAGCAGTTGGGCCTCACCCCCGTCGGCTGAGACCAGTTCCCTGAGCCCATCGAAGGGTCGAAGGGTCGGGCTTCGACGAGCTCAGCCAACTGGGGTCTACTCAGTTCCCTGAGCTTGTCGAAGGGTCGAAGGGTCGAAGGGGTGGAGTAGGCCCCACAGCGAACTGCTACCCACGGCTCAGGCATCCGATGGCTGCTGCAATAGGCTGGGACGGTGAGTCAATCCAATCGCGCAGTGCCGCGCCGAACCATCCTGGCTGTGCCCGGATCATCGGACCGCTTCATCGAGAAGGCCCGCACCCTGGACGTGGACGGGCTGTTCCTCGATCTGGAGGACGCTGTCGCGCCTGCGGTCAAGGTCGAATCACGCCAGCGCATCGTGGCGGCTCTCGATTTTGGCTCGGGGTTCGCCGCCGGGCTGGTCACCGTCCGGGTGAATGGGTGGGAGAGCCCGTGGACCTACGCCGACGTGATCGAAGTGGTCAGCGGCGCCGGGGCCAAGATCGACGCGCTGGTGTTACCCAAAACCACCAGCGCTGCCGAAATCAAAGCGCTCGATCTGCTGCTCACTCAGGTGGAACACAACGCTGGCCTGCCAGTGGGCCGAATCGGTATTGAGGCGCAAATCGAAGACGCGCTCGGACTGCTGCACGTGGCCGAGATTGCGGCAGCCAGCCCACGGCTGGCGTCCCTGGTGTTCGGGCCTGGTGACTTTATGGCCAGCCTCGGCATGGGTGGCCTGAATGTCGGTGCTCAGCCGGTCGGCTATCCCGCCGACGCCTTCCATCACGTCCTGATGTCGATCCTGGTCGCCGCTCGGGCGAACGGCCTGCAGGCGATCGACGGCCCGTACGTGGCCATTCGTGACCTGGACGGCTTCCGGCGCTCAGCCGAACTGAGCGCGGCGCTCGGCTATGACGGCAAGTGGGTGCTGCATCCAGATCAGGTGGCAGTTGGCAACGAGGTTTTTTCGCCCAAGGAGGCCGATTTCGACCGGGCTCAGCGGATCATGGCCGCTTACGCCAAAGCCAGCGATGCCGCCAACGGCGCGGTGGGGGCGATCGTGGTTGATGAGGAAATGGTGGATGAGGCCGGGGTGAAGTTGGCTGCGGCCATTCTGGCCAGAGGCCGGGCGGCCGGCATGGAGGTTACCGAATGACTCAGATTCCGACATCGTCGCGAATGAGCAGCCTTTTTCAGCTCGATTACCCACAGACCGTCGGGGTCTACGACACCTACGACGAGGCCCAGAAGATCATCGACTTCCTGGCCGATTCGAAGTTCCCGGTAGAGAATCTGGCGATCGTCGGCACTGAGTTGCGCTCAGTAGAGCGGGTGTTGGGGCGCCGAACCTGGCGGACGGTGCTCGGCGGGGGACTGCAGAACGGCGTGACCACGGGCCTGCTGGTGGCGATGCTGATGTGGTTCCTGCAGCCGGAGGCGAACATCTTGCTGCTGTTGCCTTACGCCCTGGGCATGGGCCTGTTGATCGGCATGATCATCGCGGTCTTCGCCCACCTGATGACCCGGGGACGTCGCGACTTCACCTCGGTCACCCAAACCGTGGCCACCAAGTACGAGATCCTCGCTGAGCACAAGGTGGTGGCCAAGGCCCGCGAACTGGTCACCACGATGCCCGGCGCCCGAGCGGCAATGTTCGCCCCGGTGCAGGCACAGACGCCGCCGCCAGGCTACGGCTATCCGCAGCAATATCCGCCGGTCGGCTACCCGCCGCCGCAGTACCCGACTGCAGTGCCGCCCGCCGCGCCCGAAGTCGTGCCGCCAGCTTCGGCGTCCGCCCCGGAAGACCCCGCCGACCCAAAGACCCCCTAGCCAGGCCGCCTGCTCATATTGGGGACGGTTCCAATATGCGCAGCGCTAAATGGAACCGTCCCCAATATGAGCAGTTGGACCGTCCCTGCGGGTCGACAGGTCGGGGAACGCAAAGGGCCGGCCGGGGTTGCCCCCGACCGGCCCGTTGAGCCTTGACTCAGTTGTCGGCCATGTTGCCGGCCAGGTATTCGGCGTAGGCAGGCAAATCGAGTTGACCCGAACCGGACACGCCGATCACGATTACCGGCGACTCGCCAGCTTCGGTTGCGGCCTTGGCTTGTCGGATCGCTCCGGCGATGGCATGGTTCGACTCCGAAGCCGGGACGATGCCCTCGGCGCGGGAGAAGATCACGCCAGCCTCGAAGGCCTCAAGCTGCTTGACCGAAATCGCGTCAATGAGACCCTCGTGGTAGCAGTGGCTGACCAACGGCGACATGCCGTGGTAGCGCAAGCCGCCCGCATGCACCGGGTCGGGCACGAAATCCGGGCCGAGGGAGTACATCTTCAGCAACGGCGTCAGATGCGCGGTGTCGCCGAAGTCGTACTTGTATTCGCCCTCGGTCAGGGACGGCGCCGCCTTCGGCTCGCAGGCCACGATCTTGGTGGACTGGCGGCCCTCAAGGTTCTCCCGGACGAACGGGAAGCTGATGCCGGCCAGGTTCGAGCCGCCGCCAGCGCAGGCGAACAGGTAGTCAACCTTTTCCTCGCCGAACAGTTCCAACTGCTTGAGGGTCTCCAGCCCGATCACCGTCTGGTGCAGAGCTACGTGGTTGAGCACCGAGCCCAGGGAGTAGCTGGCGTTGGGATCCTTGGCCGCGGCCTCGACCGCTTCCGAGATTGCCATGCCGAGCGAGCCGGTGGTGTCGGGGAACTTCTCCCGAAGCGCGCGGCCGGCATCAGTCAGCTCCGATGGGCTGGACACCACCGAAGCCCCGAAGGTCTCCATCAGGTAGTGGCGGTACGGCTTGCCCTCATAAGAGGAGCGCACCTGCCAAATGTCACAGCTCTGGCCGAAGATCTGAGTCGCGAAGGCCAAGGCCGAGCCCCACTGGCCAGCGCCGGTTTCGGTGGTCAGTCGGGTGCGTCCGGCCACCTTGTTGTAGTAGGCCTGCGCGACCGCGGAGTTCGTCTTGTGGCTGCCGACCGGCGAAGCGCCTTCGTACTTGTAGTAGATCTTCGCGGTGGTGCCCAGTGCCTGCTCCAGTCGACGGGCCCGGTAGAACGGGGACGGCCGCCACAGCCGGTAGATGTCGTGGACCTCTTGGGGGATCTCGATCCAGCGTTCGGTGCTGGCCTCTTGTTCGATCAACCCCATCGGGAAAAGCGGGGCGAGGTCCTCGGGGACCAATGGCTGCTGCGTACCTGGGTGCAGGTGCGGCGGCGGGGGCGTGGGCAGGTCGGCGACGATGTTGTACCAGTGCGTCGGCATCTGGGACTCGTCTAGCACCACCTTCGTTTGCTTGGGATCTGACATGGGTTTCCTTCGCCTATGAGTACAAGTGGATCGCTCTTCCGACTGCGATCCCGCGAGAACTCTAAGGGCGCGGCCCCCATGCCCGACATAGATTTCAGCCCGCATTCCCAAGGTGCAGCGCCAGTTCAGGCTTCCATCATCGGTTCGCGCCCCCAAAACGCGGCCCTGCTACCGAAATTTCGGGGGCGGGTCCGCGGTTCGGGGGCGGGGGTTGGCTGGAGGACGGACGGCGCCGTCCGCCGACCGTGGCGGTGGGCTAGCGAGCCCAGATCTCAGCCATCCAGGCCTCAATCGCGTCGGGGTCTTTGGGCAGGTGAGCCGAGAGCACCTCGCAGCCGTCTTCGGTGATGGCGATGTCGTCTTCGATGCGCACCCCGATGCCCCGCAACTCCTCGGGCACCAGCAGATCGCTGGCCTTGAAGTAAATGCCGGGCTCGACGGTGATCACCATGCCCGGTACCAACACCGCATCGCGGTAGTTCTCCGTCCGAGCGCGGGCGCAGTCGTGCACGTCCAGGCCGAGATGGTGGGACGTGCCGTGCACCATCCAGCGGCGGTGGTGGCCGCCCTTGGCGGGGTCGAGCGATTCGGCGGCCGTGACCGGCAACAGCCCCCAGGCCTCGAGGTACTTCGCAACCACCGCAATGGCCGCGGCGTGTACGTCGGAGAACTTGTTGCCCGGCTTCGCGGCGGCCAGGCCGGCAGCTTGAGCCTCCAGGACGGCGGTGTAGACCTGGCGCTGCGCGGGGGAGAACTTCCCCGAAACTGGCAGCGTGCGGGTGATGTCGGCGGTGTAGAGCGATTCGGCCTCCACCCCGGCGTCCATCAGCAGCAGATCGCCGGGACGAATGTCGCCATCGTTACGGATCCAGTGCAACGTGTTGGCATGATCACCGGACGCGGCGATGGTGTCGTAGCCAATCGCATTGCCAGCGTGGCGGGCGTACAAGCCAAAGACGCCCTCCACCCAGCGCTCGCCGCGCCCACGACGGATGGCCTCGGGCAAATCGGCGACCACGGCTTCAAAGCCGACGGCGGTAGCCGCACAGGCCCGCCGCAGTTCTTCGAGTTCGAAGTCGTCTTTGATTAGGCGCGCCTCCGACAGCGCTACCGCGAACTCGGCGTCGGCGGTGGCCGCCTGGCCCAGGTCAACGCCTGCCTTGGCGCGCAGCGCGTCCAGCAGCAGATTCAGCCCGTCGTCGGCTTCGCGGAGCAGCCGAACTTCGACCTTGCCCAGATCGGCGGCCATGGCAGCTTGGAACTCAGCAATCGGCGCGCAGCGCAGACCGGTGAGCGCGGTCATCTCCGCCAGCGATTCGCGGGTGCCCACCCACATTTCGCCGTAGCGGGCATCAGCGTAGAACTCCGGATCGGTACGCGGCGCCCGCGGTTTGAAGTAGAGCGTGGCTTCGCCGTCGGGCTCGATGATCAGCGCCGCATCGGGTTCGCGATCGCCGCCCAGCCCGGTGAGCCAGGCGAAAGCCGAATGGGCTCGGTAACGGAAGTCGGTGTCGTTGGCGCGTACCTTCAGCCCACCAGCTGGCACGACCAGGCGGACGCCGGAGTAGCGGGCGGCAAATGCGGCCCGCCGAACTGCGGCTGGCCCGGCCGCGGGAAGCTGCGCTGGCAGTTCGCTTGGGTAGGGCGCCCAGGCCTGCGGGATGAACTCAGTAAACGCCGCTGAGAACGGGGTCTGTCGGTTGGGGAGCTTCGCCGGCTCGTCACTACTCATGGCGTTGATGCTATCCCCGGCCACCTCGATCCGCCGTTAGGCCGGTTGTCGCGGACCTGGCGCAACCGCGTGCTGCGGCTTCCATCGTTGGGCGGTTGTGGCGGCCTGCTGAGGCCTGATAAGCCGCCCGCTGATGGTCCGGCTGCTAGCCGGGTTCGCGAGGGACCGCAAAACCAACTTATTGAAGGATCGCCAGTAGAGTCGGGGTTCACAACTTCAGGAGGCCCAGATGAAGGCTGCCGCATCGGCACAACTCCGGCTACTCGACCTGCAGGCCGAGGACACTGCGATCGCGAGGGCGAATCATCGCAAGATCGCGCTGCCCGAACATGCCGTGATCTCCGAGGGCAAGGCCGGACGCGCCAAGCTGAACGCTTCGCTGGTGCAGGTTCGCACCCGACTGGGTGATCTGAAGCTCGAAGTTGAAAAGGCTGAGACCGACCTGGTGCCGGTGCGCGAGCGTTTGGCTCGTGACATCAAACGCCGTGACGACGGCCTGGTCACTGACCCGCGCGGCTTCGCTGCTCTCAACGACGAAATCGAGCACCTCGGCAAGCGCATCTCCGACCTGGAGGACGCCGAGCTTGAGGCCATGGAGCAACTGGAGTCGACCACGGCTGAAGAGGCCTCGTTGGTCGAACAGATCACCGACTTGGAAAACTCGATCCGGGCAGTGATCGCCTCCCGTGACGAACAGACCGCTCAGTTTGATGCCGAAATCGCCACTCATACCGCAGCCCGCGATGCGTTAGCAGCCGAACTCCCTGTTGATCTCGTCGCGTTGTATGACCGAATTCGGGTCCGGACCGGCGGTTTGGGCGTAGCCGAGCTCAAAGGACGCCGTTGCTCGGGCTGCCAACTGGAGGTCACCTCCACCGCCTTGGACGAGTTCGCCGCCGCCAGCGCCGATGAGGTGCAGTACTGCGAGCAGTGCGAGCGGATTCTGGTGCGCGCCACCGCGGTGGAGGCCTGATGGCCCGCGCCCCCAGGGTGCCGCAGGATGGCCCGTCCATCTTCGATCTCGACGCGCCGCAACCGGTTGAGCCCAGCTCGCAGCGCAAGCTGATCGTCGAAGCCGATGGCGGCTCGCGGGGCAATCCCGGGCCGTCCGCCTATGGGGCGCTGGTGCGTGATGAGACCGAGGCAGTGCTCGATTCGGAGGGTCTGGGTTTAGGCATAGCCACCAACAACTTCGCTGAGTACTCCGGGCTGATCGCCGCCCTGGAAATGGCTCGGGCGATCGATCCGGCGGCCGAGGTCGAGGTGCGAATGGACTCCAAGCTTGTGATCGAGCAGTCGGCTGGCCGCTGGAAGATCAAACACCCCGATCTCAAGCCGCTGGCACTTCGCGTCCAGGCACTACGCCCGGCCAAGGTCACCTGGATCTGGATTCCGCGCGAACAGAACAAGGCTGCCGACGCGCTAGTCAATGCCGCCTTGGACGGAAAGCCGAAGACTCGCTCAACAGGAGCCTGAGATGCCTAGTCCAAAGGTAGCGATCCATGAGGAGCCGCCGGCGCTGACCGAAGGGCTGCGTCGATTGCGCGATCGGCTCGGCGTGCCCGCCGAGTTCCCAACCGAGGTGCTGGCCGAAGCCGAGCAGGTCTCGGCCCGCCAGCTGCCGGAGTTGCCCGATCGAACCGATATCGAGTTCGTCACCCTCGACCCGGCGAGTTCGGTTGATCTGGATCAGGCCTTCCACCTTTCTCGGCAAGGCAGCGGCTTCCTGCTGCGCTACGCGATCGCGGACGTGGCCACCTTCGTGACTCCGGGCGGACGGATCGATGTTGAAGCCCACGCCCGGGGCGAGACCCTGTATGCGCCGAATCGCCGCCTGCCGCTGCACCCGCTGGTGCTCTCGGAGGGGGCGGCCAGTCTGTTGCCGGGCAAAGTGCGTCCGGCCCTGATTTGGGAACTCCAGCTCGACGCGGACGGCAAGACCACCTCCACCCGAGTGGCTCGTGGCCTGGTGCGAAGCCGCGCCAAGCTCGACTACGTTTCGGCCCAGGCCGCACTGGAGGGAGGCAGCGGTGGTGAACAGCTAGAGCTGCTGCGCACCATCGGCACGCTGCTGCGGGCCCGCGAGGCTACCCGCGGCGGGGTGAGCCTGTCAGTGCCCGAGCAAGAGGTGGTCACCGACGGCACCGTGTGGTCGCTCGCCTTCCGGGCCGGGTTGCCTATCGAAGACTGGAACGCCGAGTTATCGCTGGCTACCGGAATGGCCGCCGCCCAACTGATGCTGACCGCCGGTGTTGGCATTCTGCGGACCCTGCCGCGGGCCCAGGAGTCGGCCATCGAGCGGCTCCGCCGCACTGCGCACGCGTTGGGCATCAACTGGCCACATGCACAGACCTATCCGGATTTCGTGCGCAGCCTGGATTCTCGGATACCAGCGCACGCGGCGATGCTGAACTCCTGCACCACTTTGTTTCGCGGGGCGGGCTACCAGGCCTTCGACGGGGTCAGTCCCGAACAACCCGAGCACGCTGCCATCGCGGCCCCCTACGCCCACGTGACCGCACCGCTGCGCCGGCTGGTGGATCGCTATGCCGGGGAGGTGTGCCTGGCGGTGAGCGCGGGCGTCAAGGTGCCGGAATGGGTGTTGGGTGCCCTGCCGGAGCTGCCCGGCCTGATGGCAGAGACTGGCCGGCGTACCAACCGGTTCGAGCGCGGCACCGTCGATCTGGTGGAGGCGCTGGTGCTGGCGCCGCGGTTGGGCCAAAGCTTCGCTGGAGTGGTCATCGGCATCAACGACGAGGACGATGAAGGCATCCTGCAGCTCGCCGATCCGGCCGTGGAGGCGCGGGTGCGTGGCTCCCGGCTGGTTTTGGGTCAAGAGGTGCGCGCTACTTTGACTGCCGCTGATCTGGTCACCGGTGAGGTTGAGTTCCGCCTGTTGTGACCCTTCGGCCCTTCGACAGGCTCAGGGAACTGGTTGTGGGCGGATCGAGCCCGCCGATTTCGACTTAGCGCGGTGCCGTGATAGCTAATTGAGGTGAAAGAACTCAACGATTCGTTGCCCTCAGCAACTGCCCTGTTTTCGGCTGCGGCCCGCGCCGCCCACGTGCTGGTCGACAACCCGCCGCACCTGATTCGTGACACCGACGCCATCGCGGTGTGTGAACTGTTCGAACCCTCTCCGCTGGCCTTCCAGCTGGCCTTCCCGAGTGCGCCGGTGCTGGCGGCAGCCAGAGCGTCGGCGGTGATTCGTAGTTGGTTCGCCCAAAGCATCATCGCCCAAACCGGTCTCGATCAGCTGGTGGTGCTGGGTGCCGGGCTGGATACGTCCATCGCCGCTCCGTCGGGCCAGACGTGGGTGGTCGACACCGCAGCGGTTCTCGCCTGGCGGGCGGAGTTGTTCGGGCTCGCCGCGATTCACGATACGGCCCATCAGGTGCCCGTCGATCTGGCCAGCGGCGATCTGTCCGCCGCGCTGACTGATGCCGGACTCGATATCACCCGTCCGGCAGTCGTGGTGGCGCTGGGGTTGAGCATGTATCTCACCGGGGCGCAGTTTCAGGCACTGCTGAAGCGACTGGCCGTATTGGCGCCCGGATCGGTGCTGGTTTTCGATGCATTGGCACCTGAGGCCGACGCCGACGAGGCCGGACGGGCCTACGCCGCCGCCGTCACTGCCCAAGCCGGCGGGCGGGAACCGTGGCGCTGGCGCCCCAACGGGGAAGCCCTGAGTCAGGCCCTAGCCCATGCCGGCTGGAACGCCGACATCCGTGCAGAGGCTGAGGTGGTGTCGTCCGACTTCAGGCGGGCCAACCCGCAGCTTCCTGTAATGAGGTTGGTGCAACTGATTCATGCCCGAACCGGGGTTGCCGGTACGCTGAACGCGGACGAGTCGGCCGGGTGATCGCGGCGCAAGTCGAGGAAAGTCCGGACTCCACAGAGCAGGGTGGTGGGTAACGCCCACCCGGGGTGACCCGCGGGAAAGTGCCACAGAAAACAAACCGCCCCGCAAGGGGTAAGGGTGAAACGGCGGTGTAAGAGACCACCGCACTCCAGGTGACTGGAGTGGCAGGGCAAACCCCACCCGGAGCAAGACCAAGAAGGGCTGAGTCCTCGGACGCAGCCTGCGGACACCGTTTGAGCGCTGCTCGCGCGAGGTGTCCGGGTAGGTCGCACGCTGGCAACGGCGAAGGTGGTTGGCAACAACCGCCGCAGATGGATGATCACCGGCCCTTCGGGGCCACAGAATCCGGCTTATAGGCCGACTCGTCCCCACCCGGCCACTTCAGAGTGGACGCCGGGCTGCGGCCACCCCGGGCTCGGCTGGTGGGCCGGCGCGTGCAAGCGCGTTTTGAGTTTCCTGATTGGGGACGGCCCAGCCAGGTCGATCGGGGGGGTCGGGCCTGGCGGGGCCTCACCGTGACATCCCCGAGGGGTAGGGGTAGGGGACACGGCTAAGGTCAAGGCTACCTAAAATGCCTTGTGAATGCAGGTCGACTAAGGAACCGTGAGTACTTCAGCGCCATCCTCGGTGACCACAAGCGTGGCCTCGAACTGCGCCACCCGACTGCGATCGTTGGTGACTACGGTCCAGTCGTCGTCCCAGACATGGGAGCGCTGATCGCCAAGCGCGAGCATGGGCTCGATGGTGAAGGTCATGCCCGGTTCCATCACCTCGGTATAGGCGGGGTTGTCGTAGTGGGGGATCACCAAACCGGAGTGAAAGGCACTGTGCACCCCGTGGCCGGTGTAGTCACGCACCACCCCATAGCCGAAGCGTTTGGCATAGGACTCGATCACCCGGCCGATCACGTTGATCTCTCGGCCCGGACGCACCGCGCGGATGCCGCGCTGCATCGCTTCCTTGGTTCGCTCGGCCAGTAGCCGCGAACTCTCATCCAATTCGCCGACCCCGTAGGTGGCGCAGTTGTCGCCGTGGACGCCATCGATGAAGGCGGTGACGTCGATCTTGAGCAGATCGCCGTCAACCAGGGGACGGGCATCAGGGATGCCGTGACAGATGACCTCGTTCACCGAGGTGCAGCAGGCCTTCGGGAAACCGCGGTAGCCCAGCGTCGAAGGGTAGGCACCCTGATTGATGAGGAAGTCGTGAATTACGGCGTCGATTTCGTCGGTGGTGACCCCGGGGGCAATGGCCGCCTCACCGACTTCCAGAGCCTGGGCTGCGATCCGTCCAGCCACCCGCATCTTGGCGATGGTTTCGGGAGTCTGCACGTGTGAGCCGCCGTAGTGCTCGGGCCGATCCCTACCCACGTAGGCTGGGCGCGGAATTGCGGGCGGCACCAAGCGTTCGGGTGAGACTGGATATGGCTTCACTTCGGTCACGCAGGTGATCATAGTTCCGTGACCGGTTGGTCGATCTCGACGAGGAGGAGCCATGGCCGAAGAGTCCTGGTACTACTGCCTGAAGCATCACGCCGTCGAGCCCTATGAGGCCTGCAAAGCGATTGACCGGCTTGGTCCCTACGCCTCGGTAGCTGAGGCCGAGCAGGCTCTGGAGCGCGTGGCGCAGCGAAATGAGCAGTGGGACGAAGAGGATCGTCGCGAGGATGTGCCGTGATCCGTCCGGTCGCACACTGCTCTGGACGGCTCGCATGGACGGCAACTGCCCAAAACGCGGCAAGTTGTAACCAGACTGAAACACGAGCGCGGGCAGACTGAACTCATGGATAAGCAGACCGAATTCGTGCTTCGCACCATGGAGGAGCGGGACGTCCGTTTCGTCCGCCTGTGGTTCACCGACGTGCTCGGATTCCTCAAGTCAGTTGCCATCGCCCCCGCTGAGCTCGAAGGTGCGCTCAGCGAAGGTATTGGTTTCGACGGATCAGCTATCGAGGGCTTTGCTCGGGTTTACGAATCCGACATGGTCGCGCACCCTGACCCGTCCACCTTCCAGTTGCTGCCGTGGCGTGGTTCCAGCCAGGGCACCGCCCGGATGTTCTGCGACATTCGGCTCCCCGATGGTGCGCCCTCCTTCGCCGACCCGCGCTACGTATTGCGGCGCACGCTGAAGAAGGCCTCCGAGATGGGGTTCACCTTCTACACCCACCCCGAAATCGAGTTCTACCTGTTCAAGCAGCCGATCGTCCCCGGGCAGGTGCCCGTTCCGGCCGACCAGTCCGGCTACTTCGATCACACCACCACCAGCCCGGGCGCCGACTTCCGCCGCCAAGCGATCACGCTGCTGGAGCAGATGGGCATTCCGGTGGAGTTCAGCCACCACGAGGGCGGCCCCGGCCAGCAGGAAATCGATCTGCGCTACGCCGACGCGCTCACCATGGCTGATGCCATCATGACCTTCCGGGTGGTGATCAAAGAGGTCGCGGTGATGCAGAACCTGTTCGCGTCCTTCATGCCCAAGCCGTTGACCAACCATCCCGGCTCCGGCATGCATACCCACGTCTCGCTGTTCGAGGGCGACAAGAACGCTTTCTACGATGCGAGTGCGGAATACCATCTGTCGAAGACCGGTCGGCAGTTCATCGCTGGCCTGCTCAAGCACGCCGCCGAAATCACTGCCGTGACCAATCCGTGGGTGAACTCCTACAAGCGCCTGGTGGCCGGGGCCGAAGCGCCCAGCTACATCTGTTGGGGACGCAACAACCGCTCGGCCCTGGTGCGAGTGCCGATGTACAAGCCCAACAAGGGTTCCTCGGCGCGAATCGAGCTGCGTTCGATCGATGCGGCGGCCAACCCCTACCTGGCGTACTCAATGGTGCTGGCTGCTGGGCTGTCTGGCATCGAGAACGAACTCGAACTGCCGGAAGGCGCCGAGGACGACGTGTGGAGCCTCACCGATCGTCAGCGCCAGTCGCTGGGGATCGACCCGCTGCCGCGCAGCCTGGGCAACGCCATCGACCGGATGGAGGAGTCCCAGTTGGTCGCTGACACTCTCGGCGAACACGTCTTCGAGTTCTTCCTGCGCAACAAGAAGGCTGAGTACGAGGCCTACCGCAGCGAAGTGACCCCGTGGGAGCTCAATAACTCCCTGCCAAGCCTCTAAACCTCCGTTTGCCAAAGAATCCGCTGTGGATTGTGCCGAAAGGCTACGAAAATCCCCGCGGAAGGAGTTGAATGGGTGCCGGTCGGCTGTGGCTTACGGCTTCAGTGATCCGAGGGGCAATGTTCGCGGGGGGCGAGCTGTCTCACGGTTTCACGCCGACGCGCGGGTCCGTCGCGATTGCAGGGGTGCATCTCGACGGACCCGCATCCAATTCTCGAGCCGTCAGCGGCTGGCGCTGGCTGACGGCTGTGGCGCCGAAGTGGCCGTACTTGAGGACTTCGTCGAAGCACTCGATGACGATGATGCCGACGATCCGGTGCGGCTGCGGGTAGCGTTCGCCGGGATTTCGGCGGTGCTATCGGCCAACACCACCACCTGACCGGCGGTCAGCCCCTCGGTGATCTCAACCCAACCCCCGCCCACCGCGCCGGTCTTCACCGTTGTCGTGGTCGGAGTGGTGGCGCCGCTGGCCAATACGTTGACGGTGGCCGTGCCGGTGCCGGTGGGGGTGACCGCAGACACTGGAACGCTGACCACGCCGGTGACGGCTTTGATCGGAATCGCCACCGAAGCCTTAGCGCCACTGGCCAACAGCCCGTCCGGATCCGATACTGCGATCGTGGTGGCGTAGGTCGTTGTGCTGCCGCTGGTGCCGCTGGTTTCCAGCAGACTGATGCCGGTCACTTTGGCCTCCATTGAAGTCAGCGAGCCCGCCGGGGTCACCTTCGCGGCGGCCCCAATGCTCAGCGAACCCCGCGTCTTCAGCGGCACCTCGATGGTCACCACGGCTTCGCCGGTGCCGACGATAGTGACGGTGCCAGCCGAGGCGCTGTCGCCCTTGCTGAGCCCGACCGTCCCCACCGTGCCGGAGATCGGCGCCAGCAGTTCGGCCTCAGCCAGATCGTCCTTGGCGCTCTGCAGGTTCTGCTCGGCCTGGAGCAAGGTGGCCTTCGCCGAGGCGACCGCACCGGCGCTCACCGTGGTGGAGGAGCTGGAGCCACCAGTTGATGGCGAGCTGTTGTCGTCGCTGCCGCTGGCGGCCTGGTTGATGGCCGCCAGCACGGTCTGCAGCGCAGAATCGGCGGCAGTCAACTCCACTCGGGCCGTGGCACACGCCTTTAACTCAGTCTCGCTGGGGTCGCCGCTGGTACTGGTCGTGCTGGCCGAAGCGGACGGGGTTGCGCTCGCCGACGGGCTCGCCTCGGTCGTGGTCGAAGTGGTCGAAGTGGTCGACACCTCATCGTTGACCCAGGCCATGATCGGATCGCAGGCAGTTGCCTGGCCGCTCACCGCGGCGGTGACCCGCTTGCCAGCAGCATTCAGGCCGGCGAGGTCGAAGGTCACCGTCACACCGGTGGGCGTCTTGGACTTGGTGCTCTTCGAACTGGTCGTTGAGGTGGCCGTGCTGGGGTGGCGGGCGTTGTAGAGACTCAGTTCGGCTCGCGCCACGGAGGTTTCAGCTTCCAATACCGCGAGCTTGAGCGAGCGGGTGTCCAGTGTGGCCAGCACGTCGCCAGCGCTCACTTCGCTGCCGACTGAGACCAGCACCTTGCTGACCGTGCCGGTGGCAGCAAAGGCAGCGTCCGCGGTGTTCTTTCGACTGATTGAACCGGTGGCGACGTAGTTCTGGGTGACATCACCGGTGATGGCGGTGGCGGTCACCCAGCGGCTGGATGTCGTCGTGGTGGCGTTGGCCACCCCGATGCCGATCGCAGCCACTACCGATAGCGCCACTGTGGCGATCAGCACGGCCCGCAGGCGTGGATTCGAGGTGAGCTTCATTATTCGCTCCTCAAAGCGTCGATCGGGGCCAGCTTGGCGGCCCTCGTTGCCGGATACACGCCGGCAACGATGCCGATGCCTAGGGAAACCACCAGCGCGAGCAGGGTGGCTGGAATCGAGATCACCACGGTCATCCCGAGGATCGGGGTGAGGATCGCTGCGCCGATGAAGCCCAGCGCGATGCCGACCACGCCACCGAGCATGCCGAGGATGCCAGCCTCCACCAGGAACTGGCGCCTGATGATCGCTGGAGTGGCTCCCAGGGCTTTGCGGAGGCCGATTTCGCGAACCCGCTCACTGACCGAGACCAACATGATGTTCATCACACCGATACCGCCCACCAACAACGAGATGCCCGCGACCCCGCCCAGCAGCAGGGTGACTATGCCCGTAATCGAGGTGGCGGTTTCCACCAGGGACGCCTGGGTGCTGACGGTGAAGTCGGCGTTGTCACTGGTGACCTGGTGGCTGGCCAGTAGTGCGGTCTTCACCTGCTGATAGGCCGCCGAAAGGCTTTCAGCGTCCTTGCCCTCCAAGTAGATCGACGAGACGCTGTTGGCGTTGGTGGAGGTTGACAGCCTGGCGGCGTAAGTGGTGCTCGGCACCACCACGGTGTCGTCGTCATTGCTGGATAACGACGAACCGGCTGAGGCGAGAACGCCGATGACAGTGAAGGCCTGGCCGTTGATGCTAATCGTCTGGCCCACTGGGTTGGCGGAGGTGAACAATTCGGTGGCGGTGTCTTCACCGATCACCGCAACCGAGGCTGAGGAGTTGACCTCAGCGTCGGTGAAGAACCGTCCGCTGGACACCTCGCGGGCCCGCACGCTCAGCCAATCTGGCACCGTGCCGATCACCGTGGAGGTCCAGGTGCTCTCAGCTGATTGCAACGAACCAGAAGCTGTGGACGTTGGCGCCACCGCAGCGACGTCGGGAACGACCGCTCGATCAGCTAGCAGCGTCGCGTCCTGGGTGGTCAGGGTCGAGGCGGACCCGCCACCGCCACGGAAGCCGCCGGAGGTGGTGGTCTGGCTCGGGGAGACGATGATCAAGTTGGAGCCGAGGGAGTTGATCTGGGAGGAGATTTGGGCGCTTGCTCCCTGGCCGAGGCCGACGGTCAGCATGACTGCCGCAATGCCGATCAGAATGCCGAGCATGGTTAACAGCGAGCGCATTCGGCGCGCGTTCAGCGCAGCGATCGCGGTGCGTAGTGTTTCGGTCCAACCCATCATTTGGCTGCTCCTGCGCCGACCGGCTGCTCGAGCAGCAGGCCGTCATAGATGTGCACCGCATCTTTGGCATGGCTGGCGACATCGGCTTCGTGGGTGATCATCACGATGGTCCGTCCGGCGGTGTTGAGTTCGGCGAACAGGTCGAGAATCTCGGCTGTGGAGTGGGAATCCAGGTTGCCGGTCGGTTCGTCGGCCAAGATCAGTGCCGGATTGGTGACCAGGGCTCGGGCAACCGAGACCCGCTGCTGCTGGCCACCAGATAGTTCGCCCGGTCGGTGCTGCACGCGATCAGCCAACCCGACTTTGGCGAGAGCGGCCAGGGCGCGCTCGCGGCGCTCGGCCGCTGACACCCCGGCATAGACCAGTGGTAACTCGACATTGCGAAGTGCCGTGAGGCTGGCCAGCAGGTTGAACGACTGGAATACGAACCCGATTTTGCGGTTGCGCACCTCGGCCAACTGCTTCTCACTCATCGAGGACACGTCGGTGCCGTCCAGCTCATAGCGACCAGCTGTGGGTACGTCCAGGCAACCGATGATGTGCATCAGCGTGGACTTTCCCGAGCCGGATGGGCCCATGATCGACACGTAGTCGCCAGCGTTCACCTTCAGGTCAATGCCGCGCAGCGCCTCGACCTTCACCGCGCCGGTGGCGTAGGTCTTTCGAACCCCGGTCATATTCAGCATGAGGCTCATCGCCCTGGTACCCCGCCGCCTGCTGGCGGTGCGCCGCCGGCGTCGCCGAGGCCACCGCCAATGCCGCCGAAGCCCCCGCCCGAACCGCTGCTCGTGGTCGAAGTGGACGTGGGACGGTAGGTGATCTGGACGGTGTCGCCAGCGCTGAGACCGCTGGTGATCTCGGTCGCGTCACCGAATACTCGACCAATCTCCACCTCGGTGACGGTGGTGGCGCCGCTGCTGTCCACCACAGTGACCACCGTCTTCTTGTTGACAGTGGTGATTGCTGCGGTCGGAATGGTCAACACGTTGTCGTAGGTGCCGGTGGTCACCACTGCCGAGGCGGTGGTGCCGGAGTAGAGCCCGGTGTGGGTGCCACTGAGATTGATCACTACCGGGAAGGTCGCGGCGCCGTCGCTGGTGGAAGTGGCCACGATGCCGACGGAGGACACCGTCCCGGTGAACTCGGTCGAATCGGCGGTGATGGCTGCGGCTTGGCCAGCCTTCATGCTGGACAGGTCTGCGGCACCCACTGTGCCTTCAAGCTTCCAGGTTGCGGTTGAGATCAGCACGACTTGCGCCGAGGAACTGCTCGTGGTGGTGGTCGTTGAGGTACCCGAGTTCGAGCCCCCCTGGCTGGAGCCGGACGACCCGGTGCCCGAGGTTTGATCGCCCACGGCCACATCGACGCTGGCCACGGTTCCGGTGAAGGTCGCTCGCAGGGTTGCGGCCTTCAGGTCTTCCTGGGCGCCGGAAAGGGCGGCCTTGGCCGAATCGACCTGGGCGGCGGCGGACTTGATGGCCGCGCTGCTTCCCGAGGAAGAGACGTCGGAGTAATTGGCGCGCGCCGAGGTGAGGTTGGCCTCGGCGAGGTCAACTGCGTCAGCCAGGGTCGAGGAGTCGATTTTGGCCAGTTTCTGGCCCTTGGTCACCTTCTGCCCGGCCTTGACGTAAACCTTCGTCACCTCACCGGATACCGAGAAGTTCAGGTTGGCCTGCTTGCGCGGGCTGAGAGTGCCATCGACGGCTACCGAAGCCGTCTGCGTGCCCAAGGTGGCCTGGGCAGTGGTGGTCCGTCCGGCGGAGGCGGTCTTGCGTGGGCTGAAGAGGAAGAAGGATCCGACGCCGACGCCAATCAGCAGCACGGTGGCCAGGCCGATCACCAGCCACGTCCTAGGGGAACGGAGTAGGCGTTTCGGTCTATGGGTTCCGTCGCTGGTGGTGGTCTCGATTGGATCTGGGATTTCCTGGCTGCTCATTACTCTCCTCCGGGCGCGCTCGGCACGGTCTCGACCCTAGGAGTGGCTCCTGTGCCCGTTCCCAGGTGAACCTGTGCTCAAGCTGTGTGGGCAGGTGCTCGGGGAACTGAAATGGGCTCAGGGGCCTGCGGTGAGTTCCGGCAGCGGCCACAGTTGACCGAGCTCGGCGTAGATGCCGGAGGCTTGCACCAGCCGAAGTTCCCTGGCGCGATCCCAGCTCAGGGCGCCAGCGGCCAGCTTCAGCAGGGTGTCTGCATCGGTTTGCACCACATTCGGTGGCGTGCCGCGAGTGTGCCGGCCGCGTTCGCCGATCCCCAACTGGACGGCGGCGAACGGCGGCACTCGCAACTCCACGCTGCCGCCGGGAAACCGGATCGCGAGCAATGCGCAGATCGTCCGCGCGGTGGTGGCTTGGTCGGCCTTGGACAGTTCGACCGGCGGGGTCGCCAGCGCTGATCCGGCAGCAGCCCGCAACTGCTCGACTTCCTCGCCTGACACCCTCCTGTTCACAGCAGAGACGCTAGCATCGCGGCTGTGAGTCGTATTGGCAGCCAATCCGGACGCCTGGCCCGCCTGGGTTTCGCTGACGCAGCGGCCTCGGCAGAGTTGGTGGCTGCCTGGACCAACCACGGCACCAGTGCGCAGATCGATGCAGCATTGACTGAGCTGCAATGCGCCGCGGACCCAGATCTGGCGTTGGCCGGGTTGAACAACCTGGTGCACGCCCGGCCGGATCTGTTCGAGTTACTGGCCGACAACGAAGTGCTGATTCATCGCCTGGCGGCGGTTCTGGGAGCCAGCGTCGCCCTGAATCAGCACCTCTGTGCTAACCCCGGCGATCTGGAAGTGCTCTGCGGGGCGGTCGATCGGCGTTCGTTGGCCGGGCTGCGCGCCGAGTTGCTCGCCGCAGTGGGCGCCGATCCCGATCTGTCCGAGCCGGTGGCCGATCACACCCGCTCTGATGACCTGCGCCGCGGCTACCGCCGGGCACTGTTGCGAATCGCGGCCCGTGACCTGACTTCGGCCGATCTGCTGGCGGTGCTGCCCGACATCGCCGCCGAACTGGCCGATCTGGCCGATGCCACCGTGGAGGCCGCCCTGGCGTTGGCCCGCGGCGAAGTGACCGATTGGCAGCGGTGCCGAATCGGCGTGCTCGCCTTGGGGAAGACCGGTGCCAGCGAACTCAACTACGTCTCCGATGTGGACGTCCTTTACGTCGGTGAACCGGCAATCGGTGCTGATGGCGAGCCGGTCTGCGACTCCGGCACAGCCATCCAGGTGGCCACCAGGATGGCCACCGCGCTGACCCGGATCTGCTCGTCCCACACTGGGGCTGGCACCATTTGGCCGATCGATGCCGCCCTTCGTCCCGAAGGAAAGGCTGGCGCTTTGGTGCGCACCCTGGCCTCCCATCGGGCCTATTACGAGAAGTGGGCCAAGAACTGGGAGTTCCAGGCAATGCTGAAGGCCCGGCCGATGGCTGGCGATCTGAGTTTGGCTCAGGAGTTCGTCGACATGGTCTGGCCAATGGTGTGGCGGGTCGCCGACAACGATCAGTTCGTGGCCGAAACCCAAGCGATGCGGTTGCGGGTGATCTCGCTCCTACCCAGCAGGGATGCCAATCACGAAATCAAGCTTGGCGCTGGCGGGCTGCGTGACGTCGAGTTCAGCGTGCAGTTGCTGCAGTTGGTGCATGGCCGATCTGACGAGCGACTACGGCTGCGGGGCACCTTTGAGGCGCTGACCGCGCTGGTCGACCACGGCTATGTCGGCCGGGCCGACGGCTTCGACCTAGGCACCGCCTACCGGCTGCAACGGCTGTTGGAGCACCGCATCCAGCTGTATCGGCTGCGTCGTACCCATCTGATGCCTGCTGACGATGTCAGTCAGCGTTGGCTGGCGCGCAGTATCGGCCTGGCCGAGACCGAGGAACTGATGCATCTGTGGCGGGCCACCACCCGGCGGGTGCTGCGGCTGCATCAGCGGCTGTTCTACTCGCCGTTGTTGGCGGCAGTCGCCAGGATTCCGTCCGCCGAGGTGGGGCTGACCAGTGAAGAGGCCGAGACCCGACTGCGCGCTCTCGGCTATGGCGATGCGAAGGCTGCCCTGCGCCACATCGAGGCGTTGAGCGCTGGCATGACCCGCTCGGCCGAGATTCAGCGGCAGCTGTTGCCAGCGATGCTCGGCTGGCTGACCGCTGGCCCGAACCCAGACCACGGCCTGCTCGCCTTCCGGCAGGTGTCGGAGGAGTTGGGCGCGACTCCGTGGTATCTGCGGACCATGCGCGACGGGGATGTGATGGCTGAGCATTTGGCCCGCATTCTGGCGTCCTCGCGTTACGCGGTGGATCTGCTGATGCGCGCGCCGCAGAATGCTGCCCTGCTAGGTGATGCCGAGGGGTTGGCCCCGCGCACCTTCGACGACATCGTGGCCGAAATGCGGACGGCGGCCCGCCGCCACGACAAGCCAGAAGAGGCGGTGGCCACGATTCGCGCTTCGCGGCGCAACGAACTGCTGCGGCTGGCCATGGCTGATCTGCTTGGCGAGATCGAGATATCCGAGCTCGGAGTGGCGTTGAGCGCGGTGGTCGCGGCGACTATCGAGGCCTCCTTGGAGGTGGTTTCGCGTGGATTGTCGCTGCCGCCCCTGGCCGTGATTGCGCTGGGGCGCTGGGGCGGGGCCGAGTTGTCCTACGCCTCCGACGCCGATGCGATGTTCGTCCTGGCTGACAGCGACAACCAGGCGGCGATCGGCAATGCCACCACGGCGATCAGCCGGTTGCGGGCATTGCTGGCCAAACCGGGCCCCGATCCGGCTTTGGAGATCGACATCGATCTGCGTCCGGAGGGTAAGCAGGGTGCGATCGTTCGCAGCCTGGCCTCCTATCGGGCCTACTACCAACGGTGGTCGTCCACTTGGGAGGCCCAGGCACTGCTCCGCGCCGCAGCCGGGGCTGGCGATGCTGAGGTGGCCGCCGAGTTGCTGGCAAGCATCGATCCGATCCGGTACCCGGTTGGTGGGCTAACGACCACCCAGGTGCATGAGATTCGCAAGCTGAAGGGCCGAATGGAGGCCGAGCGCGCCCCGCGCAGCGGCGATGCCTCGCGCAACATCAAGCTGGGCCCGGGCGGACTCAGCGACGTGGAGTGGGTGGTGCAGTTGATTCAGTTGCGCCACGGTGCCGAGGTTCCAGCCTTACGGACGCCGAATACGCTGGCCGGCTTGGCGGCAGCGGCCGAGGCCGAGCTGCTCGACCCCCTTGATGCTGACTCGTTGCGCCAGGCGTGGAAGTACGCCAGCCGGATCCGTAATGCGGTCATGCTGCTGCGCGGCCGAGCCAGCGACAATCTGCCCACCGATGTGCGCGATCTTTCGGCGGTGGCGCAGATCCTTGGCTACGCAAAGGGCGAGTCTTCGCTGTTGGTGCAAGAGCAATCTCGTCGAGCCCGGCTGGTGCGACAGGTGATGGACCGCACCTTCTGGAGCAACGACTGATCCGTGGTCAACGTCCACTTCTCCGTAGTCCGCGCCGCCCCCGAAACGCGGCCTAGCTACCGAAATATCGGGGGCGGCGACGCAATTCGGGGGCGAATCGAGCCAGCTTCTTAGTTCAGCGGACGGGTGTTGGCCGGCAGCTTGCCGCCGGCCACCAACTCGATGGTGGCGTCGGCCAGTGCGGTCAGCGCCACTCGCTGGGTGTGGGGGCCGGTCGAGACCCGCGCCACGCCTAGCGCCTCCAGGTCGGCCACGCTCAGTTCGGCTCCCGGGCTGGTGATCAAGGTGAGTTTGCGCTGGCCGAGAGCGGCCACCACCGCCCGGATCTCGTCCCGGGCAGCGAGCCTCGGCATGAACACCACCGGTGCGCCAGCTTCCAGGAAGGCCTGGCCGCGGGTGATCGCCTCATGGAGCAACTCGTCGCGATCAGCGTCGGGAGCAGCTTTGACGAAGACGTCGGTGCGAGCGTTCAAAACGAACTCGATGCCAGCCGCTTCACCAGCCCGCATTACGGCCTTCACCGCGTCGACGGCTTCAGCCAGCGGCTTCAGTTGGTCTTCCAGGTTGCCGCCCACCACGCCGATCTCGATCGCGCGCCGGGCCGTTTCGCCGGGGTTGCCGTAGCCAGCTTCGAAGTCCATGCTGAGCGGCAGTTCGGTGTCGGCGACGATTCTGGCGACCATGCTCAGGTGCAGATCCAGCGGGATTTGCTCCCCATCGGGGTAGCCGAAGGTGGCTGCGATCGAATGGCTGGCCGTGGCCAAGGCCTGCACTCCGGGGACGGCGGCAACGGCGCGGGCCGAGACCACGTCCCAGACGTTGGCTAGCACGAGGATCTCGGGCGCTTGATGTAGGGCGAGGAAACTCCGGGCACGATCAGCGAGGTGGGTCATCTCGCCAGGCTAGTGGCCGAAGCGGCCCGGCGGCAGTGTCGGGCTACTCCACCGCATCGGACGGCAGCCCCACGGTCAGTTCATCGTGGGTGGCCGGACGGCCATGGATCAGCGGCACAAAGCCGGTCAGCGTTGGCAGCCGCAGGCCCTGGCCGAAAAGTGGAATCAGCACCGGATCGGGGCCTGCAACTTCGATCTGCTGGCCGCGGACGCTGACTATGCCGCCGGGGCCGTCCTCCAAGGTGAGAATCAGTCGATCAGTGGTGAGCTCAGCGCGCACCCGCGAGCCCTGCAACTGGAAAGCGAACCGCAGGGCCGTCCAACCCTCGGGCAGCCGCGGGTCGAAGGTGATCACGCCGCCATAGTCGCGCAGGCCGCCGAAGCCGTAAACCAGCGCATTCCACACCCCGCCGGCCGAGGCGATGTGCACCCCGTCCCCGGTGTTGTAATGCAGATCGGCCAAGTCGACGAAGGCGCCCTCCATGAACGACTCCAGGGCGCGGTCCTGATAGCCGACCTCGGCGGCGATGATCGATTGGACGACCGCTGACAGCGTCGAATCGCCGGTAGTGATCGGCTCGTAATACTCGTAGTCGGCGCGTTTTTCCCCCGGGGTGAAACTGTCTCCGGCCAGGAAGAGGGCCAAGATCGCGTCGGCCTGCTTCAACACCTGGAACCGATAGATCACCAGTGGGTGGTAGTGCAGCAGTAGGGGCAGCTTCTCCCGCGGAGTGTTGGCCAGATCCCAGACTTCCCGTTTGAGGAAGTCCTCGTCTTGAGGATGGACGCCAAAGTCGGCGTGGTAGGGGATCGTCATCGCGGTGGCGGCTTCCTGCCAGCCGGTCACCTCGTTCTCGGTGATGCCAAGCTGATGGGTCACTTCGAGGTGGCGTCCCGGATCGGTCTCGGCCAACGTCAGGACGGCCTGAGCGGCGCGCATCAGGTTCATCCGGGCCATCAGGTTGGTGTAGAGGTTGTTGTTCACCACGGCGGAATACTCATCTGGCCCGGTGACCGAATGAATGTGGAAGCTGCGCTCCGGCCCGCGGAAGAAGCCCATGTCGAGCCACAGGCGCGCGGTCTCCACCAACACCGGCAACGCCTCGGTGAGCAGGAAGTGCTCGTCGGCGCACACGTCGGAGTACTTGCACATCGCAAAAGCGATATCAGCATCGATGTGGTACTGCGCGGTGCCGGCGGCGTAGTAGGCGCTGGCCTCCTCGCCGTTGATGGTGCGCCAAGGGAACAAGGCTCCCCGCTGGCTCAACGCGAGCGCCCGGCGGCGGGCCGCGTCCAACATTGCTATCCGGAAGCGCAGCGTGCGTCGGGCCAGGAACGGGTTGGTGTGGGCCAGGTAGGGCACGAGATACACCTCGGTGTCCCAGAAGTAATGGCCCTCATAGCCAGCGCCGGTGACCCCCTTGACGCCGATGCCGCGACCCTCGGCCCGCCCGGTGGCCTGCGCGAGTTCGAACAGACACCAGCGCACCGCCTGTTGTAGAGCCGGGTTGCCCTCGAGTTGGACGTCGGCATTGGCCCAGTAGCTGTCCAGCCACTCCCGCTGTTCTTCGAGCAGGACGTCGCGGCCGACCACCCGCGCATCATCAAGGGTGAGCTGGCAGAGATCAGCCAAGTCGGCCGGATCGGCAGTGGCCGGCCCATCGGTGTAGGCGACCCACTTGACCACCAGGATCGGCTGCCCGGCCTCGGCCCGCACCCGGTAGGTGCGCCGTCCCAGATCGGAGTTCAGCCGAGACTCCACCGAAACAGCGTTGGCGGTAAACACTTCGTGGTCGACGCAGACCGCCAGACCCAGCCCGGATTGGGCGGTGCGGTAGGCGAAGCACATCCGACCCTGCTCTTCGTATTGGAGCTGGGAGAGCAGCACCCGATTCTCGAAGGAGGCCGCCTTGCGCGGGTCGAAACCGACGACCCTGGAATGCGGATCAGGTGATTCGTCCTGGCGGTTGCGGACCTCCGAGTTGATCACCACGTCGGCGTTGTCGTCGAGGACGGTGACGTTGAAGGTCATCACCGCCAGGTTGCGCCGGGTGAACGACACCATTCGGGTGGACTGGACGGCCACCCGCTTACCGGAAGCGGTTACCCAAATCAGATCCCGATGCAGGATGCCATCGCGGAAGTCGAGGCTGCGCTGGAATGACTCCAACTCCGCGGTGCTCAGTTGCAGGGTTTCGCCGTCAACGCTCAGATTGATGGTCTTGGCATCCGGGACGTTGACGATCGTCTGGCCGGTCTTGGCGAAGGCGAACGCCTCCTCGGCATGGCGAATCCGCCAGGTCTCGTGAAAGCCGTTGACGAAGGTGCCGTGGGCGTAGGCGTCGGCATCGCCCTCCTCATGGTTGCCGCGCAGGCCCAAGTAGCCGTTGCCGACGGCGAAAATGGTCTCGCGGGCACCCAGCCCAGTGGCGTCGTAGCGGGTCTCGGCGATGCCCCACTCCCGGACCGGGAAGCGGGTGCGATCCACCGGATCGGTCTGGGGAGCCCTCATGGCACCAGCTCGGCTAGATCGGCGACCACCACATCTGCCCCGGCTGCAGTCAGCTGGGCGACCCCGGCACCGCGATCGACACCGACGACCAGCCCGAAATCGCCGGCCCGGCCGGCGGCAACCCCGCTGACCGCGTCTTCCAGAACGACAGCCGCGTTGATCGGCACCCCCAGCAGCTCAGCGGCGCGGACGTAAGTGTCGGGTGCTGGCTTGCCGGGCAGGCCTTCGGCGGCGGCGAGTTGACCGTCCACCACCACGGGGAAGCGGTCGCGTAGACCGGCCGCCCGCAGCACCGCCTCAGCATTGGCTGAACTCGACACCACGGCCAGCTTGATCGGCAGGTTGGCGAGATGATCCAGCAGCAGCACCGAGCCAGGGTAGGGCCTCACGCCGTCGCTTTCCAGCACGGCGGTGAAGGTGAGGTTTTTGCGGTTACCCAGACCGATGACGGTGTCGGCGGCAGGCAGGTCGGACCACTCGCCCTCGGGCAGGGTGAGCCCACGGGACGCCAGAAAATCCCGGACGCCGTCGTAGCGGGGTTTGCCATCGACAAAGGCGAAGTAGTCATCATCGGTGTAGGGGGCCAGCCCCAGTGGGGCGAGGAACTCGTTGAACATCTTCGACCAGGCGCGACGGTGCACCTCGGCGGTAGGGGTCAGGACCCCGTCGAGATCGAAGAGGGCGGCGCCGTAGCCGTCCAGATTGGTTGCAACAAAGCTCACTTAAGAATGCTAGAGCCCAGACTCGCCAAGGCGTGGTTCATCGAGCCCCCGCGCTAGGCTGACTTCTGATGACTTCTCCCACTTTCGATGACCTGCCGACCTCGACTACCAGCCTCACCGGCTGGGGTCGGACGGCCGCCACTGCGGCCCAGTTGCTCTCGACGCCTGACGTCGAGGTGATCGCTAAGGCCGTGGCCGCGGTGGCTTCGGCCAATGCCGATTCCCCGTCCCATCTGCGCCGCGGCATCGTGGCTCGCGGGTTGGGGCGTTCCTACGGCGATGTGGCCCAGAACGCCGGTGGGCTGGTGGTCGATATGAACGCGCTCGACCAGATCCACTCCATCGACCCAACTGCAGCCACCGTCGAGGTGGACGCCGGGGTCAGCCTCGACACCCTGATGCGCGCCGCCCTGCCGTACGGGCTGTGGGTGCCGGTGCTGCCGGGCACCCGTCAGGTCACCGTTGGTGGTGCGATCGGCAACGACGTGCACGGCAAGAACCACCACAGCGCTGGCTCTTTCGGTGACCACGTGGCCTCGATGCAGCTGCTGATCGCCGACGGCCGGGTGTTGACCATCACCCCCGACGGCTCGCCAGACGACCCGGACGCCAGCATCTTCTGGGCCACCGTTGGCGGCATCGGCCTGACCGGCATCATCCTGCGGGCGGTGCTGAAGATGACGCGCACTGAGACGGCCTACTTCATTGCCGACGGGGTGGTCACCGGCAACCTCGACGAAACCATCGCGGTGCACTCCGACGGCACCGAGGCCAACTACGACTACTCCAGCGCCTGGTTTGATGCGATCAGCCCGGAGCCCAAACTTGGTCGGGCGGCGTTGTCGCGTGGCTCCCTGGCGAGCCTGGATCACCTCTACGAATACGCGCCGAAGTTGGCCGTCGATCCGCTGGCCTTCAGCGCCAAGCCGCTGTTCGACCTGCCCGATGTGTTCCCCAACGGCCTGGCCAACAAGTTCACCTTCTCCGCACTCGGTGGGGTTTGGTACGCCAAGAGCGGCAACTACCGCAACAAGGTGCAGTCGCTGACTGGTTTCTACCACCCCCTGGACATGTTCGGTGAGTGGAACCGGGCCTATGGCTCCTACGGCTTCCTGCAGTACCAGTTCGTCGTGCCGCCGAGCGCGGTGGCCGAGTTCAAGCAGCTCATTCGCGATATTCAGGCCTCGGGGCACTATTCCTTCCTGAACGTGTTCAAGTTGTTCGGCGAGGGCAACCGCGCGCCGCTGAGCTACCCGATGGCCGGCTGGAATGTGTGTGTGGATTTCCCGATCAAGGCCGGCCTGCACGACTTCCTCAAGGGTCTGGACGCCCGGATTCTGGAGTTCGGCGGCCGCCTCTACACCGCCAAGGATTCCCGCACCACCGCAGAGGTCTTCCATGCGATGTATCCCGAGATCGACTCCTGGCTCGCCACTCGGCGCCGGATCGACCCGCATGGGGTGTTCGTTTCCGATCTGGCTCGCCGCCTTGATCTGGTCTAATCCAAGGAGAAATAAGTGATCGACGCCACCGGCAATCCCCAGACGATACTGCTGCTCGGCGGTACGTCCGAGATCGGGCTGGCCATCGTCAAGGAGTATCTCGCCCAGCAGTCACTGCGGGTGATCCTCGGCGTCCAGCCCGGGGATGAGCTCGCCGACGACACCGTGACGGTGCTGAAGGCCTCTGGTGCCGAAGAGGTGCACACCCTGGAGTTCGACGCCACTGCGTTCGACACCCATCCGAGTGTGATTGAGGACGCCTGGGCCATCGCCGACGTGGACTTGGCCATCGTGGCTTTCGGCATGCTCGGTGATGCCGAGCAGCTGTGGCAGGACCAGGCCAAGGCGGTGCTGGCGGCCAACATCAACTACACCGGTGCGGTCAGCGTCGGAGTGCTGCTGGGGCAGAAGATGAAGGCGCAGGGCTACGGGCAGATCATCGCGATGAGCTCGGTGGCTGGCGAAAAGGTGCGTCGCTCCAACTTCGTTTATGGCTCGACCAAGGCTGGTCTCGACGGGTTCTACCGGTTGTTGGGCGAGGCGCTGGAGCCGTTCGGGCCCAAGGTGCTGGTGGTTCGTCCCGGCCAGGTGCGCACCCGGATGTCGGCCGGCGTGAAGGAAGCCCCGTTGACCGTCGACAAGGAGCAGCTGGCGCTGCAGGTGGTTGACGCTGCCCGCAAGGGCCAGAAGCTGATCTGGGTGCCGGCGCAGTTCAAGCTGGTGATGTGGGTGCTGAAGCACATTCCGGCCCCGATCTTCCGCCTGCTGCCGCTGTAGTTGGCGCAGGCGGCGGCCCGACCTTCGGGCAGGGTCGGCTTCTACCCAGGGTGCTTTGACCCGGCGGCGTGGCAGGATCGTGGACATGACGACGATCAGCGTTGAGCGTCACCCGGCGTGGCTCCGTCTCAAGGACGCGGTCACGGCGATGCAGGCATTGCAGGCACCGGACGGCTCGATCTCTGCCCAGGGACACGCCGCCGCCCACGATCAGGTGGGCGCCATCGTTGCGGCCATCGGCGAACTCACGCCCCTGTTCGGCCACGATGCTGACTACCTGGCTGCATCAGTGGTGGACTTCGAGCGCTGGGCGAATGAGGCCTTCGGCGTTCCCGACTTCTTTGATTCCTTGGTCGCCTTCCACCCGCAACGTCACCGCATCGACGGACTGCGGCACCTCGTCGTCTTTCCGATGTACACCCAGAACGGTTCTCGCAGCCGACACATTGAGGCGCTCCTGGTCGAGGTGATCTGGCCGGAGTTCGTGGCGCACCTGGAGGCGGGGGACTACCCCAACAAGCTGTTTGTCTCGCTACGCCTGGTCGACTTTACGGCCGGCTACGACACCAACTCGGCAGTGCTCTTTCCAGAGACGGTGTCCATGCGGGAGATTCCCACCTTCACCTGGGGAGCAATCTTCCAAGACCGTGAAGCAGCTCGCTTCCGGCGAGTGGTGCGCGCCGCGTGCGAGGTCACCAAGCTCGAGTTGCCAGCTGGGGTAGCGGGCCTAATCAATGACCAAGACAGCACCGAGAAGACCTTCGTGATGTGGGACATCATTCACGACCGCACGCACATGCGCGGTGACTTGCCGTTCGACCCGTTCATGATCAAACAGCGGATGCCCTACTTCCTGTACTCGCTGGAAGAGTTGCGCTGCGATCTGACGGCCTTCAGCGAGTGCGTGAAGATCGAGCAGCGGCTGAGCGCGAAGAGGGCCGCGGGGGAGGAACTGTCTGCCGCCGAGGACGAGACCTTGCGGCATGCCGGGTTGGTGCAATACGCGGTGGTCTTCGACCGAATCTTCCGGTTCGCCATCACCGGAATCCGAGTGCGCAACTACGACGGTGTGGGCGGGCAACTGCTGTTTGCCTGGCTGCACCAGCGTGGCGTGCTGCACTGGACCGACACGGCCTTGACCTTCGACTGGGAGGACGTGCCGGCGGCGGTCGTGGCCCTCGGCGAGGCGATCAACGAGTTGTATTGGCGTTCGATCGACCGTCCAAAGCTTGTGCATTGGCTGGCCGCCTACGACCTGGTTCGTTCGGTGCTCGCGCCGCACCCGGCATCGGTGTGGGCACGCGGGCTGCCGGAAGAGATCCTTGCTGGCCCGCCGAAGGGCTACACCGACGCCGTGCTCGATGACGAGTTCCCGCTATCGATGTTTTATGAGGCACTGGAGAAGAAGATGCGTGATGTGATCGCTTCGACTGCCGGGATTCGCGGCACCGATGACTGAGCCGATGAGCGGCCGATTGGTGCTGATCGCAGGGGCCACTAGCGCCAGCGGACAAGCCGCAGCCGAGGCGCTGATCGCAGCTGGCGCCCAGGTGTTAGCGGTGGGGCACGACCGGGGCAAACTCGACGCGCTCACCGCCCTTGGTGCCGAGGTCGAAGCCTGTGATCTCACCGACGAAGGCGCGGTGTTCGCGCTGGCTCAGCAGGTTCATGCTCGGGCGGGCCGCGTAGATGGCGTCCTGCACTTGGTGGGCGGGTGGCGCGGTGGCGGCGGATTGGCCGGCCAGAGTGAGGCCGACTACCGCTTCCTGGAGCGATCGCTGACGGCTTTGCGCCACGTCAGCCGGGCCTTCGACGCTGACCTCCATGCCTCGGCCTCGGCACGTACGGCCATGATCTCCTCGACCGCGGTCGCCCGTCCGCTCGCTGGGGGAGCCAACTATGCCGCGGTGAAGGCCGGCGGAGAAGCGTGGATGCACGCGGTGGCGCAGGGCTTGGCCAAGGCGGCCCGGGATGCCGGTGAGCCTTTGCGGGCGGCGGCAGTGGTCTTTCGGGTCACCACCCTTGCCGGGAGCGAAAGTGTGCTGGCTTCGGCGTTCGTCGACTTGTGGGCTCAAGAACCCACCGACCTCAACGACCAGGTGATCGAGCTGTGACCGCCCCAAGGGCCCGAAAGCTAGGCTGCCGATTGTGACCACGCTGCCTGTGACTCCACCGCCGGTGACCCCACTGCATGATCCGACCTCGCGCGGCTTCGCCTCGGACAACTACTCCGGCGTCCATCCTGAAGTGCTTGAAGCCATCGCTGCGGCCAACGGTGGCCACCAGGTCTCCTACGGTGAGGATGTTTACACTGCCCGGCTGCAGGACGTGGCCGCGCGGCACTTCGGCAAGGGTGCAACGGCGTGGCCGGTGTTCAACGGCACCGGCGCGAACGTGGTCGCGCTGACCTCGATGGTGCCGCGGTGGGGTGCGGTGATCTGCGCGAAGACCGCGCACATCCACGCCGACGAGGGTGGTGCGCCGGAGAAGGTGGCTGGCATCAAGCTGCTTGCCGTCCCTGCTCCCGACGGCAAGCTCACTGCAGAGCTAATCGACGCCGAGGCGTGGGGCTGGGGGGATGAACATCGCGCTCAGCCCCGAGTGGTCTACCTCACCCAGTCCAGTGAGCTCGGCACTGTCTATACGCCCAGCGAGGTGCGCGCGATCACCGACCACGCACATTCGGCGGGCATGACCGTCTACCTGGACGGCGCGCGGCTGTCGAACGCCGCGGCGTCGCTGGACGTTCCGCTGCGGGCCTTCACCACCGACGCTGGGGTGGATGTGGTCAGTTTCGGGGGCACTAAGAACGGCGCCCTGGCGGCGGAAATGGTGGTCGTGCTCAATCCGGAGGCCAGCGAGGGACTGCGTTACCTGCGCAAGAACCAAATGCAGCTCGCCTCCAAGATGCGCTTTGTTTCGGCGCAGTTGCTTGCCCTGCTGGACGGTGACCTGCACCTGCGCAACGCGCGCCAGGCCAACGCCATGGCTCGACTGTTGCGTGGTGGCATTGAGGCTGGGTTAGCTGAGGGGACGATGAGCGGGATCGCCTTCACGCAGCCGACCCAGGCCAACTCTGTGTTCGCTTCGCTGCCGCAGGCCAGCATCGAACGACTGCGCGGGCGCTTCCACTTCTACGACTGGGACACCTCGATCAGTGAGGTGCGCTGGGTGTGCAGCTTCGATACGACCCACGCCGATGTCGAAGCCTTCCTTGAGGCGCTCGGCGAGGAATGCTCGCCGAGCCGCGGCTGACCCTTCGACGAGCTCAGGGGCCTGAGGGCTAGGGCAGGCGGAGTTCGGCACCGTCGCTGAGTACCTCAGCGCCGATGTCGGCCATCGCCTGGCGCAACTCGGCTAGCGGGGGATTGTCGTGGCCCAAGTGCACCGGGACCACCCGGCTGTTGGCCCCGATCGCGCCCACTTCGCGCAACTGCGCCACGGTGGTCGCGAAGGCGACCAGGTTGAGGTGTTGGTCGCCCTTGTCGCTGGCGGTGCCGAAGGTGTCTTCCAGCAGCACGAGATCGACCTGGCGTCCGGTCACAGCTTTGAGGGTGGCTGGGGGCAGCAGGCCGGTGTCGGTGAGGTAGAGCAGCGAGGACGTGCCGTCGCCGAGGTGGTAGCACAAGGCCCCGGTGTAGGCGTGGTGGTTCGCCGCCAGCGCCTCGATCAGGTAGCCGTCGATCTCCACCATTTGGCCAGCGGTCAACGTGGTGAAGGTCACGCTGGTTTGGGCGGGGTCGAGCCAGTTCGCCGACCACTCAATGGCCGCCGCTGGGCCTACCACCTGCAGCGGAGTCTGGGTCACCCAGGAGCGATGCAACAACACGGCCGGGTCGAGGTGGTCGCTGTGCGCGTGACTGACCAGCATCGTGGTGCACCCGATCAGATCCCGACCTAGGCGGCTTACCTGGCGGGGTGCTTCGGGGCCGGGGTCGATCAGCAGGCGGTTGTCGATCAGCACTGAGGTGGGGGTGCGCAGTTCGCCCCGATCCCGGTGATCGGTGCAGGTGGGGCAAGCGCAGAAGACGTTGGGAATGCCGTCAGCAGCACCGGTGCCGAGCAGCAAGACCTCCATGGCGCCAAGCTTGCCCGAAAGCCCCGATCAGGCGGGGACGTGGCGCGGCCCCGCCGGTTCTGGGACGACGGGGCCGCGTTTGCTACAAGGGAAAGGTGTCGGTTTGCCTCCACATACCTCCTCAAGGTCGATTCGTTGTGCTGATCTCTACTCAAGTGCGGCCGACTGTGGTCGTGCGCAGCAGATGCTGTGAACCCGCCATGGAATAGCGCAGCGGGTCAGGTGGTTGAATAGTCAACGACCAATCAAGGGGAGAGATGGTTAGCGGGCTCCTGCCGGACGACACTCGGATGTCACAGGTTTCACTGGACGTGGCTGATCTGGCCGCCATGACCGGCTTCTACACCGACGTGCTTCTGCTGGAGCAGTTGACTGAGGGCCGCGACACGGTGAGCCTTGGCCGCAACGGACGCGAACTGGTCAGGTTGCGACACCGTCCGGATTTGCCCAAGGGGGAGCGGCGCAGCGCTGGCCTGTTCCACACCGCCCTGCTGCATCCTGATCCGCGAGCCCTGGCCCGCGTGGTGGCCTCGGTGGGGCTCAAAGCCGGGCAGCTCTACACCGGGAGTGGCGATCACCTGGTCTCTCAGGCGTTCTACCTCGACGACCCCGAAGGCAATGGGGTGGAACTGTACGTCGACCGTCCGCGCGAGCAGTGGAAGTGGGTGGGTCAGCAGGTGGTCATGGACACCCTGTGGCTAGACCCAAACGCCTTCCTCACCGAGCATCTCACCGACGCCGATCGCGACTTCCTGGCCACCGCCCCTGATCGCCGCGCCGAACCCGGCGGTGGGGCCGAGGTCGGACACGTCCACCTGAAAGTGGGCAACACCGATCTGGCCCGAGAGTTCTACGTCCGCGGGCTCGGCTTTGAAGTCACCGCCGAGCTGCCCGGTGCGCTGTTTGTCTCCGCTGGTGGCTATCACCATCACTTGGCGATGAACACCTGGCGCACTGCCGGGGTAGGGCTGCGGGCGCCGGCGCTTGGGCTGGGGCAGGTAGACATCGAAGTGCCCGGAGTGGCCGAGGTGTTGGCTGCCGACGAGCGACTCCGCGCCCAAGGTGTCGCGACCCGGCTGGAGGGCGACGGCGATGCGGCTGTGCTGGCGGTAGCCGACCCCTGGGGCAATCAGGTGCGGTTGGCGACCGCCGCCTAGCTCAGAACCCGGCCGTCCGGGCCAGGTGGGCGCTGAGTTCTGGGTTGTGCGGCAGCGGGACGCCGTCCAACTCCAGCACCGGCAGGACGCCGCGCACGGCAGAGGCGATCCAGACCCCGTCGGTGCCCGGCAGATCCTCTGGACGGAACAGCGCCTCCGCTGCGCCAACTCCGGACGCGGCGGCAGCGGCCATGATGACCTCCACCGTCACCGAGCTGAGGATCCCGGTGTCTTTGATCGGGGTGGTCCACAGTTGGTCGTCGGCGGCAATCACCAGGCCCGCGGTGGGGGCTTCGAGCAGGTAGCCGTCGGTGGAAACGAAGATCGCCTCATCGGCGCCACGGCGGGCGACCTCTCGCTTGGCGGCCACGTTCACCGCGTACGACAGCGTTTTCACCCCGCCAAGAAGCCACGGCGCCCCAGCAAAGGAGTCGGCGGCGATGCCGCGATTCAGGGTGATCGCGCGAACCCCCTGGCGCACCTTGGTGGCATCGGTTGCGGCGGTGATGGTGAGCAGTTCGGTGAGCCCGCCGGGCCAGTGCTCCGGGCCACGGGTACGCACCAGCTTGAGGACCGCTTCGCCCGGCCACTCCCAGGACGCCAGCGCCAGCTCGATCAGTTCCCGCCAGGCGGCCTCATCCGGGGCGGGCAGGTCAAGGGCGGTTGAGGAGCGGGCAAAGCGGGCCAGATGGCGATCCAGGTGATCGACGCGTTTGCCCTGGTCGGTTACCACCACCCGAGCCGCATCGAAGCAGCCATCACCCCTGGTAAAGCCCAAGTCATCGGCGTTGAGCAGGGCGGTTCCGGTTGGCACCAGACCCCGTCCCATGACGGCCACCAGTTGATTCATGCACGCACCTCCGCAGAAACCTTAGGGCTCGCTCATCGGATTGGCCTAAGTGGCGCGGCGCCTGCGAGATCACTCGTAGTCGGTGGCATCGAATCGGAAATCCCTTGAGAGAAGTGGGTCGCGGTGACTAACCTCTCCTAGTGACGAACCAGCCCGCAGCCCAGTTCCTGTCCGCCCCGCCTCCGGCCCCGAGCCAGCAGTTCACGCCACCACCTCCGGTGCCGGCCCCGCAACTCCCTGGTTTGATGCTTGGACACGGCTTGATCCGAGTGAATATTCAGGGCAGCGTGATGACCTCATCCATGATCGTCCCCAGCCTGCTGATCGACGGCCGACTGCTCACCTCCCAGTACGGCGTGAACGCCTTCCAGGTGCCAGCCGGACGGCACAAGGTCGAGCTTTACGCCCAGTGGATGCGGCGCTACGGGCAGGCCGACTTAGATGTCGAGGTGGGCGAGGGTGGCGTGGCGGAAGTGTACTACGCCGCTCCGCTGCACCAGTTCACCACCGGATCGATCGGCCTAACGAAGCAACATCGCAAGGGCGGGCTTTTCATGGGGACGTTCCTCGCCTTGCTCTTCGCGATGCTCCTTGCCGGAGTGTATTTCGCCAACACCTTGGGCTGATCACCTCGGGGCGACTCCTGGCGGGCTTCGACCACCTGATATCGGCTAGCTGTGAGTTTCGGGTAATCGGAGCGCCTTTGCCGGTGTGGCAGTAAAACCCGTTCTAGCCTGAAGGTATGGAAGCGGTAAACCGCCGTACCGCGATCGTGACTCTGATCGGTGCCGCCAGCGCGGCTGCTGGCTGCGCGGTCAATCCGCCGCCAGGAATGGGAGCTGCGGGCGCTCAAGCCACGCCCGCCCAGGCTGAGCCAACGCCGAGCGCCACCGTTGATAGCCGACCGCGGGCGCCTTTGACTGGGTTACCGGTCGCCGATGCGACGTTGTTGAATCACGCTGCGGTGGCGGTGAAAGTCTCCGATGTGCAATCGGCTCATCCCCAACTCGGGCTGAATGCGGCCGACATAGTGTTCGTCGAACCCAATGGCGTCAGCTATATCCGGCTGTGTGCGGTCTTCCACAGCCAGTTCCCCGAGTTGGTCGGGCCGGTGCGCTCGATCCGTCCGGTGGACGTGCCGCTGCTCAGCCCGCTGAAGCCGGTCTTTGCCAACACCGGTGCCGCGCTTTGGGTGATGGCCTACATCGGCACTTTCGCTCGCTTCATCGAAAACCTCTACTCGTTCAAGGCCGGGGTGCATGGCACGGCTGCCTACTACACGATGCCGCATCGGTTCCGGGTGCACTCGGTGTTCTGCCGACCCGACGAATTGCGTAAGCGGGCAAAACGCATGACTGCTCCACCCGCGGAGCCTTACCTACCGTTCGCGGTTGGTGCGGAGCAGGCCTCCACCGAGACCTCGACGCTGACCGCCAAGGTGGTGTCGGTGCCCTGGGGGCCGGGGGACACCTGGAGCACCAGCTATCACTACGACGCCGACACTGGGCAGTACCTGCGCAATGAGCCGTGGGGAAAACACGTCCTCGAAGACGGCCAACGAGTCGTCACTGACAACGTGCTGGTGGTTCCGGCGCGCTGGCGGATGGCCAAGATCTATCCCGGGGGTGGCGACCCGGATCCAGTGGTGAGCATCATCGACGGCCGGGGCAAGTTCTACTACGCCCACCAGGGAAAATATGTGCGGGGCACCTGGACCAAAGGTGCAGTCGATGAGTTGTTCAAGTTCACTTTGGACGACGGCAGCCCGCTACTGATGGCGCCGGGGCGCACCTTCCTAGAGCTGCCTCAGCTCGATGCCAAGGTGAAGTTCAGCTCCTGAGCCGCCTGCCCGGTCCGGGAATGCCAGTGGCCCCGGGTCTCCCCGGGGCCACCAGTAGGACAACAGACGAGCAAGCTCGTCTCAAATCACATGTCGAAGTACATCTCGAACTCGTGCGGGTGCGGACGGAGGCGAATCGCGTCGATGTCGGCGCGCTTCATCTCGATCCAGGTCTCGATCAGGTCCTTGGTGAACACGTCACCGGCGAGCAGGAAGTCGTGATCGGCTTCCAGCGCGTCCAGGACGTCGCCCAGCGAACCGGGAACGGTCGGCACCAGAGCGTGCTCCTCGGCCGGCAGTTCGTAGAGGTCCTTGTCGACTGGCGCGAGCGGCTCGATCTTGTTCTGGATGCCGTCCAGGCCTGCCAGCAACATGGCCGGGAAGGCCAGGTAAGGGTTGCTGGACGGGTCGGGGCAGCGGAACTCGAGACGCTTGGCCTTCGGGTTGGAGCCGGTGATCGGGATCCGGATGGAGGCCGAACGGTTGCGGCTTGAGTACACCAGGTTGACCGGAGCCTCGAAGCCCGGCACCAGACGGTGGTAGGAGTTGACCGTCGGGTTGGTGAAGGCCAGTACCGCCGGGGCGTGCTTGAGTAGGCCGCCGATGTACCAGCGAGCCAGGTCGGAGAGGTTGGCGTAGCCGGCCTCGTCGTAGAAGAGCGGCTGGCCGCCCTTCCAGATGGACTGGTGCACGTGCATGCCCGAGCCGNNCCGAAGATCGGCTTCGGCATGAAGGTGGCAGTCTTGCCAGCTGCCCAAGCGGTGTTCTTGACGACGTACTTGTACTTCATCAAGTTGTCGGCCGCAGCCAGCATGGTGTCGAACTTGGTGGCAATCTCGCTCTGGCCAGCCGTGCCAACCTCGTGGTGAGCCCGCTCGATGGTCAGACCGACGCCGGTCAAGTGGCGAACCATGTCGTCGCGAAGATCGGCGAAATGGTCTACCGGGGGTACTGGGAAGTAGCCACCCTTGTACTTCACCTTGTAACCGCGGTTGCCGCGGCCATCGGCGTCAGACTCAGCACCGCTGTTCCAAGCACCGGCTTCGGAATCGACGTAGTAGAAGCTGGCGTTGGCCCTGGTCTCGAAACGCGCCGAATCGAAGACGTAGAACTCGGCCTCTGGGCCCATGAACGCGGTATCGCCGATGCCGGTCGAAGCCAGGTAGTTCTCAGCCTTGCGCGCAATGTTGCGCGGGTCGCGGCTGTAGGGCTCCTTGGTCAGCGGGTCATGAACGAAGAAGTTCAGCGCAAGGGTCTTCGACTTGCGGAACGGGTCGAGGAAGGCGCTCGTGGGGTCCGGCATCAGCGTCATGTCGGACTCGTGGATCTTCTGGAAGCCACGGATCGAGGACCCGTCGAAGGACAGACCGTTCTCGAACACGTCGGCATCGAAGAAGGTGGCGGGCACAGTGAAGTGCTGCATCACACCGGGAAGGTCGCAGAACCGGACGTCGACAGTCTCGACACCCTCGTCCTTGATGAAGGCCAACAGGTCGTCGGCGCCTTGGAACATGTTTCCTCCAAAGTATGGGTTGGTAACTGAGCAAACGCTACGGGATGCGGGGTAACCGGCTGGTTGCGTCCATGTTTCAGCCGGGTTACACGGTGTACCAAAAACCGGTGTGGGAGCCGTCGATCGGCACTTGTACTCCGGAGAAGCTGGACGGCACCGGGTTCAACGTCGACGCCTTCTGAGCGCATACCAGATCACTGGGTGGCAGGTCCGGCGGCCGGTCGTTGCGGTTTAACTTCGCTGGGGAGGCAGATTGGGCTAACTTCGACCACATGCTTCGCTACATCGGCAAGCGGTTACTCAACTACCTCGTCTTGTTGTACGTGGCGGTTTCGCTGACCTACTTGCTCGCCGCAACCCAGCTCAACCCTCGGGCGCTGTTCGCGCTACGCCAACCACCGGTGCCGGCCGACATCGTGGAGGCCCAACTGCTGCAGTACAACCTCAGCGATCACGTGCCGCTGTTTGAGCGCTATTGGATCTGGCTGTCGGGTGTCTTTCGGGGCGACTGGGGTTACTCGCCGCTAGGGGTGAGCGTTGCCGAGCAGATCGGCAACCGAATGTGGGTCAGCCTGCGGCTGCTGTTGGTAGGCACCCTGGCCGGCATTCTGATCGGGGTCGCGGTCGGCGCCTGGAGCGCCACTCGGCAATACCGACTCAGCGACCGGACGATCACGGTGGTCTCGCTGCTGATCATCTCCACCCCGGCCTTTGTCATTGGCCATGTGGCCCAGATGTTGGCGATCGGCGTCAATAACGCCACCGGCACCCGGTTCTTCGAGTTCATCGGCGAAACCGGTGAAGTCGGGAGCTACCCGCTGGCGTGGCTGGTCGACCGGGGCCAGCATCTGCTGTTACCAACCTTGGTGCTGATCATCCTGGGCGCGGCGTCGATGAGCCGGATTCAGCGCAACCTGATGCTCGATTCGCTGGGTGCCGATTACGTGCGCACGGCTCGAGCGAAGGGCCTGCCGCAGGGCAAGGCGGTAATGAAGCATGCGCTGCGGACGGCGCTGATCCCCACCGGCACCTATGTGGCCTTCAGCGTGGCCACCATGTTCGTGGGGGCGACCTTCACCGAGCGCATCTTCAGCTTCCCCGGCATCGGCCAGTACGGCGTCGACACCATCACCAACCGGGACATCAACGGCATTGTGGCGGTAACCGCTTTCGCTGGCGTCTGCGTGCTGATCGGGGCGATTCTCTCCGACATCATGGTCGCCATTCTTGACCCGAGAGTGAGGCTGGCATGAGCGAGTTAGTCGCGGCCGAGGTGGGCCTGGAGGCGAAGCGTCGGATCACCCGAGGTGAGCTGATCTGGCGCCGCTTCCTGCGCAACAAAACCGCGGTGTTCGGCGCTGCCGGCATCCTGTTCCTACTGCTGCTGACCCTGGCTGGTCCTTACCTGCTGTATTGGAAATTCGACGACATCGACACCAACGCCTTCCTCAGCGCACCTGACGGAGCCCACCTTCTCGGCACCACCCAGGCCGGACGCGATGTGCTGGCGCTAGCGATTCGGGGTTTGGGTAAATCACTACTGATTGGCTTCCTGGTGGCCCTGATCTCCACCTCGATTTCGGCCTTGGTCGGCGCCTCGGCCGCCTACCTGGGCGGGTGGTACGAGAAGTCAATGTTGTGGATCATCGATCTGCTGTTGGTGATCCCGAGCTTCTTCCTGATCGCCGTTGCCTCTCGGGGAGCTCCCGAAGGCGAGGCCTCGTGGTTGATCCTGGTGGTGTTGCTGGCAGCCTTCGCCTGGCCACTGTCGGCCCGGGTGGTGCGTTCGCTGACCCTTTCCATTCGCGAGCGGGAGTACGTCCTGGCCGCCAAGTTCATGGGGCTGTCATCGTTCCGGATCATCGTCCGGCACATCCTGCCCAATGCCTCCTCGCTGTTGATCATCGACGCCACCCTCGGCGTCGGCTACGCGATTCTGTCTGAAACCGGCCTTTCCTACTTCGGCTTCGGCGTCCAGGCTCCCGACACCTCGCTGGGCACCCTGATCGGCGAAGGCGCCAGTATGGCCACTACCTTCCCCTGGATCTTCCTTGGGCCGGCCACGGTGCTGGTCTTCCTGGTGATGTGCGTCAACGCCGTCGGTGACGGCCTGCGCGATGCCCTTGATCCCAGTTCGGCGTCTGGAGGTCAGGTATGAGCATCCAACCGTTGAAGGATCGCCGGACCAAGGCCGGCGAGACCGTGCTGAGCGTGCGCGACCTGCACGTCTCCTTCCCGAGTGAGGCCGGTGCGGTGCGTGCGGTGCGCGGGCTGAGCTTCGATTTGGCCGCTGGGGAAACTCTGGCGATCGTGGGTGAATCAGGCTCCGGTAAGTCGGTCACCTCGCTGGCAGTGATGGGCCTGCATCCGCCGACCACCGCGATCACTGGTTCGATCAAGCTTCACGGCGACGAATTGATTGGCCGCACGGACATCGAGCTGTCGAAGACCCGCGGACGGGACCTCGCCATGGTCTTCCAGGATCCGCTTTCGGCGCTGACACCGGTGTACACGATCGGTGATCAGATTGTGGAGGCGATCCAGGCCCACTACGACCTGTCGAAGGCGAAAGCCTGGAGTCGAGCGATTGAGTTGCTCGATCTGGTCGGCATTCCCAACCCGCAGGTCAGGGTGAAGTCGTTCCCGTTCGAGTTTTCCGGCGGGATGCGCCAGCNNCTGGACGTGACCATCCAGGCCCAGGTACTCGAAGTGTTGAAGAAGGCACAGCAGGAGACCGGGGCGGCGATCATCATGATCACCCATGATCTGGGGATCGTGGCTGGCATGGCCGACCGGGTGGTGGTGATGTATGCCGGACGTCCAGTCGAGGCAGGCAGCATCGACGACATCTTCTATGCCCCGCGGATGCCCTACACAATCGGCCTGCTGGGCACCGTGCCCAGGCTGGATCAGTCGGGCCACGGGGCGTTGCCGGTGCTCGTGGGTAACCCGCCTTCGGTGGTCGATCTGCCGCCCGGCTGCCCGTTTGTGCCGCGGTGCCCGAAGGCGATCGAGCTGTGCTCGCAGGTCGAGCCCGAGTTGGAGCCGACCGATTCGCCGACCCACACCGCGTCCTGTCACCGACTGGCCGAACTGGCCGGCATGGGGCATTCAGAGCTTTTTCCGGCTCCGGAGCTGGCCACCTCTGAGCTGGCCGAGATTCCGCGCGAAGATCGTCCGGTGGTGTTGCAGCTGACCGGGTTGAAGCGGCACTACCCCCTGATGAAGGGGGCCATCTACCGCCGCCAGGTCGGCACCGTCTATGCGGTGGACGGCATAGATCTCGACCTTCGCGAAGGCGAAACGCTCGGCCTGGTGGGCGAGTCTGGTTGCGGCAAGTCGACCACGCTGCTGGAGATCCTCAATCTCGGCAAGCCGACCGCTGGCACTATCTCGGTGCGGGGACGCGACACCTCGAAGCTGAACCGCCGGGAGCGCAAAAAGCTGCGGCGCAACCTCCAGGTGGTGTTCCAGGACCCGATGGCTTCGCTGGATCCTCGGCTGCCGATCTTCGACATCATCGCCGAGCCGATGCAGGTGCACGGCTACCCGCCCAGCGAAGTAGAACTGCGGGTGCGCGATCTGCTGAAGCTGGTTGGCTTGGAGCCAGCCCACGCTGATCGCTACCCCCAGCATTTCTCTGGCGGTCAGCGGCAGCGCATCGGCATCGCCAGGGCGCTTTCGCTGGAGCCGAAGGTGATGGTGCTCGACGAGCCAGTCTCAGCTCTGGACGTCTCCATTCAGGCTGGCGTGATCAATCTATTGGAGGACCTGCAGGCCAAACTTGGCCTGTCCTACTTGTTCGTCGCCCACGATCTGGCAGTAATTCGGCATATCGCCGATCGGGTGGCGGTGATGTATTTGGGCGTGATTGTGGAAATCGGGGACGTGGAGCGGGTCTACACCGAACCGGCCCATCCCTACACTCAGGCGCTGCTGTCGGCGATCCCGATTCCGGATCCGAAGACCGAGCGCTCCCGGCAGCGAATCGTGCTCTCTGGTGATCTGCCCAGCCCGGCAGACCCGCCCTCTGGCTGCAAGTTTCGCACCAGGTGCTTCCGCTACTCGGTGTTGGACGAGGCCGGTCAAGCTCGCTGCCGAGACGAGTCGCCGGTGCTGCTACAGCGCGACGGGGACCACTTGGCAGCGTGCCATTTTCCGGGTGCCGTCCAACCAGGTGAGCTAGCCAGCCGCTGAATTTCGTTAACAGGTCGTAACCGCAGCCGACTCGGCGCGCGGTGCGCTAACCGATAGCCTGAGAGCCAGCCTGGGCCAATGCTGCCGCCATGGTGGCGTTGGCCAGGCATCGTCAATACGGAGGAAATGTGAAGGCTTCAAGAATCCTGATGCCCGCCCTCGCAGTCAGCCTGGCGTTTACGCTTGCCGCCTGCGGTGGACCATCAACCGGCGGGTCCGGCGGTACCGGCGGCGGCGCTGTCGCTGCTGGCTGGGACATCAACGAGACCGCGACCGATCAGCTCACCGCTGGTGAGTTCGTCGGCTCCATCAGCTACCCGATCGCCACCTGGAACTCCTGGTCGGTTGAAGGCAATGACGCCGAACTGGTCTTCCTGCAGTCGCCGATCTCGCCTGCCTACTACGACTACAGCGGCACCGGCGAAGCGATCATCAACAACGACTATGTGCTCGAGGCCAAGACCGAGGTCACGACGAACTTGGTGCTCACCCTGAAGCTCAACCCCAAGGCTGTCTGGAATGACGGCAAGGTGATTGGCGCCGACGACTGGATCGCCACCTGGCAGGCCATGAACGGCAGCAACGACAAGTTCCACCCGGCCTCGACCGATGGCTGGAGTGAAATCACTTCGGTGACTGCCGGTGCGAACCAGCAGGAAGTTGTCATTACCTTCAAGTCCACCTACCCCGACTGGACCGCGGTGGTCGCTGGCGGCCCGCTGCGCGCTGAAGGTGCGGCTACGCCAGAGGCTTTCAACAGCGGTTGGAAGGAGTACAAGGACTCCTACTTCACTGGCCCGTTCAAGGTCACCAGTTGGGACAAGACCAGCGGTCTGGTGACCATGATTCCCAACGATAAGTGGTGGGGCACCAAGGTGCTGTTGACCAAGCTCACCTGGAAGCAGATCAAGTCCGACAGCCTGGCGGCGGCTTTTGCCAACCAGGAAGTCGACTACTACGACATTGGTGCTGACGCTGCTGGCTACGCCCAGGCCAAGGGCGCCCAGAACTCGGCCGTCCGGGTTGCTGCCGGTCCGAACTTCCGGCATTTCACCTTCAACTCCAAGTCGCCGATCCTTTCCGACGTCAACGTGCGGCAGGCGATCGTGATGGGCCTGGATCGCAAGATCATCGCCGAATCCGACCTCGCTGGCCTGCCCGGCGACAAGGTGCCGTTGAACAACAACCTGTACGTGGCCAACCAGCCCGGCTATGTCGACCAGGCCAAGGCCACCGGCCTTGACTACAACGTCGATCAGGCCAAGGCGAAGCTGGATGCGGCTGGCTGGAAGCTGAACGAGTCGACTGGCATCCGCGAGAAGGATGGCAAAAAGCTCGACGTGGTTTTCGCCCAGCTGGGTGGCGTGAAGGCTTCGGAGAACGAAGGCCTGCAGGCACAGAAGTTGCTGAAGGCGATCGGGGTCAACCTGAAGCTGAAGACCGTTGATGTGCAGAAGGATTGGCCGGGCGTTCTGGTCAACCACAGCTTCGACATCATCGCCTTCTCCTGGATCGGTACGCCGTACCCGCTGCTCAACATTGGGCAGATCTACGGTGGCACCACTAAGGGTGGCGAGTTCGCTGCCGGTGATTCCAACTTTGCTCAGCTGGAAATCCCGAAGGTCCTGGAACTCAAGCCCCAGATCGACGTCGAGATGGACGCAGCCAAGCGCACCGCGCTCGGCAACCAGGCGGCTCAGGCCATCTGGGAGTCGGTGCACACGTTGCCGCTCTACCAGCGTCCGATGCTGATCGGCGTGCGGGCCAAGCTGGCCAACATTGGCGCTCTTGGCATGGCCAGGGTGCCGACGTGGGAGAACGTCGGCTTCACTAAGTGAGCTGAAACCAACCCAAGCGCAGGGGTCGGGCCGAAAGGCCCGGCCCCTGCGGTGTTTCTGGCTTCAGGGGTCGGCCTCAGCGGGCCAGTAGCTGATCGATGCGCTGGACGCCCAGCTGGGGCCCTGGGGCGCTGCGGAAGGACTCGGCTAGGTCGTCCAGTCCGCCGGGCCGCGCTGAGCCGTCCAGCAGCGGCTCGACGAGCTCGCGGATTCGCTTGACGCTCAGCTGCAACGCCGGCATCACCTTGGCCGCGTCCAGGGCTTGCAGCCGGGCCGCGTTGAAGAACTGGTCGCCACCCAGCGGCGTGACCACCATCGGCACTCCGAACAGGGCGGCGTCGGTGATGCTGCCGAAGCCAGCGTGCCCCAGGTAAAGATCGGCCTCGGCCAACACCTCGGCTTGCGGCACAAAGGGGTACACCAGGATGTTGTCGGCCCCGGGTCCGATCTTGGCGACAGTGTCGGCGCGGCCGGTGGTGATGATCACCAGCGATTCGGTGCCGGCAAAGGCCTCGGCCACCCGGCGAAAGTAGCCGAGCCAGCCGTTGTAGACCGTGCCGAGAGTGACGTAGATGACCGGGCCGGGGTGTTCGCGTACCCGATCGATCGGAAAGGCCGGGTCGGGAGCGGAGACGGTCGGGGTTGGGCCGAGGTAGACGCAGGTGTCGTCAAAGTCGGCGGCGCGCGGCTGGTAGAAGCGGGTGGCGACGGTGAGGTTGAGGGTGGCCGACTGCGGGCCGAGTAGATCGACGGCCACATCGCGGCCGCCATTGCCGAGCAGGGCGCGTCCAATCACCTGACTGGCGGCCCGCCGCAGTCCTGGGGTGGCCAGGCCGTGGCGCACCAGGCGGGGCAGCGCGTCGGCGTAGGCCATCAGTTCGGCCAGGGTGCGATCGTTCTGCCAAAAGATCGGGGAGAAGCGCACCACCGGCGGCTTCAAACCTTGCTCAATGCGGGCGAACTGAGGCTGGAGCCCGCTGGCGATCACGAGGTCGTAGTCATTGCCCAGGCGCAGGGTTTCGTTGGAAACCTCATCGAATAACACTCGGGCGGCCAAGCCCTGGACGGGGTGGGTGACCGGACGTCCATGCAGATACTCGGCATAGGGCAACAGGCGGGCTCCGGTGCGCTCCACGCTGGCCCGGAAGCCGGTTGGCATCAGGTAGTCGACCTGATGCTCGGCAGCGACCAGAGCTTTGACCAGACCGAAGGTGGGATTGGCCAGGCCGTAGGTGGGGATGCCGGTTATCAGGATGCGAGCCATGAGGCAGCCTAACCAGTCGGGTGGCTGATTTGGGCTGCCAACTCGCGGCGACCCGCAGCCGGAACCAGCACGGCGCAGGGGTGGCTGGTGGTGGTGCGGCATTCATCCCGTCTAGCCCGGCAAAAATGGGTTGACTAGGGGAGATGTGACGGTGGCCAGGACCGGGATCGAACCGGTGACCTTTCACTTTTCAGGCGAACGCTACTACCATCTGAGCTACCTGGCCGAGAGAAGCAATTCGCTTCCAGCGACCCCGACGGGACTCGAACCCGCGACCTCCGCCGTGACAGGGCGGCGCGCTAACCAACTGCGCTACGGGGCCTGGTTAAGGGCCTCACTGACCATCTCTGGCCAGCCCGGAAACTATAACGTACGGTCTGCCGGGGCAAAAATCGGGCCGCCCGCGTGGGCGGCCGCGACGGTGAACGGAGCCTGGGCTGTGAGCTGAATAGTGCCATTTCCACCGGTGAGAGCCATGGCCGACCCAGCAGGCACCGGGTCTGCTGCCTAACATAGGGTCATGTCGCGTCGCACCCTCATCTTGGCCGCCGGAGTTGGTTCGGGACACAACAGTGCTGCTCAAGCGGTCGAGCGGGCGCTGATCGCCGCTGGGGACGGTGAGGTGCACCGCCTGGACGTCCTGGATACGACCAATGAGGTGTTCAACAAGCTCTACGACGACGCCTACTTCACTTTGGTCGCTGAGGTGCCCTGGCTGGTCGGTTGGGGTTATGACAATCAGGATCCGCCGTTCAAACTGGCGCCGGTAATGCGGTGGTGGGAGCAGGCCAACACCATCTCGATGGTGCGTGAGATACGCGATTACCAGCCCGACCTGGTCATATGCACCCACTTCCTGCCAGCCCGCCTCGCCTCGCTGATGATCGCGCGGGGCAAGTTGGACGCGACTTTGGTCGTGGTCACTACCGATTTCGACTTCCAGGGCCTGTGGCTCACCACACCGGTGAATCAGCTGTTCGTGGCCAGGGAGGAAACCCGGGAGTACCTGTTGACCCTCGGTCTGCCCGCTGATCGGGTGACGGCTTCGGGGATCCCGGTACGGCTGGAGTTCTCCACCCCGCTGGATGCGGCCGCCGTCCGCGCCCAACATGGCTTGAGTGCTGATCTGCCGGTCCTGCTGATCTCTGCCGGTGCCGCTGGCGGTCCCAAGACTCTCCAGATCGTGCGCCAGTGCCTCTCCCTGACGCAGGCGTTTCAAGCTGTGGTGGTTTGTGGCCGCAACGAGGAGTTGAAGGCCCAGGTTGACGCACTGGTGGCTGATCGGGACGACTTCAAGGTGTTGGGCTTCACCGACCAGATGCCGCAGCTGATGCGCATCTCGTCGCTGTTTGTCGGTAAGCCCGGCGGCCTGTCCAGTTCGGAGTGCCTGGCCGCTGGCTTGCCGATGGTGATCATTGACCCCATTCCCGGTCAAGAGGAGCGCAACGCTGACGTCCTGTTGGAGGAAGGCGCTGCGGTGCGCTGCAACTACCCCGCCACTGTGGGCTACAAAATCGGGAAGCTACTGGACGACCCTCAGCGGCTGGCCAGGATGGCGGCCAACGCTGCCCGCATCGGCCGACCTGACGCCGCTGGGGTGGTGGCGGACACTTCGCTGGTGCTGTCCGGGCCGCCGCTGTGGATTAGCCGAGAGGCTCAGCGGATGATCCAGCGGATCTCCAACGAAGGGGTCGAGGGCGCTGAGCAGGCCGGCGAATCGTTGAAGACCCTTTTCGATCAGCAGACCGGGCTCTCGTTGGCCCTGGTGCTGGAGTCTGAACTGGCCACGCTCAGCGCGAGAGCGCACGCCTCGGCGATTGAGCTGACGCGCACCGGCATGAAAGCCCTGCGCTGGCAGCCGGAGTATTACACCCTGGCTACTGCGGCCATGTGGCTGCTGGGGGACGCCGAGTCGATGATCCTGGGCGTGCGCTGAGTGGGGACCGACAAAGACCAAGGCCCTCAGCCACGAACTGACTGAGAGCCTTGGTATTGGCATCCCCAACGGGATTCGAACCCGTGCTGCTGCCGTGAAAGGGCAGTGTCCTAGGCCACTAGACGATGGGGACCTGAGCCGCAACTATACGGCCCAGCCCGTGGGTTGCTCAAACCGGCCAACGCCGCTTGTCGAAGGTCGGTGGCTTCGACGGGCTTGGCCAACTGGGGCTTCGACAAGCTCAGCCAACTGGCCTTGAGTTCTCTGATCCAGTTACTCAGTTCCCTGAGCCCGTTACTCAGTTCCCTGAGCCCGCCACCTAGTTCCCTGAGCTTGTCGAAGGGTGGGGGCTTCGACGGGCACTGCCAACTGAATGGCACAGCCAACCGAGGGGGGCTGCTGGTTGTCGGTGAGACCTGCCAGAGTGGCGTCATGGATGCCGGGATCCCGCTGGAAGCGGTGGAGTTCTTCGCCGAACTCGAAGCCAACAACGACCGCGAGTGGTGGACGGCGCACAAAATGCAGTGGCAGGACGCCGTGCGGGAGCCGATGCAGGGCCTCACCGACCAGCTCGCCGCTGAGTTTGGCGCGGCCAAGCTGTTCCGTCCCAATCGTGATGTGCGGTTCTCGCTCGACAAGTCGCCCTACAAGACCCATCAAGGTGCGGTGGTGGCCACCGGGGCTGGTATCGGCTACTACGTCCAGGTGAGTTCGGGCGGGTTGCTGACTGGGGCGGGCTGGTATCAGCCCGCACCGGCTCAGGTGGCCAGCTACCGGCAGGCGGTCTTGGCCGAACGCAGCGGACGGAAGCTCGGCCAGGTCGTCGCGGCGCTGGTCGAAGCCGGGTTCGAAATCGGTGGAGACACCCTGAAAACCGCGCCTCGAGGCGTCGAGACCGACCATCCCCGAATCGCGCTCCTGCGCCATCGCAGCTTGTTGGCATCGGCCGAGCACGGCACGCCACCGTGGCTGGAGACTGCCGAGGTCGTTGAGCGCGTTCGCGCTGATTGGCGTCGCTACCGTCCGCTGATGACCTGGCTCACCGAACACCTGTAGGGGCGATGAATTGGGTTCGGCCCGTCCAGAGGACGGGCCGTTGGGGTGAGTAACGGGACTCGAACCCGATAGGCCGTTGACCGAGCCAAAATGGCCCGACTGCCGCCCTGGCTAGCTGGAAAACGCGTTGACTAGGTGGTTCACCCTGTGCTGTTGTTGCGTGAAGCGTAGCGCACAGCGGGCAGAACTGGCTAGACTGGACACGCAAGCTAGACCAAACGTAGACCGCAAGCTAGGCCGTTGGGGGGTGAAGGGTGGCCAAACCGAAGCGATTCGGCAGCGTCGGCAATAAGAAATCCGGCTCCTGGTGGGCTCGGTACTCCCGCAACGGTCAATGGCACACCCCGGCGCACGTGTTCAGCGCTGAGGCTGCCGCGTGGGCATGGCTGCGGGCTGAGCAACGGCTCATCGACAAAGACGACTGGACGCCACCGGCCCGACGCCGTGCAGCGCTCAAAGCCGAAGCCGAAGCTACCGAAGCGGTAAACGTCGCCCTCGACACCTACGCCCGGCGCTGGATTGCCAACCGAGTGACGCCGAAGGGCAAGCCGTTACACCCCCGCACTGCGGAGGACTACCGCAAGTATCTGGCCGGGCCGCTGGCGTCGTTGGCTCAGCGTTCCATTTCCTCGATCACTCCTGCCGACGTGAGCGCGTGGCACGCCGAGCACGCCAGCACGCCCAGCCAGCGGCATAAGGCTTATGCGTTCCTCAAGTCGGTGTTCAAGACCGCCGTGGAGGTGGACGAACTCATTTCGCGCAACCCGGCCCAGGTGGAGAACGCCACCGCGAAACCCCCGGCGAAGTCTGCCGAGGCAGCCGTTCAGGGGCTTACCCATGCGAAGGTGCGTGAGCTGGCCGAGTTGGTCCGTCCGCGGGATCGGGTGCTGGTGCTGGTGCTGGCTTACTGCGGCCCGCGTACCGGTGAAGTGTGTGCGCTGCGACGCTCGGACGTGGAACTAGGCACCGGGTCGGACGGGGTGCCGTTCGGGTGGCTGACCATCGCCCGCGCCGTGTCCAGCTACGACGGCGGACGGCACGAAGGCCCCACCAAGACCGGCGACAAAGGCAAGCGGAGGATACCCATTCCGCCGCACTTGGTGGCTGATCTTGTCGAGCACTTGAATGAGTGGGCAGAGCCGGGGGAGTCTGGTCTGATCTTCCCCAGCACCAACCCCGCAATCGCCTACCGCACAACTCAGCAAATCAACGGCCGCACCTTCCCGGGAGCCAAGCGAGTTGGCTACGGCTGGCAGTACGCCCGTGAGGAAATCGGCATGCCTGAGCTTCGCTTGCATTGGCTTCGGCATTGGGCGGCCACACTGTGGGCGGAGGCCGGAACTCCTGACTCGCTGCGGCGGGCGATTCTTGGGCACACGCAGCCAGGAATGACCGGCGGCTATACCCACCCCGACCTGGTGAAGGCTCAGGCGTACGCGGTGAAGGTCTCCGAGCTAGCGGGTTGGACGCCGCCGAGCGTCGGGCCGGTAGCGGCGAAACCTGCGGCGGCTGCACAAAACGCCGGGCCGCTGCCGGGGCTGCTCAATGCCCTGGACGATGCGGCGCTGATAGCTGCGATAGCCAAAATGGACGCCGTGACGTTGGCGGCGGTTGTGCCTCACTTGCCACCGGAGCGAATCGCCCTCGTGGTGGCAAGGTTGGCAGAAACACGGTGACTGGTGCGTCCGAATGCCCGGTATGCCCGATCCGCCCTGCTAACCTGTTCGCGACGGCGTATTCAACGCGCCCAAATGTCCACCCACTGACCCAAGGTCAGGGGTTTACCCGCCGGGAGGCGGCACGCGACGGGCGAAAAGCCCAGCGAATCGGGATCTAGGACCCCGAGCCTGAAAACGATAGGCGAACCCGTGGCAGGCGGGAACACCGGGAACGTCCCGACGGCTGCAAGCGGCGATCTACGAGCATGGGGAGAAGTGCGTCTGCACCTCGACCGACCCCTGGACGTGTACAGGGTCACCAACGACACGCGAAATCGAGCCTCGGCACGAGGAGAAGTGCTTTCATGCCCGTCCTCGGGCCGTGAACCGGGCCACCCACAGCACGCGAGAGCGAGTCTCTGCGCGCCCCTAGTCGTCCTTAGCGCCAAGAGGAGGTCTCATGCCTCCTTAGCCGAGCTATGCCCAAATACCCCCATCGCTGCCAAGGCCTAACGGCCCCCTAGAACACCAAGAACAGACCAAGCCCCGAAGGCATGTGCCTCCGGGGCTTTTGCATGCCCTGAAAGGGGAAGCCAATGACTGCAAAGACAACGCGGGAAGGGCAGTACATTCCCGAACTCCTCGAACTTGCCGAGACCTACCCGTCGATGATCGGGTACCCCGAAGCCGCGAAACTCACCGGGTCGTCAGTCCGAACACTGAAGCGACTTACCGACGTCGGCGATCTGCCCTGCTATCGAGTCGGGCGCGCGCGGGTGCTTCGTCTGCGAACTCTAGACGTGCTCGCTTTGGTTAGGCGGGTGGCCTGATGGTTACCGACCTGACGCCTCGCGACGAGGTTTGGACGATTCCGGCCCACGACCCGGCCGACGACCCGCACAAGATTCAGCTTGGCCAATGGCTGGGGAGTCGCCGACCAGACGGCTCGGCCATCGTGGAGTTGTCGGTTCAGTTCTCATCCGGTTTGGGGATTCTGACGCCGGACGAGGCTCGGACGGTTGCGGCTGCGCTGCAGGCTGCCGCCGACTATGCCGACGAGTGTCGGGTGGTGGATGGCGATGAGTAGCCCCGGACAGCAAGGCCGCCCGGCGGGCAACCGGACGGCGGGAAGTGCTTTAGCTGACAGCACCAATCTACCGGGTTTCGAGGTCCGCGGGATTGTTCGGCTGGACCTGCGAACACGCGAAGCCGCACCGCTGGCCGATGACGCCGCTCTAGCGCGCGAAGTGCAGGGGCTGGCCTATGGGCCTGGTGGCGCCGCCGTTGTGGTGCAGGTGGCGGCTGGCCAGCATGTGCCCGGGCTCGCCGTCGCTTACCTGCGCGCCGAGGGCAAGCATTTGGGTTCGATCACGGTGGAAAGCTCAGACCCGGCGACCGTGCGCCGCTGGGTTCTGGCGTTGCGTGGCGAGGCGGTGATCTCATGGTGACGCCAAGGGCGACGGTTCGCACCTTGAACGAGGTGCCGGTCGAGCGGGTTTCGTGGTTGTGGCCGGGGTATCTCCCGGCGGGCAAACTGGTGGTGCTTGACGGTGACCCGAGCGTTGGTAAGTCGACGTGCACCACGGACCTGGCCGCGAGGGTTTCGACTGGCTCGCCGTGGCCTGGTGGGTCTGTGAATGCCGGGCCGCGTGACGTGTTGTTGTTGTCGGCTGAGGATGGTTTGAGTGACACCATCGCGCCCCGGCTGACCGCTGCCGGTGCTGACCTTGGCCGGGTCCATGCCCTGTTGGAAGTGCCCCGGCTCGGTGAGGACGACTCGATAAGGATGGTGCCACCGTCGCTACCTCAGGACGTGCCCACCATTGAGCGGATCATCACCGAACACCGGGTAGCGCTGGTGGTGGTGGACGTGCTGATGGCCTACCTCAACGGCAAAGTTGACTCCCACCGGGATCAGGACGTGCGCGGGGTGCTGCACCAGCTCGCCGCGATGGCCGAACGGACCGGGGCCACGGTGTTGTTGATCCGACACCTGAATAAGGCTGGTGGGTCCAACGCGCTCTACCGCGGTGGTGGCTCGATTGGGATTATCGGTGCCGCCCGGGGTGCCTACATCATCGGCCGCGATCCCGAGGACGCCGAGCGGCGCATTCTGGTTTGCTCCAAGCTCAACATTGCCCCCGAGCCGCCAGCGCTGGCCTATCGGCTTGTCTCTGACGAAACATTGGGTTGTGCTCGGGTCGAGTGGGAGCCGGTACCGCTGGAAGGCATGACGGCCGACAACCTACTCAGGGCACCAGCAGATGAGGACGAGCGCGCCGCCCAAGATGAGGCCGCCGAGTGGTTGAGGGGCTACCTCAGTGACCAAGGCGGACAAGCCGAGTCGAACGCGATCTACCGCGCCGGCACCGGTCTCGGATTCTCCAAGGACCAACTCAAACGGGCCAAGACCCGCATCAGAGCCACATCAGGCAAGACCGGTTTCCGGGCTGGCTGGTCGTGGAGCATCGACACCACCGACGACGAAGGGAGCCCGAAGGGAGCGAAGGGAGCACCATCCGAAACGGCACTCCCTTCGCACCCTTCGCCGCTCCCTTCGCAATGCGCCGTGTGTAACCAGCCGCTACACCCGGCCATCGCGGCCGAAGGGGCAACAGCTCACCCAACCTGCGAGGTGACCACGTGAAGGCGCAAGGCCCTGCCGAACTCGCCCTAGCGGTGGCGTTGGCCGAACTGGCGGCTGACCGAATCAAGGTGCCGTGCGCCGAGGATTTGGCTACCGATCTTTGGTTCGCCGATACCCCAGCCGAGCGGGCCGAGGCCGTCACCGAGTGTGACGGGTGCGCGGTGTTCGCCGAGTGCGCTGCTGCGGCTGCCGAGTTGTGGCCGCGTTTCGGGGTCTGGGCCGCCGTAGACCGGTCGCCACGACCGAAGGCGGTGGCGGCACGAGTTGGCCCAAGGGGTGACCGCAATGCCGATTGACGGGTGTCAGCGGATCACGGACGGAGTGTTGCTCACCGGGCCGGCTATCGGAGCGGTGCTGTACGCCGTCGAAGTTGCCCAGCGGGCCCGCAGCCGGAACGGCCTGCCACCCTCCACGGCACTCGCCGGGCTGCGGGCTGCGCTGGCCCCTGGCGGACACGCGGACGGCCAGACGGAGTCAGCAGAGCAGCATGAAGCCATGTTGGAGTGCTCGACCGAGACCGCCGCCGCCATGCTCCGGTGTTCGCCTCGCACGGCCCGCCGACTGGCCCCCGCCCTAGGTGGGCGGCTAGTCGGCGGCCGATGGGTCTTCGACAGCCAAGCCGTGAACGACCACATCGCAGGAAGGAAACCATGACCAGCAACCGCCACCAGGTCGCGGCCGATTACGTAGCCGCTCTCACCGAAAAGGAATACGCCGAGTTCGTCGCCTCCGCCCGAGAGCAGCGGGCGACCAAAGGAACAGACGCGGCATCGCGTGAGTTCGTCGCCGATCTGTTCCGCCCCCAGCCGACCCGCTGGGGCATGGCAACCATCCTCAACACCGAAAAGGACCAAGCATGAGCGCTGCACATTTTCACCTGATCGAAGCTGCCACCCGCAAGGCTGGCGCTGCACTTCCCGATTCACTCACCGGCCGCCTGGCCCAGATCCGCGACGTTGCCGCCTCCGATCTGGGCATCGGCCGCCACGCCACCGCTGCCGAGCTGGTCACCGCAACCACTGCCGCGCTCGACGCTGGCCGCGACCCGTACACCGACAAGGCCGTGACTGCCGCACTCGCCCGTCACCAACTCGCCACCGCAATGCCGAACTGGGCTTCGACCCTCAATGTGTGGGCCGAGCAAGAAACGACTGCCACACTCGCAGCCCACGCCGAGGCACTGCTCGATGATTGGTCCGAGCGCATCGGCCAAGCCGGCGCAAGCCTGGCTGAAGCCCTCCAGCATCTCGACGCGACACCAACCCTTGAAGATCAGGCCGCCTCCGCGCTGCGCGCCGGTGGTACGCGGGGCGAAGCGTGGCGAACTGCCGCGCGCAGCCTCGAAGTGATCGACAACCTAGCCAACGCCTGGCGCTACCTCGCCACCATGACGCTCGGCCTTGTCGGCTTCAACCCCGACCGAGGCGGGATTCTCCTACGCAACCCCAGCCTGACGCTGGGCCAACTCGCCAACATCCCCAACCGTTGCGGAACTTGGGAACTGGCGGCCAACCACGGCGTGACGATCACCGGCGCCACCCTGGACGAATACCGGGCAGCCGTCGCGCGGCTCGCTGGCGAAATCCAAGCCGACGCCGAGCGCGACGGCACCGAACAAGCCCGCCAGGCGTGGGGCCAAAGCCTCACCGGAGCCGACCGAGGCCAACAATGACCGAGCCCAAAACACCAGCACCCCCGGCCCGGGCTCGACACCCCCGGCCCATCATTTTCCCCCTCACCTAGGAGGCTGCAATGACTGTCAACCACACTTGGGATCCGTTCACCGATCTGTCGAGAACCCCATCCCATTCGGCGGCGATCCGCGACTACCTGCTGCCCACCATTCGGGGCCGCCTCGAAGTGCAGCCGTACGCCACCACCGCAGCACTCCCAGCCGCCGGCGACTTCATCGGACAGCAGGCCTACACCTCCGACTATGGCGTCCTGTGGTCGTGGTCTGGCACTGCCTGGCGTGTCGTTGGAACGCCGGTGTTTGCGAGCACTACCGCCCGCGATGCTGCGATCCCGTCGCCGGTCGAAGGCGACCAGTGTCAAACATTGGACTACGGGGTGATGTGGCGGCATGACGGCACGGGGTGGTGCGTCGTAGGAACGCCAGTGTTCGATAATGCCGCTGCCCGCGTTGCTGCGGTCCCATCCCCGCGCATCGGGGACCGCTGTTACCTAGCGGACACCAAAACTGAGAACGCCTGCGTCGTGGCGGGCACATGGATTATGTGGGCTCGCGCAACCACGACCTACGCCCCCACCATCACTGGGCAGACCTCAGGCAGCCCGACCATCGTCGGCGGGAATTACGCGGTGTCTAACGGACGCTGTCACGGGAGCCTGGTTGCCACGTTCACTGGTGCGGTCAACGCGACCATTGTGGTGCCGCTCCCAATAGCGGCAACGAACTTCGCAGCGTGGGAATCCTTGGGCGACATGACCCTACTCAAGGGGGGAACCCGTATCCCAGGCATACTCATTGCCCCCTCCGCTGGAGCCTCGTCGGGTTACGTGGCGTCGGCGACCACTGCGATTACTCTCGCGTCCGCAACATCTCCGTTCACTTGGGCATCTGGCGATCAGATCACTGTGAACTTCGATTACCCGGTCGCCTGACCCTCTCATCCACCAACCCGCCTCCGCGGGCTGGATCCCACCGCGGCCCAGCAGGAACTCAGGGACGCCGAACAGAAACTGGCTTCAGCCAAGGAGGCCGCTAAGGCTCTAGTGAGGGGTGGGGGAGACCCCCTGCCCCTCACACCCTGGCCCCCCCTCTAGGCATAGGGCCAATATCCCCCCGATGGTTTTTTTCCACACCACCGCAACAGACTTACCCCCGGCGCTGGTGGGCGCGTACAACCCAACCTGACCCCATTTCGTGGTGCCGATAGCCAGCGCCGAGCGCTTAGGCGTGGTCTGTAACGCTACTCAGCGGGTCGGCCAGCGTCGGCGGATGATGTAGAAAAAGGCTGTGTGTGAAAGTCGCTATGCCTAAGGGGGCGATGGCGGATGGGGGATGGGGGGAGGTCCCCCACCTGGTGCAGCACGGTCGCCCCCTTAGGCATAGCGAAATCGCGAGCGTGACACCGGCGTTCCGTGACATCCCTCGCGTTCCGTGACCAGGAGAAGGAGGTCCTGCGCTGAGGTTGTGCCGCAGGGAGCGGCAACACTAGGGAGCCAGGGGGTGTCCACCCAGGCGGCTATGGCTTTACGGCCAGGACTGCTGGCACGCGGCAGAAACCCTCAGCCCATGTGCGGACGTCCGGCTCGATCCAGGCCAAGACTTGGTGCATTACGTCGAGGTCAGTCTGGAGGTCCCGTCGGTGGATCGGCTCATGGTGTGCGATCCGATTGCGAAGCTGATGGGCTTGGTGGATGGCGTCAAATGCCTTTCGACGGGACTGGGGCTGGAGGTAGGGGAACGCGTTGCGCAACCCGCGTGTCCAGAGCGCCTGTTCGTAGTAGCTGGCGAGAAGGTACTTCCAGAAGCCGAAGTTGAGCTCAGCGACTATCCGCGCTGGCGACTCTTGCGCATTGCTGCGCCCTATCCGCTCGCGTGCCTCTTTTATGTCCTTGATCGCTCGATCTTGTAGCAGCGATAGGGGGTTGGTGTGCCAGTCTGAGCCTGACTGGGAGTGGATCGCAGTCAGCTCGCGGGGCAGAGCGTTTCTTAGGGCCACCTCGAGCACGCTGAGCACCTCAAACATCGCTCCGGACGCTGCGCAGTTCCACTCGTAGAGCTTGATGGCGGCATCTTCGCCCCCACCGCAGTGGGTCATGTAGGGTGCTAGACGTTCAGAAGAAATCGCTGTGACGATTTTTTTCGTTGACACCTTGCGATCCGATCCTGGTAGCATCTTTCACGAAGACCCCGGAAGACCTCTGCTTACGAGCATGTCTCCGGGGTTACTGTTTTGCGTTCCACAACCTACCTATGCATGAGTGGATACGCCGTTCACACACGCGACCCCCGGCCAGATCGGCGCGGGGGTCGCTGTCTTGCTGGGTCGGATGGCGTAAGCCGGTCTTACGTCATCGGCGGGCTTCAATGTCGGACACCAGGTCGGTCAGGGTAAGGCCGAGGATCTCGGCGATTGCGGCAAGTTCGGTCAGAGTGAAGGTGCGCACGCCGACGCCACGGCTGATGATGCTGAAATCGGGTTGGGTGATGTTCAACAGCATCGCCAAGGTGGTCTGGTCTAGGCCGGCCGCCGACGTATGGTCGCGCACGGTGGCACCTACGGCCTGCCACAAACCCGAGGGGTCGGTGTCCGTTGGGTGCTCGAAGTCGGGGTCGTAGATCCAGATTGCTTTGACCAGCGCCCCAATCAGGTCCACAACCTGGTCGGGTGTCCACATGTGCCCTCTCGTCACCTCAATGTCGATGTAGTTAGGAAAAGGAGGTTCGTCAATGACTTCGGCCCACATCCCAGGCAAGGCCGTGCCGACTCGGTGGGTGTGGAACACCGACCTCCCGTCGGTGCCAAAGGGGCGATCCTCGGTGCACCATGACGGGCAGCGGGTCTGCACGGCGGCGGTCATGCCGTCACCTCGGGAATCCCCAGCAAATCAGCGGCCTGGCTCAGCGCCGCCGCAAGGGTGCGCACCTGGTCTGGCGTGAGCATCACATCGGTGGCGTCAAGGTGAACGTAAGGCTCCGCAGGCTCGACGCTGTTGGGTTCGGGGTTCCAGCACAGATTGAGGTGCAGATCTTGTTTGATGCCGGCCGGGATGTCCGCTTCGTGCGCGATGAACGTTCCGTCATCCCAACGCGCGTGCTCCCGGCACCAGGGTGGGCACGGCGTAGGGGCTTCGGTGGTGGTGATCTGCTCGTTTGCTGTGGTGGTCATGGTGACCAGCTCCCTTCAATATGAGGGAGAACCAAACTAGCGGTGAGGCGTGGAAGCTAGACGATATGTAGACCATTTGCTACCCCGGAAAACCGTCCCCCTTGTGGGGGGAGGTTTTCATTGGGGTGAGTAACGGGACTCGAACCCGCGACCACCTGGACCACAACCAGGAGCTCTACCAACTGAGCTATACCCACCAAGTACCGCACGGTTTCCCAGTTCGGCCCGCCTAGCTTAGCCGGTTGCGGCGACGAGCAGAAATCAGTCGGCGGTCGGTGCCGGACGATGCCCGGTGAGGGCGCCCTGGTGTTTGGCCGCAATTTCGCGCAGCGTGTCGGTGGGGGCACCGGGAGGGTTCACGAACACGGCTTCGCGGTAGTAGCGAAGCTCTTCGATCGACTCCTGGATGTCAGCAAGGGCGCGGTGATTCCCGTTCTTGGCCGGGGTGTTGTAGTAGGCGCGGGGGAACCAGCGGTGGGCGAGCTCCTTGATGCTGGAAACATCCACGTTGCGGTAGTGCACGTGGGCTTCGAGTGCTGGCATATCGCGGGCGAGGAAGGCGCGGTCGGTGCCAATGGTGTTGCCGGCCAGCGGAGCCTTGCGGGGCTCGGGGACGTGCTCACGGATGTAGCCAAGCACCAGCGCTTCGGCGGCAGCCATCTCCATCCCGCCCTCCAACAGCGGCAACAGACCCGACTTGGAGTGCATGTCGCGGACGAAATCGCCCATCTGCGCCAAGGCTTCGGCCGGCGGCTTGATCACCACCTGCATGCCATCGCCGAGCACATTGAGATCGCCATCAGTGACCAGGACTGCGACCTCGACAAGGGCATCTGCCCTGAGGTCCAGACCAGTCATCTCGCAATCGATCCAGACCAGGTGCTCACTCACGGCCCACACTCTAGAGCCAACCACCCACATTCCGGTGCCAGGGTCACCTCGTGATTGGTCGGGGCTGCGCCCGGGAAGGCAGCAAAAAGGGGCCGGCGCGCTGGGTAGCGTGCCGGCCCCTGTTCGCGGCCATAGCCCTAGAGACCCTGGCGGAAGTGCATCAGGTGTCGAGCTTGCTCGGTGCGCAGCCGGTCAAGGCTGCGCTCCAACTCACTGGTCTGCAGCGGGTGCTGCAGTGAGCGGGCCAGGCGAAGGCGTCGACGCTCGGCCGAGCTTCTGGCGAAGTGAATCAGAACCAGGCCGAGCCGAAGCGCGGCCCGATCGAGCGGACGGAGCCGATCGAGTATTGGTGGGTGCGTTTGCTGGGTGATTAGTTGCGAATTGCTCATGGTTGCCTCGGGTATTTGTGCAGCACGGAATAGCCGCTCGGCGGCACGAAGAATGATGCGAGTTGTTTAGGACTCGGCAAATTGGGGCCCCGGCCGGAATGGGCATGGGGCGGCGCAGCTAGAGGGTGTAGCCCCTAGTGGTAGCGGTGTAGGTCGTCAGGACTGACGGTAACCGGGCACGACGACGGGGCCAGTATTGGTACGCGGCTGGTTCTGGTAGCGAACTCTGGCGGTGGTGATCATCAACTCTGGCCTCCTTTCTTGTCGACGGCGCAACGGGAATTACAATAACCACTTGCAGCCATTGATGCAACTCTTGTCACAAGGTTTGAGTGAAGTTGCTCACCTGAGGCCATCCTGGGCGCCGCTGAGCCGACTCGGGTGCGGAGTTTGTCGGCTGCCGAATGCGGCCGCGGGCCCCGGTCGAGATACCATTCACACGCAGTTCGCGTGCCCCCGTAGCTCAGTGGATAGAGCAGCGGCCTTCTAATCCGACGGTCCCAGGTTCGAGTCCTGGCGGGGGCGCTCCACCGGTTCCGGTGAAGCTAGACTCCCCGCACGCAACGTTGAGCTGGGTGGTGTTAGTCATGGCCGTTGCCAATGGCCAAGTCTCTTTCTGGTGGCAGCAGATCGGGCTGCCGCAGCAGCGCGCGTCGCTGCCGGGTTCGATCGAAGCCGACGTCGTCATCGTGGGCGCTGGCTTCACCGGTCTGTGGACCGCCTACTACCTGAAAAAGGCTCAGCCGGATGCCCGAGTGGTGGTGCTGGAGCAGCGATTCGCCGGTTACGGCGCCTCCGGCCGTAACGGCGGTTGGTGTGTGAACTCGATCACCGGCGGACGCGAGCGCTATCTGCACAGTCACGGCACCGACGCAGTAATCGCTTTCCAGCGGGCGATGAATGACACTGTCGACGAAGTGGTGCGGGTGGCGGCCGCGGAGAGCATCGAGGCCGACATTCGCCAGGGCGGGGAGTTCAACGTCGCCTACAACCCGGCCCAGGCGGCTCGAATGCGGGCCTTCCATGAGGCTGAGTCGCATTGGCCTGGCGCTGACGTCCAACTGCTTACGGCGGGTGAGGCTGCGGCCCGCATCAACGTGGCCAATGCCCTTGGCGCCACTTGGCAGCCGCACTGTGCCCGGTTGAATCCGGCCAAGCTTGCCCGTGGCCTGGCCGAGGTGGTTGAGGCGCTCGGCGTCGGTATCTATGAGGGCACCACTGTCACTCAGATAAGTGCCGGGCAAGTCAAGACCGACTTCGGCGTGGTGCGCGCCCCGGCGATCATCAGAGCGACCGAAGGCTTCACTGCCAACATCCGTGGTGAGCACCGCACCTGGCTGCCGATGAACTCCTCCATGATCGTCACCGAACCGCTACCGCCTGCGGTCTGGGCGCAGATCGGTTGGGACGGTGCCGAAACCCTGGGCGACTATGCCCACGTCTACATGTATGCCCAACGCACCGCTGATGACCGGATCGCATTCGGCGGACGTGGCGTGCCTTATCGCTACGGCTCGCGGGTTGATGCCGACGGCCTCACTCAGCAACGCACCGTCGAGAGCCTGACCGAGTTGTTGGGCAGGTTCTTCCCGGCCGCAGCCGATGCTGCGATCGACCACGCCTGGTCTGGAGTGCTCGGGGTGCCAAGGGATTGGGCGGCCACCATCGGTTTCGATCCGGGTACCGGTATGGGTTGGGCCGGCGGCTATGTGGGCACCGGGGTGGCCACCACCAATCTGGCCGGACGGACGCTGGCCGACCTGATACTGCGCAGTGACACCGACCTGACCCGACTGCCCTGGGTTGGTCGGAAGGTGCGCAAGTGGGAGCCCGAGCCGTTGCGCTGGTTGGGCGTTCAGGCGATCTATGCCGCCTACCGCACGGCTGATCGTCAGGAGGCGGCGGGTCGGACGACCACCGCGCCGGTGGCTCGGATCGCTGATCTGATTTCCGGCCACTGAACCCAGCGCAGGCGACAGGTCTGAGAGATCAGTTGATCCGGAAGCTTGCCCGGATCTGGCGGGCCGGATCTGAACTCGGCCCCACCCGTAGCTCGAACTCTCCGGGTTCGACCACCCGTTGACCGGCGGCGGTGACGATGCTGCAGGACGAAGCCTCAAATTCGATGGTGGCGGTCACCGCCTCGCCTGGTGCCAGCCGCACCTGAGTGAAGGCTTTCAACTCCTGATCGGCCCAGGCTGCGCTGGTCACCCGGTCGCTCACGTAAGCCTGGACAGTCTCGGTTGCCGGTCGGTCGCCGAGGTTGCGCAGCTGGATACTCGCCCGAACGCGGTCGGTGGCAGCCAATGTGCTGGACTCAATCTGGAGCTCGCCGTATTCGACCTTGCTGTAAGACAGGCCCTCGCCGAAGACGAACAGTGGTCGTTGAGTGAGGTCGGCATAGCGGTCGCCGTGCTGGCCACGAATCTGGTTGTAATAGACCGGTTGTTGGCCGACGTGGCGGGCGAAAGTGATGGGCAGTCGTCCGGTGGGCTCGATCAGGCCGAGTATCAGCTCAGCGATGGCTTGGCCGCCGCGCATTCCCGGGTTGAAGGCGGCGATGATCGCGGCTGCGGAGAGAGCGGAGGGGGGCAGGGTGCTGGGCTTGGACTGCACCAGCACCACCACCATCGGGGTACCAGTGGCCGCGATGGCGTCCAGCAAGGCGAGTTGACCGCCCTGCAATTCCAAAGTGGCAGTGGAACGGCCTTCGCCTGTCAGGGCGACGGAGTCGCCAACCACCACCACGGCCAGATCGGCCGCTGCGGCTGCGGCAGTGGCTGCCGCCAGCAGCGCCGGGTCCGGCTGGGCGGCCACGAAGACATCCGGCCGGGGCTGGCCATCGGGGAAATGGGTGCCTCCCGGGTCAGGAATCAGGGTGCCGATCTCAGCGCCCTTGGCGTAGGAAGCCTGCCAGTTCCGCGGCGCGACTTGGCTGAACCCGTCCCGCACTGTCTGGATGTTGCTGCGCGGGTGGCCGCCCGGCATCCAGGTGACCTGGCCAGAATCGCCAGCCCAGTCACCCAACATGGCTTGGGGGTCGTCGGCGTTGGGGCCGATCACCGCGATCTTGCGCGGCTCGGCGCAGACGGCCCGGCCGGTCTCGTCGGCGCTCAGACCACCAGCCAGCGGCAGAGTGCCATTGTTAGTCAGCAGTACCAATGAACGTCGGGCCAGTTCAAGGTTCACGGCGCGGTGTTCGGGGCTGGCGATCTTGGCCTGACGAACCGGGTCGGGGTGCCGGGGGTCTTCGAACAATCCGAGGCGGAACTTGAGGCGGAGGATTCGGCGGACGGCGGCGTCCACCTCGGCTTCGGTGATTCGCCCCTCGGCTAGGGCGGCTAGGGCACCTTCGTAAAAGGTTGGGGTGGTCATGATCACGTCATTGCCAGCCTGCACTGCTGCCGTCGCGGCTTCGGTGATGTCGGCGCAGACCTGTTGCTCCCAGACCATTCGGCCGACGTTGTCCCAGTCGGTGACCAGCAGTCCGTCATAGCCCCATTCGCCTTTGAGGACGTCGTTGATCAGCCAACGGTTGGCCGTGATCGGCACGCCGTCCATGGATTGGTAGCCCAACATGAAGGTGCCCACCCCCTCGGCGGCGGCACGCTCGAAGGGTGGCAGGAACCACGACCGCAGCTTGCGCTGACTGAGGTCGGCTTCGCTGGCATCCCGGCCGCCCTGAGTTTCGGAGTAGCCAGCGAAATGCTTGGCGCAAGCCAGTACGGAGTCGGCATCGGCCAGCCCGGCGCCCTGATAGCCACGAATCATCGCCGACCCCAGCTCACCGATCAGGTGGGGATCCTCGCCAAAAGTCTCGTTCACTCGGCCCCAACGTAGGTCGCGGGTGATGCAAAGCACCGGCGAGAACGTCCAGTGCATGCCAGTGGCGGCCATCTCGACCGCCGTCACTCGACCGGCCCGCTCGACCAGGGACGGATTCCAGCTGGCAGCCATCGCCAACTGCGTGCCAAAGATCGTGGCACCGGGCCAGAAGGAATGGCCATGAATTCCGTCATCGGCGACGAGCAGCGGAATGCGCAGTCGCGTCTGGCTGGCCAGGTGGTGCGCCTGACCCATCAACTCCGGTGAGGTGTGCAAGATGCTGCCAGCGTGCCGCCCAGTGATCGCCTCGGCGAGGTCGCCACGGGCGTCCAGCATCAACATCTGGCCGACCTTTTCTTCCGGGGTCATCCTGGCCAGTAGGTCATCGATCCGCGCCGCTACGTTGGCGTGCGGATCAAGATAGGTCGCAGTGGGCACCGCAGTTCTCCTTGGGTGGGTGTTGGACGGCCCGCCGCCCGGCTCAGCGCTGGTGGGCGGCCTCGACTGCGGCGCGCAAACCGCTGGCCAGCACGTCCACGTCGGTGAGGGCGGTGAGCCAGTTAGCGCCGCGGTCGCTCCAGTGATGGGCCATCGCGACGTCAGAGCAGTGCATGCCGACCGGCATTCCGGCCGCCTTCGCGGCGTTCAGCACCGCAGTGAGTAGGTCGTTTACCGCCGCGCTGTTGCGGTAAGTCTGGCGGCCGAAACCGCACGACAGCGCCAGATCATTGGGCCCGATGTAGATGGCATCAACGCCGGGAGTAGCCAGAATCGCATCCAGATTCGCTACCGCCTCGGCGGTCTCGATCATCACTACGCACAGCACCTCGGCATCGGCCTGTTCGGGGGTCAGGATCGGTCGAGCAGACCAAAGCGGCCCCCACGAACGAGTCCCGTTGGGCGGAAACCGGCAGGCCTGGGCGGCGGCCAGGGCTTCGGCTGCGGTGTTCACCATCGGCACGATCACTCCGCTGGCGCCGGCATCGAGGGCCCGCATGATCTGTCCGGGGTCGTTCCAGCGCACCCGAACCAGCGGGACGCGGCCGGCCACCCGCATCGATGCCAGCAGGCTGGGCAAGGTTGCGGTGTCGCAATAGCCATGCTGGGCGTCGACGCACACTATGTCCGCCTCGGTCGCTGCCACCAGTTCGGCGACCAGCGGATCTGCCGAGACTGACCAAGCGCCGATGGCGGCTTGACCGCCCTGCCAGCGCGCGCGCAGCCGAGTGCTGTCGGGCACCGGTTGGTTCATCTGCCCACCACCTTGTCGAGAAAGCCGAGTTGCTTGAGGAAGTGTCCAGGCCCGCCACCTTCATGCCCGGCGAACGGATAGGGCTCGATCTGGTGTGGTCCGGCCCAGTTGTTGAAGGCCGCAAACACCGAAGAGGGCAGACAAACTGAATCCATGAGGCCCACCGAAAAGAGCGCGGGAGCGGTTGCTCGGGCAGCGAAATGCACAGCATCGAAGTAGGACAAGGTGTTGAACACCTGATCGACCCGACCGGGGTGGACGGCGAGGTAGCGCTTCACCTCGGCGTAGGGATCTTCATCGCTGCTTTCGACCGAGCGGCGCCAATGGCTACCAAATGGGACATCAGGCATCGCAGCAACCAGGCCCGAGGCCAGCCCAGCGGCTGCGATCGAGATGCCGCCGCCCTGGCTCACCCCAGTGACGGCCAGCGGGCCCACTTCGGGTAGTTCACTCAGTGTCTCAATCAGCCGGACGGCGTCGGTGTAGACGCGGCGGTAGTAGTAGGAGTCAGGCGATTCCAGGCCACGAGTGGCAAAACCGGGGCCGGAGGCTCCATGCCCGACCGGATCGGCAGTCACCCCACCAGAGCCCCACCAGGCGCCTTGGCCGCGGGTGTCCATGAAGGCGTAGCCGTAGCCGGCCGCGACCCAGGCAAGATGCTCATGGGGCAGCCCTCGTCCGCCGCCGTAGCCATTGAAGCCGACCACCGTGGGTAAGTCGTCCCCAGCTCCGCGCGGGCGCAGCAGCCAGGCTGCGATCGGGTGTCCGCCAAAACCGGCGTAGCGCAGGTCGATCACTTCTACTTCACGTAGCTCGGGCATGGCCGGGCGCAGTTCTGGAGTCCAGGCCGACTCGCGGGCCTCGGTCAGGGTGTTGTGCCAAAACGTGTCGAAATCGCCAGGAGCGCTCAGCTGGGGCTGATACTCATGCAAGGCAGGTAGCGGCAGATCGACGAGCGCCATGGCTCCTCCTGGTGGCGGGGTACGGGCAACTCATTGGGTGACTTGTCCTCTGACGAGTTAGAGACTAGCATCAGGGCACGGCGGGGACACCCCCATATTCGACGACGAGGGAGGAATCAATGGCAATCGCCTTGTCCAGTCGTACAAAAGTGAGCGAAGACTTGGCCATTCTTTTGGCCGAGCCCTTGGCCAAGGGCGAGTTGGTCGCTGGTGACCCCATCGCTTCCGAGGTTGAACTCGCCGAGACCTATGGCGTCAGTCGTCCCGTGGCCCGCGAGGCCGTGCAAATGCTTGCCCTTGCCGGGGTGCTCCTGGTGCAACATGGCAAGCGAACCACGGTGCGGCCCGAGCGGGAGTGGAATGTGCTTTCCCCGTCGGTGAATATCGCCTTCGAGCGGGCCGGGCGAGGCGATGAGCTGCGCCGCCAACTCTATGAAGTTCGCCTCGTTCTGGAGAGCGCCTGCGCCGGGATGGCCGCCCAGCACGCCACCGCCGGGGAGCGCGACAACATTCGCGCGATTGTCGAGCGCACCACCGAATTGGCCGGAGCAAACGGCTCCATGGAGCGATTCTTGGAGCTTGATCGGGTCTTTCACGGTCTGCTCTATTCGCTCACGGGAAACCTGCCGATGAGCCAGATCGCGCGTGACGTGCAGGGCTATTTGGCCAGCTCCTGGGAGTCCTCAAAGCTGACCGAGGCCGATATGTCCGAATCCGCTCGGCAGCATGAGGTGATCGCCCAGGCGGTTATCGCTGGTGACTCAGAAGCGGCAAAGAAGGCGATGGATCACCACATCAGGTGGGCTGCGACCATCGAACGGGTCGATCCCGAGCCCGAAAGGTCGTGACCACGCTGGCGAGCGCCGTCGTCACGGGGGCAGCGTCGGGAATCGGGAGAGCGATCGCCCAACGCCTGCACCGCGACGGACGCGCAGTCGTCCTGGTCGACCTCGACGAGGTTGCCCTCCGGGGCGCAGTCGCCGAGCTGGGTGCGGCGGTGGTCGCGGTGGGCGGTGATGTTGCCGATCCGGCGACCCACCTAAATGCGCTGGCTGCCGCGGCAGAATTGGGTCAACTCGATGTTTGGGTGAACTGTGCTGGGATCACTCGTAGCACTCCGCTGCCGGAACTCACGGCTGTTGAGGCCGCGTTGAGTATTGATACCAACCTTTACGGCACCTTGTGGGGCACCCAAACCGCCGTCGCGCACTGGTTGAGCGAGACCGCCGGGGGCGCCATCGTGAACATCTCTTCGGTGCATGGGCGCCGCGCCTACCCCGACCATGCGGTCTACGAAATGACCAAAGCAGCCATCGAAGCCCTCACTCAAAACGTGGCGGTCAGCTACGCCTCGCGCGGCATTCGTGCCAACGCGGTTGCGCCCGGCGCGGTCAGCACTCCAGCACTCGACCAATCGCTGGCTTCGGCCACCGACCCGGCAGCAGCTCTGGCTGAGCTGACGGAGTTCATTCCCGCTGGACGGATGGCTGAGGCCGAAGAGATTGCCGCAGCCGTGGCATTCCTGCTTTCGCCGGAGGCCAGCTACATCACCGGCCAGACGTTGGTGATGGACGGAGCCATGACCGCGCACATTGGATTTGAGCCCGATCCGAACGCTAAGCGGGCCAAATGAGCCCTTTCAAGCTACGAAGCGCTGCCTGGTTCGACGGTGATGATGAGGTGGCCGTCCTGCACCGGGTGGCCGCTGGCATCACCGCGGAGGATCGCGGTCGACCGATCATCGGCATCGCTGACACCTCTTCGGCGCTCAATCCCTGCCAAGCCGGTTTCGCCGCCATCTTTCCTGAGTTGGAGCGCGGCATTCGAGACGGCGGGGCGGTGCCCGTCCGATTCCCGGTGATGTCCCTGGGCGAAGATCTGATGAAGCCCTCGGCAATGCTCTACCGCAACCTGGTGGCCATCGAGCTCGAAGAGCAGGTGCGCGCCCACCCGCTGGACGGTGTCGTTTACCTAGCCAACTGCGACAAAACGGTGCCGGCGGCCCTGCTGGCTGCGGCCAGCGCTCGGCTGCCAGCCTTGCTGCTGCTGGGCGGTTCGCGCTCAGCCCCGCTGTTCGCTGGTAGGCGCCTAGGCTCTGGCACTGACCTGTGGCGGGCGCTGGAAGATCGTCGGGCCGGTGCGCTCGATGATGGCCAATGGCAGCAGCTGGAGCAGACCTTGACCTGTGCTGGCGGCGGCTCCTGCAACACGATGGGGACTGCCTCCACGATGGCCTTGGTAACCGAGGCGCTGGCCATGGCGTTGCCGGGTTCGACGGGTTGTGCGGTCGATTCTCCCGAACTGGCCGAGATCGCCTACCGCACCGGACGGATCGTCGCGGAGGCCGCCGGCACCGGCGGCCCCGGTGCCGATGAAGTGATGACCGCTGCTGCGGTAGAGAATGCGCTGCGACTGGTGGCTGCAGTCGGCGGCTCGACCAACTCGGTGATCCACTTGGCAGCGGTCTCAGGCCGCCTGGGACGCGGCCTCGATTTGGCCGAGGTGGATCGGCTCTGGGCCGAGGTGCCATTGCTGGCCGACGTGGAACCCTGTGGCTCGCAGTTGGCGCACGACTTCCATGATGCTGGCGGATTGGCCACCTTGGCGGCCGAGATGCTGCCAGCGGGGCTACTCGATGGGCAGGTTCGGCTGGCCAGCGGCCAGACGGTTGCCGAACTCGCCGAGGAAGCGGTCGGTTCGCAGTCCGTGATTCGTCCGGTTACTGATCCGGTGCTGCCCGCTCCGACCTTGGTGGTGGTGGCTGGCAGCCTGGCCCCCGACGGCGCGGTGCTCAAGACTGCCGCCGCCAGCCCGCACCTTTGGCAACACACCGGCCGGGCAGTGGTGTTCGACGACTATGCCGATATGCGGGCTCGCCTTGATGACCCAGAGCTTCCGGTCACCGCAGAAGAGGTGTTGGTGGTGCGCAATTGCGGACCAGTCGGTGTGCCAGGGATGCCGGAGTGGGGAATGGCGCCGATTCCGGCTGCGCTGGCAGCTGCTGGGGTACGCGACATGGTGCGGGTCAGCGACGGCCGGATGAGTGGCACCAGCTTTGGCACCGTGGTGCTCCACGTGGCCCCAGAAGCGGCTATCGGTGGGCCGCTGGCCCTGGTGGCTGATGGCGATCTCATCTGCCTGGACGTGGCCGCCCGGCGACTCGACCTACTGGTTGACCCGGCCGAGCTTGAGCGGCGGCGGGCGTCTTGGCAGCCAGGAGTTGATGAGCACCTTCGTGGCTGGCCAAGGCTCTACCGGGACCACGTCAGCCAAGCGCCGCTTGGCTGCGACCTCGACTTCCTGACCAGCCCGACGCAGGAATCTCGCCGCTTCGTGCCGCCCGTGGTCGGACGCTCGTGAATACCACCGCCGCAACACTGTTCGAAGGGAACCAACCATGACTGCCACACCGCTACGGGGTGTGTTGCCCGTGCTGCAGACGCCTTTCGGGCCTCGCGGTGAACTGGATCTGGACGTCCTCACCCAAGAGGTTGACTGGGTGCTCGACCAAGGCGTCGCTGGAGTCACGACTGGCATGGTTTCCGAACTGCTCCGGCTCACTGAATCTGAGCGAACCGTATTGACCGAAGTGGTTGTCTCGGTGGCTCGACGCCGCGGTGCGATCAGTGTGATCAGCTGTGGCGCCGAGAGCACGCGCACTTCGGCGGCAATGGCCCGGCACGCCGCTGAGGCAGGTGCGGATGCGGTGATGATCAACCCGCCGCTCACCGCAGCCTTGGACGCCGGCGAGCTGGCCAAGCACTTTTCGGCCATCGTTGAGGCCATCGACATTCCGATGGTGGTGCAGGACGCCAGCGGCTATGTCGGCCAGCCGTTGAGCCTGAATCTCCAACTGTCGCTGCTGGATCGCTATCCCGATCAGATCTACTTCAAACCCGAGGCCAGCCCGATCGGCCAGCGGCTGTCGAGGCTGCGCGACCTCACCGCCGGTCGCGCCCGGATCCTGGAAGGTACCGGTGGTGCAGCATTGCTCGACAGTTATCGCCGCGGCATTGTCGGCACCATGCCGGGGGCTGAAGTGTGTTGGGCAGTCCAACGTTTGTGGTCATGCCTGGAAACCGGTGATTGGCCGACTGCATATCGCCTCTCCGGCATCCTCAACGCGATGATTGGCATGCAGACTTCGCTGGACGCTTTTGTGGCGGTAGAAAAGCACCTGCTGGTGCGCCAGGGCGTGTTCACCTCCACGGCGGTCCGCACCCCGTCCTCGTTCCTGTTGGACGCTGAAACTGGGGCCGAAATCGATCGCCTCTTTGACCTGCTAGTTGAGGCGGTAGCCGAACCGGCCGAGGTTGCATGAGGTCCTGGCCGCAGCTGCGGCCCGATGGACGGACCAAGCGGGTGGACCTGCCCGCGCTGCTGGCCACCAACCCTTCGGCGCTAGCCCGGCCGGTCGATGGGGCAGTTGCTGAGCTGGGGGAACACCCAGTCTGGTCGGATCGGCACCACGGGCTGCTCTGGGTGGATATTGACGCTGGAAGGGTGCTGCAGACCTCCGCAGCCGGCGTCACCACCGAGCTTGTCGCGGTGAGCGGCACTGTTGGTGCGGCATTGCCGACCGCAGCTGGGCGGCTGGTCCTGCTAGCCAGCGAGGGAGCGCTCTCGGTGGCGGACGACGGCAGCGACCCGCAGTTGCTGGCCACGGCGCCGCCGCCTGGAATGCGGTTCAACGATGCCGGGCTGGACGCAGCCGGACGGCTGTGGGCCGGAGTGTTGCCGATCGAGGACCCAGCCCCTGGTGAGCCGCTCACCGGCCAGTTGTGGCGTCTGGGCGACGGGGGTCAGTGGCAGGTCGAGTTCGCCGAGATGGGCTGCCCCAACGGCATCGGGTGGTCAGCAGATGGTCGCACCATGTTGTGCTGCGAATCTGACTCTCGACAGATCGCGGCCGCCGACTACGACCCGCAAACTGGGCAGGCCGCGAATTGGCGGGTGGCCTGGGAGTTCGCCGGTGCCGGTGATTGGGTACCTGATGGATTGGAATGGCTGGCCGATGGCCGCCTGTGGGTTGCTTTCTGGGGCCTCGGGGTTGCGGTCCGGTTCACTGCTGCGGGTGAGGTTGATCTGGTGCTTAGCACTGAAGATGTGCGCACCACCAGCGTTGGCACCGGCAGCGATGGCCGCATTTGGGTCACCGCCGCCGCTGGGCTATCGGTGGCCACCGAGCCGTCCTGAGGCAGTCATGGGGGCGCGAAGGCGCCGAGGCTGCGCGGTATCGCTGAGCAGCCGCTCCGACCGTTGATCCTGGCGGTGGCCGGAGCGGCTGGATCTCAGCGGTCCCAAAGACCTCCCCCGAAGAGGAGTTCATCGGTGCGGCCCCACACCTGCTGGGCATACTCGACCCCAGCCTGCGTTGGTCGCACATCGCCGAGGACGCTCGGCCAGGGGTCAGCCCCGGTCCGAGTGGTCGGGTCGGGGGAGAAGTGGTCATTGGCCATCGCGGCCAATGCAGCCTTGTCATGCAGATCCGGCAGCGCGATCGCCCCGGATCCTTCCAGCGCGGACCGGTAGGCCAGCGCGCCGACCAGCGCCATTTGAACGCCTTTGTAGACGTCGAAGTAGGGCTGCTTGCCAGTGCGGATCGCCTGGGCGAACTCGTAGTTCATGAAGAAGTCGCCGCCGCCATGCCCGGTGGCGCGGGCTTCGGCACCGAATAGCTGGAACTCCGGCTCATACGACAGCTCGGTGGGCACGCCCTCGGGCTTCTCGAACGGCTCGCGGCGTACTCGCAGGTGCTCCTCCAGGGGGCCGCGTCCGTTTTCCATCAGGCCGCGGTTGCCGACGATTCGGACGTAGTTGCCGTGGCCACGCAGGTCGTATTGCAGCAGCTTCACCAGGGCGCCGTTGTCCATCTGCAGCACGATCATGGAGGCGGTGTCGCAGCGGCGCACGGTGAGCGCCTTGTTGGCATCGTCGGGGTCGTGGGGAATGACGAAACCGGAGACCTTCACCGGCACGGTGTCGGTGATGTACATCACCGGAGCCAGCGAATGCGAGCAGTAGTAGGTGACCGGCAGCCAGTTGCGCCAGTGGTCGGGGCCCATCGCGATCGAGTTGAACAGGTGAGCCGAAATTGGGTGGACGTACTCGCCCTCGCCGTAACGGAAATCGCCGATCGTGCCCTCTTGGTAGAGCCGCCGCATCTCTTGGTTGTAGGCCATGAAGGGGTAGTTGTCGGCGAACATATAGATCAGGCCCGACTCCTCAACCGCCTGCACCAGCGCGGCGCCTTGGGCCGGCGTGAAGCTGGCGGCAGTCTCGCTCATCACGTGTTTGCCGGCGCGCAGCGCCTTGATCGCGAAATCGGAGTGTTCGTGGAAGTAGTTGGCCAGCACCACCGCGTCCATGTCGTGGGCGAGGAACTCATCGAAGTCGGTGTAGGTGGCTACCTGGTGTTTGGCGCCGAACTCGACCAGGCGTTCTTCCCAGGTGTCGCACAGCGCGACCAGTTCCATGCCGACCACTGGGGTGGTCTGCTGAATGAAGGTCTGGCCACGGCCGAGTCCGACGACGCCTACCCGGATGGGAGAAGGTTGGACCATTTCAGGGCTCCTGAATCATTGGTTGCACCGATGGGGGGCTGGGGTCTACACCGAGGGCGTCCAGCACGGCTTGGGCTACCTGCTCAAGGCTGCCTGGGCCAGCGGGAGTCTGCGTGACGGTGTAGCTGGGGTGGGCGTAGGCGGGCCGGGTCGGCAAGTAGAAGGCGCCGGCCCCGTTGGTGAGGTTGGCGATCAACACCGGCCGCGGCGCCAGCGCCTGGCGAAGGTGGGTGGCCAGCCAGGAATAGGCCTCACCGGGGTGAGCAACCAATACCAACTCGCCCAGCTGCCACAGCCACACTGGGTAGGGCAGCTGGGCGCTAGTTCCGGCGGCGAGGGTCACCAGCTCGGCTCGGGCAAGCCGCTCGGCGCGGATTTGCTCGGGTAGCTCCGCGTCTGGTTCGGTGGCGAGCTCGGCAGGATGCTGCTTGCGGGGCAGCGCCAGTTCGAGTCTGGCGACCTTCACCTGGCTGTTCGGGGACACCGGGCGTTCGGCCCACACGCCCAGGGGCGCGCCGGACTCGACGACGCCAGTCGGCATCAGCCGTTGGTCGGGGGCTGGCATCAATTCAAGCGCGGCCAGCACGGAGTGGCCGAGGGCTCGACCGGCGCGATCAGCATCGGCGGGGTCGTCGCGGTATTGCCGGGCTGGAGCCAACTCGCCGGAGGCGCCTTGCAAGAACATCGTCGTTGAGCCGGGAAGCTGGTCTTCGACCAGTTCGCGCAGCGCGCCCACGTAGTCGGGAGAGACCAGCTGATTGCCCCAGCCCAACACTGTGGGGTGGCAGGCGTAGGAGACCACTACGGCCAGCACAGCTTGGGATGCGTTGGTGACTCGGCCAATCAGCACGGTGTCGTCGGCTGGGGCGGTCGGGTTGTGGCCGACCACCGCCCGCGCGTCCCGCATTTCGTCGCGATCGGCGGCGAGTTGGCTGCGGCCCACGCCCCAAGCCAGGGTGGCTGGTTCGGCGGCGGCGATTGCTTGGGCAGCGGCGGCAGCAGCCTGGGTGGCGATCAGTTCGAGGTGCCCAGCCAGGTGTTCACCGCCGATCAGGCCGGCTTGACGGGTGCAGGGCGCCTGGCCGGAGTGGGTGTGGGTGGAGTGCAACAGCAGACGATCAGGGTGCAAACCGCAGCTGGTCAGGATTCGTTGGCGCACGACTGCTTCATCGGCCAGATCGGCCCATTCGCAGACGTCCAGACTGAGGATCACCAGGGGGCTTTCGCCGTCGATGATCGCCAGGGCGGTGGCGGTGAGTGGACGGTGGACGCCCACTGCAGTCTCCTCGCTGGCGGCACCCCACAGTTTCCATCGAGTGCCGGCTGGGGGAGTGATATCGAGGCGAGCGATACCAATCGAGGCGTGAAAGTCGCCTGAAAGCGCGTCCATCCTCACCTCCTTCTCCAGTTCCATCGTATCCAAAATACGGGCTAACTTGTCAGAGGACAAGTCACTGACTCAGTTGACAGCTGATCACCGGATGGCTAGCATCTGCGTCACTACCCTCCCGCACAACTCGAAGGAGCCGTGGCCTTTCCGCGGCAAGGAGGTCGGAGCAGTGAGCCCGCAGTTATCCACTACCGCCACGCGTAACGCTTGGCTCGTCCCGAAGGCGCAGCGGCGTTTGCTCGCTGTGGCCGCGGGCGCCGCTTTGCTTTTCGTCTCGGCCTGTTCGGGCGCTGCGCCCGCCAGTACGCCGAGCGCAACCAGCGAGGCACCGAAGGTCTTCACCGTTGGCACCAGTGCCTCGATTAGCACCCTCGACCCCAACAAGGCCGTCGACCAGGCTCAGCTGCAGATCCTCAACCTCATCGGTGGGACGCTGACTGTCTTCAGCAAGGATTACTCGTCGGTCGACCCAGGATTGGCGACCTCATGGGAGGCCAGCGCCGATGGCCTGACCTACACCTTCCAGATCGCTAGCGGGCTGAAGTTCTCCGACGGCTCGGCATTGACCGCCAAGGACGTCGCGGCGACCCTCGATTGGGTCATCAACGACAAGGGCTCCTGGAATGCTGGCATGGTGGCCCATTGGGCCGGTGCAAAGCAGACGGGCGACTCAACGGTCGTCCTCACCCTCGACGACCCGCAGCCGTCCGTATTGTCGCTGCTGGCTGACCCCGAAATCGGCACCATCATGCCGGCCGACAAACTGGGTGACGAGAAGTTCTACGTCAAGCCGATCTCGGCCGGGCCGTACATGCTGAAGTCGTTCGACCCGACCAATGGCAACGCCGACTTGGTGCTGAACCCGAACTGGACGGGTGCCGTCCCGGCGGTGCCCGAAATCAAGTTCGTCTACATCCAGGACTCCAACACCCGTGGCGTGCAGCTCAAGGGCGGCTCGATCGACCTGGCTGAGAACATCCCGCCGAACACTTTGGCGCAGTTCAGTGGCGATGTTGAGGGTTCGGTGACGGCCGCCTTTGGTGGCAACTTCTTGATCCCCAACGACAAGAAGGGCATCCTCACCGATTCGAAGATCCGCCAGGCCGTCTCCATGGCCATCGATCGCAACCAGATCAGTGAAGTCATCTGGGCCGGGCAGGCCAAGCCGCTCTACCAGTTCTGGCCGAACACTTCCAAGCTGTCGCACCCAGTGCTGCCGGAGAAGGTCGACGTCGAAGGCGCCAAGGCGCTGCTGGTGGGCACCAAGTGCGAAAACGGTTGCGAACTGAAGTTCTCCTTCCAGCCCGGACAGCAGAGCACTGAAGATCTGGCCGCCCTGCTGACTGAGGACCTGGCCAAGATCGGGATTACCTTCACCGCTCAGCGGGTTGAAGGTGGCGAAATGGGCACTCTGCAAAGCGACTTCGCCTTCGGCTTCATCAGCTCCGGTCTCTACGACTACGTCGATCGAGCCGACATCCTGCTGGCCCAGGGCGTGCAGTCCGACGGTGGCACCAATGCACTGTTCTCCGGTTACTCCTCACCCGAAATGGACGCTCTCATCGCCAAGGCGATCTCGGCAACCGGTGATGAGCGGTCCGCGCTCATGCAGCAGATCAACGAGCAGTTCGCCAAGGACATGCCGCTGATTCCGCTGGTCGACTGGGCTTTCGTGAATGCGAAGAACACCGCGTCGAGCCAATGGGTCACGTTCGAGCCGACCGGGTGGCTGCGCGTGGCCACCAAGAGCTAGTGAAATCGCAAACCACAATGGTGGTCGGCGTCGAGGATTCCTCGACGCCGGCCACCGGTGATGCGGCCCCCGCGCCAACAACGAGGCCTGGCAGGCACCGCGGCCTGCTCTGGGCCCTGGCCAAACGACTCGGCCAGATTGCGTTCGTCCTTGTCGGCGTCGTCACCATCACTTTCAGCATGTTGCAGGTCATCCCCGGTGATCCGGCCCGGCTCATTTTGGGCAAGTTCGCCACCCCCGAATCGGTCGCAACGCTGCGGCATGAAATGGGCCTCGACCTGCCGCTGGCTACGCAATTCACCAACATGGTCGTGGCCCTGTTTCATGGGGATCTGGGCACATCGCTGGTGTCTCGCACCCAAACGGTGAACGAACTCATCGGCCCGGCCTTTGCCAACACCATGTCGGTGGTCGCCTTCGCCTTGGTGATCTCTTTGGTGATCGGCATTGCGGTCGGCATCATCACTGGCATTCGACGCAACGATGCGTTCGACCGGGTGTTGCAGGCGCTGATGGTTATTCTGCTTTCCACCCCACCGTTCATGTTCGGCATGGTGCTGCTGTTGGTAGCGCTGCGCACCAAGATTGCGCCAGCCGGCGGCTGGAACGGAACTCCCTTTGACTCACTGAAGTACCTCTGGCTGCCAGCGCTGGCCCTCTCGATCGCGCTGACGCCGGTGATCGCGCGTTCGTTGCGGCAATCGATTCGCGAGAGCTTCGCGCAAGACTTTGTCGAAGCCGCGATTGCCCGGGGGCTGCCTCGGCACCGAGTGGTGCTACGCCATGTGCTGCCGAACAGCTTGTTGCCGATTGTCGGTCTGATTGGCTACAGCTTGGGTGGCCTGATCGGCGGTGCGGCCGTGGTCGAGATCGTGTTCAACATTCCCGGGATCGGCTCACGGATGATGGCCGCCGTCGGCTCGCGTGACTTCCCAGTCGTTCAAGGCATCGCCTTGGTCTCCGCAGTCACGGTCATCATCTTCAATGCGCTCGCCGATGCTGCCTACTGGATCATCGACCCTCGTACCCGAACGGCCGCATCGTGACCACCGCTTCCCTTACCCAGACCCCGGCCCCGGCTCCGCGCAAACACTGGCTGCGGTTGCCCCACTGGCGATTCGCGCAACGGCGCCCCCGCGGCGCGCTCGCGCTCGGGCTGGCCCTACTGGCCCTGATCGTGCTGGCGACCATCTTTGTGCCCATGTTCTCCCCCTATACCGCCACCGAGATCGCTGGCAAGCCACTGATGCCGCCCTCGCTGGCCCACCTTTTCGGAACCGACACTGCGGGCCGCGACGTCTTCGTCCGCACCTGGGTAGGCGGACGCAACGACCTGCTGATGGTGGTCTTGGTCGTGGTTGCTTCCTCGGCAATCGGCACTCTCGTCGGCGTAGTGGCCTCCATGAGCTCTCAACTCACCGACTCAATTCTGATGCGCCTGACAGACGCGCTCATCTCGTTCCCCGGCATGATCATCGTGATGGCCATCGCCTTGGTGTTCTCCGGCGTAGGGGAGGTTGGGCCGTTCCCGCGAGGGGCACTACCTGCAGTGATCGCCATTGTGGCCATCAACTGGGCGTCCTACACCCGATTGGTGCGCGGCGAGGCGTTGAGTCTGCGCTCTCGGGATTTCATCACCGCAGCCACGTTGTTGGGGTACTCCAAGACGCGGATCATCGTTCGCCACTTGCTGCCCAACCTCGCCACCACAGTCGTTGCCTACATGGTGGTCGATGCGATTGTCGCGGTCGTCACCATCGCGGGCATGCCTTTCATCGGCGCCGGCATTCAGCCACCCGCCCCAGAATGGGGTTCGCTAATGCTCGCCGGTTCCACGGTGCTTTATTCGGCCTGGTGGGTGACGGTGATGCCAGGTCTGGTCGTCACCGTCTATGGCATCGCGCTGTCGCTGATCGCCGATTCCCTGCTCGCCGAGGTCGATGGAGGAGCCCGATGACCACCGACTTGCTCAGTATCGATGGTCTCGGTGTCGAAATCGCAGGCTTGCCGGTGCTCTCCGACGTCAGTCTGGCGCTGCCTTCGCATGGCGTGCTCGGCCTGGTCGGCGAGACCGGTTCGGGTAAGTCGCTGACCTGTCGGGCGTTGATGGGCTTGCTGCCAAGGATCGGCGGGAGGGTGGTCGCTGGTTCGATCAACTTTGCTGGTAACACGCTCACCGAGATGGACGAACGTGGCTGGTCGCGGGTGCGGGGCGGCCAGATTGGCTTCGTGCCGCAGGCCTCGCTCAACGCGCTCGACCCAGTGATGACCGTCGGCTCCCAGTTGCGCGAGTCCGTGAAGCACCTCGATCCAGGAGCCGAGGTGAATGCGCGCTCGACTGAACTGCTTGAGCTGGTGCGCCTGCCCGATCCGCAGGGCGTGCTGCGTCGCTACCCGCATGAGCTATCGGGTGGCATGCGGCAGCGCGTGATGATCGCGCTCGCGCTGGCTGGGCGGCCACGACTACTGGTGGCCGACGAGCCCACCACGGCGCTGGACGTCACGGTGCAGAAGGCGATCCTTGAGGTATTCGCTGACTTGCGAGCCGCGAGCGGAATGAGCCTGCTGCTGGTCACTCATGATCTGGGGGTGGTGGCTGATGTCGCCGACACGATCGTTGTCATGTACGGCGGCACTGTCGTCGAGGTGGGCAACACCACCCAAGTGATGAGTGCGCCGGCGCACCCCTACACCGCCGCCCTGCTTGGAGCGCGTCCGGCGTCCAGGGCCCCGGGTGAACGGCTGGTCACTATTCCGGGGGTGCCAGCTGTCCCTGGCCAGTGGCCCACCGGCTGCCGATTCGTTCCCCGCTGCACCCATGCGCAAGACGTTTGCCGCATCGAGCAGCCTGTGCTGCTCCCGCTAACTGGCGACCGGTCGAGCGCCTGCCATGGCTGGCCGGGCCAGTCGGAGGAGGCCCCCACCCATGTCTGATCTGCTGTTGGAAGTGACTGACGCCGAGTTCCGCTACGCCAAGGGTTCAGCGCCGGCGGCAACTGGCATCAACCTGGAAGTGCGCGCTGGTGAGGCGGTGGGCATCGTGGGGGAAAGCGGCAGTGGCAAGACCACTGTCGGTCGAGGCCTGGTGGGCTCGTTGCATCCTTCGGCGGGTGCGGTACTCGTCCAGGGGCGCCCTTGGAAAGGGATGCGTCGCCGAGACCCGGTCCGTCGAGTCGTGCAGATGGTGTTCCAAGACCCCTATGCCTCGCTCAACCCGATGCTGTCGGCCCAGGCGACAGTTGCTGAGGTAGTGCGAGTGTGGGACGGCGCCAAAGCCGATGTTGCCACCGTCCGGGCCGAGGAGATCCTGGCTGAGGTTGGGCTCTCCGGTGAGGTCATCCGACGCCGTCCGGCCGGGTTGTCTGGTGGGCAGCGACAGCGGGTCGGCATCGCTCGAGCGCTGGCCTGCGGGCCCCAGGTGCTTGTCGCGGACGAACCGACTTCTGCTTTGGACGTGTCGGTGCAAGCCAACGTGTTGAATTTGATGCTGGACTTGCGGGCCCGCCGAGGGCTAGCGATCGTGCTCATTTCGCACGATCTTGCGGTGGTCGACTACCTGACGGATCGGGCACTGGTGATGCTCAACGGCAAGGTCGTGGAACAAGGTGACACCCGCACGCTGCTGCAGCACCCCAGCCACGAATACACCAAGACGCTGATTGGTTCGATTCCAGGCAAACCGCTGGCGTTCTCGCCCTGATCCGTACTGGCTGTTCGCCGGTGCCGCAACGCTGCGGTGCCGCTGAGCGGCGACCTCAACGGAGCCTCAAGAAGTGGGTCGGGGCTCACAGGAACCTGGCAGGACGGGTCACAGGAAGTTCAAAGGGCACTGCACAAATCTGGTTGCTAACAGCGAATTCAACCAGAAAGGCACCAAATGCCCTCCACTCCAGCGGTCTCCACCGCCCGCAAGACGGTGGCCGCAATTCTGGCCGGGGCCACCCTGGTCAGCGGTGCCATCACCGGCATCCTGATCGGTCTCAGTGCCGCCACCACGACCACGGCCAGTACCGCCGCCGACACCTCAACCAGCACCACAACGAACACTGGCTCGTCCAGCTCTGGAACAAGTAGCCCCACTAGCTCCGGCACCAGCGGATCCGGCTTCGGTCAGGCAGCCAATCCCGGGACGTCCAATGGGTCCTCGAACACCTCAACCAAGGGGTCATAGCGGTGCTGACAGCCCTTTTTACACAAACTTGAGGTTGGGCTGATGCTGGCATAGCAGTCCTCACAGGTTCGGCACAGACAACTCAGAGAGTGTGGCTACGTAAGTTGCTCCAACCACAACTTGAGGAGTCCGCAAATGGGCACACCCGCACTGGCCACGACGAGGCTCACCATCGGCGCTTTGATGGCCGCTGGCACCCTAGCCACTGGCGGCATCGCAGCATCGCTGGCGGTCACGCCACAGAGTGATGCCGCGGCCGCCGACGAGCAGAGCCAACTTCCTTCGGCCACTGAGGTACCGACCCCGACCCCCACCCCGAGTGCCACCAAGAAGCGCGAGGACGACGACGACAAGGCGACGACCAAGGCCAAGGCAAAGCCGACCGTCACCAAGCCGAAGACCACTGTCAAGAAGAAGCCGGCCCCCAAGCCGAAAGTCACCAAGGCTCCGGCCCCCAAGCCAGCCCCCAAGCCGGCTCCGACCAAGACCAAAGGATCCTGATTTAGCATGACTGCCGCCCTGGCCAACCCCGAAGCGCAAGCGCTGATCACTGAAGCTGATTCGGTGTTCGCGGCGAGCTTTCGGGCAATCGGCACCACCAACGAGATCCTGGCCACCCGGCCGGATGCGTTGGCGGCTGCCGTTGAGCTGGCCAAGGACCATTTAGCGGCCCTGGATGCGGCCTGTTCGCGGTTTCGTCCAGATTCGGAAGTGAGCCTGCTGGCCGCCCGAGCTGCCGAAGCTGATGCCTGGGCGTATGCCTCACCGCTGTTCCTGGATTACCTCAGAGCTGCCCAACATGCAGCACGGATCAGCGACGGGCTAGTCGACTTCACCGTCGGACGGGCGCTGAGCGCCTCCGGCTACGACCAGGACATGGATCAGGTTCGAGCCCGCAACGGCTATCACGTTGACGGCGGCGCTGCGGTGCCAGGCTGGGAGCGGGTGCAGATCAACGGCCTCGGCCGGGTGAGTGTCCCCAGGGGCACCGTGATCGACTTCGGAGCCACCGCCAAAGCCCACGCCGCCGACATGATTGCCCGCCTACTGACCCTGCAGCTGCCTGGCGGGTTCCTGGTGAACCTCGGTGGCGATATCGCCACCGCTGGCACCGCCCCTGAAGATGGCTGGTCGATAGGGGTGGAGGCCGCCGACGGCACCGAGCGGCAGGCAATCGCGATCACGGTGCAGGCGGTCACTACCTCCTCTACTCAACTGCGCACCTGGAAGACCGACGTCGGCCAGGCGCATCACATCATCGATCCGCGCACCGGACGCACCGCTGAGGCGGTGTGGGGCCAAGTGACCTGTGTGGCCACCACCGCCCTGGAGGCCAACACGGCCTCGACCGCGTCCCTGGTGCTCGGCGAAGCTGCCCCGGCCTGGCTGGACGCGAACGACGTGTCGGCCCGACTGGAGCGTCCGGACGGCACGGCGGTCTTCACCGGCGGCTGGCCGATTCCCGAACAACCCGAGAAGGAGATCCCATGTTGACCGGATCCGCCCTGTGGTATCTGTCCCGAGCCACCGGGGTGGTGAGCATAGTGCTGCTGACCGTCGTGGTCGTGATGGGAGTCATCACCGCCGGACGCCGCCGCCCGCAGGGCAGTAGCGCCACCGTGGCCATGGGCGTGCACCGCTGGCTGTCGCTGGGCATGCTGGTGTTCCTCGCCGCCCACATCGTCACCGCCATCATCGACGGCTACGTGTCGATCAGCTGGTGGTCGATCGTGGTGCCCTTCATCTCCGAGTATGAGCCGCTGCTGGTTGGTTTCGGCGCTCTCGGTATCGACCTACTGATCGTGGTGGTTTTGACCAGCTACCTGCGCCACCGCATTCCTGAGCGCCTCTGGCGCGGGGTGCACTGGGCCAGCTACGGCATGTGGGTGGTCGCAATCATTCACGGCTTCATGTTCGGCACCACCGATCAACCAGTGCTGCGGCTAATCACCTTGGCCTGCGGTGTCGTCGGTGGCCTCTTCGCCAGTTGGCGGGTAGCGGTCAGCTTCGGCGACCGCGAACGCCGTAGCCAAATCAGTGTCCAGGAGTGGTCATGACCGACATCGTTGAACTGCTGCAAACCGCCGGGCTGACCGGACGTGGTGGGGCTGCCTTCAGCAGCGCCATCAAGGTGAAGGCCGCCCGGGAGCACAAGGCCCGGCTGATCGTGAATGCCTGCGATGGCGAGATCGGCGCGGCCAAGGACGCCTGGGTGGTGGAGAACCACCTGCCCGAACTGCTCGAAGGTGTCGAGCTGGTGACTGGGGGACGGCGCAATGCCAAGACCCTGTTCGCCGCCCACCGCGACTCCAAAACCGCCCGCCGGTTCGCGGAGGCCGGACTTCGAGTGCTGGAAACCCCGGAGCGCTACGTCTCCAGTGAAGAGACCTCGCTGATTTCGCTGGCCCACGGCGGCCAGGCGCGTCCGATGGCCAAGCGGGCCCCGTTCGTCTTTGGCGGACGCGACAGCCAGGGCAAGCGCATCCGTCCGACCGTGGTGTTGAACGCCGAGACTCTGCTGCGGGTCAGCCAGATCAATCGCTACGGAGCCGACTGGTTCCGATCCTTCGGCACCACCGCTGAGCCCGGCCCTCGACTGGTCGCAGTCGGTGGCCATGTTGAGCGCCGCGGAGTTTATGAAGCCGAGGCCGGCCTGCGGCTGACTTCGGTCTTGGCGATGGCTGGCGGGCTCGCTGCTGACATCGAATACGTCGGCGTCGGCGGAATGGGCGGGGTGCTATTGACTGCCGAGGAGGTTCGCTCGGCCACCTGGGACGGCCCCGGCATGAAGCGCTTTGGCGGTTCGATGGGGCCAGGGTTGATCACCGTGTGGAATCCGCGCGACTGCCCGGTAGAGGTGGCGACCCGAATGATCGCCTTCGGCGCTGGCGAATCTGCCGGGCAATGCGGGCCGTGCATGTTCGGGCTACCCGCGTTGTCACGCGACTGGGTCGCGTTCAGCGAGAACTCGAACCGCGAGACCCATTGGCACCTGATTCGGCGTCTGGGTCAGTTCAGTGGCGGACGTGGCGCCTGTGGCCACCCCGAGGGGGTAGTCCGCTTCGCCCAATCCGCCCTGCGGGTGCTGGGCGCCGAACTCGCCAAACACGCCGACAACAGTTGCACCAAGGCAGGAGGACGCAGCTATGCCAAGCTCGCCTGAAACCGTACGCATCGGTATCGACCGGGTGTTGTGTTCCGGCCATGGTGTCTGTGCCCAAACCCTGCCCAGGGCAGTGGCCCTGGACGAGTGGGGTTACCCGATCGTGGTCGAGGAATATGTCGACCCCTACGATGCCTCGCTTGCGGTGAAGCTTTGCCCGGCGCGGGCCTTGTATCTGCGCTAAGGCCGGTTAGCCGGCGAAGCACTCGGCCCGGTGTCGTCCTACCCTGAGGACGGTGCCGGGTCGAGTGTTTCGCTTAGGTTGGCGACGTCGCCGCGCAGGCCGCGAAGCGAAATCAGGACGATCGCCGCTGCCAGCGCCCCAAACACCGCCACGCTGATGAAGCCGCCGTGGTAGCCGCTGTAGTCGATCACCTGCCCGCCGATGCTGGAGCCGACGGCAGCCCCGATGCCGATGCCGGTGCCCATCCAGGACAGGCCCTCAGTGAGCCGCTCGCGGGGCACCAGTTGGCCGATCAGAGAATTGCCGTTGATCAGGGTCGGGGCCACCGTGGCACCGAACAGCACCCCGGTGACGGTGAGCAGCAGGACGGTGTTGGCCGCCAATAGGGCAGTGGCGGTGAGGAACATCGCCAGCACTCCGACCACGAAGCGCGCCAGCAGTGGCGAGCGCCAACTCCGGGAGCCGTAGTAGAACCCGGCCGCGGCCGAGGCCACCGAGAACATGCCGAGCACGATTCCTGAGGCTGGACGGTAATCCCAACTGGTAGCTGCGGCCACCACGGCTACGTCCGTGGCGCCGAACATGGCTCCGATTAGCAGGTTCACGGCCACGATCGCGGGCACCCCCGGAATCAGCAGGGCGATTCGGCCGTGGTGCGCGGGCCGCTGGCCACCGATTTCGCGCGGCGGTACTGGCGGTTCGGTGGAGCGCTGGGAGTAGAACAACTTGGCCCCGACCAGCAGGAGCACAACTGGCGCCACCAGCCCGGCGACCGGATGGACGCCCGTGGCCAAGGCGGTGGCCACCACCGGCCCAACCACGTAGGTGACTTCGTCGAGGGTGGATTCCAGGGAGAAGGCGGTGTGCAGCTGATCGGGATCGGAAAGCACGTGATTCCAACGGGCTCGCACCATCGCGCCCGGCGAGCCGCCGGTAGCGCCGCTGATGACTACCGGGGCGACCAACGTCCAGATCGGGAGTTGCAGCAGGGCGAGCACCACGGTGAGGGCCAAGGCGCTGGCCGAGACGATGGCCGCGGGGTACATCACTCGGCGCTGGCCGTACCGGTCGACCAGGTTCGACAGGACGGCCGTCCCGATGGCCCAGGCCACTACGTTCGCCGCGACCAGGGCACCGGCCAACCCATAGCTGCCGTAGAGCGAAGAGACCATGAGCACCAGGCCCAGCCCCATCATCGCCCCGCCGGAGCGAGCCAGCAGCCCGGCCAAGCAGAACTTCTTCGCGCCCGGAACACTCAGGATTTCTCGATACCGGCGCACCGACCGATTCTCTCACGCCCAACTCCCCACCCTCGTCCCAGCACGCGGGGACGGTTCCTCCGAGCCGTCCGCGGGGACGGTTCCTCTGAGCCGTCCATGGGAACCGTCCCCTTGAGTTGCCATCTTCTCGCCAGCGAAATCGGGCCTTAACTCGACGCTAACAACGGCGGTGTCTGATAGGCAGTAGTGGTCGAACAATGTGTGTTCGATCGGAAGGAGCGTCATGATCGCAAGTCAGACGGTCAACGGTCACGCCTATCAGTTCGCTTCCTTGGTTGATCTGTTGGCCAAGGCCACTCCAAAGCGTTCGGGGGACGAACTGGCTGGCTGCGCGGCCACTTCTGAGGCGGAGCGGGCCGCGGCCCAGCGGGCTTTGGCCGAGGTCGACTTGACCCGCTTCCTCAACGAAGCCGTGATTCCTTATGAAACTGATGAGGTCACCCGGCTGATTCTGGATTCACATTCGGCCGATGCTTTCGCACGCATCTCGCATTTGAGCGTCGGTGGCCTGCGCGATTGGCTGCTGGAAGTCGCCGCCCGTCCCGATGCTGGGACAGTGCTGGCCGCAGTTGGCCCGGGGCTGACGCCGGAGATGGTGGCCGCGGTGAGCAAGATCATGCGCAATTCCGATCTGATCGCGGTGGCCAAGGCCTGCCGAGTGGTTACCGGCTTCCGCACCACGATTGGCTTGCCGGGTCGAATGGCCACTCGGCTGCAACCAAACCACCCCACCGATGACCTGCGCGGCGTGGCCGCCTCGATTCTGGACGGGCTGCTGCTCGGCCAGGGCGACGCGGTGGTGGGCATCAACCCAGCTGGCGATTCGCCCCAGGCCAGTGCCGATCTGCTTGGCCTACTGGACGAGGTGCGCCGGGTCTATGACATTCCGATGCAGTCGTGCGTGCTGACCCACATCTCCACCACCATCGGCCTGATCGAGGCCGGTGCCCCAGTAGATCTGGTGTTCCAATCGATTGGTGGCAGCCAGGGCACCAACACCTCTTTTGGGGTGAACATCGCCATGCTGCGCGAGGGCATGGAGGCGGGCCTATCGCTCGAGCGCGGCACGGTGGGCAACAACGTCATGTACTTCGAAACCGGGCAGGGCTCCTCGTTGAGCGCGGGGGCGAATATCGGCACCGGTGGCCGTCCGGTCGATCAGCAGACTCTGGAGGCCCGGTCCTATGGCTTGGCCAGACAGTTCAAACCGCTGCTGGTCAACACCGTGGTGGGCTTCATCGGCCCGGAGTATCTCTACGACGGCAAGCAGATCATTCGTGCCGGGTTGGAGGACCACTTCTGCGGCAAGCTGCTGGGGGTGCCCATGGGGGTGGACGTCTGCTACACCAACCATGCCGAGGCCGACTTCGACGATATGGACACGTTGCTCACCCTCCTGGCGGCGGCCGGGGTGAACTTCGTGATCACCGTGCCTGGCGCGGACGACATCATGCTCGGCTACCAGTCGCTGGCCTACCACGACGCCCTGGTGATCAGAAACACTCTGGGTTTGCGGCCAGCCCCCGAATTTGAAGGCTGGCTGAAACAACAGGGCATCGCCGACGCCTACGGGACGGTGCGCGGTCTGGAGCTGGGTGCCTCCAGGTTGCGGGCGCTGGCGGGGGTGGCCTCATGAGCACGGTCGCCGCCGGGGCAGGACGCTATCTGGATCCGTGGGCACCGCTGCGAGCCACCACCCAGGCGCGAATCGGTCTGGGCCGGGCGGGCATGAGCCTGCCGACGGCTGCGGTGCTCGATCTACAGGTTTCGTTGGCTGCGGCTCGTGACGCCGTCCACTTGCCACTCGATGTCGATGCGCTGCTGCCTGGCCTGGCCGGGTTGGGCCTCGGCGAGCCGATCGTGCTCAGCAGCCAGGCTGGGGATCGCGGCACCTACCTGCGTCGTCCCGATCTGGGACGCCTACCTGCCTCGGTGGACGGCCTGCCCGATGACGGCTGGGACGTTGGCTTTGTGATCGCCGACGGTCTTTCGTCCAAGGCGGTGGCAGAGCATGCGGTGCCGATGATGACCGCCCTGGTGGCAGCACTCGGAAATGGGCTTAGCGTGGCGCCGCCGGTCGTGGTAACCCAGGCCCGGATCGCGGTGGCCGATGCCATCGGTGAGGCGATGGGGCTGGGCACTGTGCTGGTGCTGATCGGGGAGCGTCCGGGCCTGTCAGTGGCTGACAGCCTCGGCATCTACCTCACCCATGCTCCGGTGCCGGGACGCAATGACGCCGAGCGCAACTGCATCTCCAACATTCATCCCCCCGAGGGCCTGGCTTATGGGGCTGCAGCCAGGACGGCGCTGAATCTGCTGCACGGCGCTCGGGCGCTCGGCCGCTCCGGGGTGGACCTGAAGGACACCTCCGGCCAGATCCCCCAAGTTGGCTGAGCCCGTCGAAGCCCCTACCGCTAGATCCCTCGACCCTTCGACGAGCTCAGGGAACTGGGGACGGGCTCAGGGAACTGGTGGTCAAGTTGGCTGAGCCCGTCGAAGCCCCTACCGCTAGATCCCTCGACCCTTCGACGAGCTCAGGGAACTGAAACGACAGGCTCAGGGAGCTGAGGGGCCTGTCGAGTTCAGCTGGGTCGGCCGTAGGGCAGCTCGGGGTGGGTCGCCTCGATTTGGAGTAGTCGGTTGTATTTGGCAACCCGCTCGCCGCGCGCCGGGGCGCCGGTCTTAAGTTGGCCGCAGCCGGTGGCCACTGCCAGATCGGCGATGAAGGTGTCGGGGGTCTCGCCGGAGCGGTGGGAGACCATCTGGCCGTAGCCGGCCTGATGGCAGATGCGCATCGCTTCGAGGGTCTCGGTGACCGTCCCAATCTGATTCACCTTGATCAGGGCAGCATTGGCGATGCCGTCGGCGATGGCGGCAGTAATGATCGCCGGGTTGGTGCAGAAGTTGTCGTCGCCGACCAGTTGGATCTTGTCGCCCAACTCGGCGGTGAGTTGCTTCCAGCCGGCCGAATCCTGCTCGCCGAGACCGTCCTCGATGCTCCAGATCGGGAAGCGGTCGATCATTTCGGCGTAGCGGGCGATCATTTCCCCACTGCTCAAACTGGCGCCGTTCACTTTGTAGGCACCGTCGGAGTAGAACTCCGATGCCGCTGGGTCGAGGGCGATCGCAATTCCGTCCGCACCGGTGGGGTAGCCAGCCGCTTCGATCGCGGCCACGATCAGGGCCAGCACCTCTTCGGGTTCGGCAAGGTTGGGCGCGAACCCGCCCTCATCTCCCAAGCCGGTGGCATGCCCGCCAGCGGTCAGGAGTTTGCGCAGCGCGGCGTAGGTCTCAGCTCCAGCGCGGACGGCTTCGCGCAGCGAGGTGGCCCCCAACGGGCAGATCATGAACTCCTGGAAATCCAGCTGGTTGGGGGCGTGCGCGCCGCCGTTGAGCACGTTTAAGCAGGGGACGGGCAACCGCGGCGGCTGGCCGAATCCGGGCAGCCACTCGTGTAATGGCTTGCCCGCAACGGCAGCCAACGCTCGGGCCAAGGCCATCGAAGTGCCGATGGTCGCGTTCGCGCCCAGGCGCGCCTTGTTGGGGGTGCCGTCCAGGTCGCGCATGGCCTGATCGACCTCGGCGAGATCGGCCCAGGAACGTCCGGCCAACATGGTGTTGATTTCGGTATTGACGTTGCCGACGGCCTTGGTGACGCCGCCGCCGCCGAACCGGTTCGGGTCACCGTCGCGTAGTTCAACCGCCTCTCGGGTGCCGGTAGAAGCCCCGGAGGGCACGCCAGCCTCGGCGAGGGTGCCGTCGGCCAAAGTCACGGTCACATTCAGAGTCGGACGCCCGCGGGAATCGAGCACCTCTAGGGCTTGGACCTTGCTGATTTCGAAAGTCATCGTTGACCCCTTTCGCTTCGGCGGCTCCACTGTGAAACCTGCCCGGTGCCGGTCGAGCCGATGCTTGGGGGTAGATCCCTACCCGCGCCGCCGGTCGAGCCGGGCACTAGATAGGGACCGTTGGCCGCGCTAGCGGCAGTTTGGTTAGGCGAGCCCCACCACCTGATTTCAATCTACTCCCGGCAGGCCAGCCAGATCGGCGGGTGACAAACAACGTGGGAGGTTTGCACCGCTGTGGATGCAAACCCCCATCGTTGAACACGTCAGCGAAGCTCCTTCTCCTCGCTCAGGCCACCGCTGAGGGCGTACTCCTCTTCTGGAGAGAGCACCAACTGGTGGCGTCCATGGACGGCGAACGCGATGAGCGCCAGCACATACAGCACCACCACGGTGTAGATGGCGATGGTGTAGGCCGGATTGAGCAGGACGCCGATGAAGACCGCCAGCGAGATGACGCCGGCGATCACTGCCCCGGTGATGCCGAACGGGCTCAAATGCGGCCGCTTGGCTTCAGGGTGTTTCACCTTGAGGATCACATAAGCGGTCATCTGCAGCAGGTAGGCCACCACCGCACCCCACACGGCGATGTTCAGCACCACTGAGCCAGCCTCGGTGCCGCCGAACTGCACGACGAACAGCGAGGCGAAGCCGATCACCGCGCCGACAATCAGCGCCAGGTAGGGGGTGTGCCGGGCGCCGGTCAGCGACAGGAACTTCGGGTAGTAACCAGCCCGTGACAGCGAATACATGTTGCGACCGTAGGCGAACATGATGCCCTGCACGCTGGCCAGCAGACCGATCAGGGCGAAGGCCGAAAGCACGGCGGCGGCCTGATCGCCGATGATCGCCCGGAAGCCGTCCAATAGCGGCTCAAGGGAGGTTCCGGTAGCTGAGGCTCCCAGCACGCCGGGGTTCAGCACCACCACCAGCGCGCCGGTGAGCAGCAAGGTGAGCAGGCCACCGCGTCCGGCCTTGGGAATGTCCTTCTCCGGGTTGTGGGCTTCTTCGGCGGCCAACGGCAGCTCTTCGATGCCGAGGAACAGCCACATTGCGAACGGCATCGCGAACAACACCGCACCGAGGCCTAGCGGCAGGAACGGCGTACCCCCCGCCAGCGGCGCGATGTCGAACAGTCCGTCGAAGCTGAACTTGCCGGAGAAGATCGCCATGCCAGCAAACAGCACCAGAATCGCCACCGAGATGATCGAAACCACGATCGCGAACTTGAACGACACGTGCGCCCCAGCGGCGTTCAGCAACACGAAGACCGCGTACAACCCTGCCCACCACACCCAAGCGAAGCCGAGCTCGATCAGGCTGAAGCCGCCAGTGAGGGTGGCCATAATCGCATCGGCGTATTGGGCGGAGAAGTAGATGACCACCGCCGTGGTCATCACGTACTCGATGGTTTCGGCCAACCCGGTGACGAAGCCGCCCCACGGACCCATCGCCGCGCGGGCGAAGGAGTAGGCGCCACCGGTGTGCGGCATCGCGGCGGCCATCTCTGAGATCGATTCGATCATCAGCACATACATCGCCACCACGATTAGGGCCGCAATCGCGAAGCCTCCCCAACCGGCGGCGGCGATACCACCGTTCCAGCCGGAGAAGTTGCCCGAAATGACTGCGGCAACCCCCATACCCCACAGCCCCCAGAAGCCGGCAGTGCGCTTCAGTTTGCGCTTGTCGAAATAGCCGTCTTCGGCACGTTGGTAAGTGACGCCGGATACGGCTACCGGCTCGTCGTCGATCACCGTGCTCATGGTGGTCCTCTCGTTTTGGTGGGCAGGCAGGAACGCGAAATCGACGCGTGGGGTCGGTGTCGATGGACGGAAGTTATGCCCGCAGCCGCGTCCGCAACCCAGTGTCCGAGGCGGTTAACCAGCCTGTTACCGCCAGTGCGGAACTCTTAACATCCACCTCGCGTATGCGGCCTGTCGAACTCCCAATAGGCGGCGCCCGACGCTCCAACGCGCCTCAGACTGCTCGGAACGGGGACGGTTCCGTTTTGCGCAGTCACTGCTCATATTGGAACCGTCCCCGTTTTGCGCAGCTAGTGATGGCCTGGCGGGGTCAGTCCCCAGGTTGGCCGTGGTCGCCGCGATGATCTTCGGTCACCAGCTTGGCTGGATTGGCGACCAGGTCGATCGTCTCGATCCGACCCGCAGCCACTCCCAGCGCCACAACGGCGGCCAACCGGTCGGCCAGGTGCACGACCAGCCCGTTTTGTCCGTTGACCAAGCCGATGCTGATCACCGCCGGTTCCTGGCCATACTCGGCGACCCAGGACGGGGAGCGCTGGCCGAGAATGCCGAGTAGGAATCGGGCCACCCGGTCTGCTCCCACGACCGGCCTGGTGGCTGCTGACACCTGGCCGCCGGTATCGGAGCGCAGCACCACCTCGGGCCCAAGCACGTCCAGCAGCCCCTGCAGATCACCCTCGGTGCTAGCCCGCGAGAAGGCTTCGACCACGCGGTCGCGGTCGGGTCCGGCACAGTCGTAGCGGGCCTGTCCTCGCAGATGGCGGCGAGCGCTGGTAGCCAATTGGCGCGCGGCCGCCGGCGTGCGCTGCAGGGTTTCGGCGACTTCGTCGAAGGGCACCCCGAACAGGTCGTGCAAGACAAACGCGACCCTCTCAGCCGGGCTCAACTGCTCCATGACCACCAGCATCGCCATGCTGACCGACTCGGCAAGTTCGGCCACCTCAGCCGGGTCGGTGCCGACTCCTGGCCGGTCTACCCGTCCAAGTACCGGTTCGGGTAGCCACACTCCGAGGTAGCGCTCGCGGCGCACCCGGGCGGAGGTGAGTTGATCCAGACAGATCCGGCTGACCACAGTGGTCATCCAGGCGTCCGGGTTGAGGATCGCCTCCCGGGCCTGTTGCGGCAGTCGATGCCAGCGCACTTCTGCCTCCTGGACGGCGTCCTCGGCGTCGTGGACCGAACCGAGGATCCGGTAGGCGACGGCGAACATCGGGCGATGGCGGTCCGGTTCGGGTTCCGGCGGTGCGGCCATCAGGACTGCTCGCCGCTCGGGCAAGGTGTGGCGTGCTGGCTCATCTGAGCAAGGGTGCCAGGTCGCGGCCCCGACGGGGTGCGGTAGCTGCCGGAGCGGGTACGTTCCCGACTCAGCACATCGAAGGTGTAGCGGCTGATCTGCTCCTTGGTGATTACGGCCAGCCACCCCGAGAAGGCGAGTGATCGAGGCGTGTCGTCGGGGGCCACCGCCTGCACCAGGGCCGCTCGTCGGCCGAGGCTGAGGCACTGAAGGACGAAGCCGATCGACAACTCACCACCCCCGCTGGGGTCGGCTCCCAGATCGGCCAGGACGGTCTGAGCGGCGTGAGCGCCCAGCGGCAGCGCGGCGGCGCAACTCATTCGCAGGTGGCCAGCCACCTCGGCCGGGGGAGCGACCGAGTCGCCAGCGCCGACAATCTGGTTGAACTCCGGATGCCGCAAGGTCGAATCGACCAGCAGTCGTCCGCGGGCATCGACGGCCAGGTCGCTATCGGCCGCCAGACTGGGTGCGCTGAGCGAAGCCGCCCACAAGCACAGATCGTGGTGCCAGCTGCGGCCGTCGGCGGTGTGTACCCGCCGGGCCTCGACCCGGGTCACCTCCACTCCCTCACTCACCACCACCCCAAGACGTTCCAGCGTTCGACCCAGCAGGGTGCGTCCCCGGGGTGACAGCGCCGAACCCAGCGGACGGCTGGCGAGCAGCGTGACAACCAGGTCGGGTCGGCGCTCGGCCAACTCGGCAGCGGTCTCCACTCCGGTGAGGCCGCCGCCCACAACAACGACCCGCGCACCGCGGCCCAACTCGGCTAAGGCGCCACGGGTGGCGAGGGCCCCTTCCAGATCACCGATCTGATGGGCGTGGATGCTGCTGCCGGGTACGGTCAGCGCCGTGCGACTACCCACGGCGTAGATCAGCTTGTCGTAGCTGAGTTCGCGGCCGTCGGCTAGCACGACCTGGGCTTCTGGATCGATGCGGGTCGCCGCACCCACCTGGAGCCGAGCCCGCGGATGCAGCAGGTCGGCCAGCGGGGCGGTGACCGTGGCTGAGGAGGTGGCCAGTTGGTGCAGCCGGATCCGTTGGACGAATTCGGGGCGCGGGTTGATTACCGTCACTTCCACCCGTCCCGGCTGCCCGAGCTGGTCGAGCCGGGAAAGCAGCCGGTTGGTGGCCATCACCCCGGCGTACCCGGCTCCCAACACGATCACGTGGGCGGTCTGGTTGGTCGATGTCATCGGCTCCTCCTTGGTTGGCTTCTGTCTCTACGACGAAACTGCACCGGCAAATGTGAGGTTCGGGTTTCGGTCAAGCTGGCAGTGAAAGCTGAGGCCCGCCATTGAAAGGCTCGGCGCAAAGCCGCCGCTGCTTTCCGAGGCTTCCAACGGTGCGCTAGCGTCAGCGCCAGGAGACTCCAGGAGGCGTGATGACGGCTTTCTCCCTGTCGGGTTGCGAGCTCGGTGTGGCATCGGCGGCCACCCAAATCGAGGGCGGTGACCTGGACACCAATTGGCATCGTTGGGCTGCGGCCGGACGGATCGCCGACGGCTCGTCCCCGGCCAGAGCCGCCGATCACTGGAACCGGGTTGACGAAGATCTTGAGCTGTTGAAGACCCTTGGCGTCAAGCACTACCGAATGGGCATCGAATGGGCCCGGGTGGAGCCGGCGCCCGGTGAGTTCGATGAGGCTGCTATCGCGCACTACCGCGATGAGGTGGCCGCACTCCGGGCCGCTGGCATTACCCCGCTGGTGACGCTGCATCACTTCAACCTGCCCGGTTGGCTGGTGGACGCCGGCGGTTGGGGTAGCCGGTCGATGAAGGTGGACTTCGGCCGCTTCGCCCGCCGAATGGTCACCGAGCTGGGGGAGTGGGTGAACGAGTGGATTCCGATCAACGAGCCGAACGTCTATGCCACCCAGGCCTATTTGTGGGGCCACTGGCCGCCTGGTGAGCGGTCGCTGCCCAAGGCCCTAGCGGTGATGCAGGCCCAGGCCGAGGTGCACATTGCGGCCTATCAGATGATTCACGCCCTGCAACCGCACGCCCTGGTGGGCACCGCCTCGCATCTGCGGGCATTTGCCCCGGCTGACCCAGACAATCCGCTGCATCGGGTGGCGGCCAAGGCCAGTGAGCATCTGTTCCAGCGGGCGTTGCTGAAGGCGATGAACACCGGCGTGTTTGGCTGGCCGTTCCGGCGTCCGTCCGGGGTGGTGCCGGGCCGCTACTACGACTTCCAGGGCATCAACTACTACGCGCGCAGCTCGGTGCGCGGCCTCAGCGACGGGGTGGCCGAGGGGGTGCCGGTAAACGACCTGGGTTGGGAGATCTATCCCCAGGGCCTGATCGAGGTGTGCCGCTGGGTGCATGCGGCCTACCCGAGCCCGCTGTACATCACCGAAAACGGCACCTGCGACAACACCGACGCCTTCCGGGCCAAGTACGTCCACGATCATTTGGCGCAGATCGCGGCCAGTGAGTTGCCGATCAAGCGCTACTACCACTGGTGTTTCACCGACAATTGGGAGTGGGCCGATGGTGAGGTGCCCCGGTTCGGCCTGGTCGAGCTGAACTACGAAACCCAGGCCCGGGCGATCAAGGAGTCGGGCCACTTCTACGCCGATATCATCGCCAACGCTGGCGTGACCGCCCAGGCTTACCAGCGTTGGGTGGCGTCCCAGCGGTACCGCATCAACTGAAGGGACACCCCCAATGCCCGATCTTGACCGGCGCAACAAATGGACTTTCGGTGTCGGCACCGTCGGTCGCGACATGGTTTACACCCTGGTCGGGATCTACCTGCTGTATTACCTCTCCGATGTGCTCAAGGTGGCGCCGCCGGAGTTGTTGTGGATCAGCTCGCTGATGCTGGTCGCGCGGCTGTTCGATGCGGTTGCCGACATTCTGATGGGGGCGGTGGTCGACAACACCCGCACCCGCTGGGGTCAGTACAAGCCGTGGATCGCGATCGGGGTGGTGGCCTCGGCGATCTTCACTTCGTTGCTGTTCACCGACTTTCATCTGTCCGGCTCGGCGCTGGTGGTCGCCTTTGCGGTGATCTACCTGTTGTGGAGCCTGTCGTGGACGGCCAACGACATTCCGTACTGGTCGATGATGCCGGCCCTCACTTTGAACCAGAAGCAGCGCGAGCGATTCGGTGCGGTGGCCAAGATTTTCGCCACGGTTGGGCTGTTCCTGGTGGTGGTGTCAGTCCTTCCGGTGACCAAGGCGTTGGCGGTGCCGTTCGGCGACACTGGAGCCTGGACGATCTTCGCCCTAGTCGTGGTGGCGATCATGCTGGCTGGCCAGGCGGTAACCCTGTTCGGGGTGAAGGAGCCCAATATCGTCCTGCCGCAAGAACGCACCGGGCTGAAGGAGCTTGGCCGAGCGGTCTTCGGCAATGACCAGTTGTTGTGGACGGCCGTCGCGATGGTGCTGTTCATGACTGGCTACATGACCACCGTCACCTTCGGCACCTACTACTTCAAATACGTCTACGGCGACGAGGCCATGTATTCGCCGTTCGGTGCGGTGCTGGTTGGTAGCCAGTTGCTGGGTTACGCGATCTTTCCCGCGTTCTCCAAGCGGTTCTCCCGACGCGCGCTGTTTAGCGCTGCGATCGGGCTGATCCTGGTGGGCTACCTCATCTTCTTCTTCAGCCCCACCCACATCGCCTTCGTTGCGGCGGCTGGGCTGCTGATCTTCGTCGGGGATTCCTTCGTGACCTTGCTGATGTTGGTCTTCCTCACCGACACGATCGAATACGGCCAATGGAAGCTGGGACGGCGCAGTGGCGCGGTGACCTTCTCCTTGCAGCCCTTCGTCAACAAGGTGGGGGCGGCCCTGGGCACCCAGGTGGTGGCGGTGGCGATCGTGATCGCTGGGGCAAATCCCGATCGTCCGGCCGATATCACCGCTGGTGGCTTGTTGACCATCAAGATCGGCATGCTGGTGATTCCGCCGATCCTGATCGTGATCAGCTACCTGATTTATCGCGCCAAGTACCGCATTGACGAGGCCTTCCACGCCCAGATGGTCGCCGATTTGAAGGAGCGCGGCCAGGTGCTCTGAGGTCTTAATGATGCGTAAGTGGAGCATTAAAGGCGTTAGTGGTGCCGTTGTGGCGCATTAAGCTACCATGGCGTTATGGCCACTCGACCTACTCCGAGGCGCACGCTTGCTGCGGGCGAGAAACTCGGCGCGCAGTTGCAGCTGTGGCGCAAGCTTCTGGGTCTACCCGCTCAGGTTGTCGCTGAGCGGGCTGGCATCAGCCGCAGCACCCTCACTCGCCTCGAACACGGTGACGTGAAGGTCGGCCTCGACAGCTTCCTCAATGTGGCCGCCGCGCTGGGCATCCTCGATCAGATTGTCACCGCCACTGATCCTTACGAGACCGATTTCGGTCGGGCGCGAGCCGATCAGCAACTGCCGCAAAGGGTCCGTCGATGACCGAGCGGATCCTGGTCGCCGTCGAACTGGCCGGGCGTAGTGTGCCGGCCGGCGTGTTGCACGTTGACACCGCTCGCACGCTTAGCAGCACCTTCGCCTACGACCCGGCCTACCTCGCTCACGCTGAGGCATACCCGCTCGATCCGGCGCTGCCGCTGCAGGCCGCAGCCACTCATGTGCGGGGGCTGCCGGGGGCCTTCGCCGACACCGCCCCAGACCGGTGGGGGCGCAACCTCATTCAGCGCCGCCTCCAGCAACTCCGCGGACGTGGCGGACGTACTCCGTCTGAGGTCGACTTCCTGCTTGGAGTGAGCGATGAAAGCAGGCAAGGTGCCCTCCGCTTCTCGCGGCAGCTCGACGGGCCCTACCTTTCCGATCAGGGTGAGGTACCGAGACTTATCCAGTTGCCACGGTTGTTGCGGGCTGCTGATCATGTCGCCCGCGCGGCCGGAGATGAGGGCGACCTCAAGACGCTGCTTCAGGCTGGCAGCGGCAGCCTGGGCGGTGCCCGTCCCAAGGCGTCGATCAGTGACGGCGGCCCCCTCTACATCGCGAAATTCCCCCATCATCAAGACCAGTGGGATGTGATGGCTTGGGAAGCGACCGCGCTCGATCTTGCCGGGCAGGCTGGCCTTGAGGTTCCGGCCCACCGCTTGGTGCGCCTTGAGGAGGGCGCCGTGCTGCTGGTCCGCCGGTTCGACCGCTCCGGTGAACGCCGCCTCGGCTACCTGAGTGCGATGGCGCTGCTCCAGGCCGCCGACGGACAAACCCTGGACTACCTCGACGTCGCCGAAACCCTCGCGTCGGTTGGCAGCAACCCGGCGCGTGATCTGCGGCAACTATGGACGCGGATAGCGTTCAGCATCGCCATCAACAACACCGACGACCACCTGCGCAACCACGGCTTCTTGCGTGCGGCGACCGGCTGGCGCCTGGCGCCCGCCTTCGACATCAACCCGAACCCGCAGTCGGTGAATAGACAAACCGCCATCGGTGGCTACACCGACCGGGACGGCTGCGCCGAGGCGCTGGTGGAATCCGCAGCGAGTTTCGGTCTTGATGCCGTTGGTACCAGCGAAATCCTCGAGCGCGTCCGAGGCGCAGTGCGCAACTGGCGCCAGGTCGCTGCGGCGAACGGGGTCAATCGCGCTGAGGCCGATCAACTGGCTGACGCGTTCGGCGGCGTGTAGGTGGTCGTGGTGTTTCCTCTTGTTTCGTCGGAACGGCGTTCTCTCGGCCATTAGGCTCCGGGCAGGATGAGTGGAGGGGTTATGCAGGCGCATTTTGCCGGCCGGTTGATGGGCTCGCTGGTAGGGCTGCTGGTGCTGGCCGGGTGTGTGCCAACCCCCGCACCCCCGACGATCACCGAGCTGTTGGACGGGCCGAAGTTCGCTACGCAGCGGGAGGCAGCCGCGGCGAAGGCTGATGCGCTGGCTGAGAAAGTGGTCCAGCGGTCGGGTCTGGCCGAGGTGGTGGTCCTGAAGACGACGTGGTGTGGTGAAGGCCAAAACAACGCGAAGGTTCATGACGGCTACCGGATCCGGTGTTCGGCGACGCGCAGCACTTATCTTGCCTGGGACGGTGCCTTCCTGTCTCAGCAGGGAAAGATCCTCGGTGCTCTAGCGGAGGATTGCGTGCGCACGTTGTCCGGCCCGTTGGACCCGGTCCCTCATTCGAGCCAGCACTTCTTGGACGGTCCAAATTATGCATGCGACTCGAATCTCAGTGTGGTGACGTCCTGGGCGACGGTCGGAGTCATAGATTCGACATCTAGCGATTTTGACCCACACTGCGAACATTCGTCGTTGAGGTGCCAGCAGGTCGAGACGCCTGACCTCATCTTCAAGAAGCTCTCCAAGCACAAGTGGTTCATGCGTATGAGTGTTCAGAGTGTCTACTACACCGAGACGGTCAACCGATGAGGGTGTCGAGCGCCCCAGCCGGGCAATAGCTGCCATACCGCTCCTGGACGAGCGGGCCTAGCGTGGCAGGTGTTAACCCCCCACACGCGCGGAGGTGCGGCGATGCGTACTCCTCGAATCATGTTGGCGGCCCTAATTGGGCTGGCTTTGCTGGCCCCTGGGACGGCGCCGGTGTCTACTGCGGCGCCGATGCCGGCGGCGCCACCGTCCGGCTTCAGCTACTCGGTCAACCAGGTAGCCGCTGGCCTCCAGATTCCCTGGGCTGTGACCTGGATCGGCTCGATGATGCTGTTCGACGAGCGTCCCGGACGGCTGTGGACGCTGCGTCCCGGCGGCTCGCCGGTGCGGGTGAGCCTGCCGCTGCCGAAGATCTTCAAAGGCTCAGAGGCGGGGCTGCTTGGTCTGGTGGCCGATCCACAGGCAACGTCCAATGGCTTCTTCTACACCTGCATGTCGGTGGCCAAAGCCTCCGGGGCGGCCTCGGACGTCCAGGTTTGGAAGTGGCGCCTGGTCGATGATGCGAACGCGGTGAAGGTGGCCACGTTGGTGAAGGGCATCCCGATCGGGTACGGGCGCCACAACGGCTGCCGGCTGCTGTTCCGCTCGGCACAGATGCTCTACATCGCCACCGGGGACGCCGCCAAGGGAACCAACCCGCAGAACCTGAAATCGCTGGGTGGCAAGGTGCTGCGCATCCGCAGCGATGGCAGCATTCCCAAGACCAACCCGTTCTATAAGAAGGGCGGCAACGCTCGGTTGGTGTGGAGCTACGGGCATCGCAATCTGCAGGGTCTGGCCAAGCGTCCCGGCACCACTGAGCTGTGGACCGCTGAGCACGGCCCCAGCCGCGACGACGAAGTTAACCGCATCTTCAAGGGCCGCAACTACGGCTGGTCGCCGACCCCGTCCTACAACGAAAAGCGCTCGATGACCGATTTGAAGCGCTTCCCGCGCGCGGTAAAAGCTCGCTGGCGCTCAGGCAGTCCAACGGTGGCCACCAGCGGGGCAACCTTCCTCAACGGTGCTCAGTGGGGACGGTGGAACGGCTCGCTAGTGGTCGCCGAGTTGAAGGGCCAAGGCATCTTGGTGTTCAAGGTCTCGAAGGCGGGCAAACTCACCAAAGCCGGCGAGATTGCCACCAGTTACGGACGCCTCCGCACCGTGGCACAAGGACCGGACGGGGCCCTCTACTTCACCACCTCCAACGGCACCGACGATGGCATCTATCGCCTAGTGCTGTCCTGACCCTGGGTCGAGTTCCCTGAGCCTCCACCAGTTCCCTGAGCTTGTCGAAGGGTCGGCCCGCTCATATTGGGGACGGTTCCTTTATGAGCACTGCGCAAAACGGAACCGTCCCCAATATGAGCAGGAACCGTCCCCGCGAGCCGTTCGGAGGAACCGTCCCCGTGAGCAGGCGCGGCTAGAATCCCGGGCGAAGGGGGTTGAAGATGCCGAAGATCGTGGATTATGCGAAGCGGCGGGTCGAGATTGTCGACGCGCTGCTCGAGCTGATTGCGCAGGACGGCATGGGGGCGGCCACCTCCCGGGCGCTGGCCAGCCATCTGGGGGTCTCCAATGGCGCGCTGTGGCGCTACTTCAAAGGCAAGGACGATCTGCTCGCGGCCACCTATCAAACCGTGCTCGACAAGTCGAACCTGCGGGTCGCGCGGGCGATCGCGGGACGCACCGGGGTCGACGCCGTCCTGGCCATGATGGAGACTTTCTTCCCGCTAACGCCCGAACTCCAGGACGAGGCCAAGGTGGTGCTGGCCTTTTGGGGCGTCGCGGCAATGAACTCGACCCAAGCCAGTCACGGCAACCCCGAAATGGTGGAGTGGTCTGACGAGTTCGCGATCCTGCTGAAAGAGGGCATCGAGGCTGGCGAGTTGCGGCCCGACACTCCGGCCGAGGCGCTGGGCAACATCTTGATGAGCGTGGGCACCAATGCCCAGGTTGACTATGTCTTCCGGGGCGACGACGGCGCGGCTCGGCTGGCTGAAGTCCGCCAGCTGATCGACTCCTTCCGCGCCTGAAGGTCGCCGCCGCTGTGGTGGCCAGCTAGCCGCTGCCGGTCAGGGTTGACTCCCTGGAAGCCGAAACAAGACCGATACACAGGCGAAACCGTTTGTGTACAAGCGCTCATTAACGTTGCCTCTACTAGATCGAGATCCGACGTCGCATCCGATCGCTACCAGTACTGAAAGAGGAGGCAGTCATGTCGGACACCGAGATTTCGTTCCTGTACCTCAGCGAACCGGACGCGATCGCGGCCGGCGTCACTGAGATGGCCGGCTGTGTTGAGGCGATGGACGAGACCCTGCAGTTGCTGCAGAAGGGCGACTACCGAATGGCCGGCAACGAGGGCAACTCGCACGGCGCGATGATGCTCTTCCCGCCGTCCTCGGAGTTCCCGAACATGCCCGTCGACGGAGTCGACCGCCGCTTCATGGCGATGCCGGCCTACCTCGGCGGCAGCTTCGATAACGCCGGGGTGAAGTGGTACGGCTCCAACATCGAAAACCGCGAGAAGGGCCAGCCGCGCTCGATCCTGACCTTCATCCTCAACGACAAAGACACCGGCGCCCCGAAGATGTTCATGTCGGCCAACCTGCTCAGCGCCTACCGCACCGGTGCCGTCCCTGGCGTTGGTGCGAAGTACCTGGCCAAGCCGGATTCCGAAGTGGTTTCCATCATTGGCCCCGGCGTGATGGGTAAGACCGGCCTGGAGGCTTACAACGCCGTCCTGCCGATCAAGAAGGCTCAGGTCTACGGTCGCCGCCGCGTCACCAGCGAGGCCTTCAAAGAGTGGGCCGCTGAGCGCCTGCCGCACATCGAAATCGTCATCTGCGACACCATGGAAGAGTCGGTGCGTGGTGCCGACATCATTCACTCCGGTGTTTCCGGCGAGGTTAATCCGGCCACCTATCCGTTGGTGAAGACCGAGTGGCTCAAGCCCGGCGCCTTCATCTGCGCGGTCGCCAACCTCAAGCTGGAAGACGAACTGCTAACCGCGCCCGAAACCGGCCTGTTCATCGACAACGTCGGCATGTACTTCGACTGGCAGGAAGAGTTCGGCTACCCGGCCTACGAGACCACCACTGGCATCATCGGCACCCGCTTCGTCGACATGATCCACGATCACCTGATTCCGGCCGAGAAGGTAGTCAACATCGGCGACGTGCCGCTGGGCCGCAAGCCCGGCCGCACCAGCGATGACCAGTTCATCGTGTTCAGCGTCGGTGGCATGCCGATCGAGGACGTCGCCTGGGCCACCGTGGTTTACCGCAATGCCTTGGAGAAGGGCATCGGGGTGAAGCTCCCGCTGTGGAGCACCCCGGTGATGGCCTGATCAACCCAGACCCTGGACGGGCGCTGCTGCAGCACTGAGCGCAGCGTCCGTCCGGCTCCACTACCAAGGCCGAGAAAGGCGACTTACCCATGAGCAAAGTTGTGATCATTGGCGGCGGCATCATCGGTGCCACCACCGCCTACGCCCTGTTGGGCAAGGGCATCACCGACATCACCATCCTGGAGCGCGACACCGTCGGCTCCGGCGGCACCGGCAAGACCGCTGGCATCATCCGCTGCCACTACGGCGTCACCTCCATCTGTGCGCTGGCCCTTTACAGCCTCGACTTCTTCGAGAACGCCAAAGAGCTCATCGGCACCGACATTGAGTTCGAGCAGGTCGGCTACCTGGTTGGGATCGGCGAAGAGAACCTCGAACCGTTCCGCGCCAGCCTGGCCAACCAGCGCAGCATCGGGGTCGAGACTGAAGAGATCACGCCAGCGGCCGCCAAAGAGCTCTGGCCGACCGCGAATGTGGACGATTTCGCCACCTTCTGCCTGGAAAAGCGCGGTGGCTACGGTGACGGCTACGCCACCGTCCAGGGGTTGGCCGCCTACCTGCGCACCCAGGGGGTGGCGATCAAGCAGGGCGCCAAGGTCGCCGAGCTGCTCGCCGCTGACGGCAAGGTCAGTGGGGTCAAGCTGGTTGACGGCGAAATCGTCGAAGCCGATGTGGTGGTGGTGGCTGCCGGCGCCTGGTCGGTGCCGCTACTGGCGCCGCTCGGCATCGATTTGCCGATCACCCCGCAGTTCGTCCAGGAGGTCGTGATCGACCCGGCCATGGAGCTCGGCACCCCGCCGGTTTTCTCCGATCTGGTGAGCATGCAGTACGTCCACCTGCGCGGCCCTGAACTGCTGTTCGGCAATAGCGACGGCACTTCAGTTACCCCGATCACCGATCCGGACGTTTACCCGAACCACGCCAGCAACGAGGCGATCGAACGGACCGCCGAGAAGGCGATTCTTCGCTTCCCTGGGATCGAAGATCCGGGCGTCTCGACCACCACCACCGGCCAGGTCGATTCCACCCCCGACAACAACGCGATCATTTCGGCCACCGACATTTCCGGGCTGTTCGTCGCGGCGGGCATGTCGGGGCACGGCTTCAAGATCTCACCCGGAGTTGGCCGGCTGATGGCCGACCTCATCGTCGAGGGGGATTCCACGATTCCGAACGTCAAGGCTTCGGATTTCCGGCTCAGCCGTTTCGCCGAGGGCGATCTGCTGCTCAGCCCGTACCCGTACGTCGGCGCGGTCGGTATCCGCTGATGGCTTCGACGAGCTCAGCCAACTGAAGGCTTCGACGGGCTCAGCAACTGAGTTCCCTGAGCCCGTCGAAGGGCTTCGTCAAGCTCAGCCAACTGAGCTCCCCAATCCACCAACACCAACCGAATCGGAGGAGGTGAGCCGGCCATGAAGGTGCTGCTCTTCGTGATCGCAGTCGCAGTCAGCATTGCGGCGGTGGCGCTGTTCGTTCGGGGCGCCCTCACCCTCTACCGGCTGATCGGCGCCGGTCAGTCCAGCCCGGGCCGCCTCGGTCCGGTTGGTAAGCGGTTGGGCAACATGGTCACCGAGATCCTCAGCCACCGGCGCTTCCGGGCTCGGCCGCTGGTCAAGGCTGCCCACTGGGTGGTGATGGTCTCCTTCATTCTGCTGGTGCCGACCTTGGCCATCGCCTACGCCCAGGTGCTCGATCCCTACGCCGAACTGCCGGTCATCGGCGGCTGGCCAGTCTGGCAGTGGCTGCTGGAGATCTTCTCCGTCGGTGGCTTGGTCGCGATCGTGGTGCTGTTCACCGTCCGGTTGCGGCACCCCAGCGACCCCGAAGATGCCAGCGCCGCCCGCGATTGGCGCAGCCGGTTCTTCGGCTCCACCCGCTGGCAGGGCTATTTCGTGGAGGCGGTGATCGCCGCAGTGCTGGTGTGCGTGCTGGTGATGCACGTCCTCACCTCAGCGGTGTTGGCCCGCTACCCCGAGACTGCCGAGGCTGGCAGTTGGGTGCACTACCCGCTCACCTCCTGGGTGGGGCAACTCTTCTGGAGCCTGCCGCCAGTGGCGCTGGAAACCGGCATCGTGGTGGCCGCAACCCTCAAGATCCTGGTGTCGATGGTTTGGCTCGGCGTGGTCGGTTACGCCACCACCATGAGCGTGGCCTGGCACCGCTTCCTGGGCGTGCTGAACGTCTACGCTCGCCGGGAAACCGACGGTACCCCGGCGCTGGGGGCGGCCGCACCGATGTATGTGGACGGCAAAGCCTTCGACATTCGCGACCTCGACGACCTCGACGAGGACGCGACCTTCGGCGTGGGCAAGATCGAGGAGTTCGGCTGGAAGTCGCTGCTCGATTTCGCCTCCTGCACCGAATGCGGACGCTGCCAGGATCTCTGCCCCGCCTGGAACACCGGCAAGCCGCTCTCACCGAAGCTATTCACCCTGGCCCTGCGCGATCAGGCCGCCGGGATGGAGCACAGCCTCGACATCTTCGCTGCCCTGAAGTCCGCTGGTGCTGCTGGGGAGTTGGCAGCCCCCGTCCGGGATGCCGACCTGGTTGGCGGCGTGATCAGCCCGGACGTGCTGTGGAGCTGCACTACCTGCGGGGCCTGCGTTGACCAATGCCCGGTCGACATCGAGCATGTCGATCACATCATCGATCTGCGTCGCCACGAGGTGATGGTGAAATCGGAGTTCCCCGAGGAGTTCAACGGCCTGTTCGGCAATCTGGAAACCAAGGGAAACCCGTGGGGGCTGCCGCCGCGCGACCGGATGGACTGGGCCAAGGGGCTCGACTTCGACGTCCCGGTGCTCGGCACCGATGTGACCAGCGCGGACGAGGTTGATCACGTGTTGTGGGTCGGCTGCGCCGGCGCCTACGACGAGAAGGGTAAGAAGACCACCCGGGCGGTCGCGGAGTTGTTGCACCTGGCTGGAGTGAAGTTCGCCGTGCTCGGCCAAGCCGAAACCTGCTGCGGCGATTCGGCCCGGCGCGCCGGTAATGAGGCCACCTACCAGGGCCTGGCTACCGAAAACATCGAAACCTTCGCCAGCTACGGAGTGGAGAAGGTGGTGGTCACCTGCGCCCACTGCCTGAACTCGATTGGCCGCGAATACGGCCAACTGGGTGCGGACTACCGCGTCGAGCATCACACCCAAGTACTGAACCGACTGATCCGCGACGGACGGCTGAACGTGGTGGCCCCGCCAGAAGATGAGCGGCGCCAACTCACCTACCACGACCCCTGCTACCTCGGCCGACACAACGGCGAATACGACGCTCCCCGCGAACTGCTGGCCTCCTTGCCTGAAGCCGAGCTGGTTGAGATGGAGCACAGCGGTTCGTCCAGCATGTGCTGCGGTGGTGGTGGGGCGCGAATGTGGACTGAAGAGTCGATCGGCACCCGAATCAACTCCGCCCGCCTCGATGAGGCCGAGGCCACTGGCGCCTCGACGGTGGCCACCGCCTGTCCGTTCTGCGCCATCATGCTCGGCGATGCTGCGGCCAGCAGAGACCAAGCGCCAGCGGTCACCGATGTGGCCCACCTGGTGCTGGCCGGGGTCAAGCGCGGCCTGCCGAACCCGACCGACGAATCCGAAACGGAGTCCTGAGATGCGAATCATCGCGCTGGTGAAGTATGTGCCCGATTCCGGCGACGAGGTCGGCTTCGAACCCGACCTTTCGCTGGGGCGGGTTGGACCCTCAAGTCGGCTCTCTGAGCTGGACGAGTACGCGGTGGAGCAGGCGCTGCGGTTGCGCACGGAGTTGGCTGGAGCGACCCTCACCGTACTGAGCGTCGGCCCGGCTGAGGCCGAAAGTGCGCTGCGCAAGGCCCTGCAGATGGGTGCTGATGACGCGGTACTAGTTACCGATGAGGCGATCGCTGGAAGTGACGTATTTGGCACCGCCACGGTGCTGAGTGCCGCGATCCGCAGCCTCGAAGGCGGGCTGGTGGTTGCTGGAATGAGCTCCACCGATGCCGGCCTTGGGGTAGTGCCCGCGCTGCTGGCCGATTCGCTCAGCTGGCCGCTGCTCAGCCAAGCCGCCGCAGTGAGCGTTGAAGCTGGGCTGGCAAAGATCGCCCGGGTTGATGAGACCGGCTCCCGGGTAGTTGAGGCCGCCCTGCCTGCAGTGGTGAGCGTGACCGACCAATCCGGCGAGCCGCGCTACCCGTCCTTCAAAGATGTCTTGGCCGCCAAGAAGAAGTCGGTCGCCACGCTGACGCTGGCCGACCTGGGAGTGGATGCCAGTGCCGCGGGTGCGGGGTCAGCCCGAGTGGAAGTGCTGGCAGTAAGCCGCAATGCCGATCGCGCCGCTGGCCGAGTGATCGTCGATGTTGATGGCAGCAGCGTGGACGAAATCATCGACTTCCTAGCCGCAGCGACCAAGTGAGGAGCCCGAAATGAGCGAAAACATAGTCGTCCTGGTTGGGGCCAATGCCGAAGTGCTGGACGCATCGACGGCCGAGCTGCTGACGCTGGCTGGTCAGCTTGGCCGTCCGGTAGCGGTGGTGGCCGGGGAGGCAACGGAGGCGCTGGTTGCCGAGTTGGGTCGCCACGGCGCTGCCGAAGTGCACCTGGTCAGCTGCCCGCAGCTGAGCGACAGCCTGGTGCTGGCCAAAGCCGCCCTGCTTGCCGACCGCGCCGTAGACGCCCACGCCAAAGTCATTCTGGTGGCCTCCGGTCTGGAAGGTAACGAAGTGGCCGGCCTGGTGGCAGCCAAGCTCAGTGCCGGGCTGATCACCGACGCGGTGACGGCTCGCTTTGAAGCGGCTGAACTGGTTGCCGACAAGGTGGTTTGGGCTGGCAAGTACACCGTGACCGCGAAGGTGTTGACCGAGATGGCAGTGCTGACGGTGAAGCCGAACAGCTGTGTGCCCGTGATCGCCGAGGTTGAGGCGGAGGTGCGGCAGGCGCGCTTCGATTTCGAACCAGGCGCTCCCGCGGCCCGAGTGGTCTCCGCCGAGCCGACCGCGGCCACCAAGCGGCCCAAACTGGTGGAAGCGAATGTCGTGGTCTCGGGCGGACGCGGCACCGATGGCGACTTCGCCCCGGTGGAGGCACTGGCCGACGCGCTTGGCGGGGCGGTTGGCGGGTCGCGCGCCGCAGTCGATGCGGGCTATGTGCCCCAGACCTTGCAGGTTGGGCAGACCGGCAAATCGGTCTCGCCGGATCTCTATGTCGCCCTGGGGATCTCCGGTGCGATCCAACACATCGCTGGCATGCGCACCGCCCGCCGCATCTTGGCGGTGAACAGTGATCCAGAGGCGCCGATCCATCGCCTGGCTGACCTGAGCGTGGTGGGGGACTTGAAGACAATCGTGCCAGCAGTGGTGGCGCGTTTGGGGTAAGGCGACAACTTGATACGCCGCACCATTTCCAGCTAACTGGGAATGGTGCGGCGAGGCGCGAGCAATTCTGAATTGAGTTGTTCGGCAGTTGTCGATGCTTATGATGCGAGCTTTGCTAAATTGCGCCGCGGTCGCGGCTAACGAACATTGTTCTCCATCCCGATTGTCCGGGTTGCTGGCTGGTCTCAGGCCGTCCTGCCTAGTCGCTGAGCGGGAGCTCAGGTGCCGTGGTGTCCGAGTGGGGTCAATGATCTTCAGGGGAAACTAGGGGCGCAGTGGCCCGGATGGCATTGCCTAAACTCCGCAACACTGACTCAGTCCTGTAACAAGCGAGAGACCCAAGCGCAATGCAAGGCCGCCATCATTCTTACATGGCTACTGAGGTTTCTTTGGCTCCAGTCTCGACCGATAACCGCAAACTCAGCGGATCGCTCGGGGTAGGAGGAATCGTGTTCATGGTGGTGGCTGCTGCTGCGCCGCTCACCGTCATTGGCGGCGCCGCGCCGCTAGGCATCCTGATCGGCGATGGCGCGGGCTACCCGCTCAACTTCGTCATCTCGGCTGTGATCTTGCTCCTATTCTCGGTCGGATTGGCGGCCATGTCTCGGGCGGTGCCCAAGCCGGGTGCGTTCTTCACCTACATCGGCTACGGGCTCGGCCGTCCGATGGGTGTCGGTGGCGCCTGGTTGGCGTTGCTCACCTACACCACCGTCCAGTTGGCGGTGTACGGCTACCTGGGCTTCTCGATCAACCTGACCTTGACCACACTCGGAGCGCCCGAGTTGCCGTGGTGGCTGTATTCCCTGGCGATGATCGCCGTCGTCGGGGTCCTCGGTTACCGCGACGTCCACCTCAGCGCCAAGGTGCTTGGGGTCTTCCTGATTGCCGAGGTTGGCGTCACCTTGGCGCTGTCTGCGGCCATCATGTTCCGCGGCGGCGCTGAAGGCCTGTCCTTGGTTCCGTTCACCATTCCCGCCTGGTCGTCGGGTTCCCCGGGCATCGGTTTGATGATGGCCTTCGCCGGCTTCATCGGTTTTGAATCCACCGCGATCTTCCGTGATGAGGCCAAGGACCCCGACAAGACCATTCCGCGGGCCACCTACGCCGCGGTGATCGTGATCGGCCTGCTCTACAGCTTCGCGTCGTGGGCACTGGTGATGGCGTGGGGACCGAGCAAGGTGCTGGAGGTGGCGGCTGCGGATCCGGGCGGCATGCTGATGGCTACCGCCAACGCCTACCTCGGCGTTGTCGGCGCGACCGTGATGCAGGGCCTGCTGCTGACCAGCCTGTTCGCCTGCGTGCTCTCTTTCCACAACGTGCTCACCCGATACCAGCACGCTATGGGCAATGTGGGCCTACTGCCCGCCAAGCTTGGTGTGGTGCACGGCTCGCATGGCTCGCCGGCCTTCTCCTCGCTGGTGCAGACCGCGACTGCTGCGATCATCCTGATCGTCTTTGCGGTGCTTGGCCTCGACCCGGTAATGCAGGTGTTCACCTGGTTCTCCGGCATCACCACCATTGCGATCGTGGTGCTGATGGCGCTGACCTCGGTGGCGGTCGTGGCGCACTTCGCCAAGATCAACATTCCGGGCACGGCTTGGTCGACCCGCATCGCTCCGGGGATCTCGACGCTCGGCCTGATCACGGTGGCCGGGGTGATCGTCGCCTACTTCCCTGATCTGGTCGGAGGCGGCTGGGGCTTGGCCGGTGCACTGTTGGCCACGGTGCCGTTGTTCATCGGCATCGGGGTGGTGCAGGGGCTGCGGTTGCGCAAGTCGAAGCCGGAGGTCTACGCCAACGTCATCGACTCGATTTCGTAAGTAACACCACGATGGCGGGGGACGGAAACGCCCCCGCCATCGCTGGCGCCCAAACAGATTTGACTCCCAGCCCCGGTCTGGCTGCTAGCCCGGGTTTGGTCATGGCGGAGGCTTTTCAATGAACGTGTTTGTGATCGGCGCGGCCGGCAAGGTGGGCTCCCGGCTCGCTCGGCTACTAACCGAATCCGGGGTGCAGGTGACCGGAATGCATCGCAACCTGCTGCAGTTTGAGGACGTCGCCGCGACCGGCGCCACCCCGCTGATCGGCGACCTGATCACCGATCAGGTGGCGAAGCTGGCCAGTTGGATGACCGGCCATGATGCGGTGGTTTTCACCGCTGGCGCCCACGGCACCGGCATCGACCAGACCTCGCTGATTGACGGACGTGGCCTGGAGAAGGCCGCCGCGGCTGCTCAGTCCGCCGGGGTGCCGCGCTTCGTCCTGGTCTCGGCGCTACCGGAGGCCGGCCGAGACGCGGAGCGTGGCGAGCGGTTCGAGCACTACCTGAAGGTGAAGAAAGCCACTGAGGTGCACCTGATCGGCACCGACTTGGATTGGCTGATCCTGCGCCCGGGGTCGTTGCATGATGAGCCGGGCAGCGGCCTGGTTGCCGCCGGGCCAGCAGTGCTGGATGCAGCCACCAGTAGGGACAATGTGGCGGCTTTCATCGCCGCGGTGTTGGCTGAGCCACTGCTGTCCCGGGAAATCATCGAACTCACCGACGGTGAACTGGCGGTGGCTGACTCGGTAGCCGAGTTGGCCCCCGGTGGCCGCGCTGGCGAGGGTGGCCGTCGACTACTTATCGCCTGAGCCGTCGCGAATCCGCTCGGCGGCCGTCCGGGCCAGGGTGTCGACCTGTTCGTTGAGCGGGTGCCCCGAATGACCCTTCACATGCTCCCAGCGGATGTCGCGACCCTCAAGGCGCTCGGCGATCAGCTCGATGGCTTCGCGATTCAGCACCGGCTTCTTGGCTGCGGTGAGCCAGCCTTTGGCCCGCCAGCCGCGCAGCCACTTGGTGAAGATGTTGATCACGTACATGCTGTCGGCCAGGATGAGCAGGGGAGTATCGCTGGGGTAGGCGCCCAGCATCTCGTACACCGCCCGCAACTCCATCAGATTGTTGGTGGTGCCGGCATGCCCGCCGCTGCCGTGGCGGCCGTCCTCGCTCGCCCACGCCCAGCCGCCAGGCCCGGGGTTGGTCAGGCAAGAGCCGTCGGTGGCCACTGTGACCCGCTCGGTAGTCATCGCAGTTAGTTGGCTGGTTGTTCGGTCAGCGTGATGCTGGCCTGGTGGGTCTGACCGCCGCGGAGGTAAGCCACCTGCACCTGATCGCCGACCTTCGCGGTCAGCAACAGCCGGGAGTAGCTCGCGCTGGTGGCGGCCTTGCCGTCCAAGGAGGTGATCAGATCGCCGGCCATCAACCCGGCCGTTGCTGCTGGGGAGCCGGCGGTTGCCGCCTGGACGAACAGCCCGGGCTGGCCGTTGTGACGGACGGCAATATCGGCGCTGACCTGGGCAACGCTGAGGCCCGTCCACGGATGGGTGGCGGTGCCGTCAGTGAGCAGCTCTTGGCTGACCCGGCGGGCGATCGTGGCTGGAATGGCATAGCCAAGATCGCGATTCCAGCTGGCCGCATCCGCCTTTGGTGGGATGGGCACGGCGGTGCTCAGCCCAATCAGCTGACCATCGCAAGAGACCAGAGCCCCGCCGGTGAGCGGATCGCTGATCGGGGTGTCCAGCTGGAGCGAGTCTTGCAGGATAGTGATTCCGCCGTCAGCCCTGGCCGCAGCCACGTTCTGGTTGACGGCGCTGATCAGGCCGCTGGTGAGGGTGGAATGCTGGTTCAGCGGGGAGCCGAGGGCCACTACCGGTTGACCAACCTTGACCACTTCGCCCCAGGCCAATGGCAGGGCCGGTAGCTGCACTCGATCAACCTTGAGCACTGCGAGGTCGCTGACCGGATCGGCGCCAACGAGTTTGGCTGGTAGCTGTTCGCCGCCTGGCAGCTGAACCGAAAGTGAGCTGGGGGTGCTGCCGAGTTGGTGGGCGTTGATGAGAATCACCCCGTCGGCTTGAATGATCACGCCGTTGCCAAGCGGGGACGCGCTACCGTCGGCGATCACGGTCACCAACGAGGGCTGCACTTTGACCGCGAGTCGTTGCGGGTCACAGGAGCCGGGCTGATCTCCAAGTTCCTTGTAGGCAACGGCGCCCAGCACCCCGGCGGCCAAGCCGATCACCGTCGCGCCAGCAATCAGCGGCAGCCAGCCTCGAAAGCTGGTGGGTGGGGTGGGTTGGCTCAACGCTTTCTCCTGCTCGCTCACGTCCGGAATGCCCCGGCCTGATCACCATCATTGTGGTCTAACGGGGCAAGTTCTGGTTCGGCGATCGGCGGGTCCGCCGAATCCCCGGACGCAGCGGCGTGGGTGCCGCTGCTGGCCCACTCGGCAAAGGCGACTGCGGCGATGATGGCCGCACAGGCGATCAGCTGTAGCAGCGTCAAGGACTCCCCAAGTGCCAGCCAGCCGGCCAGCACTGCCACGGCAGGAATGGCGTTGATGGCCATCGCTGCCGAGGCGGCCGGAAGCAACCGGAGCGCGGAGTTGTACAACCCGAAGGCGACCAGCCCTGGGAAAACGCCCAGATAGGCGAGCTGCAGCCACGTTTCGGGCGGCAGCGCGGCCCAGTGAATCGGCTCACCGAATAGGGCCAGCGGCGCAAAGAAGACCGCACCAGTGGCAGCCTGCAGGCCGGCCAGGAACCAGGGGTGGTAGCGCGAGCTGAGCAGCTTGATGGTGATCGTGGAACCGGCAGCGGTGACCATTGCGGCCAGTTCCAGCAGATTGCCCAGCCAAGGTGCTGGGGCGCTCTCCTGGGTGGTGCCACCGAAGGCCAGCACGGCCACCATCGCGATCGACACCGCGATACCAACCGCCTGTTGCCAGCTCAGCCGCTCGCGCAGGAACAGCCACGCGCCCACCGCCACGATCAGCGGGGCGGTGGCTGAGACCACCCCGGCCTGGCTGGAGGTAGTGAACACCATCGCGAAGCCCTCGAGCGTGAAGTAGGCGCTGGGAATGAACGCCATGCTGGCGGCCAACAGTTTCCAGTCGCCCGGGCGGTAATCGGGGCGGGGGAGTCGATGCCAAAACGGCAGGAAGACCGCCGAAGCCACGACCATTCGCAGCCAGATGACCGCCATCGGCGGCAGCGCAGCGTAGGCGCCCTTGGTGGCGGTGAAACTGGTGCCCCAGAAGATCACCGTGCCGATCAGGTAGAAGATCGGTAGCAGGCGCTGCTTGGTCATTTGCGGGCTTTCCGTTACGCCCCCGGCGGGCGCGACGCCCCATTATGCCGTCTACTCCGGGTGGTCGATGTTGTCCCCGGCTGCCCTACGGGGCAGTGGTGGTGGCGTCGCCTAGACTCGCAGTGGCCTCGCTCAAGACAAGGAAAAAGATGATTCGACCTGTGCGCCGGCGGCGATTCGTGCTCCAGGTGGCTGCGGCCACCGCGTTGGCGGTAGGGCTGAGTGCCTGCGCCAGTGCTGATCCGATCACGCCCGGCAGCCGTCCGAATCAACCGACGGCTTCGTCGACGCCAACGCACAGCTCCCAGACTGATCCGGCCAAACTGGCGGTGAAGCTGAACAGCCTGCCGGGCTGGTCCGATCCGGTCAACGATGGTGCCGGGACGTTCAGCCGCTCGATCCTTGATGACGCAGGCAAAGTGACCTGGAAGGTGCTCGACGGTGCCAACAAGGTGGTCGACTACTCCGGATCGGGGCCGGTCGCATTCGGTGATTCCTCGGTCTATACCAAGGTTCCTGGCGTGCTTACCTTCCGCGGCAACAACTATCGCGACGCGCCCACCTACGGCACGGCCGACATCAAGGAAAAGAAGCTCCAGGTCGCGTGGGCGCGCGCAACCGGCGATGTGAAGGCCGAAGGCTCCTACTGGGCCGGCGCCGGCTGGACGGGGCAGCCACTGCTGGTGAACTGGCCCAAGGCCACCAAGCAGGCGATGGGGTTGAGTCAGGCGCAGATTGATGATGCGAGCTTCGTCGAGGTGGTCTACCCGGTGGTTGACGGAAAGGTGTACCGCCTCGATCTGGCCAGCGGCACCGACACCAAGGCCCCGATTGAGACTGGTTTCGCCTTCAAAGGCACCGGCTCGATCGATCCGCGCGGCTACCCGTTGCTGTATGCAGGCATGGGCCTGAACGAGAACGGCGACAAGACCGCCCCCTGGCGGTACCGGATCTTCGACCTGATCCAGAACAAGGAAATCTCCGGCTGGGACGGCACTGATTCGGCCGCGCCCCGGGAGTGGGGCGCCTTCGACTCCTCAGCCCTAGTCAACGCGGCCACCGACACCCTGGTTGAGCCGGGCGAGAACGGCCTGATCTACAAGGTGAAGCTGAACACCAAGTTCAATGCTGCTGCCAAGACCGTCAGCGTGAACCCGGAGTTCCACAAGCTCGACTACAACACCCCGGTCTCCTCCCGGCACGGCATCGAGAGCTCGGCGGCGGCTTGGCGAAACCTGATGTACGCCGGTGACAACGACGGCAACATCGTGTGCTGGGACGCCACCACCTTGCAGGTGGTCTGGGTACGGCCCACCGGTGACGACACTGACGCCACCATCGTGGTGGAAACCACCGATGGCGTCCCCTACCTCTACACGGGCAACGAAATGGACAAGCGCGGCGAAGCCGGGGCGTCCAGTGGTCCGGTGACGATCCAGAAGATCAACGGGCTCAACGGCAATCAGGTGTGGAGCTATTCGATCGACGCGGTCTACAACAAGGCGGTCAACGGCGGCCTGATGGCCACCCCGGTGCTGGGCACCGGCGAAGTCGCCGATCTGGTCTACTTCAACATTGCCAAGACCGGATCAGACAAGCGCGGCACGCTGGTGGCGCTGAACAAGGAATCCGGGACTGTCGCCTGGGAGCGGAAGCTGGCCAACTTCGGCTGGAGCTCCCCGGTGCTGGTCACCGGCGACGACGGCCACAGCTACGGCATCGTGGGGGACTCCAGCGGCCTGTTGCACCTGTTCGATCCGAACACCGGAGTGGACTTCTCCACCTTGCAGCTGTCAAAGAACATCGAGGCCACCCCAGCGGTGTACGGAAACATGCTGGTGGTTGGCACCTACGCCAAGCTCCTCTACGGGATTCGGATCAGCTGAAAGCAAGGTAGTTCGAAGCTGGCTGGGCGAGTCGAGACCTCAGGTTTGGTGCGGCGTACGACTATTGGACTGTGACACGTATCGCACCTAGTGGCCTGCCTAAATCGGGCCCTGGCCGGGCAGTGGCGCCCGCGCCGAACAAATCGTTGCGCGCCTTGGGATTCGGCGCAGCTTTGGCGGCTTCGCTGTTGACGCTGACCGGCTGCGGGCTCCTCGACTGGGGAGCCCAGTTCGCCCCAACTCCGGTTCCGTACAGCCCGCACCAATCACCTAGCGCGATTGCCCCGACTCCGACTCCGACGCCGACCCCGAGCCCAGCTTCGGTGCCGGTGAAGGCGACCGGTTCGCTGATGCTGCACGCCAACCCGGTCACCGAAAAGCTCACTGGCACCTGCACGCTGGGGGAGCCCGCGACGATCGTCCTTGCCGATCACCAGAACGACTTCTTCACCACCGTGGACGTGACCGTGGTGATTAGCCCCGCCAGCCTGGAGGTGGTCTCAGTAGCAGTGATCCTCGGTGAGGACGCTGAAGAGGGCACTCACGACATGTCATTTTCCTCGGAGGTACCGATTGCCGGAACCTCAGCCGCGCTGACGGGCTCTGGCCCGGACTACCGGGTGACCGGAGTGGTGCAGGACCGCGAAACCCGCCACAACAAGACGACCACGACGCTGATTCCGTTCACCATCAATGCCAACTGCAAGGCGTCCTGATCGCTCAGGAGACCTTTTTGCTGGCCTGCTTGGTCGAGGTGTTGTAGCCGGTCCGTTTGGCCGTCACCTTGATAGTGATGGTCTTGCCCTTGTCGGACTTGGTCAGCTTGTAGGTGGTCTTGGTGGCGCCCTTGATGGCCGTAGTGCCGCGGTACCACTGGTAGCTGAACTTGGGCTCAGGGGCCCAGGTGCCAACCTTGACCGTGAGGGTCTTGCCCACCTTGGCCGTGCCGGAAATCGATGGGGCCGGCGCGGCCGTGAAGTTGAGCTTGGCGATCGTCGCGGTGGCTGCCGACGTGCGGGTCACCTTGGCGAAGGCGCCGCCAGCGTTACTGACCTTGACCAGGAGGACGTGCCCGGCGTCGCCGAGCTGCAGCTTGTAGGTGGCGGCAGTGGCGCCCGTGATGGCGGTCTTGTCGCGGTACCACTGGTAGCTGAAGCCAGCAGGTGCTGGCGTCCAGGAGCCGGGCTTGGCGGTGAGCGTCTGGCCGACGGCAAGCTTGCCAGCGATGGTCGGGGTCGGGGCGCTGGTGATCTTGCCCTGTTTGACTGCGGCAGTAGGCGCTGAATTGCTCGTGGCTGAGTAGTAGCCAGCCTTGGTGCCGGTGACCTTGACTTGCACCTTGGCCTGGTAGTCGGCGGCCTGCAACCGGTAGCTGGTGCCGGTGGCGCCCTTGATCGCGGCACCATTGCGGTACCACTGGTAGCTGAGCGCTACCGGAGCCGGTGCCCAAGCGCCAGCAGTGGCGGTGAGAACCTTGCCAGCCTCGGCGCTACCGCTGATCTTCGGGGCCGGGGTGGCGGTCAGCGTGGCCGGGGTGACCGCGGCGGTGCCCACTGAGGTGCGCGCGATGCTGGTGTAGGTCGCCTTGCTGCCGGTCGCGGTCACCCTGATTACCTTGCCGACGTCGTCAGGCTGCAGCACATAGGTGGGGCCGGTGGCCGCTCCAATCGGCGTGGCGCCGCGGTACCACTGGTAGGAAAGGTCGATCTTGCCCGGGCCCCAGGCGCCGGGATTGGCCGAAAGGGGCTGGCCGACGATGGTCTTGCCGCTCACCGTCGGAGTTGAAGCTACGTCGAGGAGCATGAACAGCCGAGACCAGGTCTTGGCGTCGACCGTGCCGGAGGCGGTCAGCCCGGCACCAGCCTGGAAGGTCTTCATCGAAGAGGTGGTGATGGGGCCGAATGCGCCGCCACCCTCAGCGGGCAGCCCGGCCAATCCAAGCAGGGTTTTGAGAGCTTTGACCCGATCAGAGGATTCACCGGGTTTCACCGTGGCCATCAGGGCGGTGATGGTGTTCGGACCAGCCTGGCCATCGACTTCAAGTTTCTTGCTCGACTGCACCGACTTCACCGCGGCAACAGTGGCCGAGTCGTACCTGCTGGTGGGGGACACCTTCTTGCCGGCCCCGCTGAGCAGGTATTGCAGGGCGGTGACCTTCGTCCCCTGGTTGCCAGAGACCAGCACGATGCTGAGCGGAGCCACGTCGTATTGGGTGAGGTCGTATTCGGCGATCACGGCCCGCACCGCCTTGGCGTAGGCAGCGGCGCTGGCGGCATGCTCGGTCTTGGCGATTGCATCGACGAAGCTCGACACGTTGTTCATCGCCTTGCGGGCGCCGGCGTATTCGCTGCCCTCGGCGACGATCGCGGCGTGGCCAAGGACCGAATCGCCGATGGAGCTGAACTTGCTGTACTTGGTGGTCTTACCGCTAGCGGTGACCGAATAGCAGCCAGCCTGGTAGGTGTTCGCGGCCGAGGCCGAGGTGACACCGGAGTCGCCGACGAAGTTCAGCTTCGAGTAGCGCCGCAGGCCGGCGTAGTAGGAGCGGGTCTTCCAGTAGGACAAGGTGGACTTGACTACGCCGTACTTGCGTCCCTTTGCCTCGATGATTTCCCAGTCCCCGTTGGACAGTCTCTTGGTGAGCACCGCGACATGGCCGATGCCGTTGGAGCGGGCCGGGTTGTTGCGCAGGAACACTAGGTCGCCGGTCTTCGGACTGCCGGAGACTTTGCTGGTCACGTTGTATTGGGATGCGGCCAGATCGGTAATCGGGTTGCCGGAGCGACCGTAGGTCCACTGCACCAGCTCGGAGCAGTCAAAGGCCTTGGGGTTGTTGTTGTCGATCGAAGCTTCAGCGCCGAGGACGTAGGCCTTGCCGACCTGAGCCGCAGTGAGCTTGACGTACTGCGGCGAAGAAAGCTTGGCGGTGCAGCGGGTGCTGAACAGGTTCTTGGCCGAGGTGGCGAGTTTGGCGGTGCCGTAGTCGGTGTTGATGGCGGCTTGGGCGATTGAGACCGAAGTTGGCACGCCGTACTGCCGCTGAGCAGCCTGGGCCGGGCTGATCAGGCTAGTCACGAAGGCCTTCTTGGCGGTGGCGGTGGCCGCGGCTGCGTTCGGGGCGCCCGTCAGCGACAGGCCGAAGAGCATGGCGATGCCGACGACGCTGGAAAGTGGACGCAGAACCCGTTTCACAAGGTGATTTACGAACACCTTGGGTCAAGGTCACAAGTCCCCCTTCGGGGGGACTGCCCTTATTCTCAAGATGCGACTTTCGCTGACTAGGGGTTTTACTGAGAAGTCAGCTAGACGTGTCGTTCAGGGTTTTGGGCCCCGATGACGGCGTGTTCAGAGCGGGTCGTTGTCCAGTTCCATCGCCGGTAGGCCATGAATCGGGTAGCTAACCGGACGGGCTGGCACCCCGGCAACGGTGGTAAACGGGGCCACATCTTCCAGCACCACCGAGCCGGCGCCGATCTTGGCACCTTCGCCTACGCGGATGTTGCCCAACACTTTGGCACCGGCCCCGATCATCACTCCACGACCGATCTTGGGGTGTCGATCGCCGCCGACTTTGCCGGTGCCGCCGAGGGTGACTTCGTGCAGCATCGAGAAGTCGTCCTCGACCACGGCGGTCTCGCCGATCACCACTGAGGTGGCGTGGTCGAACATGATCCCTTTGCCAATGCGGGCACCGGGATGGATGTCGACGGCGAACACCTCAGAGATGCGACTTTGCAGGTACATGGCCAGCGCCGGGCGCTCGTGCGTCCAGTAGTAGTGGGCCACCCGATAGGACTGTAGGGCGTGGAAGCCCTTGAAGTAGAGCAATGGCTGGGAGTAGCCGCGGGTGGCCGGGTCGCGGCTGAGCACCGCGCGCAAATCTTCGCGAACGGCCGCACCGATGCCGGGATCGTCGTCGAACGCCTGTTGAATCAACTCGCGCAAGGTTAGGGAGGTGATGGTTTCGCTGCCCAGCTTTGCGGCCAGGATGAAAGAGAGTGAATCCTCCAGGCGGCTATGGGAGAGCACCGTGGTGTGCAAGAAGCTGGCCAGGGACGGTTCGCCCTTGGCTTCGGTTTCGACCTCTGATCGGACTCGCGCCCAGATCTCATCGCGGGTCATTTCACTCACCTGTGCCCATCCTCGGTTGGAATGCTGGCCTTCGCCACCAGCTTGTCGTGCTGCTCGCCACGCCGGGCTGCCGAACTGAGCTAGCGAACCGGTGCCAACGGCCTCCAGCATTCAGCAATAACACCGCTGTGCTCGGCCTGATTCCACCAGCGAGCACGAGATCGTTACCCGGGCCGGGGAAAATGATGTCTTTCATGGGGTTCCTCGTGATGTTGGGAAGCGTTGTCTGGTGGCCGTCGGCGCTCGCCGGACGGGTCGGAGCTGGCTCGGCAGCAGCAGTTGCGGGTTGGCTAGGACCGGCTCAGCCGCGACAACAACGCAGCAGCGCGCACGCAAGGCTCAGCGACTGAGCGAGCCTGGGGCTGATCTGCATGGAACAAGGCTAGCAGGCAGGAAGTTGGGCTTGGCAGGCCGAATCGGTTAGCGGAGTTGCCTACCAATCTCGGTCAGGGCGTCGGCGACCACGCGGACGGCGGCGCGTTCGGTGCGATCAGGGCGGGAGATGGCCACGATTCGGCGGGTGGCGCGAACCCCGGTTAGCGGCCTGATTACCACGTCCCGGCGGGGTCTGGTGGTGAACCGGGGTAGTAGGCCACAGCCGAGTCCCTGGGCGACCAGCGCTTCGACCAGGCGGTTGTCCTTAACCCGCTGGACGATGTTCAGGCTCGCTCCACTGCGGTTCTCGATAGCCACTCGTACTGTGTCGAACGGGAAACCGATCGGCACCCCGATCCAGTCCTCCCCGGCCAGATCCTCGGGGTTGATGTGTTCGCGGGTGGTTAGGCGATGGTTTGCTGGCAGGGCGACGTCGAGTGGTTCGTTGGCCAGCGTGGTCGTGTCGAGCCCGGCCGTGCCGGTCGGCCTTTCGGCCAAGCTGTGCGCGATCACCAGGTCGTGATCGGCGGCGCGTCCGGCAAAGTCGGCCTCAGCAATGTCGTCATCACTGATCGTTACTTCGATCTTGGTGCCAGCCAGACGGTTCAGTAATGGCGGGAGGAGCGCCTCGCTGGCGCTGGGCAGCCCGCAAATGCTCACCGTGCCAGCAGGATCGCCGCGCAGGCCGTCCAGTTCGCGCTGCAGCCGGGCCAGGCTGGCCGACACTTCCACTGCGCCGTCGGCGAGCAGTCGCCCGGCGGTGGTCAGGCGCAGGCGGCGTCCGTCCGGCTCAACAAGGCGGATGCCGAAACTGCGTTCGGCTGAACGCAGCTGCTGGCTTACTGCCGAGGGCGTACGGAACCCGGCGGCGGCCACTGCGGTGATGGTGCCGCGGTCGCGGAGTTCCCGGAGTAGTTCGAGATGCCCGATGTCCATGAAGGCAGCCTAAACTAATGCTGCACTATATGAGTGGTTGTGCTTCACCTACTTCGCCGGGGACGATGGAGCCATGCCCGTCCGTCATCGCCTGCTGGCCATCGCCGTCGCGGTGATCTGGGGGGTCAACTTTTTGGCGATCCACCTCTCACTGGCGGCCTTTCCGCCGTTCTTTCTGGTCGCGCTCCGGTTTGCCCTGATTGCGCTGCCCACGCTGATCTTCGTGCCGCGCCCGGACGTGCCGCTGCGCTGGCTGGTCGGCTACGGCCTCGGTTTTGGCGTGGCCCAGTTCACCTTCTTGTATTGGGGCATGGCTGCCGGGATGCCCACCGGGTTGGCGTCGTTGGTGCTGCAATCCTCGGCGCCCTTCACTCTCGTGCTCGGCGTGCTGCTCCTGGGTGAGCGGGTGCGATCACGGCAGTGGATCGGCATTGCGGTGGCGGTGGCAGGCATGGCGCTGGTGGGCTGGTCGCGGGCCCAAGCTGCGGCCCTGCTGCCCTTCCTGCTGGTGTTGGCCGGGGCGCTGGGCTGGGCGTTCGGCAATTTGTCGTCCCGGCTGGCCAAACCAACCAATCCGCTGCACCTGACCCTGTGGATGTCAGTGGTGGTGCCGGTGCCAATGCTGGCGCTCTCGCTGGTCTTCGAGGGGCCTGGCCAGATCGCTGCCGCCATTGCCGGATCACTCAGTGCGGACGCGCTGCCCGCTTGGGGTGGCCTGCTCTACACCTGTCTGATCGGCACCGTCGTCGGCTCGGGGCTGTGGACGTGGCTGCTGTCGCGGCATCCGGCCGGAGTGGTGGCACCGTTCTCCATGCTGGTGCCGGTGGCCGGCATTCTCACCGCCGCGCTGGTGCTGGGTGAATGGCCGACCTGGTTGGAACTGGTCGGTGGGGTGGTGGTGGTCGCCGGGGTACTGGTGGGCGCCCGGCGGCCGAAAGCGGTCGAGCCGACACTGTCGGTTAGCGAGCCACGTCCAGTGCTAGTGGCGACTCAAGACTGATCGGGGTGGGGTTCCTCGCCCTTGCGCAGTTCGTCTTCGCGGCGCTTGAGGTCTTCTTCCCACTTCTGCAGCAGGCGTTCGTGCTCGGAGCTCTGCTTGATTGAGGCCAGGAACTCGGGGTTGTCATCGGGGGCCCGCATCGATGCTGGCGGGCGCTCGTATCGCGGCAGGCCCGCGGCACTATTGGACGACCGAGGCGCGCTGCGCTGGGAGTTTCGGCGCGGACGTCCAGCCACCAGCCAGGCAATCGGTCCGACAATCGGCACGACGACGATCAGCATCATCCACAGCCACTTGGGCAGATTCCGGATCGAGTTTTGCGGGGTCTGCGCGGCGTCGATCAGACAGACGACGAGCAGCACCAGCTCGATGACGATCGGCAAGATCCGCAGCATTCCAACCTCCGGTTCGGACGTCTCCACGATAGGGCAGGTGGGTGCCAGTCGGCTCGTTTCTGGGTTGCCGCCGCTGCCTAGGCTGCGACGGGATGAGCCGGCAACTGGGCCGCGAACGCTTGGGCGAGCAGGCGTCCGGTGCGAGACAGCTCGGAGTCGAGCCGCTGCATTGACCGGCGCATCTCGCGCGCGTCCCGGCCGCGAAGCTCGGCCCAGCGTCCCATCAGGTCAGGCGAGGCCTCGGGATGGAACTGGACGCCGACGGCCGAGCCGACCCGGAAAGCCTGGTTGCGGTACAGCTGGCTGCTGCCGAGCAGCGTGGCCTGGGGTGGTAATTCGGTCACCACATCGGCATGGGATTCGGCGACCACTGATGACCCGTTGACGGCCAGTCGCTGCAATAGCGGGTCGGTGCGGGCGGCGCCGGTCCAATAGACCTCGCAGGCGCCATGCTCCCCGCCGCGGGGCTCGGCCACTTGCACCTGGCCGCCGAAGGCTTCAGCCAGCAGTTGGTGGCCAAGGCAAATGCCGAGGGTCGGCACGTCCGCGTCCACGAGCTCGATCATGAGCTGTTTGAGCGGCTCGATCCACGAATGGCGAGCGCCGTCGTGGGCGCTCATGGTGCCGCCGAGGATCACCACACCATCACCAAGGGTCGCTGCGGCCGGCACTCCGCGCTGCCAGACCGGGACGGCACGCACCAGTAGCCGGTTGGCGCTCAGCCAAGGGCCGAAGCGGTCCACCGGCACTTCTGGGTCGAGCTGAAGAATTGTCGCTCGGGCGGGGGTCGCCATGGAAAACACAGTAGAAAACGAATCTGACAGGGGTGTTACGGACGTGCGGCCGGGGCGAGACGGCGTTCGCGCGGGGCCTGCGCTGGCTCAGTTGGGGGCACGGCGGGCCGGGTGGACTCGGACTCCTCGGTGGCGGCGGGAATAACCCGACCCACGAGATGGTTGACAGATCAACTATCTCGATTAGAAAGAGCTGACGATGACAAACCAGGTTGACCAGGCGAGCGTGACCGCCACGGACATCTTCACCGACCGCCACACCGCCTACGGCTTTGACGGCGCTCCGGTTTCCGACGCGGAGCTGGCCAGGATCTACGAACTGGCGAAGTTCACCCCCACCGCCATGAACGGTCAGCCGCTGCGGGTGGTCTTCGTCCGCTCTGAGGCTGGCAAGCAGCGGTTGGTGCCGCTGTTGGCCGAGGGCAATCAGGCGAAGTCGCTTTCGGCTCCGGTGGTCGCGATTCTGGCCGCCGACACTGAGTTTCATGTGAACCTGCCGGTGACCAACCCGCAGATGGCCGGTGCCAAGGAATGGCTGGACAGCGATCCCGACACTCGCGCGGTAATCGCGGCGAACAACGCCTGGCTACAGGCTGGCGGGTTCATTCTCGCCGTCCGGGCTGCCGGGCTGGATGCTGGCCCGATGACCGGCTTCGACAACGCCGGGGTGGATGCTGAGTTCTTCGACGGCACTGCGCTGCGCTCCATCATGGTCGTCAACATCGGCCACGTGGCCGATGGTGGCAACTTCCCGCGCAACCCGCGTCTGGGCTTCGATCAGGCAGTGACCCTGCTCTAGTCGAGCGCGTCGATCTCGGCGCGCACCGCGGCCAGCGCCGCTGGGTGGCCGACCAGCCGAAAGTGCCCAGCAATGGGCAGCGTCAAGTTCTTGGCGCCGGCCAGGTAACTGCCTTCGGGCACATGCTCGTCGTAGCGCACCGAGATCGACGTGATGCGGTCGTGCACCCCGGTCTGCTGACTGAGAGTTTGGATCAACTGATCTGCCGGAGTGAGCGGACGGACGCTGGGCAGCGGCAGCAGGTGGCCACGCGATGACCCGTGAAACGGGGTGCAGAGCGTGATCAGGTGGCTGATGCGTCCCTCGGTATCGCGCAGCAGGGCGAGCTTGCCGATGAGGCCGCCCTTGCTGTGGCCGACTAGCACCACGCCGCTGAGCTGATGGCGGCGCAGATAGTTCAGCAGCAGGGCGGCACCGGCTTGAAGCGGGCGCCGGTTGTAGCCGAGTTCGGTGATCACGTGCACCGGGTGGCCGGCACGGTGGAGGCCCTGGATCAGCGGCCGGGTGAACTGCCAGTTTTCATACACTCCCGGCAGCACCACCACCGGCCGCTTGCTGCCCTCGGCGTAGGGCCGCGGGTCGCCGGGGGCACCAAGAGTCGCCAGCCACGCCAAGCCGGCCCAGGCGTAATCGACTGCCCACCACAGCGCCTTCTCTCCCACTGAAGTCACCTGCGGAGCCTATTTCAGCGTCCCTGGCCGTCGCCAACCCATCAGTTCCCTGAGCTTGGCGAAGGGTCCCTGAGCCCGCCGGTTCCCTGAGCCCGTCGAAGGGTCCCGGACCCCCACCAGTTCCCGGACCGCCACCAGTTCCCTGAGCTTGGCCTGCCCTGAGCTTGTCGAAGGGTCGAAGGGTCGATGGCCGTCCCACCTACACAGCCGCACCCGGCAGACTAGGCGCGTGGACCTGATCAGCGACCTGTGGCAACGAGCGACCGCGGTGCAGCCCGCGCCGCAACCGTCGGTAATAATCGCTTTGGCGGTGGCGGCGCTCGCGCTGGTGCTGTTCGTCTGGCCGCTGGTGCGACTGTTCGTCACCGTCTGCCACGAAGCTGGCCACGCCGTCGCTGCCCTGCTGGCCGGACGCAGGCTCACTGGCATCCGGCTGCACTCCGACACCTCGGGGCTGACCCTGACTCGCGGACGTCCGACTGGCCCGGGAATGGTCTTCACCCTGTTTTCGGGCTACCCGTCCGCGGCGGTGGTGGGGCTCGCTGTGGCCTGGATGGCTGGGGCCGGTTATGCCGCCGGAGCGCTGTGGCTGCTGGTGGTGCTGTTGGCGCTGATGCTGCTCAACATTCGCAACTTCTACGGCGCCCTGGTGGTGCTCGGGGTGGGGGCGGTGCTCGCGATCGCCGGGTTGTACGCGCCGCCGGTCGCGCTGTCCTGGCTCGCCCACGGCTTGGCGTGGACGTTGTTGTTCGCTGCGCCCCGTCCAGTACTGGAGGTGGCTAGCAACCGCGATCCTGGGACGGACGCCGCTCAGTTGGCCCGAATCACCTGGCTACCGCGATTGTTTTGGGTGACGCTTTGGCTGGCGCTCACCGTCGGCGCGCTGGTTTTCGGCGGTTGGCTGCTGTTGCCCGGACTGCGCCCCTGACGCGGGTCTGACCTGCTCATATTGGGGACGGTTCCAATATGAGCAGCACCGAAAGGAACCGTCCCCGTGAGCTGCGCGGAGGAACCGTCCCCGTGAGCTGTGCTGAGGAACCGTCCCCGGGGGCTGAGCTATCGGCGGTTGGCGCTGCTGGTGCCCGAGATCGCAGCCAATTCGCGTTGGCGGTATTTGGGCAGTTTGGCGACTACAACCTCATAGGCCTGGTCAGCCAGCTCGATGATGTCTGCTGCTGGCACCGCCCCGGTCAGCGGCAGCGTGTTGAAGTAGGGCTGCTGCACTGGCGGGCAGTGATAGCCCCGCACCACCACGCCCGGATACAACTCGCGAAACACCACCGCAGTGGTCGGGTCGCAACTCAGCGTCGCGGACGGCACGCCGTGCAGGGTGAACACCTGGGCGAAGATCTTCCCGGACGGCTGCGAAGGCGCTTTCACCTTCACCACGGCCACGTCGATGCCGAAGGGGAAGTCGAGAAATGCCCCGGGCTTGGCCAGGCAGTAGTCAATGAGTGCGTCGGCTTCCACGTCCACCAATGTAGGCGGCATCGCTAACTCGCTGCGCACCCACCGCAGACCCTCAGCGCTGCCGCGACACCAGATTCACGAAGACGTCCTCGATGGTGGGCTCGACCTCGATCACCACCGCATCGGCAAAACCGGCCGCTATCAGGCGTTGGCGGAGGTCGTCGGCGCTGAGGGGTGAATGGGCGGCGGTGGCCGCGTGCAGCGAAGCTCCCGATAGGTAGGCCTCGTCGACGCCCTCGGTGCTGACTAGGTAGTCCAAAGCCAAGTCAGCGGAGCTGACGGTGATGTCGAAGATGCGCTGATCCATGTACTTGGTACGCAATTCGGTGGGGCTGCCCTCGGCGATGATGCGGCCGCGATAGATGAAGGCCAGTTGGTTGCAGTGCGCGGCCTCGTCCATGTAGTGGGTGGTGACGAACAGGGTCACGCCGCGGCCAGCCAGCTCATAGAGCAGATCCCAGAACTGGCGCCGAGCCACCGGATCAACACCGGAGGTGGGTTCGTCGAGGAACAACAGCTCCGGTTCGTGAATGGTGGCTGCCCCCAAGGCCAACCGCTGGCGCCAACCCACCGAAAGGTTGCGGGTCAACTCGTCTTCGCGCCCCACCAGATCGGCCATTCGCAGCACGTAGGCACGCTGTTGGGCGAACTTGTCGGCCGGCAGGTCGTACACGCCGGCGTAGAACTTCAGATTCTCATCGACGGTCATGTCTTCGAAAAGGGAGAACTTCTGGCTCATGTAGCCGATGCGCCGCTGCACCCGATCGGGGTGCCGCACCACGTCTGTGCCCAACACCTCAGCCAACCCGGATTTGGGACGCAGCGTGCCGGTGAGCATCCGAATGGTGGTGGTCTTGCCCGACCCGTTTGGGCCGAGGAAGCCGAAGATCTGGCCGCGGGGCACCTCGAAGTCGATGCCGTCGACCGCGGCGAAGGTGCCGAAGGTCTTGGTCAGGCCAGTGACCTTGATCGCTGGCCCTTCGACAGGCTCAGGGAACTGGGGCAAGTTGGCTGAGCTTGTCGAAGCCTCAGGGGCTGGCCCTTCGACAGGCTCAGGGAACTGGGGGGAGTGCTCAGGGAACTGGGGGGAGTGCTCAGGGAACTGGGGGGAGTGCTCAGGGAACTGTTCGGTCATCGGAGTCTCCTTACTCGGCGATCCGGCGACGGGTGGCGATGATCGAGGCGGTGAAGATCACTGCGGCGAAGGCGGCCAACGCCAGCAATTGCGGTGCCAGCGCGGCGAAGCCGGTGCCCTTGACGAAGGCGCCGCGCAACACCTCGAGGGCGAAGGTCAGCGGAATCAGATTGGTCAGCGGCTGAATCAACGGTGGCATTGAGGCAATCGGGAAGATGAAGCCCGACAGCACCATCGTCGGCAACATGATGAACATCATCGCCTGCTGGGCCTGTTGGCGGGTGTGCGAAACCAGCGACACCAGCAGCCCCAGGCCGATGCAGGTCAGCATGAACAGCGCCAAGCCGACCAACACCACTCCAAGTTGACCGTTGAATGGCACCCGGAACCACAAGATGCCCACTGCGGCCACGATCAGCATCTGCAGCGTCGCCAGGCCCGCATACGGCGTCAGCTTGCCGATCAGATACTCACTGGCCCGAATTGGGGTGACGAACATCTGCTCCAAGGTGCCCGACTCGCGTTCCTTCACCACCGCCTGGCTCATGATCGCCATCAGCGAAATCATCATGATCGCGGCGATCAGCCCCGGAATCATCGTGTTGATCGGATCCAGCGTCGGGTTGAACATCACCCGAATCTGCGCGTCCACGCCGGGGGCGGCCACCGAGATCCCCGCATCGGTCATCAGCTGGCGGTTGTAGCGCGAAATGATCTGGGACGCATACCCACTGCCGACGGCCGAAACCTGGGAATCGGAGCCGTCAACAATGATGCCGATCTGGGCGGTCTCGCCACGATCGAGATGATCCTGGGTGCCGGCCGGAATGACCACCGCCACCTGAATCTGACCTCGATCCAGCAGCGGACGCAGATCGTCCTCGCTAGTCGGACGAGCATTGATGGTGAAATAGCCGGAGCTGGCGAACTGATCGGTCAGCGCGCGAGAGGCGACGCTGTGATCCAGATCGACCACCGCCGTGCTCAGGTGGCGAATGTCGGCGGCCACCACGTAGCCGAACATGATCAGCTGAATCACCGGCATCAGCAGCAACAGCCGCACCAACATCGGGTCACGCTTGAGCTGGGTGAACTCTTTCCAGATCAGCAGCCGGATCCGTTTGCCACTCATGCCCGTGCCTTTCGTCCGTACAGCCGGGCGGCCACCAGCACCATCACCAGCGCGTAGCCGGCCAAGGTGAGCAGCTCAGGCCACAACTCGGCGAACCCGGAGCCCTTCAGGAACACTCCGCGGGCGATCGTGACCATGTAGCGGGCCGGGAAGATGCCGGAGATCCACTGCAGCACCACCGGAATCTGATCCAGCGGGAACGCCAACCCCGAGAGCAGGAAGCTCGGCAGGAAGGCGATCATCAACGCCATGATGTTCGCGGTCTCAGCTGAGGGCGCCACCGCCGAAATCAGCAGCCCCATGCCGAGGGACGCGAAGACGAACAGCGCCGAACCAAGCGCCAGCACCAGTGGGGTGCCGCGCAAGGGCACCCCAAAGACGGCCATGCCCAACAGGATCACCAGCACCACATCGATGAAGGCGATCAACGTCCAGGGCAGCAGCTTGCCGACCATCAATTCGGTGCGCCGCATCGGGCTCACCAGCAACTGCTCCTCGGTGCCCAGCGCCCGCTCGCGCACCAAGGTGACCGCAGTCTGCTGCACGGTGACGATGGCGATGATCACCGCCATCAGGCCCGGAATCAGGAAGATCGTGGAGTTGCGCTCAGGGTTGTACCAAGTGCGTACCCGCGGCTCCAGGGCGCCGATGCCGCTCAGATCCAAGCCCTGCGACGCTGCCCAGGACTTGGTCATCGACTGGTCGTAGAGCTGGTTGAGGGCCACCGAATAGGCCTGCGAGATCTTGGCTGAGTTCGGCTCGCTGCCATCGATCAGCACCGCAACCTGCGCTTTGTCGCCAGCGGCGATGGTTTCGCCGAAGCCGGCCGGAATCACCACCGCTACTCGGGCGGTGTTGGCATCGAAGGCGGTGTCCACCTGATTGAGGGTGTCGCCGTGGGCCACCACCTTGAAGAAGGTGGACGCGTCGTAGGCGCGCACGTACTCGCTGCTGGCCGGGGTCTTGTCGTAGTCGATGACCATGGTGGGGACGTTGTCGACGTCGAAGCTGATCGCATAGGCGAACAGCAGCAGCTGGATCACTGGCAGCAGCACCACCGCAGCCAGCGTGCGAACATCTCGCAGCAGGTGCTTGAACTCCTTGTTGGTGACCGCGCCAATTCGGGTCAGCGATGCCTTCACGAGCCCACCGCCGCAGCATCGGCGGGTGCGTTCTCGGCCAGATAGGCGAAGACGGTCTCCATGTCGATGTTGGCGGCCCGCACGGTGAGGCTGGCATCGGTGCCGCCCAACCCGGCGATCAGCGCCTCGATTGGGTCGGCCGCGCCGGTCCACAACACTCGCACCAGATCGCCGAACAGATGGGCAGAATCGACCCCGGGCAGGGCAATGACTGCCGCCAGGGTGCGGCGCGGCTCGGCGCTGGCCACCTCGAGCAGGCGTCCTGGCACTCGAGCCTTGATTTGCTCCGGGGTACCCGATTGGCGAATCCGGCCCCGGTCGAGGAAAGCGATGTGGGTGCAGCGCTCGGCCTCGTCCATGTAGGGGGTGGCCACCAGGACGGTTCTGCCTTCGCGGTGCAAGCTGGCCAGGATCCGCCAGAACTCCCGACGGGAGACCGGGTCAACCCCGGTGGTCGGCTCGTCCAGCAGCAGCAGATCAGGGGAGTGCATCAAGGTGGAGGCCAGCATCAGTTTCTGCTTCATTCCGCCCGAGAGGTGTTGGGCCTGGCGATCGGCGAACTCGGCCAGTCCCATGCTTTCCAGCAGGCTCTTTGCCCGGGAGTTGCGATCGGCGCGACCCACCCCACGCACCGTGGCGAAGAACTCCAGGTTTTCGGCCACTGACAAGTCCGGATACATCGAGAACCGCTGCGACATGTAGCCGATGCGCGGGGTCACCTTTCCTCGCTGGTCGGTGACCGAGTGGCCAAACACCTCAGCGGCGCCAGCATCAGGGGCCAACACGGTGGCGATCATCCGAATCAGCGTCGATTTGCCCGCACCGTCGGGGCCGAGCAGGCCGTATACCGCGCCGGTGGCGACGTCCAAATCGAGATCAATCACCGCCTCGGTGGCGCCGAAGCTCTTGTGTAGGCCGCGAGCGCTGATGGCGCTGGTGCCTGGGCTGGTTGATTGCATGGCTCAGCCCAGAGCTACGTCCACCGGCATGCCGGCTTTGAGGGTGCCGGTCTCATCTGTGACCCGAAGGCGCACCTCGTAGACCAACTTGGTGCGCTGATCCTTGGTCTGGACGCTGTTCGGGGTGAACTCAGATTGGCTGGCGATGAAGCTCACCTCGCCGGTGAAGGAGGCCGGGGAAGAATCGGTGGTCAAGCGGGCCGATTGGTCGAGCTTGACGTTTCCGATGCCAGTCTCGGGGACGAAAATCCGCACGAACAGCGAGCTGGTGTCGATCAGGCTGATCATGGTCTTGCCAGGAGCGGCGTTCTGGCCAACATTGGCCACCACCGAAGTGACCACGCCGTCGCGCGGGGCGGTGACGCGGGTGTAGCCCAGCTGTACCTCGGCCAGTTTCACCGCGGCCTCGGCTTGCTTCACCTTGGCTTTGGCTGCGGTGACATCAGCCGAAGTGCCGTCGTCGCGAGCATTCTTGAGCGCAGCCTTGGCGGCAATCACGCCTTGCTGGGCCTGCTGAAGCTGTAGCTTCATCGCGGCGGTGTCCAGCTGCACCAGCAGTTGGCCCTTGGTCACCTTGTCACCTTCGACGACTTTGACCTCGGTGATGCGTCCGGCCAGGGCTGGAGTGATCTGATACTGATCGGCCTCAACCGAACCGGTGAACTGGTTGGCCGCTGTGGTGCTGGCCTGGTTGGCGCTCCACCACCACCAAATGCCGCCACCGACCAACAGCAACACGACCGCGATGATCACCGGGATCGGCGGATGCTTGCGCGCTTCACTGGCCATTTCGGATTACCTGTCCTGCTCGGATTGGCCGGCTGCCGGATGGCAGCCGGAGATGCTGATTACTACTGGGACGCCAGCTGGCAGGCTGGCCTCAGCGGTGAGCTCCACTTGAACCGCGCGGGTCAGGTGGGTTTCCTCAGTCGTCGTCGAGGACGGCGGGAAGTCGGCGGTTGCCGAGATGCGCGTCAGTTTCGCTGGCACGCCCACCCCGGGCGGCATCCAGTCGCCGACCACCGCTGCGGAGTCCTGCAGGCAGACCTTCGCCAACTGGGACGGAGCCAGCCAGGCGGTGATTTTGGGATCGCCCGCTTCGGCGATCTTGACCACCGGGGCGCCGCTGGCGAGCCGATCGCCAACTCCAGCAACCCACGTGACTGTGCCATCGACTGGAGCGGTGATGGTGGCCAGCTTGAGTTGAACCTCGGCCAGCGCAACCGGGATCGGAGCGGAATCGGCGGCGATTTCGGCCAAATCACGCAGGTTGCGCAACTGCTGGCGAGCGTCGGTGATCTTGGCGGCAGCGCTCTTCAGTTTGGCCAGGCCGCTGCGGGCTGTGGCCAGTCCGCTGGTCAGTTTGGGGATGGCTTTACTGACTTGCGCCAGTTTGGCGTCCAGTTGGGCGATCCCGGCCTTCAGTTTGGCGATAGCAGCCGTCAGTTCAGCTTTGCTGGGCACACCGGGCGGAGGCACCGGTGGGTAGTGCGCGAGCAGGTTTTCGGCGGCGGCCAGCTTGCTGGCCAGGTCGGTGCGAGCCAGCTTCAGCTGCGGCTTGGCCTTCTTCAGATCGGCGAGAGTCTTGGTGAGTTTGGCGATCGCATCGGTGACTTTGGTCGTGTTGGCCGCCACCTCGCGCGCCTTGTCGTAGGTGTCTGCGATTGCCGCGCTCAGCACGTCCACTTGGGCCTCGGTGACGCTCTGGTCGGCTTTGGCTGTGGTGATCGCCAGCTTCAGTGCACTCGAATCGAGCGCGAGCAGTTGCTGCCCGGCGCGAACCTGATCGCCTTGACGCACGCCCACCTTGGACACCAGCTGGGTGGTGCCCACCTGATAGGTGCTCGCGGTGGTGTTGGGCGTCACAGCGCCGGTGGTGGTCTGAGGGAAGCCGGCGTCCAGGTTCACCGCAGCGACGCTGAAGGAGGGCATTGCCACCGTGCGCACCGGATCGACCACCGTGCCCACCACGCTCACTGGAGCGTTGGTGCTGGTGCAGCCAGCCACAGCAAGGATCGCGAGCGTGCTGATCGCGGCTATACCGGTGTTGATGCGGGGTTTCATCACTTCACCGCCACGGTGGCCAGGAACGCGTCAGTGAGGCGTTCCAGTTTGGCGCGCTCGGGGGGCTGATCCGGGTCGATGCTGAGGAAGCCGTCCAGGGCGACGTAGGTCATCACCGGACCGACAAACATGCGAGAGGCCAGATCGAGATCAGGGGCATCAATCAGCCCGGCCTCATTGGCCTGCCGCAATATCGCCACCGTGCGCCCGAGTACCTGGCCGGGCAGGGCGTCGCGGAAGGCGCGCCGCAACTCCGGCACCCGGAACGCTTCGCCCAGCACCAGTCGAACCAACGCGATGCCCTCGGGTCGCATCAGGGCCTGCGTCAGGCCGGCGGAGAAGCCGATCAGGGCGTTGCGCAGATCCTCGCGGGTGCCCAACTCGACGGCTCGGGGTGGGGCGAGGACGAGCTTGCTCACGCTGGTGTTGATTACTTCGATCAACAAGTCGGTTTTGGTGGGGAAGTAGCTGTACAGCGTCTGCTTACTCACCCCGGCTTCGGCAGTGACCGCATCCATCGAGGTGGCAGCAAAACCTTGGTCGAGGAACAGTCGGCGGGCGGCATCAGCAATCTGCGCGCGCTTGGCCAGCTGGCGGTGGCTCAACCCCTCGGTCATGAATCAAACTGTACCGTACAGTTTGATTCTGGCAAGACCCGACGCGCTGATTCGCCACCGATGTGCGATCCGCATTAGCCTGCCGAGAGCCTGGAGCTAACCTCGCGGGCATACTGCCTATGGCGGGCATCGACTTCAGCTAGGAGCAGCATGAAACCGGATCGTCGGTTGTGGTTGCCGCTGCTGGGCTGGGCCATCTCGCGGGCGGTCGTGATCGGGTTGTGGCTGTTCGCCGAACAGGTGCTGCCTGGCGACGTCGGCTACTACTTCGATCGGATGCACCGCTATCTCGCCCTTGGGGCATCGGTGGCCCAGACGATGCCCGAATACCCCACCCCGGTGCTGTGGCTGTTGATGGTGCCCTATGCCTTGTCCGGGCAGACCGCTCAAGGCTTCCTGATCGCTTTCGTGGCGCTGATGATGGCGCTGGACCTGGCCTTCACCGTGTTGCTTTGGCAGCGTGGACGTGGCCAGGCCGCCGTCTGGTTCTGGATCGGCTTCGTGGTCGCAATCGGACCCATCGCCTACCTGCGCCTCGACCTGGTCACTTCGGTGGCGGTTGGCGCAGCCTTGGTGGCGCTCAGTCGAGGGGCGGACCGCATCGGCGGGGTGCTGTTGGCCCTTGGCGCTGGCCTGAAACTCTGGCCGGGCACCTTGTGGCCGACCACCGTCAGTGGCACCCGGCGCCGCGACCATTTGGTCACTATCAGCTTCTTCACCACCGGTGTGGTGCTGGTGGTCGCAGCCTTGGTGCACGGCGGCTTCGGTCGGCTGATCTCACCGCTTGGCTGGCAGTCCGGCCGTGGGCTACAGATCGAGTCGATTTGGGCCACCCCGGCGATGATCGCCCGACTGTTCGCGCCGCAGGACTACCAGGTCGAGTTCTCCCGCTGGCAGGCCTTCGAAGTCTTCGGCCCCGGGGTGGAACAGTGGCTGGCGATCTCCTCGATGCTCACCTACGCCGGCTACCTGGTGATTGTGGCCGCCTACGTGNNGTTCGGACGTCCGCCGCGGCTGGTCAACGCCACCCAACCGGCCACACCGGCCGCCATCGGACTGTTCATGGTGGTGGTGATCACCATCACGTTGATCACCAACAAGACCTTCTCCCCGCAGTACCTGATCTGGTTAGGGGCCACGGTGGCGGCATTGTTGCTGCTGGCCGGGCCACCGGAGCCCTGGATCAAGTGGACGGCCAGGGTGGCCGCCTATCAGGTGCTGGTGCTCGCCTTCGCCACTCAGCTGATTTACCCGATCTGGTACGACCCACTGATCGGTTACCAGCCCGAGCCAGCCTTCGCCACAGTGCTGTTGGCCCTGCGCAATCTGGGTCTGGTGGTGCTTGGTGGTTGGCTGTTCGTTCGGTTCTGGCCGGTGCTGTTGAACCGTCCGGTCGCCAACGCCAAACCGGTGAGCGCGGTTTCAGCCGGATTGTAGGCTGTCGGTCATGACCGATTCGGTGGCCGAGCTCGCGCGCAGGCGCAATGCGATCCCGTCCGAGCCCGAACCTGTCGCCGACCTTCCGCAGCGCATTCTGCGTTCCGGCTGGACGTGGCTGCTGCTCGGCGGGATTATCCTCTACGCCGCGGCCGCCACCTGGTTGCTCACCGACATCGCTTCCAGCCTGAAGATCGACGCCGACACCACCGGGCTGAATGTGTCTGCGATGCGCCAGTCAGCCTGGCTGGCGCTGCCGACGGTGGTCTTCTGGACGGTGGTCTTCCTGCTGGCCGACCGCTACCGTCCACAACGATTCGTGATCTGGTTCCTCACCCTCGGCTGGGGCGGGGCGATCGCGGTGATCTTCTCCTATTACATCAACACCTGGGCCGCTGATCATTTGGCGATCGGTGGCAACGGCAACCCGGCCAGCAGCGCCCGAGTGGCGATCTTCGTTGCCCCCTTCGTCGAGGAGGCGGCCAAAGCTTCGGTGATCTTCCTGATCGCGATCTTCGCCCGCTACCGGCTCACCTCGAAGGTGTCGACCATGGTGTTGGCTGGCCTTAGTGCGGCCGGTTTCGCCTTCACCGAAAACATCCTCTACTACGCCCGGGTGATCATCTTCGCCTCCACCAGCATCGAAGCTGGCGACGCTGAGGCGGCGCTGAACCAGATCGTCTGGCTTCGCGGCTTCTGGACGGCGTTCGGCCATCCGCTATTCACGATGATGACCGGCATCGGTATTGCCGTGGCATTGCGCACCCACAGCAAGGTGGTGCGCATCCTCGCCCCACTGATCGGCTATCTGGCGGCGTCTTTCCTGCACATGTTCTACAACTCCCAGGCCACGTTCGCTCAAGGCACAATGCAGTTGATTATGTACTTCGGCGTCGCGGTGCCGATGGTGCTGTCGGCAGTGGTCTACGTGGTGCGGCAGATCCTGCTTGAGGGGCGTCGGATTCGCTCCCGACTGGTCGATTACACCCAGCTGGGCTGGCTGCCAGAAACCGACCCGTTGGTGATGGCAAAGCTGCGTTTGCGCTTGTGGGCGCTGATGGTGGCGATCACTCGTGGGTTGAAGCCGTTCCTGGCCACCGTCCGGCTGCAGCGGGCCTTGACCGAGCTGGCCTACCTGCGTGACGGTGAGGTGCGCGGCCTGTATGACCGGGCCGCGATTGCCAGGGAACGGCAGCTGGTAGAGCTGGCGCGCGAGCTGCGTCCGACCGCAATTAGTGATCCGCGTGGGATGAAGCTTGACCTGCCTCGCTGGCGGCGCGCGAAACCGGTATCCTTCGGGCTGCCGAATTACCCGGGACCGGCGGGCATCGGTGGAAACTGGCCCGCACCGGTCACAACCCCCCAGGTCGGCTCGGGCCATTCGGCTGTGGACCCTAATTGGGGTCCACCACGGGGGTAGGAGGTAAGGCATGGGCGTAGAGCAGCTGGCTGCTTCGCTCACCCGACTCCAGGACGCACTCGCAGAAGTGCGCCTGCCTCTGGACGTCCCTGAAGCCGATGAACATCGCGAACTTGTTCGGGCCCAGTCTCGACAGATCGAGGACTACGTCCTGCCCCGACTTCGCCGCCTGGACGCCCCGCTGCTCACCGTGGTGGGTGGCTCCACCGGTGCCGGTAAATCGACCCTGGTGAACTCCCTGGTTGGCCGGGTGGTCACCACGCCCGGAGTGATCCGCCCGACCACTCGTTCTTCAGTGCTGGTGCATCACCCCGAAGATGCCCGCTGGTTCGAATCCGGTCAGATTCTTCCCGGCCTGGCTCGCAGCGATGCCCCGGTCACCGACCCCAGAGTGCTCCAACTGGTGCCCGAACCAAGCCTGCCCAAGGGCCTGGCGATCCTGGATGCCCCCGACGTCGATTCGGTAGTCGCGCAGAACCGCACCCTGGCTGCTCAGTTGTTGGCCGCCGCTGATTTGTGGCTCTTTGTCACCTCGGCGGCGCGTTATGCCGACGCCGTGCCCTGGCAATACCTGCGGGCGGCAGCTCGCCGCAAGGCCGTGGTGGCCGTGGTGCTCGATCGTGTCCCGCCGGCAGCGATGTCCGACGTGCCGCCTCACCTTGGCCAGATGATGAGCCAGCGCGGGCTGAGCGCTTCGCCGCTGTTCGCCGTCCCGGAGACCACTGTGGACGAGGACGGTCTGCTGCCCAATGCGTCCGTGGCGCCGATCCGGGGTTGGCTGGCCGATCTGGCCGAAGACACCGTGCGCCGCAATCAGGTAGTGCTCCAAACCCTCGACGGGGCAATCGAATCGTTGGCCGACCACGGCCCGGCGCTGGTAGCTGCGGTAGCCGCCCAGACCGAAGCCCTGGACACCCTTCAGGCAGATGCCGAGAAGTCATTCGCCGAGGCAGCGCGTTCGGTGGCAGCCCAGACCGCCGACGGCACCCTGCTGCGCGGTGAAGTGCTCGCCCGCTGGCAGGATTTCGTCGGCACCGGGGAGTTCTTCCGGTCGGTGGAGAAGCGGATCGGGCTGTTCCGCGACCGGCTGGTACAGGTGGCCAAGGGGGAGCCGAAGCGGGCTCAGGACGTCCAGTTGGCCGTTGAATCCGGGCTTGAAGTGTTGGTGCGTGAAGAAGGTGAGTTCGCCGCTCGCCGAGTCGTTTCGGCCTGGGAGGCGCACCCGGCCGGTCGCCAACTCCTGGACCGGGACGGCGCCCTGGGCAAGGTGTCGCTTGACTTCAGCGAGTCTGCTGCCCGGGTGATCCGGCAATGGCAGGGCGACGTGCTGGAGTTGGTCGGTAGCGAGGGCAAGAGCAAGAAGTCGATGGCCCGGTTCCTAGCTCTCGGCGTCAACGGCGCTGGCGTGGCCTTGATGGTGTTCATTTTCTCCCAAACAGGTGGTCTGGTCGGCGCCGAGGTTGGCGTGGCCGGTGGCACCGCACTGCTGGCTCAGCGGGTGCTGGAGGCGGTCTTTGGTGAGGACGCCGTGCGGCGGCTGGCCAAGGAGGCCAAGGCGCAGTTGGACAGCCGGGTCGAAGGGCTGATGGCGATCGAGTTGTCTCGGTTCGAGAAGCTGATTGACGAGGTCGAAGTCCGGTCGCAGCAGGGCGAGGAGCTCCGCGCGGCGGTGTTGGCGCTGGAGACTGAGCGGGTAGCTGAGGATCGCTACATTCGCGAAGCTAACGTGGGCGCTGGCCTGCCGGAGCCGAGCCTGCCCGAGCCGGTCGAGCCCGAGCCGACGGTTGCCGGGGAAGCCGAGTCCGCAGACGTTGAGGCGGAAGCTGTTGAGACCGACCCTGGTGAGCCGGGTGCTGATCAAGAAGCCGTTGCCCCGGCCGCGAGCGCTGAGACGCCGCAGCGGTTCGTCGCTGGCGACACCGGCCTACTGCCCGGCTTGGTTTCGGCACAGCTGTCCGCGCTGGCGGCTGGCGCCGTCCGGCACGGTGAGGATGATGAGTCCGATGTGCAGCTCACCGATGAAGACGATTTCGACCTGCCCCCGCACCAGGTAGGCCCACTTGGCGAATCCGAGGGCGAATCCGACGGCGACGCCGAGGAGGCCGCTGTCGCCGATGTTGCGAGTGCTGACTGGGCCGAGAGCGACGGCGAACCTGAGTCTCTGGCTGCCGAGTCGGTTGCTGAAGGCGAGTCGTTGGATCCGGATTCGCTGGCGGCCGAGTCGGTTGATGACGAGTCGGTTGATGGCGACGAGGACACCTCGGCTGATCCTGATTCGGCTGATCCTGATTCGGCCGATGCCGATTCAGCCGAAGCTGAGCCCGCGGCAACCGGTGTCGCGGAGCGACCGATTCCAGTGCCGGCCGGGCTGGCTGCCTTGGCGGCCGAGGCCGTCCGGCGTCCCGGTGAGCCACGCCAAGAAGTTCAGGATTCCGCCGAGCTTGCGGCGCACGAGTCGGAGCAGGAGTCGGCGTCCGGTGGGGCGTCGGCAGCCGAGCCGACCGAGCCCGCCGAACCCCCAGCGGTGTCGTTGCCGGCTGCACCGGTGCTGCCGTCGGCGCCCCTCCCGTCCGAAGTTGCGGTGGGGACGCCCGAATCGGTTGAGGCCGAATCGGTTGAGGCCGAGCAGGCTGAGGCCGAGCAGGCTGACGCCGAGCAGGCTGACGCCGAGCAGGCTGACGCCGAGCCGATTGAGGCGGACGTGACCGAGGCGAACGGGACTGTCGAGGCCCCGGCGATGGCGTTGCCAACGCCGCCGGTGTTGCCGTCCGCGCCGATTTCCTTCAGCCCGGTCGAGCCCGCCGACGGTTCAACATCATGGGCCAATCCCGCCGGTGGACCCGCGTGGCCGGCCTCACCAGCGTCGGCCGCCCGGCGGGCGGTCGCTGGCCCGACGCTGCCGTCCGTGCCGCTGCCTGCCGCTCCGGCACCGGTCACTTACGCCGACGTGTCGCAGGACGCCACACCTAGCCTGTTGGTGCCGCCGGATCAGATTCCACCGGCCCCGCCGGTGCCACAGTGGCCCGAACCAGAACCCGAACCAGAAACCGAATCGATCGCCGGAGTGAGTGGGGAGGAGACTTCATGAAGTCATCGCCCAACAAGCTGGCCAGCAGGCTAGCCGCGCTTTCCGAAGCGGTCACCGCCATGGAAGGCCGCGGCAACCCGGCAGTGGTCGACAGGGCGGCGAAGGTGGCCACTCGTGCTGGCCAGCGAGTCGCGCTCAGCGGCGATCACACCGTGGTGGCCCTGGCCGGATCGACCGGATCGGGTAAGTCGAGCCTGTTCAACGCCCTCAGCGGCACCCAACTGGCGCAGGTGGCCGTCCGGCGTCCGACTACTTCGAAGGCGATGGCAGTTGGTTGGGGCACCGAATTGCCCAACGATCTGCTCGACTGGCTGGACGTTGGCAAGCGTCATCTGGTCGCCTCCGACGACGAACAGCTGCGCAACCTCGTGCTGCTCGACCTGCCCGACCACGATTCCACCGAGGAAGCCCACCGGGTGACCGTCGATCGAATGGTCGAGATGGTGGACGCAATCATTTGGGTGGTCGACCCCCAGAAGTACGCCGACGCTGCCCTGCACGACGGCTATCTCAGGCCGTTGGCCGAACATGCCGATGTGATGATGGTGGTGCTCAACCAGTCCGACCGGCTGCCGGCCGACCAGCTACAGAACTGCGTCGCTGACCTGCGAGCTTTGCTTGATGGCGAGGGGCTGCGCGCGTCGCCGCTGATGGTCACCTCAGCCCAGCGTGGCGACGGTATCTACAACCTGCGCGACTCGTTGGTGGCGACCGTGGCCCGCAAGCGCGCGATGGTGCACCGGGTGAGCCTGGACGTGAAGAAGTCCGCCAGGCAGCTAGCCGTTGATCTGGGGCCGAAGGTGCCGGCGAAAATGAACGGCAGCCTCAAGGAGCAGGTCACCGAGACCATGGGGGACGCGGCCGGAGTTGGCCTGGTGGTCAATGGGGTTCGTGAAGCCTGGCGTCGGCGAGGCACCGCTGCGACCGGCTGGCCGCTGATCAGCTGGATCGCGCGGCTCCGTCCCGACCCGCTGAAGCAGCTGCGACTCGGGGCGATGGCCGCAATCGAGCACAGCCCCACCGAGGTGAATCGCACCTCCTTGCCTAAGGCCAATGCGGTCCAGAAGGCCCGAGTCGATCAGGGTCTTCGCGAGCTCATCGATCAGGCGTCCCAAGGGATGCCGACCGGCTGGGTGACGGCCGTTGACCGGGCGGCACACGGCAGGGCCTCACTGCTTGCCGATGACTTGGACACTGCGATCGCCAGTACCGACTTGAAGGTGAAGTCCGGGGCCTGGTGGTGGGTGTTGTTCGGCCTGCTGCAGTGGCTGCTCATCGTCACGGTGATCGGTGGCCTGGTCTGGTGGCTGGCCGGGCCCGCGCTGGCGACTTCCGGCTTCGGCATTCCGCTGTACGTCTGGTACGGCGTACCTGCTGGAGTGTGGGTGGCCGTTGGCTCGGTTTTGGCCGGTCTGCTCCTGGCCCTGCTCGGTCGGGCTTTCGTCATCGGTGGCGCTCAGAGCCGGGCCCGCCGGGCGCGTAAGGAACTGAACTCGGCAATCAGCGCCGTGGTAGAGGCCCAGGTCTTCGGCCCAGTGCAGGCCGAGTTGGATCGCTACCACCGCGCCCGAGACGCCGTCCGCGAAGCTACGCGCTGATTGGGTGCTGCCACCGCTGCGGGTGCCATTGCTGGGGTCTTAGCGGTGCTGGGCAGGTGATCGGTGTGCCCGCGTAGGGTCGGGGCCGGTCGTGTCCAGGCGGGCGGCGGGTTATCCACACCCCGACTTTGCCATCCACAACTGCCGGATTCGGCTGACCTCTTTTCCGTCCGGGTGCCAACACTGATGGGCACAACGGAGGAAAGGGAACATTCATGGACGCGGTGGTGTGGATCACTGGCAATGTCGGTACAGAGGTGGAGTGTCGTACGGTTCGAGACGAGCTGGTCTTCGCCAGTTTCCGGCTGGCCTGCACCCCTCGGATTCGTCGGGGCGGGGAGTGGGGCGACGGCGAGACCACCTGGCTAGGGGTCACCTGCAGCCGGGCGCTGGCCGAGAATGTGCGGGCGAGTGTGAAGAAGGGGGACGCCTTGGTGGTCGTCGGCAAGCTTCGCACCACTCGTTGGGAGGATACCGAGCGTGGGGCCCAAGAGCGGCTGACGATCGAGGCGATTACGATCGGGCACGACCTGAATCGAGGCATCGCGCAGTTCCGGCGCAACACTCGCGTTGTTCGCGACGATTCGGTCAGCGTGGCGGAGCTGATCTTGGCGACCGAGAACCAGGACGACGATGAGGCCAGCGCGAAGGCTGCCTGAATCCACCGGTCCGGCCCCGCTGGGCTGAATCCTGGCCGGATCAGCTCAGCGGGGAGGCAGGTTCAGTTGGATTAACCGCGGGTGAGCTTGCGGTGCGCGGTGCGGTGCGGGCGAGCCAGTTCAACACCGAGGCGGGCGACCTTGTTCTCCTCGTAATCGGCGAAGTTACCTTCGTACCAGAACCAGTTGGCGTCGTCGTCGTCGGTGCCTTCCCAGGCCAGGATGTGGGTGGCGACGCGGTCGAGGAACCAGCGATCATGGGAAATCACCACTGCGCAGCCGGGGAACTCCAACAGCGCGTCTTCCAGTGACTGCAGGGTTTCCACGTCCAGGTCGTTGGTGGGCTCGTCGAGGAGCAGCACGTTGCCGCCCATCTTCAGCGTCATGGCCAGGTTCAACCGGTTGCGCTCACCGCCGGAAAGCACCCCGGACATCTTCTGCTGATCCGGACCCTTGAAGCCGAAGGAGGCGACGTAGGCACGCGAGGGCATCTCGAAGCTGGCCACCTTGATGTGGTCCAGGCCGTCGGAGACGACCTCCCAAACGTTCTTGCTCGGATCGATGCCAGAGCGGCTCTGATCCACGTAGGAGAACTTCACCGTGGTGCCGACCTTGAGGGCGCCGGAATCGGGCTGCTCCTCGCCGATGATCATCTTGAACAGCGTGGTCTTGCCGACGCCGTTGGGGCCGATGATGCCGACGATGCCAGCTCGGGGCAGAGTGAAGTTCAGGTTGTCGATCAGGATCCGATCGCCGAAGCCCTTGGTCAGCTTGCTGCCTTCCAGGACTTCGCCGCCGAGACGGGGGCCCGGCGGGATATTGATCTCGCCCAGGTCGACCGTACGGTTACGCTCGGCTTCGGCGGCCAGCTCCTCATAGCGAGCCAGGCGGGCCTTGTTCTTGGCCTGGCGGGCCTTCGGGTTGGCCCGAACCCACTCCAGCTCCTTCTCCAGGATCTTGGCGCGTTTGGCGTCCTTCTTGCCCTCGATCTGAAGCCGGGACCGCTTGGTCTCCAGGTAGGTGGAGTAGTTGCCTTCGTAGGGGTGCAGGCGGCCGCGGTCGATCTCGCAGATCCACTGAGCAACGTTGTCGAGGAAGTACCGATCGTGGGTCACGGCCAGCACTGCGCCCGGGTAAGACTTCAGGTGGCCCTCCAGCCAATTCACGCTCTCGGCATCCAGATGGTTGGTCGGCTCATCGAGCAGCAACAGATCGGGCTGGGCCAGCAGCAGCTTGCACAGCGCCACCCGGCGGCGCTCACCACCGGAGAGGACGTCGACAATCGCGTCAGCCGGCGGGCATTGCAGGGCGTCCATCGCCTGCTCCAACTGCGAATCCAGATCCCAGGCGTTGCGATGATCCAACTCGGTTTGCAGATCGCCCATTTCGGCCAACAGAGCGTCGAAATCGGCGTCCGGTTCGCCCATCGCGGCCGAGATTTCGTTGAACCGATCGAGCATGCCCTTGGTCTCGGCTACGCCTTCATAGATGTTCTCCATGACGGTCTTGCCCTCGGTCAGCGGCGGCTCCTGCAGCAGGATGCCGACCGACTTATCCTTGGCCAGCATCGCGTCGCCGTTGTCGGCCGTCAGCATGCCTGCCATCAGCTTCAGCATGGTGGACTTGCCCGCACCGTTGGGACCAACGATGCCGATTTTGGCGCCCTCAAAGAACGAAAGGGTGACGTTGTCGAGCACCAGCTTTTCGCCCAGCTTCTTGCGGACGTTGTGCATGGTGAATACGAACTCAGGCATGGCGATCATCTCTCACGGATTGGAAGCGGCGCCCAGTCTATGACAGGACGCTGCGCCCGCGGCACCGCCACTGGTGGCGGTCAATCGCCGAACACGCCCCAGCAGAGGTCGTTGCGTTGGCGCTGGTCGTCCGGCACCAAGTCGCGGATCCGGGGTCAGCTGGCCTCGGTGAGTAACTCGGCCAAGGTGATCGCCCGCCGACCGGTCAGGTCGAGCACCTGGTAGCGACAGGAGAAGCCATCGGCCAGCAGGATTGCGTCCGGCCCAGCGGCCTCGATCGCGGGCAGCAATTGGTTGCCAGCCACCGCCACCGAGATTTCGTAGTGCCCCAACTCCAGACCGAAGTTGCCAGCCAGCCCACAGCAGCCATCGACGGTAACCAGCTTGGCACCGGTGCGAGCCAGCAGGGCGGCGTCGGCGTCCCAGCCGAGGATGGCTCGGTGGTGACAGTGCGGCTGGGCCACCACCGTCAGCCCGCTCAAATCCGGCGGAGTCCAGTCGGTCGCGGTGGCCAATAGCTCAGCCAGGGTGTGCACACTGGCGGCAACTTCGGCCAGCCGAGGATCATCGACCAGCTCAGCGGCATCGGCGCGCCATACCGCCAGGCAGGAGGGATCAATCCCGACGATGGGTACCCCCGAAGCTGCGATCGGTGCCAACACCTCAATCGCTCTGCGCAGGGTGGCGGCAGCCCGGTCGCGCTGGCCAGTGCTGATCAGCGAGACCCCGGTATCGACCCGGCGCGCCAACACCGACGGCTCGAAGCCAGCGCGGCGCAGCACCTCGACTACGGCGGGCACTTTGGCGGGGTCCAGATTGTCGGTGAACGGGTCTACCCACACCACTACCGGGCGCACCGTTGGGGTGGGGTTGGTGGGGTTCGGATGCAGGCTGGGTTGGCTCAACCGGGCCGGCTTGGTCTTCGGCCAAAGTGCCCGTGCCGAGCGGGCGGCGAAGCGGGGCAGCGTGCGGCGGGCGTCCACACCGGCTAGCCACTTCGCAACCCGGCTGATCCCCGGCGCGGCCAAGAGTGCATTCACCAGCGCAGGCAGTCCGGGAATCGCCGTCACCAGGTGCGCCCACGAAGGCAATCGGCCCAGGATGTAGTGCGAACGCGGGCGCAGCCGGCCACGGTAGGACTCGGCCAGCACCTTCGATTTGGCCGCGGCAATGTCGGTGCCCGTTGGGCACTCCGTGGCGCAGGCCTTGCACGCCAGGCAGAGCTCGAGCACCTCGGCCACCGCCGGGTCGCGCCAGCCGGTGATCAGCGAGCCGTTCGCCAACTCCTGCAGGGTCCGGGCCCGGCCACGGGTGGAATCCTGTTCGCGTCTGGTCGCCTGGTAGGACGGGCACATCACCCCACCCGGCGCCAGGCACTTGCCGACACCGGTGCAGCGGTGCACCGCCGCGGTGAAGTCGATGGGCAGACCCCCGTGGTGGGCCGAGACCAGCCGCAGCTCGGCGTCCAATGGCTTGGGGTCGACCAGCACCCCCGGGTTGAGCAGGTTGTTCGGGTCAAAGAGGTGCTTCACCGCAGCAAACAGCGCCAGCGCTTCGGGTGAGTACATCCGGCCCAGCAACTCCGAGCGGGCTCGCCCGTCGCCGTGCTCGCCGGAAATCGAGCCCCCGTAGCTGGCCACCAGATCGGCGGCAGCCTCGACGAAGCTGCGGTAGTCGGCCACTCCGGCGGCCTCAGACAGCTCAAAGTCGATGCGCAGGTGCACGCAGCCCTCACCAAAGTGGCCGTACGGCAGGCCATGCAGACCGTGGCTGGCCAGCAGCGCGTCCAGGTCGCGTAAATAGGCGCCCAACGCAGCTGGTGGGACGGCGGAGTCCTCCCAGCCGGAATGGGCCGGTTTCGCCAGGCCGACGGCGGCGAGCCCGGCCCCGTCAGCGCGGATCTGCCAAAGCCGGGCCGCCCTGGCCAGATCGGTGACCACCTCGCCGTCCAGTCCGCCGGCCGCAGCGAGCAGCTCTTCGGCCCGGCGCGCCAGGCGCTCGGCATCATCGTCGGTCAGTTCGATCAGCAGCCAGCCGTCACCGGCGGGCATCGTCGGCACCGCAGCCGCACCCAGCCGCCGGGCGACCACGTCGACGATCCGGCGGTCCAGCCCCTCGACCGCGGTTGGGCTGAACGGCAGCACCTTCGGCGTGGCGTCGGCGGCAGCGGCCATATCGGGATAACCGATGGCCACCAGAGTTGAGTGCTTTGGCTCCGGCACCAGGCGCACCTGGGCACTGGTGACTACGCCGAGGGTGCCCTCGGTGCCGGCGAGGAATCGGGCCACATCGAAGCCGTGCTCGGGTAGAAGGTGTTCGAGGCTGTAGCCGGAAACCTGGCGGGAGAAGCGGCCAAACTCAGTGCGGATGAGGCCGAGATTCGCCTGGACCAAGTCGTGCAGGGCTCGCAGAGTGGGGGACGTTTGCGGGGTGGAGGGTGCAGAGCGTGTTGCGTCATCGGTGGGCGCGAACTGGGCTGCGGGGGAGACCAGGTGGAGCCGCTCCCCGGTGCCGGTGATCACCGCAAGGCTGAGCACATTGTCAGCGCTGCGGCCATAGCCCAACGCCCGGGCACCGCAGGCGTTGTTGCCGATCATGCCGCCAATGGTGCAGCGGTCAGCGGTGGACGGGTCGGGCCCGAATCGCAGGCTGTGCGCCGAGGAGGCTGCGGTGAGCCTGGCCGGAATCACTCCCGGGTCGACGGTTGCCGACCGGCCGGCGGCATCCAGTTCGAGGATGCGATTCAGTTGGCGTAAGTCGAGCACCAAACCGGGGCCAATCGCGTTCCCGGCGATGGACGTCCCAGCGCCGCGGCTGGTGATCGGCATTTTGGCCAAACGAGCGGCGTCGATCAAAGCGGTCAGCTCACGCTGCGTGGCTGGCCGAGCGACAGCTGCGGGCACCACGCGTTGCAGGGAGGCGTCGGAGCTGTAGAGCGCGCGGGCCAGTGCGCTGGTGTCCAGATCGAATCCGTCCGCCAGCAGGGCCTCAATCGCCTCAGTCATGGCCACGCGCACAGTCTGGCAGCACTAGCTGGTGGCTGGGGGAGCGGCGGGTGCCTGGTAGCGAGCGAGGGTGCGTCCGTCGGGTCAGGACTGCTCGGGGGCCTGGACGACGGCGCCCATGAGCCGACCCAGGGCAATGAAGTCTTCCGGCTCGACCACATCGACCAGCACTCGTCGCACTGACTCCACGTGATGCGGGGCGGCTTCAACCAACAACGCGTAGCCCTCGTCGGTGAGTTTGGCCATTACTCCCCGCCGATCAGACGGGCAGGCGATGCGGGTGAGGATGTTCTTGGCTTCCATTCGCGACACCGTGTGGGTGAGGCGGGAGCGGGACTGGCGCACCTTGTCGGCGAGCTCTGACATCCGCAGTTCGTGATCGGGGTTATCCGACAGATGCACCAGAATCTCGTACTCGCCCAGATCCAGGCCGAAGCTCCGCAACTCGGCGTCGAGTTCGGCGAAAATGCGTCCGGTGCCGGAGAGGAACTGACGCCAGATCACCTGCTGCTCGGTGCTGAGCCAGCGGGGCTTGATCGAGGTGGGCCGCATCTTGGTGATTCTACCGGGCACACTTGAGAGTTCAACCAATGCAGGGGTGGTGGCGACCGGCCAATTGCAGCAGGACGGCGCCGAGGCGCATCGAACCGGCCACTGATGGCGAAATTCGGCAACCGGCGGCGGTGCGGAGCAGCCCTCCGCGAGCCGCGCCCGTCGTCCCGGGGTTGGCCGGGTTGGCAGAATTCGGCAGACGGCACCTTAGCCGCGGGGTGCGCGCCCGAAATCTTCAGTGCGTCCGCGCGTTGCCAGCCGTAGGCTGCGCTCAGTTCTACACTTCGGATCGCGTCCCACAGTGGGGGCAGGGAGAGACACGACGATGAACGAAACTGGGGCTGAGGCGGAGCCCACCACCGTTGGCGCAATGTTGCGTTGGCGGGTGGCTGCTTCTGGGTCGAGCGAGGCATTCCGCTATCGGGATGCAGCTGAGGAATGGGTCTCAATCGACTGGGTGGAAACCCAGCGTCGAGTGGACGTCATCGCCGCCGCGCTGCTGGCACTGGGGTTGAAGACCGAAGAGCGAGTGACCATCGTCGCCGGCACGCGACTCGAATGGGTGCTAGCTGACCTGGCCATCAACTGCGCAGGCGGGGCGACCACCACCATCTACCCAAACACGACTGGCGACGACTTCCAGCACATCATCGGCGACTCCGGCTCGGTGATGGTGTTCGCCGAGAACGCCGAACAGTTGGCCAAACTCGACGCTGCCCCGAAAGTGGCCGCTGCCGTCAGCCACGTCATCTTGATGGACGGCGAGGGCGACGGCGATCGAGTGCTGAGTTGGGCTGATCTGATCCAGCGCGGTGAAGCCAAGCTGGCCGAGGATCCGGGCGTGGTCGACGACGCGATCGCCGCCGCCACCCCCGACCAGTTGGCCACCTTGATCTACACCTCCGGCACCACTGGGCGAGCCAAGGGTGTGGAACTGCTGCACAGCTGCTGGGTCTATGAGGGCCTGACCCTGCGTGACATGAAGATCATTCCGCCCGGCTACGTCCAGTATCTGTGGCTGCCGTTGTCGCACGTCTTCGGAAAAGCCCTCATCGCCACGCAGATGGCGATCGGGTTCAGCTCGGCTGTGGATGGCCGGGTCGACAAGATCGTGGCCGGGCTCGGCGAGGTCAGCCCGGAGTTCATGTGCGGCGCGCCGCGTATCTTCGAGAAGGTTCGCAGCGCGGTGATGCTGGCGTCCCCGCGTGGTGCAATCAAGGGACGGATCGCGCGGTGGGCCTTCTCCGTTGGGCGCGACTCTCGGGAGTACCGGATGGCGGCCCGTCCGATGCCAGCCGCGATGCGGGCCTCTTACGCGATCGCCGACAAGCTGGTGTTCAGCAAGCTGAAGGCCAAGATGGGCGGCAACGTTGAGTTCTTCGTTTCCGGCTCGGCCAAGCTGAGCGAGCAGGTGCAGGCGTGGTTCTATTCGGCCGGGCTGCTGGTCGTCGAGGGCTACGGAATGACCGAAACCAGCGCGATCAGCTGCTTCAATGTGCCCCAGAAGCCGCGCTTCGGCACCGTCGGACCGGCGCTGCCTGGCACCGAAGTGCGGCTCGCCGAAGACGGTGAGGTGCTGATCAAAGGCCCCGGCGTGATGCGTGGCTACCACAACGACCCCGAGCACACTGCCGAGGTGCTGATCGATGGGTGGTTCCACACCGGCGACATCGGCGTCTTCGACGCGGACGGCTATCTTTCGATCACCGACCGCAAGAAGGATCTGATGAAGACCTCCAGCGGCAAGTACGTTGCGCCGGTGAAGGTCGAAACCGTCATCGGGGCGACCATCCCCTACGTGTCCCAAGTGGTGGCGGTGGGCGATGGCCGCAAGTACATCTCCGCGCTGCTCACCATGGACCGCGACAACCTGAACAAGTGGGCGGCCCGCAAGGGATTGGCCGATCTGTCCTATGCCGAGCTCACCCAACACCCGGAACTGCGCAAAACGCTGGAGCGGTTCATCGCCTCGGCCAACGCCAAACTGGAGCGCTGGGAGACGGTCAAGCGGTTCGCAGTGCTGCCCACCGAACTGAGTGTGGACGACGGTGGCGTCACCCCGAACATGAAGATTCGTCGCAAGGTGGTCACTGACATGTACGCCGACGTGGTCGACTCCCTCTACGACGACGAACCGGGCGCGTGAGTAGCTACACCAGCAGGGTCCAACTGCGCTGGGTTGACCTGGATGCCCAGGGGCACGTGAACAATGCGGTAGTCGCCGACTACTTGCAGGAGGCCCGGGTTGAGTGGCTGTTGGCTGGCCCCAACGCGCACCTGCTTGGCGACTCCACCATGGTGGTTGGCCATCAGGTGGAATACCTCGGGCCAATCAACTTCAGCCTTGAGCCGGTGAGAGTGGACTTGTCGATGGGGGCGGTCGGGGCGTCCAGGTTCCTGTTGGCCTATTCGGTGATTCAAGATGACCGTGAGGTGGCGCGCGGCCGCTCGACCCTGTGCCTGTTCGACTACCGCGCGAACCGGGTGCGCCGAATGACCGGAGCCGAGCGGAGCTGGTTCGCGGCCCAATCCGAACCTCTGGAGCCGTTGCCGACCCTGGGTAGCTGGCAGGTGGGCGAGCAGGCGCATGAATACGAGTTCACCGTGCGGTGGTCGGATCTGGACTCCTACGGTCACGTCAACAACGTTCGGGTCTTCGACTACATCGCTGAGGCTCGGGTGCACCTGAACCCCGACCCCGACGGGCCCCACCGAATGGCAGTGGCCGCGGCCGACGGGATGCTGTGGATGGTGGCCCGCCAGGACGTGGACTACCTGGGCCAGATTCTGCTGCGTCCGGAGCCCTACGTGGTGCGCACCGCCATTGGACGCCTGGGTCGCACCTCAGCGACCACGGTGGCCGAAGTGGTCGACCCGACCGACGGGCGCGTGCTGGTGCGGACCCGCACGGTGGTGGTGAGCGGCGACGCGCAGGGGCGTCCGGTGCCGTTGCCGCCGCTGATGTTGAAGGCCGCCGAGCTTTGGCCAGCAGTTTCCCGCTAAGGCTTGGCTTTACGCGCTGCGCACCAGGCTTGAGGAGGCTCGTACGATCAGTTCCGGCACGAACGGCGGATGCGGATTGCCAGCGAGCAACAGATCGGCGGCAGCCCAACCCATCGCGCGCATGGGCTGACGCACTGAACTCAGCGGCACCATCAGCTCTGCGGCGAGGAACAGGTCGTCATAGCCGACCACAGCCACATCGTCAGGCACCCGCAGCCCACGCACCCGCAGTTCGCGCAGCACCCCCAGCGCGACGATGTCGTTGATGGTGAACACCGCCGTTGGCGGTCGCGGCGAATCCAGCAGCGGGATCAGTTCCTGTTGGCCGCCATTGGCGCTGATATCGCTGAGGTGCACGATCTGCAGCACCTCAGCCGGGTCCAGCCCGGCTGCCTGGACGGCCTCAGTCGCCCCCTGGCAGCGCTGCTGGCTGGACTGCAGCACCTTCTGGCCAGCAATGACGGCGATTCGACGATGGCCCATTTCCAGCAGATGGGCTACCGCTTCCCGTCCGCCGTGGACATTGTCGACGCCGACGCTTGGCCGCCCAGGAATGTCGGCGTCCAGCAGTACCGATGGGATGCCGAGGTGGCCCAATGCCGTTAGCCGGCTCGCGGTGGCGTCCATTGGGGTGATCAATACGCCTCGGACGCCCTGTTCGGTCAGCAGCCGCAGAAAGCTGGCCTCCCGCGCGGGGTTGTTGTCTGAACTGCACATGATCAGGGTGTGATCATCGGCGGCGAGGCGGTCTTCGATGCCGCGAATCAGCTCGGTATAGAACGGGTTGGAAACGTCAGAGACGATCGCCCCCACCATGCTGGAAACCCCAGCTCGGAGGTGGCGGGCTGAGGCGTTGCGGTGAAAGTTGAGCTCGGTCATCGCCGATTCAACTCGTTCCCGGGTCGCTATGGACACCAGCTCAGGGCGATTCAGCACATTCGAAACCGTGCCAACCGAGACCTTTGCCAGTGCAGCTACATCTTTTACATTCGAGCGGTGGGGTGGTGCCATCTGGGCCCTCTCACAAGCCAGTGGATGGGGTGATCATAGCTAGGTGCGAATTTTGGGCCGAGCTAGCGCTGGTAGGTGATCCTCCCGCGCCAGATGGTCGCCACGACTGGGTCCGGCAGTTCGCGGCCGTGATACGGGTTGTTGCGAGAACGGGAGCGGGACGCCTCAGCGTCGACAGTGGCCCGGGCGTTCGGGTCTACCAAGGTGACGTTGGCCGGTTCGCCGATCGCCAGTGGCCGCCCCTGGGTGCTGGTCTGGCTATACCGGGCCGGTGCGTAGGACATCCGCTCTACCAGGGTCGGCCAATCCATCCGTCCGGTGTTGACCATGACCTCCATCACCACCGCCAAGGCCTGCTCCAAGCCGAGCATTCCGGGCAGTGCCACATCGAAAGGGTGATCCTTGTCCTGGCGGGCGTGGGGCGCGTGATCGGTGCCCACCATTTCGATGGTGCCATCGGCTAGTGCCTCGCGGACGGCTTCCAGATGCTCGCTGGTGCGCAGCGGGGGGTTCACCTTGAAGGTGGTGTCATAGCCGGCCACCAGCGGGGTGTCGAGCAGCAGGTGGTGCGGGGTGACTTCGGTGGTCACCTTGATGCCGCGCTTCTTGGCCCAGCGAATCACCTCGACGCTTTCGGCGGTGGAAACGTGGCAGACGTGAATCCGAGAATCGGTCAGTTCGGCCAACTGGACGTCACGGGCCACGATCACGCTCTCGGCCTGCGAGGGCCAGCCGGCCAAGCCGAGGCGACCAGACCACTCCGATTCGTGGCAGCAGGCATTCGGACCGGCCAGCCGCGGATCCTGGGAGTGCTGAGCGATCACGCCGTTGAACGACTTGACGTAGGTGAGGGCGCGGCGCATCACCAGGGAATCGGAGACGCATTTGCCGTCGTCGGAGAACACTCGTACCGCGGCCTTGGAGTTGGCCATCCGGCCCAGCTCAGAAAGCTCCTCGCCACCCAGCCCTTTGGTGACCGCGCCCACGACTCGCACCTCGCAATGCCCGTCGCGTTCGCCCAGGCTCTGGACGTACTCGGCCGCCTCAGCGGTGTCGGTGACCGGGGTGAGGTTCGCCATCGCATGCACGCAGGTGAAGCCGCCACGAGCCGCCGCCGCCGTGCCGGTGTCTACGGTCTCGGCGTCTTCGCGACCAGGTTGGCGCAAGTGGGTGTGGGAGTCGACCAGCCCAGGCAGTGCCATGAGGCCATCGGCGTCCAGGCGCTGCGTCCCGGCCGGTGCTGAGGCCGGATCGGCGAGTTTGCCGTCCGCGATGAACAGGTCGGTGGTGGTTCCATCAGCCAGCTTCGCGCCAGTGATCAGCAGGTTCCCAGTCGTGGGGGTCAACGTAATGCTCCTTCTTCCGAGCCCAGCAGGTGGTAAAGCACGCTCATTCGGATCGCCACCCCAGCAGCTACCTGCTCCAATACCAGCGAGTTGGCCGCATCGGCCGCTGCGCTGGAAATCTCGACGCCACGGTTCATCGGGCCCGGGTGGCAGATCGCTGCTCCCGGCTTCATTTTGGCCAAACGCTCCGGGGTGAGCCCGTAGCGCTCGGTGTACTCGCGCTCAGTGGGGAAGAAGCCGCCAGCCATTCGTTCGCGCTGCACCCGCAGCATCATCACGATGTCGGCTTCGGGAAGCACGGTGTCGAAATCACCGGTGACTTCGCAGTCCCATTCATTTACGCCGGTGGGCACCAGAGTGGGTGGGGCCACCAGCACCACGTCGCTGCCCAGGATCTGTTGCAGCAACACATTGGAGCGGGCCACCCGTGAGTGCAGGACGTCGCCGACGATGGCGACTTTCTTGCCGGCGAAGCCCTCGGCGCCGATTCGACGGAAGTGCTGGCGCATCGAGAAGGCGTCGAGCAGGGCTTGGGTGGGGTGTTCGTGCTGGCCATCACCAGCGTTGATGACTTGGGCCTTCACCCAGCTGGCCACTTGGGCGGCCGCGCCGGAGGAGGCGTGGCGGATGACGAAGGCGTCCACCCCCATCGCGTCCAAGGTCAGCATGGTGTCGCGTAGCGATTCGCCCTTGGATACTGAGGAGCCCTTGGCTGAGACATTGATGGTGTCGGCGCTGAGCCATTTGCCGGCGATCTCGAAGCTGGTGCGAGTGCGGGTCGAATCTTCGAAGAAGATGTTGACGACGGTACGGCCGCGCAGCGCGGGCAGCTTCTTCACCGACCGGGACTGCACCTGCTGCATCTCTTCGGCGAGATCGAGGATGGCGTTGGTGCTGGCCAGATCAAGATCGGCGCAGCTGAGTAGGTGGCGCATCAGGCCCTCCCGGTTCGGGTGATGGTGATCGCGTCGGCGGCGTCCAGTTCGCTGACCAGCACCGAGACCCGCTCGTCCGTTGCGGCTTGGATGGTGCGGCCGACGGTGTCGGCCGAGATCGGCAGCTCCCGGTGGCCTCGGTCTACCAGGACGGCCAACCGGACGGCCTTAGGTCGACCCAGGTCGCGCAGGGCATCGAAGGCGGCCCCGATGGTGCGCCCGGAGTAGAGCACATCGTCGACCAGGACCACCACGGCATCATCGATCGAGCCGGGGATGCTGGTGCGAGCCGGATTCCGGGTGGGGTTGGCGCGCAGATCATCGCGGTACATGGTGATGTCGAGTTCGCCCAGGCGTACCGGGTGGCCCTCGATGTCGCCGATAAGTTTCGCGAGCCGCCGGGCCAGGTGCACCCCGCGGGTTGGAATGCCGAGCACAAGCAGGTTTTCGGCGCCATGGTTAGCTTCGAGTATCTCGTGGGCCATCCGCGCCAACACTCGGGCGACTTCGGAGGCGTCAGCGACCACGCGGGAAACCTGGGGTGTCGGGGTGTTCGTTGCTGGATCAGCCACGCAGCGCTCCTCGGTCTCGAACCCGGGGCTAGTGCGAGGCCACCAGGCTTCGAGCGGCCAATCTAGCTCACCGGGCCCCGGTTGTGCGCGCGCAGTCATCGCGTATCGGATGGCGGCACCTGCGCAGGCACCCACCCAGACGCCAACTCAGGCGCACAGGG
>DIVW01000011.1:0-8226 GCA_002428365.1 Propionibacteriaceae bacterium UBA6122
GACGACCACGCCCTTGCACCCGGCAAACGCACAGCCGCGCTGCGAGATGATCCCCGGGATGGTCCGGGTGTTCGCCTCGATCTGCTGGCAGGCCTCCGCCGTGTCCCTGATCAGGAGGTGCTTCTTCCGGTTCTTCCGGACCTTGTCGGGATACTGTGCAAGTATCCCGTCGAGTTGTGCCTCGTTCATCACCATTGCGGGTTCCTCCTGTTTACCAGATGGCTGCCTCTCCGGACTCGCCCGTCCGCACGCGGATCGCGTCGACGACGGGCAGGACGAAGATCGCTCCGTCGTCGACCCAGTCCCCGGTGCTGCTGGCCCCCGTGATCGCCTCGACGATCCGGGGGACGTCCTCGTCGTGCGCCAGGACCGTGAAGAGCCGGCGGGGGAAGAGGCGCGTGCCGTCGAGGAAGCTCGTGACCTGCTGCTCCGTCGTCTCCGGGTCCGTGACGTCGTCCGCGGCCATCGCGAGGAGCTGCTTTTTATGCTCCTGAATGACAGCGGGGTCTTCGAGAGGCCTGCCCCGACCGAGCACCCTGACGGCGGTGAACCCGGCGACTCCGGCCTCGATCAGCGCTTTCTTCGTCGCGCCGGTCCTGTTCATCCGGACAACGGCCATAATCTCTTTCATGCTCGTCCTCCGGGCCTACAGGCCGCGGCCGCCCCGCGAGATGGTGTAGACGTCCTCGATCGGGGAGACGAAGATCTTCCCGTCGCCGAACGTGCCGCTTTCGCCGGTCCTGGCCGTCTTCATGACCACGTCGACGATGCGATCCTTCTCCTCGTCGTGGATCGCGACAAGGACCATGGCCTTCGGGATCTCGTCGTAGACGAGGTCCCCCATGCGGATCCCTTTCTGCTTACCCCGGCCGACCACGTCTACGACGGTCGCGGCGGGGAATCCGGCTGTAGTCAATGCTGCAAGGAGCTCGTCCTTCTTCTCCGGCCGTACGATGGCTCTGATCAATAACATCTGTCCTCCTCCGTCCTACATCGCGTCCAGGAACCCGTGTTGCATCATCAGCTCTTCGAGCCGTTCCTGCGTCATCGGTTTCGGGACGACGAACATCGTGTTCTCGTCGATGGCCCGGGCGAGGTTCCGATACTGGTCGGCCTGGCCGGACTCGGGGTCGAAGTCGACCACCGTCTTCTTGTTGATCTCGGCCCGCTGGACGAGGTTGTCCCGCGGCACGAAGTAGATCAGATGCGAGCCGAGCTCCTCGGCGAACGCCTTGAGGAGGGGGTGCTCATTGTCGACATTGCGGCTGTTGCAGATGATCCCGCCAAGCCGCACCCTGCCGTTCACGGCAAACTTCCGGATCCCCTTTGCGATGTTGTTGGCCGCGTAGAGCGCCATCATCTCGCCTGAAGCAACGATGTAGATCTCCTCGGCCTTGCCCTCGCGAATCGGCATGGCGAAGCCACCGCAGACCACGTCGCCCAGGACGTCGTAGAACACGTAGTCGAGCTCTTCTTCGTAAGCGCCGAGACGCTCAAGCAGGTTGATCGAGGTGATGATGCCGCGGCCAGCGCAGCCCACGCCCGGCTCGGGGCCGCCGGACTCAACGCAGTTGGTGTCGCTGAAGCCCTTGGCCAGCACGTCCTCAAGTTCGACGTCCTCGCCTTCGATACGCAGGGTGTCCAGCACGGAGCGCTGAGCCAAGCCGCCGAGCAGCAGCCGGGTTGAGTCGGCCTTGGGGTCGCAGCCGANNTGCCGATGCCACCCTTGCCGTAGATAGCTACTTTGCGCATGAGAGTTGGAGCCTTCCCGTACTGAGTTGGTGCTGTGGTTCCGCTATGGGACGAGGAGTGACTCCGACGACGTGTGCCGTGTCCACCAGGTGGTGGATTGATTGAGAATCAGTCGGACTCAGCCTGCCGATTTCATCGTCGGGGGCGTCCTCGCCGTGTGTTGGTTGAAATACCACCATGGGGAAGTTACGGATGGGTAAACCTAAAAGCGTTCTGTGTTACAGCTTTTTAAACCCATTTTGGGGACGTATTCGTTGTCATTTGGGAATGCCGCTGGCGGGCATGTTTCGCGCGCGGGGACGGGCGCGCACGCGGGGGAGCGCACGCGCGAGGGCCGCCTGACTAGCTACTTCGTGCGGCTAGTCGCAGTCAAAACGGCCGCGGGTGCGGAGTCGGGTGCCGGAAAAAGAACGCAGATGCGGGGTTCGCGGAAAGCCCCAGAATGTCGGTTTGTTTCAATCCGATGTCGCGTCTGAAACAGCCCTGATGTTCCGTAGCTGCGGTCCCTACACTCCTGGCATGACGAAACTGCGAATCCGTGATGCAGCCATCTTCCTCGGTGTGAGTGATGACACCGTGCGACGCTGGGTTGATGCGGGCCAGATTCCCCACGAGATCGACGATCACCGACGCAAGGTAATCGACGGACGGTCGTTGGCGGAGTTTGCGCAGTCGCTGGCCAACCCCATGCCCGACCCCTCGGTGGTGTCGCGTTCGGCGCGCAATCGTTTCGTTGGATTGGTCACCAAGGTCACCTCAGACCTGGTGATGTCACAGGTGGAGCTGCAGTGTGGCCCGTTCCGCGTCGTGTCCCTGATGAGTACAGAGGCCGTCCGCGAGCTGGGCCTGGAACCAGGTTCGGTCGCGGTCGCGGTGGTCAAGGCCACCAACGTGATCGTGGAGACCCCACACCCAACCTGAGAGGAAGTAGATGCGCACCAAACTGAGGTCCGCAATGCTGGCCGTCCTAGTCAGCCTCAGCCTGGCTACTGCTGGCTGCAGCACGGCAGCGACGACCAAGACCGTCACCGTCTTCGCCGCAGCTTCGATGAAAGCCACCTTCACCAAGCTGGCCCAGACCTTTGAGGCCAGCCACCCTGGCGTGAAGGTCACCTTCAACTTCGCCGGCGCCCAAACCCTGGCTGAGCAGATCCTGCAAGGCGCAGCCGCGGACGTGTTTACCTCAGCCGATGAGGCCAACATGTTGCCGGTGACCAAGGCTGGCCTCAACGCCGCCGAGGTGAAGATCTACGCCAGCAACTCCCTGCAGATCGCCGTGCCGCCGACCAATCCGGCCAAGATCGCCACGTTCGCCGACCTGGCCAAAAAGAACGTAAAGCTGGTCATCTGCGCACCGGCGGTGCCTTGTGGCTCGGCGACAGTGAAAGTTGAGCAGGCCACCGGCATCACGCTCAAGCCGGTGAGTGAAGAGCAAGCCGTCACCGACGTCCTGGCCAAAGTGGTGGCTGGCGAAGCTGATGCGGGCCTGGTCTACAAGACGAACGTGATCGATGCCGCTGGAAAAGTGACCGGCATCGACTTCCCGGAATCGGCCAAGGCCATCAACCGCAACACCATCGTGGCGCTGAAGGCGGGACCGCAGGCAGCGCTCGGCCAGGAGTTCGTCGATCTCGTGGTCAGCGCCGAAGGCCAGCAGGTGTTGGCCGCGGCTGGCTTCGGGCCGGGGCAGTAGCCGCAAAGCGGGGGCGGCCGGGCGGCACCCCGGTCGTCCCTGCCTTCGATCAATCCCGCACCATCGAGGAAAGGGGGACGCGATGACTTCGTTGACCGCGCGTAGCGCGCAGGCTCGCCTGGCCCTCCCGGGCCGTGCGCCAGCCGTTGTCCGCGCGCCCCGGGTCTATTCCGGCCTGCCTCGTTGGCTGATGTTGCCTGCGGCCGCCGGGGCTGCGCTGGTGTTGTTCCCGCTGGTCGCGATGGGCGCTCGGGTCGACTGGGCCGAGTTCGGCCAGCTGGTCGCCAGTGAAAGTTCCCTGGCTGCGTTGGCTTTGAGCTTGCAGACCTCGGCGACGACCACCGTCGTCTGCCTGGTTCTCGGGGTGCCGTTGGCGCTGGTGCTGGCCAGGGCTCAGTTTCGCGGTCAGCAACTGCTGCGCTCGTTAGTGCTCCTGCCGTTGGTGCTCCCGCCCGTGGTGGGTGGCATCGCCCTGCTCTACACCTTCGGCCGCCAAGGGCTGCTCGGCTCCAGCCTTGAGCTACTCGGCATTCAGGTGGCCTTTTCCACGGTTGCGGTGGTGTTGGCCCAGACCTTCGTCGCCCTACCCTTCCTGGTGCTCTCCCTTGAGGGCACGCTGCGCACCTTCGGTCAGCGCTACGAACTGGTGGCCGCCACCCTCGGGGCGGGGCCATCAGTGGTGTTGGCAAAGGTCACCCTGCCGCTGGTGCTGCCTGGCTTGGCCTCAGCTGCGGTGTTGTCCTTCGCCCGGGCCTTGGGGGAGTTTGGCGCCACGATCACTTTCGCTGGCAGCCTGCAGGGGGTCACCCGCACCCTGCCGCTGGAGATCTTCCTGCAGCGAGTTGATGATCCCGACGCCGCCATCGCGCTTTCGCTGGTGCTGGTGGTGGTAGCCGTGGTGGTCACCGCGGTGACGTCCCGGATCTCGAACTGGGCGATCAGATGAGCCTGGCCTTCACCGCCGAACTCGCCGAGCGGGGCTTCGAAGCCCAAATCGAGGTGCGACCAGGAGAGCGGGTCGCGGTGCTGGGGCACAACGGCTCGGGCAAGTCGACCCTGCTCAACCTGCTGGCCGGCACGTTGCGTCCGGATTCCGGCAAGGCTGTCTTGAGTGGACGCACCCTGTTTCACCTTGGTTCGAGAACTAATCGCTGGTTGCCGCCGCATGCGCGGGGAATCTCCCTGCTGGCCCAGGATGCGCTGCTGTTTCCCCACCTGAGCGTGATCGACAATGTGGCCTTCGGCCCGCGCGCCAAGGGAGCATCGAAGGCTGAGGCACACCAGGGTGCGGAGCGCTGGTTGGCTGAGGTTGGGGTTGCCGACCTGGCCGGACGGCGACCCGGCCAGCTCTCCGGCGGCCAGGCGCAGCGGGTGGCTATCGCCCGGGCGTTGGCGGCCGACCCGAAGTTGCTGTTGCTGGACGAGCCGATGGCCGCCCTCGATGTGGCGGTGGCCCCGCTGTTGCGCCGGGTATTGCGCCGGGTGCTGAACGGCCGGGCGACGATGATGGTTACCCACGATCTGTTGGACGCGATGCTGCTCTCAGATCGGATCATCGTGATGGAGCGAGGCCAGGTGGCCGAATCCGGGCCTACAGAAGAGGTGCTGCGGCACCCGCGTACCCGCTTCACCGCCCGGATCGCCGGCCTAAATCTGATTCGCGGTCACTACCGCGAAGGGGCGGTTTATGACGACACCGGCCTGTCGGTTGAAGGCGCGGTGAAGGAGGGCGAATCGCTGGCCGATGGCGCGCTGGCGGCGGCGGTCTTCGCGCCGTCGGGGGTGTCGATCTTCCTCGAACCGCCAGCAGGCAGTCCGCGTAACAACTTGTCGGTGCGGGTGGCCGAGTTGGAGCCGCTGGGCGATCTGGTGCGGGTGCGTAGCGATGACCATCACGGACACATCCTGGCCGCGGACGTCACGGCGCGGTCGGTCGCAGCGCTGGATCTGTATCCCGGCCGCGAGGTGACCTATTCGATCAAGGCCGCAGCCGTGACCCTCTTCCCGCTATGAGGAGCAAACAGTGATTCCACCCAGTCTCGAACTCATCGATCGGCTGCTCCGCGAGGATGTGCCCTACTTCGACCTCACTACGACCTTGCTCGGGCTGCCGGAAGTGCCCGCCCGAATGACCTTCCGGGCGCGGGCGCCCATGGTGGTGGCGGGCACCGAGTTCGTGACCGCGCTGTGCGAGCGGGTTGGCGTCAGGGTGGCATCGGCCTTGCCTAACGGCCGACTGGTCACTGCCGGGGAGATGATTCTGACCGCCGTCGGCACCCCGGCCCAGCTGCACCTGGCGTGGAAGGTGGCCGCGAACGTCCTGGAATCGGCGGGTGGGATCGCCACCCGCACCCACCAGTTGGTAGGTGCCGCGCGGGCGGTGAGTGATTCGGTTGAGGTCTACGCGACGCGAAAGGTGATCCCCGGCACCAAGGAACTGGCCTTGGCTGCGGTATTGGCTGGCGGCGGCCTACCGCACCGGCTGGGGCTGGCTGAGACCGTGCTGATCTTCGCCCAGCACACCGCCTTTCTCGGTGGCACCACCGGGCTGGTTGAGCGGCTGCCGAAACTGGTCGAGCGGGCCTGCGAGAAGGTGGTGCTGGTTGAGGTGGAGCGCCTTGACGACGCGCTCGCCGTGGCCGCGGCCGGTGCCGGTGGGGTCCAGTTCGACAAGGTGCCGCCCGCCCAGCTGGCCGACATGGTGGCGGCGCTGCGGGCGGCCGCGCCTGCGGTGCGGGTGATTGCGGCTGGTGGGATCAACGCCGCCAATGCCGCTGAATACGCGGCCACCGGGGTGTCGGGGTTAGCCACGTCCTGGATGTACGGCGGCGCGCCGGCCGACATCGCTGTGACCATCGAGCCGAGCTGAGGGCTGGGCTGCGCAGCCCCAGCGACTACGCTGGTCGGGTCAATAACCGGCTGGAGGAATGTTGAATCGACTGCGGAACTGGGGCAGTGCGGTACTGCTCGCCTTGGCTCCGCTGTTGGCGGGGTTCTATGTGGCCGCAGTCGACATCGCCGACGGGTCGCTGGTGCCCTGGGATCCGCGGATGGTCGATTTCGAGGTCTACCGGCGTACCGCGGAGTTGGTACTGGCCGGTGCCGACATCTTCAACGTCGACGGCTTGCCCTGGGTTTACCCACCGTTCGCGGCCGTGCTGGCAGTGCCGTTGGCGCTACCGCCGTGGCCAGTGATCACGGCAGCTTGGATCGTGCTGTGTGTGGCGGCGCTGGCTGCGGTCCTGTTCAGGCTGGGTCTTTCGGGTTGGCGGCTGAGTCTGTTGCTCGTGGTGGCGATCCTGTTCATCTCGCCGGTGCGGCAGACGATCGCCTTCGGTCAGCTGGGCATTCTGCTGGTCGCGGCTGCGGTGCTCGACTCGATGCCCGGTCCGAGGTTCTTCCGGCGTCGCATTCTGCCCGAGGGCTGGCTCACCGGGTTGGCCACCGCAGTGAAACTCACGCCAGCGGTGATCGCGGTACACAACTTTGTCGTCGGCCGACGCCGGCCGGCCTGGATGGCCTTTGGGGCGTTCGTCGCCGCGACGGCGATCGGTTTCGCCGTCCTTTGGGGGCCGTCCCTCTCTTACTGGATGAAGCTGGGCGGCGGTGACTCCGGTACCAACAACGGCATCATCTATGGCGCCAATCAATCGCTGCTGTCCATGTGGGCCCGGCTGGCGCGAAGCTCGTCGATGGGTGGGGTCTGGCTCAGCCTGCTGGTCTTGGCGCTGGGTCTTTGGGCTGCGGCGCTGATGTATCGGCGCGGCCAGGCCCGGCTGGCCCTGGTGTTGGCCGGGGTGGCCGGATTGCTCGCTTCGCCGATCTCCTGGTCGCACCACTATGTGTGGGTGCTGCCGCTGGCGGTGATCTTGTGGCAGGAGCGCTCGCTGCCCGGTTACTTCCGCTGGCCCGGTCTGGGTTATGCGCTGTGGGGGATGGCCGCACCGTTTATGTATCTGCCGATGGGCGGCGACATCGAGTTCACCTACGGCTGGTGGGAGCTGGTGGTGGATGATCTCGGCATCGTGGCTGGCGTTGCCCTGTTGGCCGCAGCTGTGGGCACCGCGCTCGGCCCCTGGGGGCGTCGCGGCGCGCAGGCGGTGGCGCAGGCTGAAGCTGACCTGGTTCAGGCCCAGTTGGTCGAGGTGGAAGAACCGGAATAGCCGGGGCGCTAGAATAGTTGAGTCTGGTGAACTCAACTTTGCTGAACACCTTGCTGACAAGGAGAAAGAGCCCTGATGGACACCGAGAAGCTGACTACTCGCAGCCGGGACGCAGTTTCGGCCGCGCTGCGTACCGCTCTCACCAAAGGCAACCCCAATGCCGAACCGGTGCACCTGCTGCACGCTCTATTGCTGGTGCCCGACAACACCGTGGCCCCGCTGCTCGCGGGCATGGGCGTCGATCCGGCTGTGGTCAATGCCGCCGCTTTGGGGGCGATCACCAAGCTGCCCAGTGCCCAGGGCTCCTCGGTCACTCAACCGCAGCTGTCGGGCGGCCTGGCCCGAGTGCTCGCTGACGCTCAGACTCGTGCTGAGCAGCTTGGCGATGCCTTCGTGGCCACCGAGCACCTCCTGCTGGGGCTCTCAGCGGTCGAGGGTGAGGCGAAGAAGATCCTCACCGAGTTGGGCGCCACCACCGGCAAGATTGCCGAGGCGTTCAATGCGGCTCGCGGCGATAAGCGCGTCACTTCCGCCGAGGACGAGGGCAGTGAATCAGCTCTGGACAAGTACTCGGTTGATCTGACCGCCAAAGCCCGCGACGGCAAGCTCGACCCGGTG
>DIVW01000011.1:8243-144902 GCA_002428365.1 Propionibacteriaceae bacterium UBA6122
GTGAACCCGGCGTCGGCAAGACCGCGGTGGTCGAGGGCCTGGCCCAACGCGTGATTGCTGGCGACGTGCCCGATTCGCTGAAGGGACGCCGGGTGGTCAGCCTCGATCTGGCCTCCATGGTCGCCGGGGCGAAGTACCGCGGTGAGTTTGAGGAGCGGCTCAAGGCCGTCCTGAATGAGATTCGGGACGCCGAGGGGCAAGTGGTCACCTTCATCGACGAACTGCACACTGTCGTCGGGGCGGGTCGCTCCGGAGACTCGGCGATGGACGCGGGCAACATGCTCAAGCCCATGCTGGNNTCGGCGCCACCACCCTGGACGAATATCGCGAGCGGATCGAGAAGGATCCGGCGCTGGAGCGACGCTTCCAGCAGGTGTTCGTTGGCGAGCCGAGTGTCGAAGACACCATCGCCATCCTGCGCGGGCTGCGGCAACGCTACGAAGCCCACCACAAGGTGCGGATTACTGATTCGGCGCTAGTGGCTGCAGCGTCGCTGTCCAACCGCTACATCACCAGCCGCCAGCTCCCGGACAAGGCAATCGACCTGATCGACGAGGCTGCCTCGCGGCTGCGGATGGAGATCGATTCCTCCCCGGAAGAGATCGACATGCTGCGCCGCGACATCGACAAGATGACCATGCAGGCTTTCGCCCTGGAGAAGGAATCTGATGCCGGCTCCAAAGATCGCTACGCCCGGCTGACCGCCGAGCTGGCTGACGCCAAGGAAGAGTTGCGCGGGCTGGAGGCTCGTTGGGAAGCGGAGAAGTCAGGGCTGAACCGGGTCGGCGAAATCGCTGAGCGGATCGATGCGCTGCGTATCGACGCCGAACGCGCCCAGCGCGAAGGTGATCTGACCAAAGCCTCGGAGATCCTCTACGGGGAGATCCCCACCCTGGAGGCCGAGCTGGCTCAGGCCTCCCAGGCGGAGGTGAACACCGCACCGATGGTGTCTGAAGAGGTCTCAGCGGCCGACATCGCCGAAGTGGTCTCAGCCTGGACCGGCATTCCGGTCGGCAAGATGTTGGCTGGCGAGAGCGAGAAGCTGCTGAGCATGGAGGACGGCCTTGGCTCCCGGTTGATCGGTCAGCGCCAGGCGGTGGTGGCGGTGGCTGATGCCGTCCGCCGATCCCGGGCTGGCATCTCTGACCCCAATCGGCCCACTGGTTCCTTCCTGTTCCTCGGGCCGACCGGCGTTGGCAAGACCGAGCTGGCCAAGGCGCTGGCCGATTTCCTCTTCGACGATGAGCACGCCATGGTGCGCATCGACATGAGCGAATACGGCGAGAAGCACACCGTCTCGCGTCTGGTTGGCGCCCCTCCGGGCTACATCGGCTACGAAGAGGGCGGTCAGCTCACCGAGGCTGTGCGGCGCCGTCCGTACTCGGTGGTGCTGCTGGATGAGGTGGAAAAGGCGCATGCCGACGTGTTCAACGTCCTGCTGCAGGTGCTGGACGACGGCCGGCTGACCGACGGCCAAGGCCGCACGGTCGACTTCCGCAATGTCATCTTGATCCTGACCAGCAACCTGGGTTCGCAGTACCTGGCCGATCAATCTCTGAGCGCCGACACCAAGAAGCAGGCGGTGATGGGGGTGGTCCGGCAGGCGTTCAAGCCGGAGTTCCTGAATCGCCTGGACGAGATCGTCCTGTTCGATCCGCTCACCACTGAAGATCTGACCCGCATCGTCGACATTCAGCTGCACCGCCTCAATGCCCGGCTGGCCGAGCGGCGGATCCGGGTCGAGGTCAGTCAGGCTGGCAAGGATTGGCTGGCCCATACCGGGTTCGATCCGGTTTACGGCGCCCGTCCGCTGAAACGGTTGGTGCAGACCACCATCGAGGACGCGATGGCCCGCAAGGTGCTGGCTGCTGAAGTCGGTGACGGTGATGTGGTGCATTTCGAGGTGAACGCTGAGGGCACCGGACTGCAGATCGTCTGAGCTCAGGCCGGCTTCACTGCGGTGAGGGTGAAGCTGGCCGGTAGCCGCTCGGGGCGCTCACTAAGCCGCCATTCGCCGCTGTCTTCGTCAAGGTCCATGTGGCCAGGCAGGGCTTCCCAGGGCACCGAGTCGTGTTCGGTGAGGCTGGTGAGTTGCAGGCCAGCGTCCAGGACGGCGGTGACGATCTCACCGATGCTGTGGTTCCATTCCATGCTGGTCGGTGAGGTAACCGCTTCCTTGCCGGCATAGGTGAGTTCGTCGTGCCACACCAGAGCTTCGCTGCGCTCGTAGTAGGGCAACTCGATGGCCACCGTGGTTTGCCCGGGGCCGGTGATCCGGGGCTGTTGGGCCCGATCGGGGTGCTCATTGGCCACCTCCAGGGCGAAGACGGTGTTCAGCACCGGGTGCCCGTCGCGAATGAACAGCCGACCACCGGGACGCAGCAGCGCTGCGACTGTCTGGGCCCAGCGCTGAATGCTCGGCAGCCAACAGATGGCCCCGATGCCGGTGTAAACCAGATCGAAGGTGCGTCCGAGAGCGGCCACGGCTGAGTAGGTATCGGACTGGACGTAGTCGATGCTCGCGCCAGCAGTGGCGGCTAGTTTGCGGGCTTCGGCCAGCGAGACCGGGGAGAGGTCGAGCCCAGTGACGCTGGCCGCGCCGAGCCGGGCGAGGCTGAGCGTGTCGGTGCCGATGTGGCATTGCAGATGCAGCACGTCCAGGCCGTCGAGGCGGCCCAAGCGAGGCAGGTCGAAACGCACCACATCAGACAGCGCGTTCGGGTCGGCGAGCAGCGCTTCGATGCCGTAGTGCCGGACGTGGATCGGCGCGCGCGAATCCCAGTTGGCCCGATTGATCTCCAGGTAGTTCTCACTCATCTTGGGCGGCTAACTCAGGCCGGAAGCTGGTCGAGGGTCGCGAGCTGACCGCCGTGAACGGTAGCCAGGGCCGCCAAGTAGGCCTGACTCAGTTGATCAGCGCTATCGAGCTCAGTAGCCGATAGTTCCGAGAGGGTTAGGTCGGCTGGCCAGAACTCGCAATGTGGGTGTTCGCGGATACCGTCCAGCACTGCCAGGGCGGTGGCTGGGCTTTCGCCGAGGCGGAGCAGGAAACGCAGCAGCGCGGCCTCGGTGATCGGGCAAACCGCGAAGCCTGGCTGGGCGGCCAGCCAGCGCCCGGCCCGGTCGTGGTGCTCGTGTTCAGCAATGGTCAGGGCCGCTAGCACTGCGCCGTCCAATAGGACGGTCATCGCTCGGCCATCCCGGTGTTGACCTGGGCGGCGGTCACTTTACGGCCGAGGGTGAGCACGGGTAGACCGGTCAGCCGGTCGGTGGTCAGTTTCACCGGGGCATCGAGCTGAGCCAGACCGCGGACGGTCAGATCGGCCAACACTGCGGAGAGGGAGACGCCGCGCTGGGCGGCGAGTTCGCGGGCCCGACGGTGGACCGCCGGCGGTAAATCGACAGTGGTGCGCATGTCCGCATCCTAGATGATTCAGCCCAGATGTGAGGGACGGCTCTCAGCTGCGGCGCGATTCCCGCTAGGCTCTCGCCCGACAGCTGGACCCCCTCCCAGTATTTGCGTGGAATGAGCCGCTAGATGAGCAAGATCGTGCCCGCACCGGATGATCCGGGGTGTTTCGTCGTGCTCAATGGGGAAACCGAGCAGTCCTTCGTCGACCCAAACGATCCCACCCGGCTGGAGTTCGAATACATCCAGCGAGTTGCGGAAGTTTTGGATGTGACCGTCCTAGCCCGCCCGCGATCCGAGCCGGTACGAGTGGTGCACGTTGGCGGCGGTGGCTTCACGGTGCCCCGCTACATCCAGGCCAAGCGCCCCGGCACCGCGCAGACGGTTTTCGAGCCCGATGAGCAACTGATCGAGGACGTCCGCCGCGAACTTCCGCTGAACGGTCGGACCAGCATTCAGATCCGTCCGACCGACGGGCTCACCGGCATGTCTGCCATGGCCGGTGGCTGGGTAGACGCGTTGATCGTTGACGCCTTCAATGGCGCCCAGGTGCCCGCCGAGCTGGCCACCACCACCTTCTTTGCCGAGGCCATCCGGCTGTTGCGCACCGACGGGGTGCTGATCATGAACATCACCGACACCGCGCCCTTTGACTGGTCGAAACGCTGCCTTGCCGGCCTGGTGCAGTACGCCCCGAATGTCGGGGTGATCGCTGAGGTGCCGGTGTGGAAGGGTCGCCGATTCGGCAACCTGATCATCGTCGCTGGTGCCGACATTCCGGTGGATGCGCTGTCTCGCCAGCTTGCCGCGGCCGCCTTTCCCCAGCGCCTGATGGGCGGGGAGGCGTTGCTCGAGTGGTTGCGACCAGCCCTGCCGTTCACCAGAGCCGACGCCGAACCGTCCCCGGAGCCGAACTGGGGCAAGACCTGGTTCGGGCCGAGGCGTCACAAGGGCGACTCGATCGACGACGACTCGATGGACGGCAGCGACTCGGACGTGTAATACGGTGGCGCCATGACCGCCCGTGAACAGCTGATTGAGCAGATCTCCAAACTCGCCGTGGTACGCGGCAAGGTGACTTTGGCCTCCGGCCGAGAGGCCGACTACTACGTCGACCTGCGCCGGGTGACGCTGGACGGGGTGGCCGCCCCGCTGGTCGGTGAAGTGATGACCGAACTGGTTGCCGATCTGAGTTTCGATGCCGTCGGTGGGCTCACCCTCGGCGCTGATCCGGTGGCGGTGGCGATGCTGCACCATGCCGCCCACACCGGCGGACGGCTCGATGCGTTCGTCGTCCGCAAGGAGGCCAAGGCCCACGGTCTGCAGCGGCGGGTCGAGGGCACCCAGATCGCCGGTCGCAAGGTGCTGGTGGTCGAAGACACCTCCACCACCGGTGGTTCGGTGATGACCGCACTGGAGGCGGTCCGCGAAGCCGGCGCCGAAGTGGTGGCCGTGGCGGTAATAGTCGATCGCAATACCGGGGCCAAAGAGAAGATCGAGGCGGCGGGCGTGCCCTACCGCTACGCCGTCGGGCTGGCAGACCTCGGCTTGGCCTGAGCCGAGATGGGAGTAGTTGGGCCGCTCCCGCAGTATTGGTGTGCGCGTTAGGCTGTGCAGAGTCGGCTGACGCGGCCGGTAACGGGTAAGGGTGATGGGAGCCTTGCATGATGTGGATCTTCTTGATTCTGCTGTTGGTCGTAGGCGGACTGGCGCTGTACGCCGTTAGCCTCTACAACGGCTTCGTTCGGTCGCGGAACCTGATTCAGGAGTCCTGGCGCCAGATCGATGTCGAACTCAACCGGCGCTACGACCTGATCCCCAACCTGGTCGAGACGGTGCGCGCTTTCGCGGCGCATGAGCGCAACACGCTGGAAAACGTCACTCGGCTGCGCAACCAGGCAGCCGCGCTGGCCGGCCAGGGTGGCGCCTCCGCTGAGCGGGCCCAGGCTGAAGAGGCCCTGAGTGGTGCAGTCCGTGGCCTGATGGTGAGCGTCGAGGCTTACCCCGACCTGAAGAGCAATGTGAACTTCCTGGAACTGCAGCGCGAGCTGACCGCCACTGAAGATCGCATCGCCGCCGGGCGCCGCTTCTACAACGCCAACGTGCGCAACTACAACACCCAGGTGGAGTCCTTCCCGTCGGTGTTGATCGCCAACATGTTCAAGTTCGAGAAGGCCACCTACTTCGAAGTCAACGACCAGGTGGTCCGCAATGCGCCGCACGTCAGCTTCGGTGAGATCAGTGAGCGTCCCACCGGTCAGGTTGAGCCGACCAACGCCCAGCTGAGCGCCGGACCGGCTAGCTCGGGAATGCCCAACCCGCAGGCCTACGACCAGGGGACTCCTGGTGCACCGGCTCCGGGTGGCTTCGAAGCCGCGCCGGCTCCGGTCCCCACCTACACCCCGCCGCCGCAGCAGCAGAGCTTCCAGCAGCCGCCAGCCGCCCCGCCAGCAGCTCAGCCGCCGGCCGACCCGCCCACCTACGCGCCGCCGACGCAGTAGTCCTTGACGCTAGAACGCCGCCGTCCCGAGATGGGGCGGCGGCGTTCTAGCGTTTCTGGGACGACTCAGCTCTCGGTCGCTTCAGTCTCGGCGATTTCGAGAGTCTCAGCCTTCGTCCGGCGGCGATGCAGGTAGGCCTCGATGGCCATCGGCAGCACCGAAACCAGCACGATCACCACCAGTACGGCGTCGATGTTGTTCTTGATGAAGTCGATCCGCCCCAGGAAATAGCCCAGCGAGGTAACACCGGCCGCCCAGATGATCGCGCCAATCCCGGTCCAGGTGATGAAAGTGCGGAAGCTCATCCCCGCAGCACCGGCGACCATGGTTACGAAGGTGCGGACGAAGGGCACGAAGCGGCCGAGCACCAGGGCCTTTGAGCCGTAGCGTTCGAAGAAGGCGTGGGTCTGGTCGAGGTGTCTGGCGGAAAAGATCCGGCCGATGATGCCAGCCCTGGGCTTGAACAGCCAGGGCGAGATGCTCTTGCCGACCCAGTAGCCCACCACGTTGCCCAAGACCGCTGCGACCACCAGCACCAGCATCGCGATGCCAAGCACCGCCGGCTGGCCGAGGTCGCCGAATCGAATAATGGGTGCGTCATTGGCGATGAACATGCCCACCGCGAACAACAGCGAGTCACCAGGTAGCACTGGGAAGATCGCGCATTCGATGAAAACGATCAGTGCCGCACCCCACAGCGCCCAGTTGCCGAGGGAGGTTAGTAGATACTCCGGATCGAGCCAATCGGGCAGCAACAAGGGCACCAGGAGCAACAAGTTCATAATCAGCAAGCCTACCTTGGCCGCCAGGCCCACCCGGAGCCAGGCGATGCGCTGGCGAATACCGGTACCGTGGCCGCCATGCCCAGCCTGAGCGAGGACGAAGTGGTGGCCGTGAGTAGCCCCGGCGTCGGCCCACACCCCCAACCTTGGCCGGACGACCCGCGCTACGACCCGGCGCTGCTCGCCGAAGGGGATCGGCGCAACGTCCCCGATGAGTACCGGTATTGGAGCGTTGAGGCGATTGTCGCCGAGCTTGATGCGCGCCGGCTGCCATTGCAGGTGGCCATCCAGAACTGGGAGCACGATTTCAATATCGGCTCGATCGTGCGCACCGCCAACGCCTTCAATGTGGCTCGCGTCCACATCATCGGACGGCGGCGCTGGAACCGGCGCGGGGCGATGGTCACCGACCGCTATCTGCACCTTGAGCATCACGAAAGCACCGAGGCCTTCCTGGCCTGGTTGGCCGAACACGGCGTGACCCCGATTGGGGTGGACAACCTGCCCGGCTCGGTGCCGCTGGAGGTCGCCCAGTTGCCCGAGCAGTGCTGTCTGATCTTTGGCTCTGAAGGTCCGGGTCTGACCGATGAGCTGGTTGCTGGCTGCGCGCAACTGGTGGCGATTACCCAATATGGCTCCACTCGGTCGCTGAATGCTGGCGCGGCCGCGGCGATCGCGATGTACCACTGGGCGCTCCAGTGGGCGCCGTCCTGATCCCTGCGCTAAATGGGGACGGTTCCATTATGCGCAGCGCCAGTGGGCGCCGTCCTCCTTTGGTTCTGAACGGGGCAGCGTTGTCGGTGCTATCTGCGAGGCTTGCCCGATGAATGAGGACGAGCTGGCCAGCCAAGCCTTGGCCGACGAGGCGCTGAGCGTGCTGCGGCGGCTGACCGGGAACCCGACGGCGAGCTTTCATCCGGGCCAGTTGGAGGCGATCCAGGCCCTGGTGGCTGACCACCGCCGAGCGCTGGTTGTGCAGCGCACCGGCTGGGGCAAATCGGCGGTCTACTTCATCGCCGCACTCTTGCAGCGGCGGGCCGGTTCGGGGCCAGCGCTGATCGTCTCCCCGTTGCTGGCGCTGATGCGCGACCAAGTGGCGGCAGCTGAGCGGGCCGGCGTGCGGGCCGCGGCCATCAACTCCGCCAACGTCACCGAATGGCGAGAGGTTGAGGCGTTGTTGGACGCTGATGCTGTCGATGTGTTGTTCGTCAGCCCGGAGCGCCTGGTGAACCCGCGCTTCCGGTCCACCCAATTGCCCCGGCTGATCGAGGCCTGCGGGCTGCTGGTGATCGACGAGGCGCACTGCATCTCCGACTGGGGCCACGATTTCCGTCCCGATTACCGCCGGATTCGTGATCTGATCGGCGAACTGCCCGCTGGGGTGCCGGTATTGGCCACCACCGCCACCGCCAATGAGCGGGTGGTTGCAGACGTGGCCGAACAGTTGCGCGCCGGTGGCACCGAGGTGTTCACCCTGCGGGGGCCGTTGGCTAGGGAATCGCTGCGCCTTGGCGTGTTGGAGTTGGACACGAACTGGCGGCGGCTGGCCTGGCTTGCTGAGCATCTGGGCGATCTCCCGGGTTCGGGCATCGTGTATTGCCTCACCGTTTCGGCTGCCGAAGACACCGCGGCGCTGTTGGCCGAAGCCGGTCACGACGTGCGCGCCTACACCGGGCGTACTGATCCGGCCGAGCGATCCGCAGCCGAAGATGCGCTGAAGAACAACGAGGTGAAAGCCCTCGTGGCCACCAGCGCCTTGGGTATGGGCTTCGACAAGCCCGACCTTGGCTTCGTCGTGCATGTGGGCGCGCCAAGTTCGCCGGTGGCCTATTACCAGCAGGTGGGTCGAGCTGGTCGGGCTACCGCCAGCGCCGATGTGCTGCTGCTGCCCGGAGCCGAAGACCAGGCGATCTGGCACTGGTTCGCCACCAACGCCATGCCAACCCAGGCCAAGGCCGATGCGGTGCTGGCGGCGTTGGCCGACGCTGGGCGACCACTGTCGGTTCCGGCCCTGGAAGCCCGCGTCGACCTGAAGCGCGCCGGGCTGGAGTTGCTGCTGAAGGTGCTCGCCGTGGACGGGGCGGTAGAGGCGATTGAGGGTGGCTGGATCGCCACCGGGAGCCCCTGGCATTACGACGCTGAGCGCTACGAACGCGTCGCCCTGGCGCGCAGCCAAGAGCAACGCGCGATGCTGGCCTACGAGCAGCTCGACAGTTGCCGAATGCACTTCTTGACTGCCGAGCTGGACGATCCCGAGGCGGCCCCGTGCGGGCGGTGTGACGTTTGCGCCGGTGCCTGGTATCCGACCGAGATCGCTGCGGCAGCGACTCAGACGGCGCGAGAGGCGCTCGATCGGGTGGGCGTCCCGGTGGCGCCGCGGGCCATTTGGCCCCAAGGTCTCGATCGGTTGGGCGTCAGCGCCAACGGGGCGCCGCTGAAGGGCAAACTCGGCGCGGGCGAGGTGTGCGCCGAAGGCCGGGTGCTCGGCCGACTCAGTGACTTGGGCTGGGGCGGCACTTTGCGAGAGACCCTCGCAGTAGACACCGAGGGCCGTCCGGTAGATGGGGAGGTGAGCCCAGAGCTGATTCGAGGCTGCTTGCAGGTGCTGCGGGAATGGTCCTGGGCCGAGCGTCCGGTGGGGGTGGTTTCGATCGGTTCGCTTTCGAGACCACGGCTGGTCGCCTCGCTGGCCTCAGGCATCGCCTCGGCTGGGCGGCTGCCCTACCTGGGCGAGTTGGCCCTGTTGCCGGGAGCCGACAGCCTGCGGGCTTCGACCCTTCGTCAAGCTCAGGGCGGGCAGAACTCGGCTTTCCGCGTCCGTGATTTATGGGGACGTTTCGTGGTCACCCCAGATCTTGCTCGGGCGCTGGCCGAGTTGCCGCCCGGGCCATTGCTGCTGGTTGATGATCTGGTTGATTCGCGCTGGACGATGACGATCGCCGGGCGCCAGCTTCGGGCGGCCGGAGCGGCGTCGGTGCTGCCGTTCGCGTTGGCCTCAGTCGCCTAAGATGGCGGCGTGGGCGACGAGTTCGGCATCTACTACCGGCCAGATGTGGCGGTCGGCCGGGTTGGTGCTGCCCGCACCACCTTGCTCTTTCGGATCGGCTCGTTGTTGTTTTCCGGCATTGTGATCGGCGTGCTGTGGCTGGTCTGGCCCGACACTTTCGGTGGTTTGGCGCCGTGGTTTCTTGGGGCGAGCCTGATCAGCGGTGGCGGCATGGCCGTGGTGAGCCTGATCGCCTGGCTGCGAGCCGGTGCCGATGCCAAGGTAGCCGCTCCCGGCCTGGCCATCGGGCTGAACCGGGCCGGGGTCCTGATCGGTCAGCGCTGGCTCACTTGGCCGGAAGTCGGCTCGATGATGGTCAAGCCGGGCGCTCTCGGTGCGTCCAGTGCGCTGGTGACTGTTGGGCGGGACAACTCGTCGGTGAAGGTGCCCCTCGAAGTCACCGATGCAATGCCCGCCTCCTTGGATTCGGTGGTGCGGGTGCTCTCCGGCGGACGGGCCTGGGTCGATCTGTCCCGGCTGGACTAGCAGCGTCCACTGGTTGAACCGATGGGTTCCACTGTGGGGATCGATCTGCGCGCTGCCGGTTTCATTTGAGAGACTAGGGGGCGTACCGCTTGGCGGCCGCACTGTGGCGGGCGCTGTCAGAGAAGAGAGAGCTAAGTCGAATGCCTATTGCCAGTCCTGAGAAATATGCCCAGATGCTCGACGCCGCCAAGGCCGGTTCCTACGCCTTCCCGGCGATCAACGTAACTTCCTCCCAGACCCTGAACGCCGCCCTGGCCGGTTTTGCTGAGGCAGGATCGGACGGCATCGTCCAGGTCAGCTCCGGTGGCGCGGAGTACGCGTCCGGGCCGACCATCAAGAACAAGGTCGCCGGTTCGGTGGCGCTGGCCGAATACGCCCATGTGGTGGCCAAGAACTACCCGATCAACATCGTGGTGCACACCGACCACTGCCAAAAAGACAAGATCGACACCTGGCTCAAGCCGCTGATCGCCATCTCCCAGGAGCGGGTTGATCGTGGCCTGGAGCCGCTGTTCCAGTCGCAGATGTGGGACGGCTCCGGCGTGCCGATGGAAGAGAACCTTGCCATCGCCGATGAACTGCTGGCGCTGACCAGCAAGGCTCGCCAGATCCTTGAAATCGAGGTCGGCGTAGTTGGTGGCGAAGAGGACGGCGTCGCCGCTGAAATCAATGAGAAGCTCTACACCACTGTCGCCGACGGCCTGCGCACCATCGAGGTGCTCGGCTTGGGCGAGAAAGGCCGTTACATGACGGCCCTCACCTTCGGCAACGTGCACGGGGTGTACAAGCCGGGTGCGGTGAAGCTGCGCCCGGAGGTGCTGAAGGAGATTCAGGACGCAGTCGGGGCTAAGTACGGCCGGGACAAGCCTTTCGACCTGGTCTTCCACGGCGGCTCGGGATCGACTGCTCAGGAGATTTCCGATGCGGTCGATTACGGCGTGATCAAGATGAACATCGACACCGACACGCAGTACGCCTTCACCCGTCCGGTGGCCGACTACATGCTGAAGAATTACGACGGCGTGTTCAAGATCGACGGCGAGGTTGGCAACAAGAAGATCTATGACCCGCGCGCCTGGGGCAAGATCGCCGAGGCGGGCGTGTCTGCCCGCGTGCTGGAGGCCTGCCAGCGCCTGCGCAGCGCCGGCAAGACCATCGGCTGATTCAACCAGTCCTGCCATGAAGGCCCGGGGGTTACCCCGGGCCTTCTGCTATCTCGGTGGGGAGACCCGCCGCGCGTCGCAGCGGCGACGGTCGTGAATGTGAGTATTTTGGCGGCGATGGACCGATATCGTGGGCCGATTTTCGATGAAGCGGTGCAAATTCCCGTGGTGGGCCGAGCCGACGCCGCATTGAGCGCAAATGACTGGGCGTCCCTTCAGGCGGCGTTTGCTGAGGCGACGATGCAGAGTCGTCACAGCATCGTCCGGCGCGCAGGAAGCATGAAAGGCAGCGAAGACTTCTACCGAGGAATCCTGGAGTCCAATCCTCGCGATCTCCTTGCCGCGACCGTGCTTGCCGACCGCTACGTGAGGATGGCCTGGGAGGCTCGCGGGAGGGGGAGTTTCAACACCGTGTCCCCTCAGGGCTATGCCACTTTTCAGGGCTATCTTCGTACTGCTGAGCAGATTCTGATCGGGGTTTGCGCGCAACAGCCTCAGTTCGCCCCCGCCTGGGCTGTTCGGCTCTTCACGGCGACGGGCCTCAGCTTGGGAACCGCGGAGATCCTGCGACGCTACCAACGCCTGTCCAGTAGCTCACCGCACGATCTCCATGCCCAGTTCATCACGCTGCAGGATCTCCTCCCGAAATGGGCGGGTACTTGGGAAATGGCGCATGACTTCGTCTGGGAGTGCGCTAATGCGGCACCTGCGGGCTCGCCGAATGCCGCCCTCGTGGTGATGTATTACCTGGAGCGGTTGATCTCCGACGACGTGTCCGGGGTTGAGGAGGTGCTTCGTGATCCCCAGGTACGTCATGAGATCGCGGCAGCAGCCCAACGCTCAGTGAAGAATCCCGCATTCGACGCCAAGGCGGACAAGGTGTTTGCGCTGAGCCTGTTTGCCTTGATCTTCTCCCTCCTGGAGGACTGGCCCTCGGCGAAGGACTGTTTCACCCGACTCGGGCCGTACGCCGTTGAGGCCGGGTGGGAGTACTTCGGGGAGGACCCCAGCGCGGTCTTCAACGAGGCACGGCAGGAAGCGATGTCGAAGGCATGATCAATCTTGCGCAGGTCGATTCGATCCCGGTGGTCTACACCGAGGAAGGACCGCCGCTGGCGGGGCTGGTCTTCCGAGTGGGTTCCGCCGACGAGTTGTTGTCGCAGCGGGGGATCACCCACCTGATCGAGCACTTGGCCCTGCATCGGCTGGGCACGACCGACTACCACTTCAACGGCACCACGGCTCCGTACTTCACCAGCTTCTTCACTCGTGGCGACCCGGCGGCGGTGGTGGCCTTCCTGGAGCAGGTGGTCTCCAGCCTCAACGACTTGCCGATCGACAGACTGGACATCGAGAAGGGCGTCCTGCGCACCGAGGAGGACGGGCGATCGATCAGCATGGTCCGCCAGCTGAATCTGTGGCGCCACGGTGCGGTCGGCCGGGGGGCGTCGACGTACGCCGAGCTCGGGCTGGGCGGGGTCCACCCCTATGACTTGACTCGCTGGGTCTCGCGCTATTTCACTCGTCAGAACGCGGCACTGTGGTTCTCCGGGATGGAGCCCCCGGCCGGCCTGCGGCTCAACCTTCCCTCCGGCGCGCGGGAGCCGATCCGTGAAGCAGTGTCGATGTTGCCGACGACGCCCGCGTTCCATCCGGAGTTTCCGCAGCACATAGGCCTGCACGGCGTCGTCAAACGATCCACGGCCGCCATGGTCTTCGCTGCCGTCTGGCAGCGAGAGCTGTTCCGTCGAATGCGTCAGGAGAACGGCTACTGCTACACCCCCACGGTCGATTACTCGGTTAGCGATGCCACCCAGGCAGCAATCATCGCCATCGCCGATATTGCCCCCGAACTGCGAGAAGCGGCGTTGGGAGAGTTCATTGACACCCTCGCATCCCTGCAATGGGGCGAACTGAACCCATCAGTGCTGGAGGAAGTGAAGACGACGTCTCGATCGGCATTGACCGAAGCCGGCGCAGAGGCGTCGCGGCTGCCGGGGGCAGCCATGGACCTGCTGTTGGGTCGTCCGATCATGCCAATCGAGGCGCTGCGGGCCGAACTGGAGGCGGTGACCCCCGCCGACCTTCACGCCGTCGCGGCGGAAGTAGCGACGAGCGCCTTGCTGCTCACCCCCGCGGGCCTGACCGCGGATTGGGCGGGGTTTGCGCGAGTGCCGGACACCTCGGAGAAGGCGGTGACCGGACGACCGTTCGTGCCGATCAACGATCCCGACTACACCCTAGTGATCGGCGTCGACGGAGTATCAGTGGTGAACAAAGCGGGTCCGATGACGGTGCTCTACCAGGACTGCCAAGCGATGCTGACGCGGCCCGACGGTGCTCGCACGCTGATCGGCGCCGATGGCGTGATCTGCTCCATCGAGCCCACTCTGTTCACCCTGCCGGAGGGCATGCTGGACACGATCGACCAGCATGTCCCGCCGGACCGGGTTGTGCGCCTGCCGTCGCGTTCACCAGAACAGATCCCGATGCCGCCGCAGGATCGGACCGGGCAAGCGGTGCCGTCCGATGACAGTCGGTCGGCGACGGAGCCCGGTGCCTACGAGGCTCCGTCGCAGCCGGGCGCCCCGGTGTCACGCGGGCTGGGTCCGGTTGCCCGGGCGGGGGTGATCGTCGCGATCGTCGTGCTAGGCATTCTGACCGCGATGTTGGTGCTGCTTACGCTGGCCTTGCTCATCCCGGCCCCCGATGCCGACCCTGAGGGGATTGTGTTTGTGCAGGTGTTCTTCTCGGTGCTCGCGGTGGCCTGCGCGGGGGGAATCGTGGGGCTCTCGTTCCTGCTTCGACGCCACTAAGGTTCAGCGAAGTTCGCTGAGCGCGCGATCGACCATGGCGACGAAGTAGTCGACTTCGGCGGCGTTGACTACCAGGGGCGGTTTGATCTTCAACACATTGCCATGATCGCCGGTTGGCTGCATGATCACGCCGAGTTGGCGCAATCGCTCACACAGGTCGCGGGTCAGCGCAGCGTCCGGGGTGCGGGCGGCGCGGTCGGACACCAGCTCCAGGCCGAGGTAGAGACCATGGCCGTGCACCGTCCCGACACTGGCGTGCCGCTGGGCCAAGGCGGTCAGCCCGGCCTTCAATCGCGCCCCAATTTGGCGGGCATTGGCTTGCAGGCCCTCATCGCGAATGATGTCGAGCACGGTCAATCCCACGGTGGCTGAAACCGGGCTGCCGCCGGTGGAGGAGAAGAAGTAGCCGCCAGCGCGGTAGGCCTCGGCGACCGCTTTGCTGGTGATCACCGCTCCCAGCGGGTGCCCATTGCCCATTGACTTGGCCACCGCCACGATGTCGGGCACAACCTCTTGCTGCTCGAAGCCCCAGAACCAATCGCCGAGTCGGCCATAGCCCACCTGCACTTCGTCGGCGATCGCCAGCCCCCCAGCTTCACGGACGGCGGCGTAGACCTCGCCGAGATAGCCGTGGGGCAGCACGATGCCGCCAGCGTTTCCCGAAATCGACTCGGCAATGAGGCCGGCTGGGGCGTGTCCGGCATCGGCAAGCTGCCGGATCCGGGCGGCCGCAGCGGGGCCGTAGTTGGCCGCCTCGGCGTCGCGCCAGCGCCCGCGATAGGAGTTCGGCGCCTCGACGGTGTGCACCCAATCGGGCCGGGTGGCCAGGGCATTCGGGTTGTCGGCCACCGAGGTCGAAACGGCATCGGAGGCGTACGTCCAGCCGTGGTAGGCCTCAGCCAGGGCCACGATGTCGCGCCGCCCGGTGGCTGCCATCGCCAGGCGAATTGCCAGGTCGGTAGCCTCCGACCCGGAGTTGACCAGGAAGACCTGATCCAGTCCGTCCGGCAGGGTCTCGGCCAGCGCTTCGGCGAACCGCGGCAGGGCGGCGTAGTGGAAGCGGGAGTTGGTGTTCAGCCGGGCCAATTGGGTCGCCACCGCGGCGGTGATCCGCGGGTGGGCGTGGCCGACGCTGGTCACGTTGTTCACCATGTCGAGGTAGGCCCGCGCCCCGGTGTCGACCAGTTGGGCCCGCCAACCGCGCTCGATCTCGGGTGGCTCGGCGTAGTAGTGCTCTTGGACCTCGGCCACATGCGCGGCCCGCTCGGCCAACAGCGCAGCCGAGTCTTCGCCAGGGGCGGCGCTAGCCAGCCCCAGCAGAGCCGCCGGATCGGCGGTCAGTGCCAGCCAGCCCGGCGCCTCATCAGCAGGCACCAGCAACGGCACCTGACCTGCGCCGGCGACAACCAGCTGCACGTCGGCGCGTCCATCGAAGGTGGCGAGCGCCGATCCCAACTGCGCAAAACGGGAACCGTCCCCGTTTAGCGCAGCAGCAGGGGTTGGATCGGGGCTGATCACCACGAGGTCGAGGGCGGCGCCGGAAAGCACCAGGCGGTCGCCGAGGACGGTGACCGTCCCAGACCAGGGGGCCCGCACGACCATCGGCGCGCTGGTCCACAGAGTCACCGAGGTGGCTATCGTGGCCGGTGCCTGCGCGCTCAGCGGACGGGACGCGCTGAGGCGCGCCTGGCCCCAATCGGCAACGACAACTCCACCAATCTCGGCGGCCAGCCGATCAGCCAGGCCGGGTTCGAGCCAGGCGCCATCGTTGGTTGAAGCCGCGGTGACCCCCAGGTCGAGGCGGGACGGGGGCTCAGTCAGCAAGGCGCCACCACTGACTGCTACCGGTGCCCCCACCATTCCCAGTGCGTGCCGAAGGATTCCGGTCATCACCGCTATGGGCAGGCTGGTGGCAGCGGCGAAGATCCGCCATTCCCGCCCCAGCGCCGCTCGGGCGTAGGCGTTGTCGTCGTCCAGCTCGGCTTGTTGGCGTCCACTGGCTACCAATACCGCGCCACGCAGCACCACCAGCGGCCAAAGCGCCTCGACTTCTGCCGAACTGAGCGGGCGCAGCCCATTGAACCCGCGCACCGCAGCCAGCACGGTCTCAACCAGTGGCCCGGTGTGATGAAGCAGCCCCGAGATCGTTACGGCCAGCTCAGCCACCCGCCAAGAGGTAGCTACGTCACCAAAGTCGATCACGCCGTCAGGCAGGCCGGTAGCGCCGCGAACCAAATTGTCGTCGGTTAGGTCGAAATGCCCCGCCTGGACGGGCAGCTGCGCGGCCAGTTCGGCCACCACCGCCCACGCTGCACGAGCAGCAGTCAGCACTGCCTCCCGCTCAGCAGGATCGCCGATCGCCGGGGCCAGTAGCTCCACCACCTCAGCTGAGGAACGCAGATCCCACTGCAGCCGTCGTTCCAGGCCCGGATGCTCCAAGCCCGCCAATGCCGCGCTCACCTGGGCGGCGATCCGGCCCATTTGGGCGGCCACCGTTGGGGAAAGCCACGGCTGATCGACGTAAGTGCCCCCCGGTAGAAAGTTCAGCACCCGCGCCACCAACGGCCCCCGCGAGGTTGGCACCACCGCTCGGACGGCGGCCCCGTCACGCCGCAGTACGCCAGCCACTCGCAACTCGGGAAAGCCGTTGGCGACCAGTTCGGCGGCGGCGTCCTGGGCGAGGGTGTCGCGCTCGGGGAAGGCCGGATTGGCCAGCTTCAGCACCCCGAACGGCCCGCCGTCCCCAGTAACCAGGAAGTTCTGATCCTGCTGGCTGCCCAGTTCGGTGAGCTCACCAGCGACACCAAGGTTGGCCAGCACGTCGGCGGCCTCAGCTAGGGAGAGCGCCGGTACCGGTAGCTCACCGTGGGCGAAGAAGTCGAACGATTGGCTGGGCAACGACATGGCGCCAATCCTGTCATCGGCTGGCGATATCGCAACCGAATGCGTCCGGGTAGGTGCTCCGGTAGAATCAGCGAGCAAGAGCCCGGAGGCGATGCCTCGGGCTTGTCCTACGCAGAGGGGCTGAAATGCCGGGAATCGTAGTTGTCGGCGCCCAGTGGGGCGACGAAGGCAAGGGCAAGGCCACCGATCAGCTCGGTGACCGCGTTGACTACACCGTCCGCTATTCCGGCGGTAACAACGCTGGCCACACCCTGGTGGTGAACGGCGAGAAGTACGCGCTGCACCTGCTGCCTTCAGGCATCCTAAACGACTCAGTGCCGGTAATCGGCAACGGCGTGGTCGTCGACCTAGACGTGCTGTTCGAAGAGATTGACGGCCTCAATGCCCGCGGCGTTGACACCTCAAAGCTGATCATTAGCGCCAATGCCCACGTCATCACCGAGTACCACAAGGTGATGGACAAGGTCACGGAGCGCTTCCTCGGTAACCGCCGTATCGGCACCACTGGCCGAGGCATCGGCCCGGCCTATTCCGACAAGATCAACCGCCTCGGCATCCGCATTCAGGACCTTTTCGACGAGAACATCTTGCGGCAGAAGGTTGAGGCCGCCCTCGAGCAGAAGAACCACCTGCTGGTGAAGGTGTACAACCGCCGCGCGATTGAGGCCAATGAGATCGTCGAGACCCTGCTCGGTCATGCTGAGCGGGTGCGTCCGATGGTCGCTGATGTGACCCGGGTGCTGAACAACGCCCTGGACGCCGACCAAGTGGTGCTCTTCGAAGGCGCGCAGGCACATCACCTGGACGTTGATCACGGCACCTACCCCTACGTCACTAGCTCGAACCCGATCGCGGCCGGTGCCTGCACCGGCTCCGGGGTTGGTCCGCTGCGGATCAACCGGGTGATCGGCATCGCCAAGGCCTACACCACCCGGGTGGGCGAGGGGCCGTTCCCGACCGAACTGTTGGACGCCGATGGCGAGAAGCTGCGCACCGATGGCGCCGAGTTCGGCACCACCACTGGCCGCAACCGCCGCTGCGGCTGGTTTGATGCGCTGGTGGTTGAGGCCGCCGCGACCGCGAACTCTTTCACCGACATCTTCCTCACCAAGCTCGACATTCTCACTGGCTGGGAGAAGATCCCGGTGTGTGTGGCCTACGAGGTGAATGGCGAGCGCACCGACACCCTGCCGCTGACCCAGACCGACTTCCATCACGCGGTGCCGGTCTACGAATTCTTGGACGGTTGGACCGAAGACATCTCTGGCTGCCGGAGCTTCGAGGAACTGCCAGCCAACACCCAGGCCTATGTGCGTCGGCTTGAGGAACTGGTGGGTTGCCGGATTTCTGGGATCGGCGTCGGCCCGTCCCGGGAACAGGCGATCATGCTGCACGAGCTGCTCTGAGCTGCCCCGTCCGCCCGATCGGGCAGGGGATCGTCTAGCCTGAGCGGATGCTGCTCAGCGATCGTGACATCCGTAGCGCAATTGGCGATGGCCGCATTGGTCTTGAGCCCTGGGAACCGGGCATGGTGCAGCCCTCAAGCGTGGATGTGCGCCTGGACGGCTCCTTCCGGCTGTTCGACAACCACCGCTACGCGTTCATTGATCCGGCCATCGACCAGCCTGAGCTGACCCGCCTGGTTGAGGTGGGCGCCGATGAGCCATTCATTCTGCATCCAGGTGAGTTCGTGCTGGCCTCCACCTATGAGGTAATCACCCTGGGTGACGACATTGCTGCCCGGCTGGAGGGCAAATCGTCACTGGGACGCCTCGGCCTGGTCACCCATGCCACCGCCGGTTTCATTGACCCCGGCTTCTCCGGGCATGTCACCTTGGAGTTGTCGAATGTGGCCACCCTGCCGATCAAGCTTTGGCCAGGCATGAAGATCGGCCAGTTCTGCTTCTTCCAGCTCACGTCACCGGCCGAGCATCCCTATGGTTCCGGCCCTTATGCCAATCGCTACCAGGGTCAGCGGGGCCCGACTGCGTCCCGCTCCTTCGAGGGCTTTCATCGCACGCCGCTGAGCTGAGCTGAGCGTCCCCCTTGCGCCGATAAGATCTGCTGCGTGACGCAGACGGTGCTGGTGGTTGGTTCAGGTGGACGCGAGCATGCCCTGGCTTGGGCGCTCAGTAAGGACGCTGGAGTGGGGGCGGTGCACATCGCTCCCGGCAATCCGGGCACAGCCCTGGTCGGGGTGAACCACCCCGTCGACATCATGGACGGCCGCGCGGTCGCGGAGCTGGCCACTGCGTTGGGCGCTGACCTGGTGGTGGTCGGACCCGAAGCCCCCCTGGTGGCCGGAGTCGCCGATGCCGTCCGGGCGGCCGGAATACCAGTGTTCGGGCCGAGTGCCGAAGCAGCCCAGCTGGAAGGCAGCAAGGCCTTCGCCAAAATGATCATGGAAGCCGCTGGCGTGCCCACCGCTGCCGCCCGGCTGTGCCTCTCGATGGACGAAGTGGTGGCGGCCCTCGACGAATATGGCGCCCCCTATGTGGTCAAAGACGACGGACTGGCCGCTGGCAAAGGGGTGATCGTCACCAATGATCGCGACGCCGCCATTCGCCATGCCGCCAGTTGCGGCCGGGTGATCATCGAGGAGTTCCTGGACGGCCCCGAGGTGAGCCTGTTTGCCCTCAGCGACGGGGTGAACGTGTTGGCCTTCGAGCCAGCCCAGGATTTCAAGCGCGTCGGCGACGGCGATGCTGGCCCCAATACCGGCGGGATGGGTGCCTACACTCCGCTGCCCTGGGCGCCGAATGGGCTGACTGATGAGGTGGTGGCCACCGTGATTCAGCCCACGATTGATGAGATGCGCCGCCGGGGCACTCCCTTCGTCGGCCTGCTGTATGCCGGGCTGGCGTTGACCAAACGTGGCCTGCGGGTGGTGGAGTTCAACGCCCGTTTCGGCGACCCGGAAACCCAGCCCCTGCTGACCCGCCTCAAGACGCCGCTGGGCGGGGCGTTGCACGCTGCAGCCACCGGCAAGCTGGCTGAGCATCCGCCGCTGGTTTGGGGGAGTGGAGCGGCTGTCGGGGTGGTGATTGCGGCGGCTGGCTATCCGGATGCGCCCCGAAAAGGTGATCCGATCACAGGGGCGGAGGCCGAAGGCGTCTTCCACGCTGGCACCGCGCTGGACTCGAATGACCAGCTGGTCAGCGCCGGTGGCCGAGTGCTCACCGTCGTGGGCACCGGAGACAACCTGGCCGAGGCCCGCGCGGCCGCCTACGCCAAGGTGGCTCAGATTGACCTGCCCGGCGGTTTTCACCGCAACGACATCGCCCAATGGGCTGCTGAAACCGACCTTCGTCAAGCTCAGGAATCGGAGACCGAATGATCCCCAATGTGTTGGCCACCCGGTACGCGTCCGCGGCGATGCGCCAGATTTGGTCGCCGGAGGCGAAGATCATCGCCGAGCGACAGCTGTGGCTGGCGGTGCTGAGCGCCCAGGCCGAGCTCGGCGTCGATTTCGGCGGTGACGACCCGGTGACGGTGATTGCTGACTACGCCCGGGTGCTCGAACAGGTTGATTTGGCCAGCATCGACGCTCGCGAGCGCATCACCCGGCATGACGTGAAGGCCCGCATCGAGGAGTTCAACGCCCTGGCCGGCCACGAGCACGTCCACAAGGGCATGACCAGCCGCGACCTGACCGAGAACATCGAGCAGCGCCAGTTGCTGTCTTCGTTGGAGCTGGTACGCGAGCGCATCGTCACCGTGCTGGTGAGCATCACCGGTCTGGCGGTGCAGTACCGCGACGTGGCGATGGCTGGCCGCTCGCATAACGTCGCTGCGCAAACCACCACCCTTGGCAAGCGGTTCGCCAGCGCCGCTGATGAGCTGCTGGTGGCCTTTGATCGGGTGGACGAACTGATCAAGCGCTACCCGGCCCGCGGCATCAAGGGCCCGATGGGCACCGCCCAGGACATGCTCGATCTGCTCGGGGGCGATACCGCCAAGTTGGCCGAACTGGAAGCCAAAGTGGCTCAACACCTTGGCTTTGCCCGAGTATTCACCGCCACTGGCCAGGTCTATCCGCGCTCGCTGGACTACGACGTGTTGGCCGCCCTGGTGCAGACTGCGGCGGCGCCGTCCAGCCTGGCCACCACGATCCGACTGATGGCCGGTCAGGAGCTGGTTACCGAAGGCTTCAAAGAGGGTCAGGTCGGTTCCTCGGCGATGCCGCACAAGATGAACACCCGCTCGTGTGAGCGCGTCAATGGCTTGATGGTGATCCTGCGCGGGTACGCGTCCATGACTGCGGAGTTGGCGGGCGCGCAGTGGAATGAAGGCGACGTGTTCTGCTCGGTGGTGCGCCGGGTGGCGCTGCCCGATGCCGCCTACGCCCTGGATGGGCTGTTCGAGACCTTCCTGACCGTGCTGGAGGAGTTCGGTGCCTTCCCGGCCGTAATCGAGGCTGAGTTGCAGCGCTTCCTGCCGTTCTTGACCACGACCAAGGTGCTGATGGCCGCGGTTCGTAACGGCGTCGGCCGCGAAGCCGCGCACGAGGTGATCAAGGAACACGCTGTCGCCGTGGCGCTTGGCATGCGCGCCGGTAGCGACAACGACCTACTCAACCGGTTGGCCGCAGATGCCCGCCTGGGGCTTAGCCGCGAGCAGCTGGACGCCGCCCTGACCGACCCGATCGAACTGACCGGCTCAGCCCGACACCAGGTGGACGTGATCGCTGCCCGGGTGGCTGAACTGGCTGCTCGGTATCCGCAGGGGGCGGCCTACCGTCCCGGTTCGGTGTTGTAGGGCCAACCATGGAGACGGGTAAGCCAACCGCTGACTTCACCGCGGCCCGGGTGGCCGCCCTGATCGGCATCGGGCTGGCTTCGGGGTTCTTTGCTGGGCTGTTCGGCATTGGTGGCGGCATCTTGATCGTCCCGGCGCTGGTGGTGTTGCTCAGACTTGACCAGCGCAAGGCCGTCGGCACTTCGCTGTTGGCAATCCTGCCCGCTGCGACCATTTCGGCGCTGGCCTACGGGTTGAGCGGCAGCGTCGATCTGGTGCTGAGTGCGCTTCTCGCCGTCGGTGCGGTCGTCGGGGCCCAGTTCGGCGCCTGGCTACTGACGCGGATCTCGCGCAAGGCAGCCCAATGGGTGTTCGTGGTCTTCTTGATGGTGATGGTCGTTCAGCTGCTGCTCGTGGTGCCAGACCGCGGCGCGCAGTTGCAGCTGGATCCGCTCAAGGGTGCCGCGTTGGTGCTGCTCGGGCTGGTGGCTGGGACGTTGTCCGCGATTCTGGGCGTCGGTGGCGGCGGCATGGTGGTGCCCATCTTGATGCTGTGGTTCGGGCTTGGCGACTTGGCGGCAAAGGGCGCCTCGCTGGTGATGATGCTGCCCGGGGTCATTTCGGGCATCGTGGCGAACGCCCGGAGGGGCAACCTGCAGGTGAAGGCTGGCCTGCTGGTGGGGCTCGGTTCGCTTTTCACCGGTCCATTGGGGGCGTGGGTGGCCCACCTGATTTCGGCTCAGCTCGGTGCCTGGTTGTTTGCGGCCTTCCTGGTGTTCATCGGGGTCACCATGGTGCGCGAGGCGTTGCGTCCAGCCCCTGCAGTATCGGAGCTGGAGCCGCCCAATCGCGATTCGCCCCCGAAGTGAGCCGTTGCCCCCGATATTTCGGTAGCGAGGCCGCGTTTTGGGGGCGGCACGGGCCGACGTGTCACGGGGGCTTGGGTGCGGGTTGTCACCCCCGTGACACGCTCGCGGCTCGGCTGAGAGCCGGAGTTACTGACGCGACATCAGCAACCCGTCAATGGACACCAACTTGTTGGAGTTGGTGGTGATCACCACGTCGCCGGTGATGCTCGTCGGCAGCGTCGGGAGGTCGATTCGTACCTGCTTCTTTACCTTGGCCGAGGCCAAGCTGTAGGTGCCCAGAACCCTGGAGCCCACCCGCACCGTGACCGAGCCATAGCCCGGGCCGGTGGTGACCAGCAGGGCGAGCCGGTGCACTCGGGCCTTCTTCGCGGTGAGCTTGGCGCCAGCCTTCTTGGCGGTAAGCACGGTCTTGGCGAAGGATTTGGTCGACTTGACCTTCTTCCACGTGCCGGCGCGAGTGAGCTTGCGGTCATCGGTTGGGGTTGACGTGCAGGTTTCTGCAGTCCAAGCCGACACGTGACCCTTGGCGTCCCGGGAGCGGGAGGCGAAGCAGTACGAGGAACCTGCCTTCGCGGAGAGTTTCGCCGACCTGGCAGTGGTCTTGGACTTCCAGGTCTGCCAGGCCCCGTAGCTGCCGTTCCAAGCGGCGCGGCGGTAGCGGACGTCGTAGTTGACGACCTTCGCCGAGCCGGCAGCGCCACTCCAGGCGACTGGAACCGATAGGCCGGTGCGCAAAGCAGGCTGGCCCGCGATCTTCGCCGTCGGCGGCGTGGCTGGGGGTGGCGGGGTGCCAGGATCACCGCCGGATCCACTGGACGCCGTGGTGAAGCTTTGGTCGGTGCCGGTGTAGGTGGCGCCACCGCTAGTGACGAACCGGAAGCGCCAGTGGTAGGTGGTGCCGGGCTTCAGGTTGGAGGTGCCGTTGGCCGACTTCCAGTCGGTGTAGGGCTGCCAGTTGGGGCCGCCTGCGGGAATCGCCACCGGATCGGAGAACAGGCCGTAGCTGGTGTTGGTACCGAGGTCGAAGTAACCGGTGCCAGCCAACCCGTCGGTGTAGATATTGGCTTTGGAGACGGCCGCGTTGCTGGTGATGCCAGTGGTGGACGGGTTCGGGTAGCTGGTCTTCAGCGCCTTGGAAAAGACGTAAACGTCCTGGCCCAGCGGCAAGGTCGGGTTGCCGAACCCATCGGCCACGATCAGGTAGGCGCCAAATAGCGACATCGTCAGTGGGCGGTCGGTGACCACCGGGATCTGCCATTCCTGGGTTTGGCCCTGGCCCAGCGGCCACAGCCCGCCGTTGGTTGAGTCGGAGGACGGAATCCGCAGCGAGCCGGAGTTGATGCCGGGCGACAGGTTTTGGGGGCAGTTAGCATCGGCCACGCCATTGCCGTAGCACATGATCTTATGGGACGCGTCGGTGGCGATCCTGGTGTGAGGGGGCAACACCAGTTCAGGGAGCGCCCACTGGCCAAAGCAGGCATTGCCGAGCCCGGCAGCATAGATGTGAATCCAGTAGGTCTCACCTGGGCTGGGACTGCCATTGTCCGGGTCAGCGAGGTAGCCGACGAAGGCACCAACCCCGTTCTCCGCGTTGCCGTTGACGCAGTTGGCAATCCAGGTCTTCTGGGTCGTCCCGTCAGCCCATTCCCAACCAGCTGCCTTGGCGGGAGCAGCGGCGGCGATCGCTGTGACCACCGCCATAGCTGTGGCCACCAACAATGCAGCTAACTTTCGCATTGATCACCCTCCGAGTCTGGTTTCGATGCGGGCGACTTCGTTTTGCGGCGCCCACGAGAATCGATCCTCAGTTGGCGGTGTTCGCGCCCGTCTGGTGATCAAAGGTTTTTTATTCGGCTGGCTGAGAATCAGCCCACGGGAGTAGGGAGAACGCTGTTCGCTACTACTCCAGTCAGAGGGTGCTGGGACCCGCAGGCGGGCGCGGCTTACGAAGCGTGGTCCAACGAATGGCGGGCACGGCAGCCAGCAGGCCGATCGTCAGCAAGGTCGCCACCAACAGTGCAGTCAAGCCGCTCATGGACTCATCCTTTCCGCGGTCGCGCGGGCAGGCCCAATTGGCGCCGCCCCCGGCCGAAATGTTCGCGGTAGTTCGCCTCCCGTCCGGCGTGGATAAAGGAGTTTTTATCGTCGTTCGAGCTGATTCGGGCCGCCCGGCCGCCGCCTGCGCCAGTAGGGTCGGGAGCATGTTCGAGTCGGTGGTGCGCCGGTTGCGCGGGTCGGTCGCGGCGTCGGGTTCGGAATTCCGTGACCAACTGATCACCGCGGCCGCCATGGTGACCGCGCCGGTCGGCTGGGCCTCGGCGGTGATCAACGCAGTGCTGGGGAGTCCGGCCTGGACGGTGGTGCTCAATGCGGTGGCCGGGTTCGCCGTCCTCGGGTTCTGGCTTTATGCGCGCGCCACCGGCCGCTACCGCTTCGCCTACCTGCTGGCCATCACTTCGTTGTTTGGGGTGCTGTTCCCGGCGATGTTCTTCGCCAGCGGCGGCTTCGCCAGCGGCGTGCCGGTCTTCTTCATGTTCGCCATCGCCTTCTCCGCGATCATTTTGGACGGGGTCGCGCTGCGGGTGCTGGTGCCACTGGAGGCGCTGGTCTTCACCGCCACGATGCTGGCGGCGTACTACTTTCCGCAACTCGTGACTCCGCCGGCATCGGCTTTCAGCGGCGTGATGGATATCGTCTACTCGGTGCTGGCGACCGGTCTGGCGATGGTGGTCGCCCTGCGATTGTTCATCGGCATCTACGAGCGCAACAAGAGCCAGTTGACTGAGCGCAACGAGGAGTTGGCCCGAGTCGACGCAGCTAAGACGGACTTCCTGGCAACGGTGGCGCATGAACTGAAGAACCCGCTCACCGTCATCGGGGCCCACGCCGCTGAATCGGCGCGCAGATTGGCGGCAGCGCCGGACGCGGACCAAAGTGAGGCGAGCAATCTGGCGGTGATTGAGGCCGAGACTGACCGCCTGGGCAGACTGGTGTCGCAACTTCTGGATCTGGGCCGCATCAACGACGGCAAGCTCGAACTTAGTCTGGACGAGCACAATCTCGACACGATCATTCAGCAGTCGCTACAGGTCTATCGCCCGCTGTGGAGCCAGTACGGCAACACCATTCGAGTGCCAAGGGGCAGCGCGGCTCCATTGGTCATGGTTGATCGCGAGCGTGTGGTGCAGGTGCTGATCAACCTGCTTTCAAATGCCGCCCGCTGCACCAGAGACGGGCTGATCACAGTGGCCGTGGCTGTGGTGGGTGACTTCGCTGAACTGCAGGTCAGCGACACCGGGGCCGGGATCGATCCCGGGCTGTTGGAGCACCTGGGTGAGCGCCCGGTGCGCGGGCTTGGTGAGGGTGTCCGCTCAGCGCGGGACACCGGACTGGGCGTCGGGCTGATGATCACCAAGCACATCGTCACCTCCCATGGTGGCGAGCTCCACCTGGAATCCCAGGTGGGCGTCGGTACCACCGTGCGCTGCACCTTCCCGCTGGCCGGGCCGGCGCCGACGGATTAGTCGACCAGGCTGGCTGGCGGGTCGAACCGCACCTGGCGGAACACGTAGCGCTTACCGGAGGTGAACTCCAGCTCGAAGGGACTCGCTTCGTCCAGGCTCAACTTGCGCCGTAGCGACGAGACGGTCTGACGCACGGTGTTGGTTGCCGTGATCGACTTCGCCCGCCATACCGAGGTCAGTAGCTCTTCTTGGGTGGCGCCCACGCCAATGTTGGTGGCGAAGAACCCGAGCAACTGGAGTTCCATTTTGGTGAGGTCGATCTCCCGACCCTCAAGCAGTACCTGACCGGTGAGGAAGTCCAGGTGCAGTGGGGGCACATCTATTCGGGCCGCGCGTGGTGAGGCCGTGCGGCGCAGCTGGGAGTTGATCCGGGCGGTGAGGACGTCGAGGTTGAATGGCTTGGCCATGTAGTCGTCGCCGCCAGCGTCCAAGCCCCGCACCACCGCACCGTCCTGGCCAAGCGCGGTGAGGTAGATGATCGCTGCGGACGTGATCGGCCGCAGCTTGGCGCAAAGCTCGTAGCCCGAGCCGTCGGGCAGCAACACATCGAGGAGCACCACATCGGGCTGGTGCTCCCAGACCGCGGCCAACCCACCGGACACCGTGGCCGCCTGGATCACCTCGAAGCCCTGCTCGCCGAGGTGGCGGGCCACCGCCTGACGCAGCGGAGCCTCGTCCTCGACGATCAGAACGATCGGGGCTCTGGCGCTGTCCGGCTTCACCTGCGCTACCTCTCGTGACGGCTGGGGCCACCAGAGTAGTGGGGTGGAGAAGTGCGCGCTGCCGTCCGTCCGGGCCGGTGGGGTGAACCGGCCCGGACGGGGTTCGCTCAGCTCAGGCCGGTTACTTCAACTGCGGTGTAGCTGGTCAGGTTGGTGCCGTTGCCCAGCTGTCCGTTGGTGTTGGCTCCCCAGCACTTGATCACATTGCCCGCCGCGCGAGCACAGCTGTGGTGGGCTCCGGTGGTGATGGTGGTGACTCCACTGGTTAGGCCGGACACCTGCGCCGGTACCGTACGGTCGGTGGTGTAACCGGTGCCGAGCTGACCATTGGCGTTTTCGCCCCAGCACTTGGCCGAACCGCTGGTTGTCACCGCGCAGGTGTGTGCGTGGGCGCTGCTGACTGCCAGGCCATTACTGGAAAGCCCAACCGGTATGACCAGCGTTGGCCGGTCGGTGGTGGAGTCGTCGCCTAGCTGGCCCGATGAGTTGTAGCCCCAGCAGTTCACCGCGTTGGCAGTGGTAACCACGCAGGTGTGGCCGGACCCCGAAGAGACCGAGGCCCCCGTTGCGGATAGCCCTTGAACCTCAACCGGCAGGGCTTGGTCGTCCAGGTTGGCGTTGCCGAGTTCCCCTTTGCTGTTGTTTCCCCAACACTTGACCGAGCCGCTGTTCTGGACGACGCAGGCATGGGTGCCGCCGACCGAGAGCGACTTCACGCCGGCCAGATAGTGCACCCAGGTTGCGGTGGGGCGGTCTTCGAGGGTGCCATCGCCGATCTGGCCCTGGGAGTTGTCACCCCAGCAGAACGGTGTGTCGAGGGTGCTCAAGGCGCAGGTGTTTGTCGACCCAGCATCAATTGTCGTCACGTAGTTCATGCCGCTCACCAGCGTGGGGCGGTCTCGATCGGTGGTGGTGCCGTCGCCGAGTTGGCCGTGGTTGTTGGAACCCCAGCAGTAGACCAGGCCGTCGCTGGTAAGAGCGCAGGTGTGGTAGGAGCCAGCGGTGACCGCAACCACTCCGCTGTTGAAGCCAAGCACCTGCACTGGGGCGTTGCGCTGGGTCTTGGTGGTGTCGCCCAGTTGCCCGGCGCTGTTGTCCCCCCAACACCCCAGCCCGCCGGCGGTGTTGATCGCGCAGGTGTGCGCCCAGCCAGCTGAGGTCAGGCGGTCGCTGCTGCCCACTTTGAGGTCGAGGGACTTGCTTGCGGATCGTCCGAGCTTGTCGGTCACCTTGACGGTCACCGGGTATTTGCCCGGGGTAGTGGTGGTGCCGGTGATCTTGCCGGTGGCGGCTTCGATGCTCATCCCGGCGGGCAGGCCAGTGGCTGACCAGGCTAGGGGAGCTGACCCATTCGAAGCGGTCAGCTGAACCGAGTACTGGAGAGTGGCGGTGGTCAGTGGCAGCGCCTGTGAGGTAATCGCCGGGGCTGGTGGTGGCGGGGTAGCCGGAGCGACTGTGTTGAAGGTTTTGGTCTTGGTGGTCACCTTGGCGTACTTCTTCTTCTTGATCTTCACCTTCTTGGCGACGACCCGCACCGACAGCTTGCTGGCCGAAGTCTTGACGGTGAAGCTGTAGGCGCCCTTCTTATTGGTCTTGCCTGAGGCAAGGGTCTTCCACTTCGAACCCGACTTGTATTGGGCCACGACCGGACGCACCACCTTGGTGGGCATCTTCCCGGTCAGCTTGAAGGCAACGCCCCGGGTGGGCACTGCGGGTGCCACCGTGATTGGTGATGGCTTCTTAGCTTTGGCCTCAGCCAAGGACGGCGCACCGGCAAACAAGCCGATCGCCAATAGTCCTGCAGTTACCAGTGCAGCCAACCTGCGCATGGTCATCCCCCTCTGTGATCCCCGTGGGCGATCAGCCGATGCGCCCCCGAGGACAGATACTCAACCGTTTAGGGGCATTGACGGGCCTCGATAATGGATCCATTAACGACCAGGCGGTAACAAATCCGTTATCGCGGTCGGTGGAGGCCTTGCGGAAGTAGGGTCTGGCGCATGGTCGATTCCGAGGGCGTTCTCAGCCTGCCGAGACTGCGTAGTGTGCTGTGGCCGCCAGATCTGGACTTTCGCCAGCAGCTGGTGACCGCCGCGGGCATCGTCGGGGTGGCGATCTGCTGGATCTCGGCGGCTGCAAATGCAGCTCAAGGCAGCAATCTGGCTACGGTGCTACTCAATGTGGCCTCCGGGTTCGCCACCATCGGGCTGCTGTGGTTCGCCCGCACCACCGGGCGCTACCAACTGACCTATGTGATCACCGTAGTCGGGCTGTTCATGGTGGTGTTCCCCTGGTTCTTCTTCGCTGGCGGCGGCTACTACAGCGGGATGCCGGCCTTCTTCGTGTTTGCGATCGTCTTTTCGGCGTTCATCCTCGATGGCGTGGCCCTATGGGTGCTGTTGCCACTGGAGATTGGCATCTTCATTGGCTGCATTGCCGTGGCCTATTACCGTCCTGAGCTGGTCTCGGCGTTGCCGTCGCCGATGATGGTGATGACCGATGTCATCTACTGCGTGGTGGCTAGCGGTTTGGCGCTGACTGCGGCCTTGCGGCTGCTCATTCGCATTTATGAGTCGATCAAGGCGCAGTTGATCGCCCAGAACGCCGAGCTGGCCCAGGTGGATCAGGCCAAGTCGGAACTGCTGGCGATGGTCGCCCACGAACTCAACACCCCGCTTACGGTGATCCGGGCCCACGCCGAAGAGGCGACTCGACGACTGGGTGGGTCGACCAGCGGGCTCGGCCAGGTGACCCACGATCTGGGGGTGATCGAGTCTGAGACCGACCGGCTGGCTCGGATCGTTGCCCAACTGCTCGATCTGGCCCGGATCAGGGACGGACGGCTGCAGCTGAGCACCCGGCCGGAGAATCTCGGCGCGCTGGTTCAGGAGACGCTGCGGGTCTATGGGCCGTTGTGGAGCCAAGGGGGCAACGCCTTGGCCTTGGAGCGGGGGAGCGCGGCCCCGGTTGCGCTGATAGATCGGGAGCGAATTGTTCAGGTGCTGGTGAACCTGCTCACCAACGCAGCCCGCCACACCTGCCACGGTGAGATCACGGTGGCGGTGCGCGAGCTGGACGGGTTCGCCGAAGTGCAGGTCAGTGACACCGGCGAGGGGATCGAACCGGAGCTGTTGGCCCAGTTGGGTGAGCGCCCGGTGCAGGGTCGCCGCGAGGGCGTCCGCTCAGCTCGGGATGCGGGGCTGGGCCTGGGGCTGATGATCTCCACTCACATCGTGGCGGCTCATGGCGGTGAGCTGCAGCTGGCCTCCGAGCCCGGTGCCGGGGTGACGGTGCGGTTTACGGTTCCGCTCGCTGGCCGGTAGTTGGAAAGCGCACCTGCTGGAACACATAGCGCTTGTCGGCGGTGTGCACCAGCTCGAAGGGGCTGGCCGCGTCGAGGCCCAGCTTGCGCCGCAACGAGGAGACGTGTTGGCGAACGGTGTTGGTGGGGACGCCGGAGTTGTCTCCCCAAACTGAGGAAAGCAACTCCTCCTGGGTGGCCCCGATTCCGGCGTGAGCGGCGAAGTAGCCCAGCAGTTGCAGTTCGATTTTGGACAGCTTGATCGAGCGCCCCTCCAAGCTCACCCGACCAGACACGAAGTCCAGATGGAGCGGCGGTAGGTCGATCCGGGCGGCTCTAGGTGAGCCGATTCGGCGCAGCTGGGCATTGATTCGAGCGGTGAGCACCTCAAGACTGAACGGCTTTGAGATGTAGTCATCGCCCCCGGCCTCCAGTCCTCGAACCACCGACCGGTCCTGACCCAGTGCGGTCAGATAGATGATCGGTGCGGTGGTGGCGGCGCGCAGTTCAGCACACAGCTCGTAGCCGGAGCCGTCGGGCAGCAGGACGTCCAGCAGCAGGAGATCAGGTTGGTGTTCCCAGGCCGCTGCCCGGGCCTGGCTGATGGTGGCGGCGGTGACCACGGTGAAGCCCTGGTCGGCCAAGTGGCGCTCGACGGCTTCGCGCAGCGCGGCCTCGTCCTCGACCAGCAGGATGATCGGGGTTCGACCCGAGCCAATTGTCACGTAGCGAAGATAGCCGACCACGGCGGTATCGATAGGCTTTGCCGCATGCCTGAATTCCGTCTTCTGCACGCCGGCAAGGTCCGCCGACTCTACGCCTGGCCCGATAACCGCATCTTGATGGTGGCCTCCGATGCGATCTCGGCATTCGACTTCGTCCTCGACACCCCGATTCCGGAGAAAGGGGTGGTGCTGACGCAGCTGTCGCAGTGGTGGTTCTCGCAGATCGATTTCCCCAATCATGTGGTCTCAGCTGAGGTTCCGGCCGAGTTCGCTGGTCGCGGCGTGATCGTGGAGAAGCTGGCGATGGTGCCGGTGGAGTGTGTGGCTCGCGGCTACCTGACCGGCTCAGGCTGGGTGGAGTACCAGGCCTCACGAACCGTGTGTGGCATCGAGTTGCCTGAAGGTTTGGTGGATGGCAGCAAGTTGCCCGAGCCGATCTTCACCCCGGCGATCAAGGCGCCGATGGGTGAGCATGACGAAAACGTCGACTACGCCACCATCGTTGAACTGCACGGTGTCGACTTGGCTTCTCGGCTACGCGAAGCCACTTTGAAGATTTATGCCCAGGCCGCCGAGATGGCTGCCGAGCGGGGCATCATTTTGGCCGACACCAAGTTCGAATTCGGCCTGCGTGCCGATGGCACTCTGGTGCTGGCTGATGAGGTGCTGACCCCGGATTCGTCCCGCTTCTGGGACGCCGAGACCTGGCAGCCGGGCAAGAGCCTGCCCAGCTTCGACAAGCAATACGTGCGTGACTGGTTGGCCAAGGAATCTGGCTGGGACAAGGCCTCGGACACTCCGCCGCCGGCACTGCCGGAGGCGGTCGTCCAAGCCACTCGGGAGCGCTACTTCGAGGCCTATCGTCGCCTCGTGGGCACCGAACTCAAGCTGGGCTGAAGCTGGCCTCAGAGTTTGCGCTGGCTCCAGGAGAACGCCAGGTTGACCCCGACGATGCCGATCCAGGCCACGACCAAGCCGGCCAGTCCAGCGGTGCCGCCAGCGATGGCGCTAATCGGAATGCCGACGGCAATTGAGGTAATCGCCAGGGCCAGGTTGCCCTTCCCGGGCTGCGAGGTCGCCATCGGCTGCGGAAGGGCAGGGGGCGGCGTCGGGACCGGCAGGTTGGCGGGGGCTGACGCCGCTGGCGATGTCGGCGGTTGAGCCCACAGTTCGTCGTTGGTCGGCTCTTTGAAACTGCTCATGGAGTCAGGCTACTAGCCCGCAGGCTGCCAGGCCGGGGTAGCGTGGGCCTCTACTGCTGGGAGAAACATGATCAAAAAGCTGCCTACGGCAATGGCGATCTGGGTGGCGGTGGCTGCCTTGGGTCTGACGGCGTGCGCCCCGGCTTCACCAGTGGCGCCACCGGCCTCAGCGGCCACCTCGGAGGCCACCGGCAAAGCTAGCGCCGACGCTACGGGGGCGGTCAGCCAGGAGACGACCTTCGCTGTGATCGGTGATTACGGCAAGAAGAACAGCCATGAAGCTGCGGTCGCGCGCTTGGTCGCCAAGTGGAAGCCCGCCTACATCCTCGCCACCGGCGATGACTACTACGCCTCCGCTGGTGGCAGCGGGAGCAAGCGATACGACCGATCGACCGGCGCCTACTACTGCAAGTGGTTGGCCGATGTGACTACCACCGGGACTAAGTGCCCAGTCGGGCGAGCAGCCGTAAACGCCTTCTTTCCAGCGCTGGGCAACCACGACTACAGCGACGCCAAGCCGGGGCCGTCGACCTACCTGCGCTACTTCCGCCTACCTGGCGCCGGGTTAGTCAACAGCTCCGGAAATGAGCGGTACTACGACTACGTCCAAGGCCCGGTCCACTTCTTCGTCCTCAACTCCAACTCCCAGGAGCCGGACGGCACCAGCAGCACTTCGCGACAGGCGGCGTGGCTGAAAGCCCAACTCGCCAAATCAACGTCGGCGTGGAATGTCGTCTACGACCACCATCCGCCCTATTCCTCCGACCGCGATCACGGCTCGACCAAGAAGATGCGCTGGCCGTTTGCGAAGTGGGGAGCCGACGTGGTCCTCTCGGGGCACTCCCACACCTATGAGCGGGTGCTGCGCGGTGGCGTGGTCTACTTCGTCAACGGGCTCGGCGGTGCGTCGCGCTACTCGTTTGGCAAGAAACTGGCTGGCAGCGCCGTTCGGTATGCCGCCAACTGGGGCGCGCAGAAGGTGACCGTCAGCGAGACGAAGCTGCGTTTCGAGTTCTACTCCGTCTCCGGCAAGCGAATCGACAGTTACACCTTGAAGCGCTGACCGACGGCGCTCAGCCCACCCAGGCCCTGGCATTGCGGAACATTCGCAACCACGGGCTTGGCTCGGCTACCGGGGCGGAAGTCCACGACAGTTGAGCGTTGCGGTGGACGCGCTCGGGGTGCGGCATCATCGCGGTGAAGCGGCCGTCGCCGGTGGTGACGGCAGTGAGGCCGTCCGGGGAACCGTTTGGGTTGGCCGGGTAGGTGGTTGCCGGGTTGCCGGCGGCGTCGATAAAGCGCACGGAGCGCACCACGGCGCTCTGGTCGCCGCGGACGGAGAAGTCAGCGAAGCCCTCACCGTGGGCGACCGCCACCGGGAGCCGACTGCCAGCCATGTCGGCGAAGAAGATCGACGGTGATTCCAGCACCTCCACCTGGGAAAGCCGGCCCTCGAACTGCTCAGACCGGTTGCGGGTGAATCGCGGCCAGGCTTCGGCGCCGGGAATGATGTCGGCCAGCGCGGCGAACATCTGGCAGCCGTTGCAGATGCCCAAGCCGAAAGTGTCTTCGCGGGCGAAGAAGGCCGAAAAGGATTCGGTCAGGGCTGGGTTGAACAGGATCGAGCGGGCCCAACCTTCGCCGGCGCCGAGGGTGTCGCCATAGGAGAAGCCGCCCCCAGCCACCAAGCCGACCGCGTCGGCCAGATCAAAGCGCCCCGATTGCAGGTCGGTCATGTGGACGTCGTAGGCGTCAAAGCCAGCCTGGGCGAAGGCATAGGCCGTCTCGACGTGGCTGTTGACGCCCTGCTCGCGCAGGATCGCCACCTTTGGCCGGGCGCCGTTGGCAAGGTAGGGCGCGGCAATGTCGTGGGTCGGGTCGAAAGTGGGCGCGACCACGAGACCGGGGGTGTCCGCACCGAAGGCGGCGTGCTCTTCGTCGGCGCATTCGGGGTTGTCGCGCAGGGCGGCGATTCGCCAGGAGACCTCATCCCAGGCTTGGGCCAGGTCACGCAGGTCTTCGTCCAGCAGCCCGGCAACCCGAACCCGGCGGCCTTCGACCGTCCGCCCGACTACCGAGCTGAGCTCGCCCAAACCGTGGGCGGCGAGCACCGCCAGGACGCGCTCGGCGTCGGCAACAGCCACCCCAAGGACGACCCCGAGCTCCTCGGTAAACAGTGCCGGGATGCTCGCCACGTCGAGCTCCACCCCGGTGGCCCCAGCGAAAGCCATCTCGGTGGCCGCCGCCCAAAGACCGCCGTCGGAGCGGTCGTGGTAGGCGGTGACCAGGTGTTCGGTGCGCAGTTGGGTAAGCGCTCCAGCTAGGGCCACCAGCCGGCCCGGGTCGTCCAGGTCGGGCACTACATCGCCGAACTGGTTGGTCACCTGGGCCAACATCGAGCCGCCGAGCCGGTTCTGCCCAGCGCCCAAGTCAACCAACACCAGCGCCGAACCGGCGGCCAGCTGGGGGGTCCAGGTGTCGGCCACGGAATCCAGGGACGCGAAAGCCGAGACCACCAGCGAAACCGGTGAAGTCACCTGCTTGGCGACGCCAGTAGCGTCGGTCCAGCGGGTGCGCATCGAGAGGGAATCTTTGCCCACCGGCACCGAAATGCCCAGCGCTGGGCAGAGCTCCATCGCCACCGCAGCGACCGTGTCATAGAGGGCGGCATCTTCGCCGGGCTCGCCACAGGCGGCCATCCAGTTGCACGACAGCTTCACCCTGTTTAGCGTCACCGGCGCAGCCAGCAGGTTTGTGATCGCTTCGCCGACCGCCATCCGGCCCGAAGCCGGTGCGTCCACGCTGGCCAGCGGCATCCGCTCGCCGGAGGCCATCGCCTGCCCGGCCAATCCGGTGTAATCGCTCAGGGTCACTGCCACGTCGGCCACTGGCACCTGCCAGGGCCCGACCATTTGGTCGCGGTGATTCAGGCCGCCCACCGACCGATCGCCGATGGTGATCAGGAACCGCTTTGACGCCACGCTCGGATGCCGCAGCACGGCGTAGGCGGCCTCGCGGACGTCCAGGTCCTCCAGGTTCAGCGGCGGCGCACTCCAGGTGACGTGGCTGACTTCGCGGCACATTTTCGGCGGTTTGCCGAGCAGCACCTCCATTGGCATGTCGATCGGCCGGTCATCGGCCATGCCGTCGATGCTGGTCGGCGCCAAGACCAACTGGCCATCGTCCTGGGCAACGCCGACCACGGCGAAGGGGCAGCGCTCGCGCTCGCACAGGGCGGCGAAGCGGGGCAGGGATTCCGGGGCGATGGCCAGCACGTAGCGCTCCTGGCTCTCGTTGCACCAGATCTCCTTGGGGGCCAGGCCGGATTCCTCAACCGGCACCGCCGAGAGGTCGAAGCGGGCGCCGAGGCCAGCGCCGTCCACCAATTCGGGGAAGGCGTTGGAGAGCCCACCGGCACCCACGTCGTGGATGGACAGAATCGGGTTGTCCTCGCCGGAGTTGCAGCAGTGGTTGATGACCTCTTGGGCGCGGCGCTGGATCTCGGGGTTGCCGCGCTGGACCGAATCGAAGTCGAGTTCGGCCGCGTTCGCGCCTGCGGCCATGGACGAGGCCGCGCCGCCGCCCATGCCGATGCGCATGCCCGGCCCGCCGAGTTGAATCAGCAGGGTGCCGGCCGGGTAGGCGATCTTGTGGGTTTGGCTAGCGCTGATGGCGCCCAAACCGCCGGCGCTCATGATCGGCTTGTGGTAGCCGCGGCGCACGCCGTCCACGGTCTGTTCGTACACCCGGAAGAAGCCGCCCAGGCCCGGACGGCCAAACTCGTTGTTGAAGGCGGCGGCGCCGAGCGGGCCGGTGGTCATGATTTCCAGCGGGGCAGCGATGTGGGCGGGGGCGCCGTAGGTCTCGCGTTCCCACGGCTCATCGGTGCCGGGCAGGTGCAGGTTGGAGACTGCGAAACCGGTCAGGCCCGCTTTGGGGGCCGAACCTCGCCCGGTGGCACCTTCGTCGCGGATCTCGCCGCCGGCACCGGTGGCTGCACCGGGGAAGGGGCTGATCGCGGTCGGGTGGTTGTGAGTTTCCACCTTCATCAAAACGTGGGCCACCTCAGGGCGGGCGGTGTAGCGGCTGGGGCCGTCCGCGGATTCGGGGGCCCAGCGGGTGATTTCGCCGCCCTCCATGATTGAGGAGTTGTCGGAGTAGGCCACCACGGTGCCAGCGCCGGAGACGGCCTCGGTGTAGCGGATCATTGCGAACAACGAGGAGTCTTTGGCTTCGCCGTCGACGACAAACTCGGCGTTGAAGATCTTGTGCCGACAGTGTTCGGAGTTGGCCTGGGCGAACATCATCAGTTCGGTGTCGGTGGGGTTGCGGTCGAGCCCGGTGAAGGCGTCGACCAAGTAGTCGATTTCGTCGTCAGACAGCGCCAGGCCGAAGCTGATGTTGGCCTCGGTGATCGCCGTCCGGCCGCGACCGAGGACGTCGACGTGGGCCATCGGTTCGGCGACGCGTTCGTTGAACAGGGCCGCTGAGGCCGGGACGGTGGCGAAGACCGATTCGGTCATCCGGTCGTGCAGCAGCACGGCGCAGGCCGCCCACTCTGCTTCAGTGAGCGGTGCGGCGCTGGCCAGGGTGTATTCGGTGACCCGCTCAACCCGGCGGATCGGCACCCCGCAGCTGTGTGCGATGTCGGTGGCCTTGGACGCCCACGGCGACAGGGTGCCCAAGCGGGGGGCGACGATGATGGTGGCCGTGTGCGCCCCAGTGGCGGACGTGCCAGCAGCTGGGCCGTAGGTGAGTAGGCGGCCGACGGTTTCGGTGGTGGCCGCGTCGAGCTGATCGGAACTGGCCACCCAATGCCAATACCGGGCCGAGACTGCGCTGACGCCGGGCACTGCGGCGCTGAGTCGTTTCACCAGGGCGGTGGTGCGGAACGGCGATAGGGCATTGCCGCCCCCAAAACTGGTCAGTACGAACGCGTGCGACGCAGGCAAGGGGAGCCTTTCGAATCAGCTGGGATGGGCAGCGCCACAAGGTTATCGCGCAATCCGGGTCGGCTCGGTTCAGCCCGTCGGGGGTGGTTTGGGTGGTGGCTCGTCTTGGTCGTGTTGCCATTGGGCTTGGTCGTAGGGGGTGTGGTTGGGGTTGTGCCCGTGGTGGGTGGTGCCGTTGGGGCCGGTTCGGTATTGGTTTCCGGCTGGGCTGTGCCAGTGGAAGATGCCGGGGGCGGGTTGGTGGAGGTGCCAGTGGCCGTGGGTTTTGGCCCGGTGGGCTTTGCGGGTGAGTGGGCCGAGGTTGTTGGCCCGGGTTTGGTTGGGTTTGCCAGCGACGAAGGGTTTGGTGTGGTCGAGGTCTTTGTTGCGGGCGGGGCGGGCGGAGTGGGGGAACACTTCGGTTCGGTCGCGCAGGATGACTTGGTTGCGGATTCGGGCCGGGATTTCGTAGCTGTCGACGGCGTGGGTGGCGAAGGGTTGGATCACTGGGGTGAGGCGGACCCTGGTGTTACCCAGCAGGAGTTTGAGCATGGCGGCTGGGATCGCGCCGACCCCTTCAACGCGGGCGGTGCCTCGTCCGGTGAGCAGGGTTTCTTCGGCGACATGGACATAGACGGTTGCTTTGGGCAGGAGGCGCTGATCGGTGGCGCGTATCTTTGGACCCTTCGACGAGCTCAGGGAACTTGGCGGGTCGCTGATTGCTTCGGTCAACAGGAGTTGGGCTCGGGCTGGGGTGGCGAGGATGCCGACTGCTTTGGCTCGCCGGATCTCTTTGGGGTCGAGGTCGCCTTGGGTGCCGAGGATGTCGGCGATGCGGTCAACAGCGGCGTCGAAGAAGATCGCATCAGCGGTATCGACGCGGGCTTCGACATAGGCCACGGTGGGGTCATCGGTGGGGTGTTTACGGACGTAGCGCTGGGTGCGGGCCTGCTCGGCCAAAGCGGTCACTTTGTCGGTGGCGATGATGGTGATCAAGCCACGGGCCAAGCGCAGCACCCGTGCCCAGGGCAGGGTGGCGATCTTGGGCGCCAACTCGGCATCCAGGGCTCGGGCCTGGTCAAGGGACAGGTCGTAGCGGGCGACCTCGACCGCTAACTGGCAGGCCCGAAACACCGGGATATGTCCTTTGGTGGTTTGGAACCACAGGTGCGGATGGCGGGCTTTCAAGTTCACGACATCACGGATCAGCCAGGTCGCCGCCGCTACCGAAATGCCCTTCAACGCCGCGACTTCTAAGGGCAGGAACTCATCAACCAGCGCGGTACCGTCCGCGCCGATCCGGATCGGCCGAGAACCAACCACATCAAACTGAGCATCTTCGGGCCAAGCGTTCTCCGCAGCCAGATCAGCGATCGCGACCGCTTCATCGATTTCGGCCTGGGTGCGGGCAGCAATAGCGGCGCGCAACCGCTGCGCAGCACCAACCCCCGATGACTCGAACATGTGTTCTATTCTAAACCAGCCCACTGACACTCCCCAACGGGCAACCCATCGACCCTTCGACTGGCTCAGGGCAGGCCAAGCTCAGGGAACTGGCCGGTGCCAACTAAGGGCCGGAAGTGAAGCGAGCCGGGAACGCTCAACACTCAGCGACCGCCACCAACTTCAACAGGGGGCTATCGGGGGCCAGCGATGCGGCCAGTGCCGCGCCGTCCAGGGAGGTGCCAGCGGGTGGGGTCAGCTCAAGGCCGTGCCAATGCAGGCGCAGGTAGGCCACGAAACGGTTCCGGATGCGGGGCGAATCGAGCACCTTGCCCAGCGCGCAGACCGCCGGGGGTTGCTCGCCCATCAACCCAACCCGGCGCAGGCCGGTGATGACGCTGTCGGAGAGCTCGGCGGCCGCCTCGGCCAAAATCTGCCCGGCCACCGCGTCCCCCTCGGCGGCAGCTTGATCAACCCGAAGCGAGAAAGCCGCTACCCGGCTCACCCAGCGAGGATCGCTTTGCAGTTCGATGTAGGCAGTCTCAGGGTGCTCGAACTCGGCCCGCAGTCGATCCAATAGGTCGGTGGCCTGGCCGCGGCCGTCGTAATAGCGCATGGCCGCGTTTAGCCCGGCCCGACCGATCCAATAGCCGCTGCCAGCATCGCCGAGCAGATAGCCCCAGCCGTCCACCCGGGCGATCTCGGAGGCTCCCACCGCCAAAGTGACGACTCCGGTGCCCACCGCGATCACCGCACCGGGGTGATCGCCAAGCGCACCGAGATAGCTGGTGGTGGCGTCGTGGGCCACCGCGACTTTCCTTACCCCGAGGTGGCTCAGCAAGCCCAGTAGCTCGCCAGCTTCGGGAGTGGTCAAACCGCTGCTACCCACCCCGACAACAGTTGGTCGCAACTCATGTGTTTGGACGAAATCAGTGATGACCGCAGCCAACTGCGGCATCAATGGTTCCGCGGTGATGATGCCCGCGGTCGCGGCCTCAGCAACCACGGCGGGATCAGTGCAGCGTAACCGGATGCCGCTCTGGCCAGCATCTACAGCGATCAGGCCCGTCATGGTTGCCAGCCTAGATCAGCTGGGCCAGACACCACCCGCGAACCGAGTTGAAGAACGCCAGTCCCTCGGCCGCCGTCAGAGAAGTGATCGGCAGGTGGCGTTCGGCAACTCGTCCCGCAGCCAGCAGTTCGGCTCGCATCGTCCCGGCCAGCAGCCCCGCGGCGACCGGCGGGGTGTACCAAGCGCCGTCCAGCTTGAGCGCCAGGTTGCCCAGGCAGCATTCGGTCAGCTCGGTGCCGTCATGGCAGATCACATCGAAAGCCCGCGGGTCGGCGAGGGCTCGCAGTCGGTCGTAGTGCGCCCGGTAGGTGGTCTTGTGGACGATCACCGGCTCCAGCCGAACCACGTCCAACGGCTCGGCGGCCAACTGCAACACCACCGGCGCCCCGGACGGGGGAGCCGGTGCCACTTCAACCATTGGCGGCCCGTCTCCAGCCACCAGCCGGACCCGATGGTCTCCGTTAGCCGGGACGGCCCCGGCCAAGGCGGCCAACACCTCGTCGAGGTCGACGCTCAAGCCCAGGTCGGCGCAACTGGCCACCAGCCGGGCCAAATGGGCATCGCGGCGCTGCAACTCGCCGTCCACGCTGCGCATGGTTTCGATCGCCCGCAGCGGGGCGACCCCCAAGAAGCGGCCTTTGGTCGCCCATTCCGCCAACTCCTGGTCGGGGTCGGAATCGGCGACGATCCCGCTGCCCACCCCGCAAATCAGCTGGTCGTGGGCGAACTCCACCGTGCGAATTGGCACGTTGAAGGTGGCCTCGCCACCCGGACGGATCACGCCGAGCGCGCCGCAATACCAACCGCGCGGGCTGGCCTCCAGCTCAGCGATCGCCGCCATCGCGGCAGCTTTGGGGGCCCCGGTCACCGAGCCGCACGGAAACAGCGCCGCGAACAGCCCAGCCAAGGTGGTCTCGGCCGAAGTGCGTCCCGAAACGGTTGAGGTGAGCTGCCAAAGGGTGGGCAGCTGATGCAACTCGAAAAGGCGATCAACGACCACGGTGCCCGGCAGGCACACCCGGCCCAAATCGTTGCGCAGCAGATCGACGATCATCAGGTTCTCGGCGCGGTCCTTGGCACTGTTGAGCAACTCAGTCCCGGGACGCTCCGCCGGTGCGGTGCCCTTCATGGGCTGGGTGCGCACGTCGCGGCCACGGCGGTGGAAGAACAGCTCTGGGGAAATGCTGGCCACCCCAGCCAGCTCCGAGTACAGCAGGTAGCCGTCGGGCTGGGCGGCGGCCAAGCTGGCGAAGTAGGCGAAGAGGTCGAAGCTGACCGGACGCACCGCGCGCCAGCGGCTGGTGAGGTTCACCTGGTAGAAATCGCCGGCGGCGATCCGCTCCCGTACCTCCTCGATGGCGGCAGCCGGGGAGCGCCCCTTGGCCAATGCGTTCTCGGGCAACCAGTCCAAATCGGGCAGCTCGCCAGCGCTGACCGGCCACGGCTGGGGCTCGCTGGCGTAGACCTCGAAGTGGGCCAACACGCCTTCGGCTCCGCCGTCCAGCACCGGTTGGGCGGGGTCCCACACCTGACCGGCGCCGTAACTGAGCCCGCCGAGCACCCACGAGCCGGCCAAAGCGGCCTGCTCAGCGGCGTCGATGACCACTGGCACCTGCACCGCTTCGGTAGCGCGCAGCACTTGCGGCGCGGTGGTGAAGCAGAACCGCTGACGTCCATTGTTGGCCGTGGGTTGTTCGGGAAAATCGAAGGCGGCCCAGACCCGCGTCGTCACCGCCGCCGGCCGACGAAGTGATCCATGGTGTGGTTGATGCCGAACAGGTCAAGCAGGACGTCGAAGGCCACCGGCGGCAAGATGCGCAGCGGCGGCACCAACCGCACCATTGGCGGCAGCACCAGTTGTTGGCGGCCAGCTTCAATCGCGTTGAGCACCTTCGCGGCCACCTTGGACGTTTCCAGAATGGGCAGCAGCAGTGGGAACTTGGTGCGCACCCCTTCGAACATGCCGGTGTTGATGTAGTACGGCGCCACCAACAGCGTGCGCACCCGGCTGCCGAAGGAGCGCAGCTCAGCGCGCAGGCTCTCGGTAAAACCGACCGCCCCAAATTTGCTGGCCGAATAGTCGGTCTGTTTGGCCACGCCCACTAGGCCTGCCGCGCTGGCGATGGTGACGACGACGCCCCGGTCACGCTCGAGCATGCCGGGCAGTACCGCGCGGGTGGTCCAGTAACCGGCCAAGGTGTTCACCTCGAAGGTGCGCCGGATCTGGGCTTCAGTGGCCTCCAGCAGGTACTTGCCGGTGACCACCCCGGCGTTGTTGATCAACACATCGACGTCCAGCTCAGCTGCGGCCGCAGCGACTGCATCGGCATCGGTGACGTCCACTTTCGCCCAGCTGCCACCAACCTGGTTGGCGGTGGTTTGGGCGGCGTCGCCATCCAGATCCCAGGCGATCACCGTTGCGCCACGCGCCGAGGCTTGGACGGCCAACTCGCGGCCGAGGCCACTGCCGGCGCCGGTGATCAGCACGGTCGATCCGGTCAGATTCAGCCCGTTCATGGCAGTACTCGATTCATCACGCGGATTCCCATCGTCAGCACCTTCGCGAAAGTCTCATTGCTCACCCCGGGTGGCGGGGCGATCGGCAACAGGCGTTGCTCGGCGACCGTCTGCGTCTCGGTGTATTTCAGCAATCCCTGGCTGCCGTGCCGCCGGCCGACTCCTGATTCGCCCATCCCACCCATCGGGGCGGCATGCGAGCCGAAGGCAGGGGCGTAGCCGTCGTTGATGTTCACCATGCCGGTGCGCAGCCGTCCGGCCACCGATCGGCCCAGATGTGCCGACCAGATGCTGGCGTTCAGCCCGTAGCGAGAGTCATTGGCCGCCTCGACTGCGTCATCAATCGTATCGACGCGATACACCGAGAGCACTGGGCCGAAAGTCTCCTCGCGGTAGACCTCCATCTCGGCGGTCACCCCGGTCAGCACCGTGGGTTCGTAGCAGTAGGGGCCCAGGTCGGGACGGGCCCGCCCGCCGGCCAGCACGGTGGCTCCCAAAGCCTGGGCATCTTGGACGTGGCTGGTCACGGTGGCCAACTGTTTGGCCGAAGACAGCGAGCCAATTTCGAACTCCCAGGAGTGGCCAACTCCAAGCCGCAAGGTGGCGGTGGCTGCCAGCAACTTGTCGATGAACTCGTTGTAGACACTGCGATGCACGTAGGCGCGTTCGATGCTGATGCAGAGCTGGCCGGTGTTGGCGAAGGCGGCTCTGGCGGTACCGATGGCGGCGGCGTCGAGGTCGGCATCAGGCAGCACCAGTAGGGGATTCTTGCCGCCCAGTTCGGCTGAGAAGCCCATCAATCGGTCGGCGCAGGCTTTGGCCAGGATCCGTCCGGTGGCGGTGGAGCCGGTGAACATCAGGTAGTCGGCCTCGGCCACCAGCACCGGGCCGAGTTCGGTGCCTGCACCAGGAAGCACGATGAACAGATCCTCAGGCAGGCCGGCTGCGGCGAACAACTCAGCCAACAGAATCGCGGTGTGCGGGGTTTGGGAGTCGGGCTTGAGCACCACCGCATTCCCGGCCAGCAGGGCCTGGGCGGCGTCGGTGGCTGGCAGTGTGAAGGGGTAGTTCCAGGGCGTGATGATGCCGACCACCCCAACCGGACGGTGATGCTCGAACGTGCGAGTGAGCACGGGGATCGCCCCAGCGCGGCGGGCTGGGCGCAACAGGGCTGGGGCGGCGTTGGCAAAGACCCGCAGCCCCCGGGCGGTGTCCATCACCTCCTCGAAGGCGCTGAGCCGGGCCTTGCCACTCTCGTCCTGAATGACATCGAGAATGCGGTCGGCATTGCTGAGGGTCAGGCTGGCCACCGTCGCGATGATGCGGGAGCGCTCCTTCACGGGCACTTCAGCCCAGCGAGCCTGTGCCCGGCGGGCCCGGGCAATGGCGGCTCTCGTGGTGGCCGCATCAGTGGCTTCCAGTTCGCCGTAGACGCTGCCGTCGAAGGGTCGATGGACCGTGATTCGCCTAGCGGTTGCCGTCTGCATGGCAGCTATCCCTTCAGTGGGTTGACTCAGCGTAGTCGGAAGCTGGCGGGCTTTGGGTGGCTGTGGGGAACCTGTGTCACACCTGAGGATCACTATCTGAACAGGCTGTCCCCATTCAGGGTGACATTGGGGTTAATGTCACCCGCGTGGTGCATTAATGAGTCCCCACTAAGGGTGACAATAATCGCCTATTCCAACCCAAGCTGAGGATGGGACCGGTAGTTAAAGCCCTAGTCAGCGGCAACTCGCGAGGATTTCCTTAGGGTTTTTAACCGTACGTACATTTTACCGGTACCATCTCTTTGGGATTCTTGGCGATGTGGCGTCGCCGCCCCAGTAAAGGGAACGAAATGAACCGCAGTTCGACACTTTCCAAGCTTGTTCGTGGCAGCGCAGCCATGCTGGTTTCCCTCGCTCTCGGCTTCGGCTACCTCACCGTTGAGGCACTGCCAGCCCGGGCGGAGGGGGAGACGGTCACCATCAACGACGCGGGCTTTGCCGCCTGCCTCGCCGATGCGCTGACGGTTGCCGGCCCGACGTTCGAGGTGGCCGCGCTCAACGCGCTCAGCAGCCTCAACTGCAACAACCGCAGCATCGCCGACCTGGCCGGTGCGGAGAACCTCATCGGCGCGACCTCGCTCAGCTTCGCCAGCAACGCGATCCGCAGCGTCGCGCCCTTGGGAGCGTTGGAGAGCCTGGAGAGCCTCGACATCTCCGGCAACCATGTTGTCGACTTGCAGCCGCTGGCCGGGGCCTGGAGCTTGCTGACGCTGAATGCTCATGAACAGACTGCTGACTGGACCATTGCGCGTGATGTCGCCACCATCGTGCCGACGCGACTGCCTTACGGCGAATACCCGAGCACTCTGACTCCGAGCAGTTCGAACCTCACCATTGACGCCTTCGGTGGCGCGCTCTCCGCGGTGGCGGGTCAATACACAATCACCTTCGGCGGCAACGAGTACGGCATCGGTTGGGATTTTGACGGGGTGCTCACCACCAAGGTCATCTACCCGGCAGTGGACGTTCCGGACTCCAACTTCGCCGCTTGTTTGGCCGATGAACTCGGTCTCCCGCGGGGATCAGCATTCTCCAGCCCGATGCTGGCCGCTATCACTACCCTGAACTGCGACAACCGAGGCATCAGCGACTTGACCGGCGCCTACGCGCTCACCGGCGCCAGCTCGCTGAGCTTCGCAAACAACAACATCTACAGCGTCGAGCCGCTCAACACCGGCAACTTTGAAACGGCCACCCTCAACATCTCAGGCAACCACATCAGTGACCTGTCGCCGCTGAACCTTGAGTTTGCCGCGGGCCTCACCGCTACCGGTCAAACGGTGAGTTGGACGATTGCCCCGAACGTCCCCACTGACATTCCGCTGAGGTGGTACAACGGTTGGTTGCCGTTGACGCTGATTAGCAGCTCCGAAGACCTGACTATCGCTGATGGCCAGGCCACCGGGGTGAGCGTCGGCAGCTATTCGATCACCTTCAGCGTCGACCAGGACGGCCGCAACTTCGCTGGAGTGCTGGCCACCACAGTCGACGCTGGCGACGTGACCGTGCCGGACGAGGGTTTGGCTGCTTGCCTGCGCGAGCGACTCAGCGTGAGTGGGAGCGTCTTTGGCAGCATCGAGCTGGCCGGTATCACGGGCACGCTGGACTGCTCCAGCCGCGCCATCGCTGACCTGACGGGTGCGGGGGCGCTCACCGGGATCAGCACGCTGAACCTGTCTTACAACGACTTGGAGGCCGCTGACCTGACCTCGATCGGCACCCTGACCAACCTGGCCACGCTGAATCTGGCCGCCAACAAGCTCACCGGGGTGGCCGCACTTGCTGGCAACACCGGGTTGACCAGCCTGAATGTGTCGGCCAACAAGATCACCGACGTCAGCCCGCTCGCCGCGCTGAGCCTGACCACCCTGGACGCCACCGCGCAGAGCCTGAGTCAGACTGTCGAGGCGGCCACCGCTGCCGACCTGACCGTCAAGAACCTCGCCGGTGTGCTGCCCACTTTCGATCTACCCAGCGGGGTGACCATCGATGCTGGCCAGGTGACCGCAGCTGGCGGCATCTACGACATCCCCTTCACCTCGGGCACCGCGCCGGTGATCTACTCCGGCACGTTCACAGTGTCTTCGCACCTTGAAGTGACGTTCCAGGATCCGGCGTTCTCGGCCTGTGTGGCCGCCAGTCTCGACAAGCCAGCTTCGACGCCCACCTTCAGCAACCTCGACCTGGCCTACGTCCCTCACGTTGGGTGCGCGCGCCAGGCGGTCCGCTACCTCGGCGGTGCTGAGTATTTGACCGGCCTGGTCTCCCTGGACGTGAGTGGCAATGTCATCTCCGATGTCACCCCGCTGGCCGGATTGAAGTGGCTCACCAGTCTCGACCTGACCGACAACAACCTCATCGACGTATCCGCCTTGAACGGGCTGGCCTCGGCGCTGCAGAACCTCTCCCTTGGCGGGAACCAGATCTCGAGCATCTCTGCGCTCTCGGGGCTGACCGGTGTCACCAATCTGGACGTGTCGGACAATCGGCTGGCCAGCCTCACCGGCATCGGCACGATGACGCAGCTACTCAGCCTGAAAGCCTCGGGCAACCAGCTGACTAGCCTGCCGTCGCTGCCAGGGACCTTCACCCGACTCAGGACCATCGAGGTTGCCGACAACCAGCTCACCAGTCTGGCGCCGTTGGCTTCGCTACCCACTAGCAAGGTAAAGACCCTCGACATCTCCGGGAACCAGATCACTTCGATCACGACCGCAGCCAGGTTCACGCTGCTGGCCACCCTGAAGGCCGCCCGGAACAAGATCAGCGACGTGACACCGCTGGCGCCTCGAACGGGGCTACTTAGCGTTGACCTCTCCGGCAACAGGATTTCCGACCTGGACGGGCTGGGTGGCCACAACCAGCTGATGTCGCTATACCTCTCGGGCAATGAGATCACCGACGTCAGCGAACTGGCGACGCTGCCGATGCTCTCGGAGCTGCAGATCTATGACAACCAGATTGTTGACCTCAGCCCGGTTTCCGGACTGTCGAGCTTGCTGACGCTCAACGCCCGGGGCCAGGCGCTGAGCCTGGGGGTGATTCCGCAGGTCGCTACGACCTTGCCGATGAAGGACCAAGCTGGCTCGACGCCAACGCTGGGCACCCTCCCGTCGGGAATCTCGGTGAGCGATAACAGCTTGGTCGCCGATGCTGAAGGTAGCTACGACCTCACCTTCGTCTCGGGCAATTACGACACGAACGCCATCGAATACTCCGGCACAGTGAAGGTCACCTCGACCTACAACACCTTCACCGCGACGCCAACCCCAACGATCACCGGGACGCCGAAGGTCGATTCGACTCTGACTGCGCACCCCGGCACCTGGAGCCCGGAGCCTACGTTCGGCTACCAGTGGAAGGCTGACGGTGCCGACATCAGCGGTGCGACGTCGTCCACCTTCAACGTGACCGCGGCCGAGGTTGGCAAGGCGATCACCGTCACCGTGACCGGCACCAAAGACACCTACGCGGCTACCCCGGTGACCTCGGCGGCGACCGATGTGGTCGCCCAAGCCACCTTCACCTCGCCGTCCAAGGTGACTGTGACCGGTTGGTACACCCAAGGCGAGACCCTGGCGGCTTCGGCCACCTGGACGCCGACGCCGGATTCGGTCAGCTACGTCTGGCTGCGCGATGACGTCGCGATCGACGGGGCGACCAGCGCCACCTACACCCTCACCGGCGAGGACGTGGGCCATGCGGTGGCTGCCCAGATCGCGGTCACCAAGGCCGGGTATGTCGCCGACGGGCTTACCTCGGCAGCCAAGACCGTGGCCGAGGGCGTCGCCTTCCCTGACTTGGTGCTGCGCAGCTGCGTCGCCAATGCGCTGGACAAGCAGGCGATCTACTACACCAATGCTGAGCTGGCCACACTGACCTCGTTGGATTGCTCCAACTTGGGCATCTACGACCTGGCCGGCATGGAGAATCTGACCGGGCTGACCTCGCTGAACCTGAGCTACAACCCGCTGACCGATCTCACCCCGCTGAGCACGCTGACCGGGCTGACCTCGCTAAACATCGAGCACACCACGCTCACCGAGCTCGACGGTCTGGGGCAACTGGTGAACCTGACCAGTCTCGATGCGTCCGACAACGAGCTCACCGACATCTCCGCGGTGAGCACGCTGACCGGCCTGACCAGCCTTGAACTGGCCAACAACAAGCTCACCAGTCTGTCGGGGCTGTCGGCGCTGACCGGGCTGACCTCCCTGACCGCGTCGAACAACGCGATCGGTGATTTGACCCCGCTTGCCGGGCTCAGCGCGCTGGTCACCCCCGATGTCACCGGTCAAGTCCTGACGGTCACTGTTGAGGGCGACACCGCCACCAGCCTCACTATGAAAGACATTGCCGGCGTCCTGCCGTCCTACGTCCTGCCGAGTGGGGTTTCCATCGCCGACGGCAAGATCACCGCTGCTGCCGGGGTGTACTTCATCGACTTCGCGAATGTGGCCGCGCATGAGGGGGACCCTGCCTACTTCTCCGGCTTCATCCGCCTGGAGTCGCACATCGATGTGTCCATCTCCGACCTGGGCTTCGCCTCCTGCTTGGCGGCGAAGGTGGGACTGCCCGCTTCGACGACGACCTTCAGCAACATCGACCTGGCCAACATCTACGACCTGTCCTGCGCCGACCGGACGATCTTCTCCATCGAGGGAGCGCAATACCTGACCAACATCGGGTATCTGGACTTCGACGACAACTCGATCACCGACATCACGCCGTTGGCGAACCTGAAGACCACCCTGGCGAGTCTGAAGCTGCGCGGAAATGAGTTGGATTCCGTCGCCGCATTGGCAAACCACTCCGGCTTGCAGAACCTGTACATCAGCGGAAACCGCCTGAGCGATCTCACACCGCTGGCCTCGGCCGCCGATCTGCGCGTCGTTGAGGTGTCGGACAACTCTCTGACCACCCTGGACGGCCTGGGCAACCACGCGAACCTGCTCACCGTCACGGCATCTGGAAACGCGCTAACCAGCCTCGCCGCAGTGGCCACCCTGCCGCGGATCGTCACCCTTGATGTGTCGAACAACCAGCTGACCAGCGTCTCGGAGCTGTCGACCTCGACCGCGACCACTCGGCTGAAGACGCTGACGATCGCTAGCAACCGGATTGCCTCGATCAGCACGCTGTCGCGCTTTACGAAGCTGGCCACGCTGCGCGCGGCGAACAATAAGATCAGCGATCTCACCCCGCTCACGGGACTGACTCAGTTGCTCGAAGTCGACCTCACCAACAACCAGGTGGCGAGCCTGGCCGGTCTTAGCGGCCACAACGTCTTGATCACCGCTCGGCTGTCGGGTAACCAGCTCACCGATGTCACCACCTTGGGCGATCTGCCCATCTTGGGCCTGGTCGAGCTCTACGACAACCGCATCGCCGATGTCTCGCCGCTGGCCGGTGTGATCAGCCGTTACGGTGTGGTCAACGCCACCAACCAGAGCGTGTCAATGGCCGCCGTGCCCCAGGTCGCCACCGCGATGGGGCTGAAGGATCTGACCGGGGTGACGCCGACGGTGGGCACTCTGCCCGATGGTGTGAGTGTTGATTCCGGTGCGGTAAGCGTCCCGGCTGAGGGCAGCTACTCGGTGCCGTTCTCCAGCGGAGACCTCCTTGTCGATGGCAGCGCCTTCTCCGGCACCCTCACCGTGACTGCGGCCTACCACACCTTCGCCACGGCCACCCCGACGATTTCGGGAACCCCGAAGGTGGCCGCCACCCTGACCGCGCACACCGGCAGTTGGAATCCGGAGCCGGCCTTCGCTTACCAGTGGAAGGCTGACGGCGCCGACATCACCGGTGCCACCGAGACCACCTTCACCCCGACTGCGGCCGAGCGCGGCAAGACGATCTCGGTGACGGTGACCGGAACCAAGGACACCTATGCCGCGGCGAGCGCGACCTCGGCAGAGACGTCCGTCGTTGCCGCTGGCACCTTCACCGCCCCGTCGCAGATCGGCGTCAGTGGCACCGTCGCCGTCGGCCAGATGTTGACCGCCGATGCCGGCACCTGGACCCCGACGCCCGACAGTGTCAGCTACCAGTGGCTGCGGGACGGCTCCTCGATCACCGGCGCCACCGACTCCACCTACACCCTGACCACCAGTGACGCGGGTAAGGCAGTGGCGGTGCAGGTGGTCGTGGCCAAGACCGGCTATCTCGACACTGTGGCCCGCTCCACCGCGACCACGGTCGCCCTGGGCACGATGATCGGCGACACGCCGGTCATCGTGGTCGACGGCGGCGGCCAGGTTGCGATTGGCAAGACCCTGAATGTGGGCACCGGCTACTGGGCGCCGTCGCCAACCTTTGCCCTCCAGTGGTACCGGGCCGGGTATGCGATTGATGGCGCTACTGGTTACAGCTATGAGGTCACCGCTGCCGACGTCGGCAAGGCGATCACGGTCGCTCAGACCGGTAGTGCGACTGGCTATGCCAGCCTGACCAAGCTGTCCGATCCGACGGCTGAGGTGCCGGCCGGCACGTTTACTGCACCGTCGGTGATCAGCGTTGCTGGTTCACTGGCGGTCGGCCAGACGCTGGTTGCTGATCCGGGCTCCTGGACGCCGACGCCGGATGCGTTGAGCTACCAGTGGCTCTCCGGTGGCGACGCTATTCCCGCCGCCACCTCGGCCAGCTACCGGCTCACGGCAGCCGATGAGGGCCAGGTGATTACCGTCCGCGTGACGGCCACCAAGGCTGGCTATGCCAATGCTTCGGTCACCTCGACCAACACCACTGAGGTCGCCGCGGGCAGCTTCGTGACCGCCCAGCCGGTAGTCACTGGCACGGCGGAGTTTGGCCAGACGCTGAAGGCCACGGTTGACCCCTGGTCGCCGACGGCGAACCTGAGTTGGCAGTGGCTGCGTGATGGCAGCCCGATCGCTGGGGCGACCGGCACCAACTATCAGTTGGGGACTACAGATATCGGTAAGGCGATCTCGGTGGGCCTGACCGGCTCGCTGGCTGGCTACACCGACACCACCGTCGTCTCTGAGCAGACCGCGGCGGTGGTCAAGGCCACCTTGACTGGTCCGACCGCGATCACCATCACCGGTGATCTGGCGGTTGGCCAGACCCTGAACGTGGCCGCAGCCACTTGGACGCCGACTCCGGACGCTTTCAGCTATCGCTGGCTGCGTGATGGGGTAGCGATCAGTGGTGCGACTTCGTCGTCCTACACCCTGGCGGCCGATGATCTGGCCAAGGTGGTCACGGTTGAGGTGACCGCGGTGAAGGCTGGTTACACCAGTCAGACCCTGGTTTCGGCTGATGGTGATCCGGTGGCGGCTAGCGCCTTCGTTGCCGATACGCCGACGATCAGCGGCAACGCGGTAGTCGATTCGACGCTGACTGCGCACGCGGGCACCTGGACGCCGACCCCGACCTCACTGACTTATGTGTGGCTGGCCGGCGGCGTGGCCATTGACGGCGCCACCGATGCCACCTTCGTGGTGAGCGCAGCCGAGGCCGGTAAGGCGATCACCGTTGAGGTGAGCGGCGCCAAGGACGGCTATGCCGATAAGACGGTGACGTCAGCGGCTACGGCCACGGTTGCGGCAGCTGAGTTGGCTGGTCCGGACGAGGTGAGTGTTGCTGGCAGCTTCGTGGTTGGTCAGACGCTGACCGCTGATGCTGGTACCTGGACTCCGGCCCCGGTTGGGGTTGGCTACCAGTGGCTGCGGGCCGGGGCAAACATCGACGGCGCCACCGATGCCACTTATGAGCTCACTGCCGCTGACGCTGGCAAGATCGTTACGGTCAAGGTGACCGCGACCAAGTCCGGCTATCGCACGGTGACGCTGCGCTCGGTGGCAGCCGATTCCGTGGCCGCAGCCAGCTTTGTCCCCGCGACCCCAGTGATCGCTGGCTCGGCCACGGTCGGCTCCACCCTGACTGCCGAAGTCGGCACCTGGGCGCCGGTGCCGTCCGCCCTGGCCTACCAGTGGCGCCGGGACGGCAAGGCGATCGAGGACGCTACCTCGGAAACCTATGAGGTGAGCTTGGCTGATGTCGGCAAGGCGATCACCGTTTCGGTGACTGGTAGCGCCGCTGGCTACGCCAACGAAACTGCAACCTCGGATCCCACCTCGCTGGTGCCAGCAGGCACCTTCACCGGGCCAGCCGAGATCGCGGTGAACGGTGCCCTGATCGTCGGGGAGACGCTGAGCGCTGACGTCGGTAGCTGGAGCCCGACTCCGGATTCCTTCAGCTACCAGTGGCTGCGCGACGGTTCGCCGATCAAGGGCGCCGAAGAGGCCACCCGCAAACTGACCGGCCTCGATGACGGTGCGCAGATCACCGTCGAGGTAACGGCATCGAGGTACGGCTACGAAAACCTGAGCCTCACCTCGACGGCCAGCGGCGCGGTAGCAAAGGGCAGTTTCGTCATTGAGGCGCCGACAATCGTCGGTCAGGGCCAGGTGGGCCGGACGCTGACCGCCAAGCCAGGCTCCTGGACGCCAACCCCAGATTCGTGGAGCTACCAGTGGTTCCGCGATGGTGTGGCCATTGACGGGGAGACCGAGGCGACCTACCTGCTGACGACCGACGACATCAACGCCAGCATCACGGTGGAAGTGTCGGGCAGCCTTGCGGGCTACAACACCTCCGCGTTGGTGGAGTCTGATCCGGTAGCAGTAGACCCGGCGGGCCACTTCGACGCTCCCGAGGACATCACGGTGGCCGGCGAATTTGCTGTCGGCAACACGCTCTCGGCCTCCGCTGGGACGTGGACTCCGGCGGCCGAAAGCTACGGCTACCAGTGGTTGCGCTCCGGCGTCGCCATTGACGGTGCCACCGGCAGCACCTACCTACTGGCGGCTGCCGATCTGGGCAAGGTGGTCACGGTCAAGGTGACCGGCGCCAAGGCTGGCTACGTCACCGCCTCGGTGCGCTCCTCGGCTCCGTCGGCAGTGGGTGCCGGTAACTTCGCTGCCGGCCAACCGGTCCTGAGCGGAATTCCGCGGATTGGCCAGGTCCTTACGGTCAGCGCCGGTTCATGGTCGCCCACGCCAGCGACCTTGAGCTACCAGTGGTACCGCTCCGGCAGCCCGATCAGTGGCGCAGTCGGCACCAGTTACCAGGTGGTGGCAGCAGACGTCTGGAAGACCATCACGGTGACGGTCACCGCTCGGCTGGACGGTTACGCCCAGACCAGCGTCACCTCGAACGCGTCTACGGCAGTGCCGCTGGGCGTGCTGGCCGGTCCGAACCCGAGCATCTCGGGCAAGGTGAAGGTCAAGAAGACGCTGACGGCAAAGATCGGCACCTGGTCGCCCAAGCCCGATCGGATCACCTACCAGTGGTACCGCTCAGGCAAGGTCATCAAGAAGGCCACCAAGGCCACCTACAAGCTGACCAAGTCCGATAAGGGCAAGAAGATCACCGTGAAGGTGACTGTGGTCAAGGCCGGTTACGCCACCCGAGTGGTGATCTCCAAGAGCACCGGCAAGGTGAAGAAGTAGGTCACCACTGGATACCGGTCGGCCCCGGACCCGCCCAGTTGGGCGGGTCCGGGGTTTTCCCCGGTTTGAGCCCTAGCCGGGGTCCAAAACCGGTGCCCGGTCAATAGGGTGGAGACATGTCCGAGAACACCAATGAGGAAAGCCAGGTTCCGGCCTGGGAGGAATCAACCCCCACCGATACTGCCCCGGTAGAACCGGCGGCGGACTTCCTGAGCCTCGATGAGCAAGAGCCGACTGCGGCCCCGTCCCCTGATTTGGAGGCCGCGGACGCACCAGTGGCGGCCACCCCCATCGCGGGGCCCGACGAGCTGGACTTGGCCGACCCGCAGCAGGTGGCCCAGGTCACCTACGGCCAGACTCAGCAGGCCTACGAGCAGCCGCAGCCCCAACAGCAGCCCTACGCACCGCAGCAGCCCTACGCACCGCAGCAGCCGTACGCACCGCAGCAGCCGTACGCACCGCAGCAGTCCTACCCCCAGCCGCCTCAGCAGGGCTACCAGCCCGGATACGCCCCGGTGCCGGTGGCTGGCGGGTATTCGCAGACGAGCTGGGCCGAAGAGAACACCTGGGCCGCCGCCGCGCACTGGTCTGCCTTGGTGGCCAGCATCGTCGGCCTGGGCTTCGCCGGTCCGTTGCTGGTGTACCTGATCAAGGGTCCCGAGAGTCAGCGGGTCAAGGCAGCAGCGGCCGAATCGCTGAACTTCGAGATCACCTTCATCCTTGCCATGCTTGCTTCGATCGTGGCGATGTTCGTGCTCGTTGGCTTCGTCACGATATTCGTCTTCCCGATCGTGTGGTTGGTGTTGCGGATCGTCGCCTCGGTGGCGGCGGCCAAGGGTGAGGACTACCGCTACCCGTTCGCGATTCGCCTAGTGAGCTGAACTCGGTCACAACCGGGCCAGCCGCGCCGATAGACTGGGCGCGTGCTGAGCCCGGTTGACGACTCCTATTGCGACGACCCGGGACCTCGCGACGCTTGCGGCGTGTTCGGAGTGTGGGCGCCAGGCGAGGAAGTAGCCAAACTCACCTACTTCGGGCTGTACGCCCTGCAACACCGCGGCCAAGAGTCAGCGGGCATGGCGGTCAGCAATGGTGAGCGCATCATGGTCTTCAAAGACATGGGCCTGGTCTCCCAAGTCTTCAATGAATCAACCTTGAATTCCCTGTCTGGGCACCTGGCGGTCGGCCACTGCCGCTACTCCACCACCGGAGCCAGCACCTGGAGCAATGCTCAGCCCACCTTCCGCGGCACCCCCGACTACGGCATCGCGCTGGCTCACAACGGCAACCTGACCAATACCGATGAGTTGCAGGAATGGCTGGAGACCTCCGCCGAGGCCCCTGAGGTGCCTCGTAAAGACAAGATGGACTCCACCTCCGATACTGCTTTGGTGACCGCGCTGCTCACCGTCCATGGCGGCAACGGCTTGCGTGAAGCGGCCCTGGAAGTGCTGCCCCGGTTGCGCGGCGCCTTCTGCCTGGTGTTCAGCAATGAGCACACCCTGTTCGCCGCGCGGGACCCGCAGGGCATCCACCCGCTGGTGCTGGGCCGGCTCGCGAACGGCTGGGTGGTCGCCAGCGAAACCGCTGCCCTGGACATCATTGGTGCCAGTCTGATTCGCGAGGTCGAGCCCGGCGAACTGGTCTCGGTGGATGCCTCGGGGCTGAGTAGCGTCCGATTCGCCGAAGCCGACCCCAAGGGCTGCCTGTTTGAGTATGTCTACCTGGCCCGCCCCGACACCCTGATTTCCGGGCGCCGGGTGCATGCCGTCCGGGTCGAAATCGGCCGGACGCTCGCCCTTGAGTACCCGGTTGATGCCGACATGGTGATTCCCACTCCGGAATCGGGCACGCCATCGGCGATCGGCTATGCCGAGGCTTCCGGAATCCCGTTCGGCCTGGGTTTGGTGAAGAACTCCTATGTCGGGCGGACGTTCATTCAGCCATCGCAGACGATTCGCCAGCTGGGGATCCGGCTGAAGCTCAACCCGATCCGCGACGTGATCGAGGGCAAGCGGTTAGTGGTGGTCGACGACTCGATCGTGCGGGGCAACACCCAGCGGGCGCTGGTGAAGATGTTGCGCGAAGCCGGTGCTGCCGAAGTGCACGTCCGGATCGCCTCCCCGCCGGTGCAATGGCCATGTTTTTACGGCATCGATTTCGCCACGAGGGCCGAGCTGATCGCTCCTGGGCTGAGCATCGATGAGATCTGCCGCTCGCTGGGGGCCGATTCGCTCGGCTACATCAGTATCGAGGGCCTGACTGCGTCAACGGGCGTCTCTGGGAAGAAGCTGTGCCGGGCCTGCTTCGACGGGCACTACCCGATGCCGGTTCCGGCCGACCGGGCCCAGGAGATGGGATTGGAGAACAACCTTGGTTGAGCAGAGCGCCTACGCCGCGGCTGGCGTCGACATCGAGGCCGGTGATCGTGCCGTTGAGCTGATGAAGGACGCCGTGGCGCGCAGCCACCGTCCGGAGGTGCTCGGTGGCCTTGGTGGTTTTGCCGGCTTCTTCGACGCCTCCGCGTTGGCGAAGTATCGGCACCCGGTGCTGGCCACCTCCACTGACGGCGTGGGCACCAAGGTTGCTATCGCCGGTGCCATGGGGGTCTATGACACCATCGGCTGGGACCTGATCGGCATGCTGGTTGATGATCTGGTGGTGACTGGGGCTGAGCCGCTGTTCGTCACCGACTACATCGCCTGCGGCAAGGTCTACCCCGAGCGCATCGCTGCGATCGTCGGTGGTGTTGCCGCCGCCTGTACCGCGGCCGGCGCTGCTTTGCTGGGTGGGGAAACCGCTGAACACCCTGGTCTGCTCGGTAGCGAGGAGTTCGACATGGCCGGGGCCACTACGGGTGTGGTGGAGTTCGACGAGATCCTGGGCCCTGACCGGGTTGTCGGCGGCGATGTGGCGCTGGCCCTGGCGTCCTCCGGTTTGCACTCCAATGGCTACTCGTTGGTGCGCCACGTGTTCGCCTCCGCTGGCTGGGAACTGACCCGAGAGGTGCCAGAGTTCGGCCGGGCTTTAGGCGAGGAACTACTGACTCCGACCCGGGTGTACGCGCGTGACCTACTCGCGGTGATCCGGGCGGTTGAGGTGCATGCAATCAGTCACATCACCGGCGGTGGTCTGGCCAACAATCTGGTGCGGGTGCTCCCGGCAGGAGTGCAGGTGGAGATCGATCGGGGCACTTGGACCCCGCCAGCGGTCTTCGACCTTGTCCAGCGCTTGGGCGCGGTGTCTCAGCCCGATATTGAGGCCACTCTTAACCAAGGCGTCGGCATGGTGATGATGCTCCCGGAAAGCTCGGTCGCCGCCGCGCAGCAGTTGCTCTCGGCTGCGGGTATCGACTCGTGGGTGGCTGGCTCGGCGACGGCCGTGCCAGGGGCAGTAGCACGGGTCGATCTGCGCGGTGCGCACCCGTCCCGCTGAGGCGGCTCGTCTTTGCGTTGGACCTCCGATTAGGTACCCTAGCCTCACGACGAAACCAGATCATTTACGCGGCTCGACCGCATGACAGGCGAGGGGGCTGACCCGACCTATGGGGCGCGGCCGTGCTAAAGCGAAGCAGACGAGAGTCGCTCGCGATCTCAAATACCGTTCCTACTCAACCGACTTCACCTCGCTTGAGCGCGAGTTGCGCGGCGAAGCTGACGGTGTAGAGCCGGAGAAAGTACCGGAAGAGGAGGTTGAAGAGGTTGAAGATGATCCATACGCCGACCTCGCCAGCCGCTACTCCGGCGACGATGATCACCCTGGCGTTTTCCGCCAGATCGGCTGACTTCGCCTGATCCACCTTGAACAGGGCCCTTAGGCCTTGCTCCTTGTTGCGCGCCTGCGTTCAGTAACGTCGGGCGACTTCGACGGCCTGCTCGCCGTAGCTGGACCCGAACAACACGGCGTGCACCAGCAGCGGGTGCAGCTGGTGCAGCCCGATCAGCTCACGCCAGTGGGGCGGCAGGAGGGGGCTGTGTTCGGCGTAGGCGTCGTAGACCTGAGACAGGTACGGCAGACCGAACAGCGCCAGCATCGCCAGGTCGGTGACCCGATGCCCGCCATGAGCGGCCGGGTCGATCAGGGTGGCTGAGGTGGCAGTGAACAACACGTTGCCGGCCCACAGGTCGCCATGGACGCGGGCCGGGGGAGCTGGATCATCAAACTCGCCAGCCCTCAGGCGCTCGGCCAGGGTCTCAATGAGCCGCAGCCCTGCCGAGTTCAGGGCGCCGACGCGATGGGCGCCGCGAGCGTAGGGGAGCACCCGCTCGGCAGCGTAGAACTCGCCCCAGGACCGGTGGGGACGCAGTGACAGCGGTGCGCTCCCGATGAAGCCGTCACCAGCCCAGCCGTCCGGGCCAATACCGAAGGCTGCGGCGCCGGCGTCGTGAGTGTGAGCGAGCTGTTGACCGAACGCTCGGGCCGCAACTGCGCTCGGCGCCGCGGTGGCGACCCTGCCCAGGGTGATCGACTCCTCAGTGACGTCCAGCACTTCGGCTACTGGTGCGCCACCGGGAACGCTCAGCCAGGCCAATCCGGCGGCCTCGACGGCGAAGAAGCCGGGTGGAGCACCCGGACGTCGCTTGGTGAAGTCGGTCATGGCACCAGGAGGCGGAACCGCTCCAGCACCACCAAGGTGTTGTCATTCACGGCGACTTCGCCGCGTTCAGCGTGCGCTTCGGGGGAGTTCCACGTCTGCTGGTGAGCTTTTCGCCACGCCGCAATCTCGGTGAAACCTTCGCCCTCGCCGATGACATGGGCCAGGTCAACATCGGCCAGGCGAACCGTTCTGACTTCGAGGGTTTCCACCACACCCACCGGCTGGGCGGCGGAATCGATCAGTTGATAACGCCCTCCCGGCGCCGGGAGTTGGTCGCCAGTGAGTTCGTATTCGGCCAGCAGCGAGGTGGTGGAGGTCTTGGCGCCAGTGAGGATCGCGGCGATCAGCCGGTCACGCAGCGGCCCGGGGTAGCCGAACTCGGCCACCGGCAGGTCATCATGCGACATGGTTCGACGCTAGCAGGGGCACTCGGCCATTACCGAACAGCAGAAGCTATCCACAGATTCGGTGAGGGGACGCTCGCAGCCGCTCTTCAGGTCTCAGAGTTGGACCGTGCGAACTTCCCGTCCCTGGGTCTTACCCACCGAGCCACGGTCCCGCAGCGAACTACTTGCCAGTGGCGTCAGTGATGCCATGATTCGCAGCCAGCTTGCGAACGGCCGGCTAGTCAGGGTCGCTCAGGGGGTGTTCCTGGCCGCAGCGTCCTGGCCGGTGGAGCCCTCGGCGCAGTTCGTGGTGCGGGCCCACGCTGAGCAGGCGCGTCATCCGGAATCAGTGATCAGCCATGCCAGTGCCGCCGCGATCTGGGAGTTACCTCGGCCTGGTTTCGGGAGCTGGCACGATGATCGAGTCAGCTTGACCTTGGCGAGCGGATCGCGTCCGCATCGCCCGGGAGCCGTACACCATCTAGGCGCGCTGCCAGCCGCACAAGTGGGCCGCGACCCAGCTGGCTACCAGGTGACAACTCCGGCTCGTACTGCAGTCGACTTGGCAGTGGGGCTCCAGCTGCCGCAAGCGCTTGTTCTATTAGATGCGGCTGCCCGGCTGGCCTGTAGTGGTTTTGTGAGCCAACCTCGGCGGAGAGATTTCAACAACCCTGCGTTGGTGAAAGCTGCCCGGGAATTGCTCCTGGACGCGGCCGAAGCAGTCCGGCGCCCGAGTCTCGGACCAGCCATCAGCCTGGCTGAACCGGGCCGGGAGTCACCGATTGAGTCGCTGTCGGCTGGCCACTTTGAGCTGGCTGGGCTCCCTCGTCCGCTTTTCCAGGAGCCAGTTCGGACCCGGCTCGGCGTGTTTTACCCCGATTGCTTGTGGCCCGACCAGCGCCTCATCGGGGAGGCTGATGGCGCCGAGAAATACAAAACCCCAGCTGCGAGCGTCGCGGAAAAGGAGCGCGAGCAGGCTCTGCGCGACCAGGAGTGGCGCTTCGTGCGTTGGCTGGGCAAAGAGATCATGACCTGCCCTCAGGTGGTGGTGGACCGAGTGTCCCGGAAGCTTGCTGTTCGTTTTTAGTGCTTGGGGCCCGGCGCGCCCTCAGCGTGATTGACGCGTGTTCGAAAGTTGTTGCTTGGACCGGCTAGAGAGGCACCTCAAGCAACGAAAAACGCACACTCGGCCGAGCCGCCCATCGCGGCCTACCGGATAGCGACGAATTTCGCACGCGTTGTCAGACGGACGGTTCCCGGGCGCTCAGCAGGCCGGTGAAACCCAAGGCGGCGGCGGTGGCAGCCAGGCTCAGCGTGGGGGAGACCAGCGGCTGCTGGGCGAGGTTGAAGAAGACGCTGGCTACCGGCCGCAGAGCGGCTGGGACGGCGGCCTCAGCCAGCTGCACCAGTGGGGTCCACCCTGAGGCGAAGGCGACTGTGAATAGGCCAACGGCCGCCCCGGTCACGATCAGCGCCCGACGTTTGTTCGGCCACAGCACTACGGCCCCGACTCCGCAGAGCAGCGCTAACCAGGGCAACCAGCTGGCGGCCAACTCCAGACTGCGGTAGGCGCTGCGCGCCTGGGCAACCAGCTGTGGGTCCAGCTCGACCAACGGCACTGTCGCAGTGATGGTGGGCAGGCGATCGGCAAAGGGCACCTGGGCGGCGATCAGCCGCTGCTTGGCGGCCTCAGCGAACGGCTGCAGCTGCAGCTGCAGCGCGCCATCGGTATAGGCCACCGCGCCCGGCTCGGCGGCCAGTAGTTGGCGCAGTTGGGTGTGCGAGGTGCGCAGCGTCTGTTCCCAGATGCCAGCAAAGGCGTCTGAGGCGACCACCGAAGAGACGGTATCGGCCACCACTTGCTGGGCGAAGCTGTTCTCGCCCAGGCTCCCTAGCCGGGCAGTGACGGCGGATGTCACCTTGCCGCTCACCAAAGATTGGACTTCTGGGGTGCGCGCCAGGCCGGAGTAACTGGCCACGAAACGGTCGGTGTCACTGAGCTGCGTCCAGGTCCAACCGGCGGCTAGCGAGAGCGGGCCCAACAACCCAGCCAGCACCGCCAGAGTCGCAGCGACCACACCCCGGGCGCGAACCCCAGCGCTCAGTTCGGCTCGACCTCTTCGGCCAGTTCCAACCATTGCGCCTCCAGCTCATCGCGACGGGCCTGGGCCTGGTTCAGCTCAGCGCCCAGTGACACCAGTTTGGCGTAATCGGCGGCGTGATCGTTTAGCAAACCGTGCAGCCGGGTGATCTGGGTCTCGATCTTGGCCAGCTGGGTCTCGACCCGGGCCAGGTCCTTACGGGACTGCCGCTGCTTGGCGGCATCGGAGGCGCCTGCCTTCGCCCCTTCGGCAGGTGCAGGAGTCTTAGTGGTCTTCGCGGCGCGGCGCCGTTCGAGGTACTCCTCAACCCCGCCGGGCAGCAGCACGCAGCTGCCATCCCCGAGCAACGCGTAGGAGACATCACAGGTGCGCTCCAGGAACCACCTGTCGTGCGAGACCACGATCAGCGTGCCCGGCCAGGTGTCGAGATAGTCCTCAATCACGGTCAGGGTGTCGATGTCCAGGTCGTTGGTCGGCTCGTCCAGCAGCAGCACATTTGGCTCATTCAGCAGCAGCCGCAGGAACTGCAGCCGCCGCCGCTCACCGCCAGAAAGCTCGCCGATTCGGGTAACCAGCCGCTCGCCGCGAAAGCCAAAGTCCTCCAGCAGATTGGACGTCGAAGACTCCACCCCGGTGGCCAACGTCACCTGGCGTTGCAGTCGCTGCACCGACTCCAGGACGCGCTCAGACTCGTCCAGTGGTTCCTGAGCCTGTCGAAGGGCGACAACAGTCTGCGAAAGGTGGCCTAGTCGCAGCGTTTTACCCTGCTTCACCTTGCCCGACTGCGGCTGCGCCTCACCGGAGAGCAGCCGCAGCAAGGTGGTCTTGCCAGCGCCATTCACCCCGATGATGCCGATGCGATCACCCGGGCCGATCGACCAGTCCAGGTGGTCGAGCAGAGTGCGCTCATCGACGGCGTAGCTCACCTGATGTAGGTCGAAGACGTCCTTACCCAGCCGACTGACGGCAAACTCGCGCAGCTTCACTGAGTCCCGGGCCTCCGGGACGTCGCTGATCAGCGCGTTGGCCGCGTCGATGCGGAACTTTGGTTTGGACGTGCGCGCTGGCGGGCCACGACGCAGCCAGGCGAGCTCCTTGCGCAGCAGGTTCTGGCGCCGTGACTCGTTGGCGACAGCCTGACGGGTGCGCTCAGCTCGGGCCAGCACGTACGCCGCGTAGCCACCGTCGTAGGCGTCCACTGCGGCATCATGAACTTCCCAGACCCGGTTGCAGACCGCGTCGAGGAACCAGCGATCATGGCTAACCACCAGCATCGCGGTGCCGCCGGATTGCAGGTGATTGAGGTGGCCGGCCAGCCAGGCGACCGCCTCCACGTCCAAGTGGTTGGTGGGCTCATCCAGCACCAGCAGGTCGTGGCCAGCCAGCAGCACGGTGGCCAGTCCGACCCGGCGCCGCTCGCCACCGGAGAGCTCACTGACCGGCTTGGCTAGATCGATACCGCCCAATAGCTGGTGCACCACCGAGCGGGACGCAGAGTCTGCGGCCCAGACATGATCGGCCTGACCGCCAATCACCGTGTCGCGGACGGTTGCGCCAACGGCAAAGCTCTCCTCCTGGCCGAGGTGGCCAATGGAGGCCGAGGAGTTGCGGACGATCTGGCCCGAGTCTGGCTCAAAGCTGCCGACCAACAGCCGCAACAGCGTGGTCTTACCGTCGCCATTGCGGCCGACGACGCCGACGACGTCGCCATCGGACAGCCCACAGCTGACTTCGTCCAGCAGGATTCGGGTGCCGAAGGCGAGCGAGACGCGCTCGGCGTTAACGATGTTGGCCAAGAGGAGGTTCTACCCGGCTCAGCGGCCGCGCATCGCCCGAGCGGCGCCCTTCATATTCGGCAGCGGGCCGCGCGGGATCGGCACCTTCGGGCGAACCGCGTCCAGCGCGCGCAGCCGGGCCTTTACGTCGCTGATCTGGGCGGCAGCCAGCTTCTTTGGCTGCTTGGTCAGGTGCTTGGCCAGTCCGGCCAGTGGCACCTGGCCCTCGCCGTCGCCCATCATCACGGTGGTCACCGGGACGCCGTAGGCGACCTGCTCATGCTTCTTTACTTCGGCAGCAACCAGGGCCTTGACCCGGCCTGGCTGGCCTTCGGCGACCAGGATGATCCCGGGCGGGCCGATCACGCGGTGCACCACGTCGAGCTGCCGGGTGGCGGTGATGGCCGGGGTGTATTCCCACTTCTTCTTGTCGAGCATGCTCAGTGCTACCTCGGCCGAACCGGGCTGGCCGGCGTAGCGGAGGAAGGTGGCCTTCTTGGCGCGATCAAGCAGGATCCACAGGTCGGCGGTGATGCCGGCCGTGACGCCCAGCATCAGCCACATCCACCAGGGCTGGGCCCAGAAACCGACCAGGGTCAGCAGCACCACGCTGCCGACGAACCCCGCGATCAGCAGCAGGTTCAGCTGCTTATCAACTTCGGCGGTGACCTTGTAGGTCTGCCAAAGCTGGCGGTACCAGGGCCAATCCCTGGGGTCGTTGGAGTTCTTCTTCGCCAGCTTGATCGCCTTGACTTCGGCTTTCTGCTTGGCGGCCAGTTCTTTGGCCTTCTCGCTCGCCATCTATGCACTCCCCATTTGGACGGCCTCGCCGTCGTTACTCGCCCGTGCCGCTATCGCTTGGCGGTACAACCGTCCCGCCCGATAGGACGACCGCACCAATGGTCCACTAAGCACGCCGAGGAAGCCTATCGCGGATGCCTCGGCACTGAGATCATCGAATTCGGCTGGAGTCACCCAGCGATCAATCGGGTGGTGGCGCAGGCTGGGCCGGAGGTACTGGGTGATGGTGACCAGTTCGGTGCCGGCCTGATGCAGGTCGTGCAGCGCCTGGCTGATCTCGGCCGACGTCTCGCCCATGCCCAGAATCAGGTTGGACTTGGTCACCAGACCGCGCTCGCGGGCCATGGTGAGCACGCCGAGTGAGCGGCTGTAGTCGAATCCGGGACGGATCTGGCGGAAGATTCGTGGCACGGTTTCCACGTTGTGGGCGAACACTTCCGGAGCGGCATCGAATATCTGGGCGAGCAACTCGGCGCGTCCGGAGAAGTCGGGGGCCAGCATCTCCACGCCAACGCCGGGGTTTCGGGCATGGATGGCCCGGATTGTCTCGGCATAGAGCCAGGCACCCTCATCGGCCAGGTCGTCGCGGCAAACCCCGGTAACGGTGGCATAGCGCAAGCCCATGGTGGCCACTGATTCGGCGACCTTAGCTGGCTCGGTGCGGTCATAGGCGGTCGGCTTGCCCGACTCGATCTGGCAGAAGTCACAGCGACGGGTGCAGGCGTCCCCGCCGATCAGGAAGGTCGCTTCGCGGTCGGCCCAACACTCGAAGATGTTGGGGCACCCAGCCTCCTGGCAGACCGTGTGCAGCCCTTCGTCCTTCACCAGCTTCTGCAACTCGGTGTAGTCCGGCCCGATCTTGGCGGTGGTCTTGATCCAGGCAGGCTTGCGCTCGATCGGAGTCGCAGCATTGCGGGCCTCGATGCGAAGCAGCTTGCGGGGCTGGGTTTCAGTCACCGGCCAATGGTAACTGGCCCAACCGGGGGGCTCAGCGCCAGCTGAGGTTCCCGGCGAGCATTGCCTAGCGATTTGAGCGGTCCCGGCTCGGCCGGGCTGGTCCACGGCTAGGGTCGGAAGGTGGGTCCCTCTGCTCTTTAGGGAGAATCATGAACTCGAACATCAGCTTGGCCGTCGTGGTGGCGGTGCTCGCCTCCATCGCCTTCGCGGCCTCCTCGGTGGTGCAGCATCGCGCTGTGGCCGGGGAGTCCTCGGCCAAGACCGGCGCGAAACTGGGCGGACGCGAGCTGCTCGCGGTGATGAAGAATCCAGTCTGGCTAGGGGGACTGCTGCTGCTCGGGTTGAGCGCCGTCGGCCAGGTGGTGGCTCTTCAGCTGGCGCCGGTCACGGTGGTGCAGCCGATCGGCGTGCTGGCGGTGCCCTGGACGATCCTGCTGGCCGCTCGGGTGCATCGCCAGCAGATCACCCGCGGCATGTGGGGTGGCGCGGCCCTGGCGGTGATCGGCACGGTCGCGGTGGCCTGGGTGGCGATCACGCACGCGACGCCGTCCCCGGAGCTGCAGGACCAGCGGCTGGTGATCGGCACCTTGATTGGGTTCGCCGTAGCGGCGGCCTTCGCGTTCCTCGGCGTCCGGGGCCCGGTGGCTTGGCGTTGTCTGGCCTGGGCCCTGGCGGCTTCGGTGGTTTACGGAATGGAATCGGGGCTGGTGAAGGCCATTGGTGCCTATCTGGCAGCTGGGCCTTGGCTGGCCTCGGGCATCTTCTGGTTCCTGGTTGCCGCCATCGTGATCGGGGTGGCCCTGGCTGGAGTTTGGATCCAACAGGGCTACGCCAACGGGCCAGCCGAAATCGTAGTCGGCGGCCTGAACGCTGGGGCGCCGATCGCTGGCGTGGCCTTTGGGGTGGCCATCCTGGGCGAGGGCAAATTCCTGGTGCAGGATCCGCTGGCGATAGTGGCGATGCTGGCCTTCGCCGTCGTGGCGCTGTCGGGGGTGGTGCTGCTGTCCAAGCACCACCCGGAGGGTGCCGAGATTGGGTGAACACTCCCGGGCAGCCCGAGGTTGACTCAGACGGTTAGTCCGTAGGTCACCGCGGGCGTGCGTGGCTCACTGACGGCAGCACGCAGGTCAGGGGATTGGGTGAAGGACCCGAATGCCAGCATTTCGGCCAAATGCGGCTCCAGATCGACGGCCACCTGGCCCAAGTCCGGTGCTGAGCCGAGCTCTACGGCCATTGAAGTGACTTCAGCATCATCGATACCACAGGGGACAATCTTGCCGAAGTAGCGCAAGTCTGGGTCGATGTTCAAAGCGAAGCCGTGCATGGTGGTTCGTTTGGACACCCGCACTCCGATCGCGGCGATCTTGCGCTCGCTACGTCGCCCGCTGGCGGCAAGCCAGACTCCGGTGCGGCCGGGAATTCGGCCGGTGGTCAGCCCGTAGTCGGCCAACAGCCGAATCAGGGCCTCCTCAACTCGACGGACGTAGTCAACCACGCCCACCCGGTCGGGAAGGGTGACGATCGGGTAGCCGACCAGCTGGCCGGGGCCGTGATAGGTGATCTTCCCGCCGCGATCCACCTCCACCACGGGGGTGCCGTCCAGGGGACGTTCATGCGGCTCGGTGCGGTGCCCAGCGGTGAACACGTGATCATGCTCGACGTACAACACCCGAGGCGATGCCTGACCAGCGGCTACCTGGGCGTGCACCCGGCGCTGCAGATCCCAGCCAGCCTGGTAGTCGAGCAACTGCGGCGGGTCATCGGTGATGCCCACGTAGTCGAACTCAACCGCCCAGCGGCTGGGATTCCTAGCAGCGGTCACTGGCCAAGTTCGCTACCGAATTCGCCTTCTTCCAGGCGGGCTTTAACGAAGCTCAGGAAGCGGGCGGCGGTGGCGCCATCGACCAGGCGATGGTCGTAGGACAGCGAGAGATACATCATGTCGCGCACGGCCACGATTTCGCCGAGCTTGGGGTCGTTGACCACCATCGGACGCTTCACCAACGCGCCGGTGCCCAGGATGGCCACCTGCGGCTGGTTGATGATCGGGGTGTCGAACAAGGTGCCGGCCGAACCGTAGTTGGTGATGGTGAAAGTGCCACCGCTCAGCTCGTCGGGGGAGACTTTGCCCTCCCTGGTGCGGCTGCCCAGATCGGCGATCTTCTTGGCCAGTCCGGGAACGCTCAGGTTGCCTGCATCGGCGATCACCGGCACCAGTAGACCGCGCTCGGTATCGACCGCGATGCCCAGGTGCTCGGCGGCGGCGTAGCTGATCGTGCCCGCTTTAGTGTCGATGGTGGCGTTGACCACCGGGAACTGCTTTAGCGCCTCAGCGGTCGCCTTGGCGATGAAGGCGAGGAAGGTCAGGCCAACACCTTCGCGGGCGGCGAAATCGCCCTTCACCTTGGCGCGCAGTTTGGCGACGTTGGTGAGGTCGACCTCGACGGTGGCGGTGAGCTGAGCCGAAACCTGTAGCGACTCCACCATGCGCTTGGCGATGGTGGCTCGAAGACGGCTCATCGCTTCAGTGGTGCCGCGCTTGGCCGCATCCGGGCTGGGAGCCACGGTCTTGGCCTGGGCTGCGGGAGCAGCTGCGGGCGCGGCAGGCGCGGCAGCCTTCTTCGCCTCGGCGGCGGCGAGCACGTCCTGCTTGCGGATGCGTCCGCCTACTCCGGTGCCGGTGACCTCGGCCAGTTCGACGCCATTGGCCTCAGCCATCTTGCGCACCAGCGGGGTGACGTAGACGTCCTCTTCGGTGGTGGTGCGGGGAGCGGCCGCGGCCGGCGCTGGAGCCGGAGCGGCCGGGGCGGCCGGGGCGGGGACGGGAGCAGGTGCCGGGACGGGGGCCGGAGCGGGGACGGGAGCAGGTGCCGGGACGGGAGCAGGTGCCGGAGCGGCCGAACCAGGGGCAGTCGGTAGCGCGGGAGCAGAGGCAGCGACGGGGGCAACAGGCGCGGCCGGAGCTGGCGCGGCCGGGGCAGCACCAGCGGCGCCGATCACGGCCAGTACGGCACCGACGGCGGCGACCGCATCTTCGGGCACTCGGATTTCGACCAGGACGCCGGAGGTTGGCGCCGGAATCTCGGTGTCGACCTTGTCGGTGGAAACCTCGACCAGCGGTTCGTCAGCGAAGACTTCGTCCCCGACGGCCTTCAGCCAGCGGGAGATGGTGCCCTCGGTCACCGACTCACCCAGCTGCGGCAGGACGACGTCGACGCCTCCGGCTGCCGGCGCGGCCGTCGGAGCGGCGGGGGCAACCGGAACAGCGGGGGCAACCGGAACGGCGGGGGCAACCGGAACGGCGGGGGCGGCTGGCATCGCGGGCGCCGCTGGCACTGCCGGAGGAGCCGGCATGGCTGGCGCGGCGGGCATCGCCGGGGTGGGTTCAGCAGGTGCGGGTTCAGCAGGTGCGGGAGCTTCACTGGCCTCGCCGATTAGGGCCAGCGTTGCACCCACGGCAGCGACGCCGTCCTCAGCGACCAGGATCTCCAACAGCACGCCTGCGATCGGCGAGGGAACCTCGGTGTCGACCTTGTCGGTGGAGATCTCCACCAACGGCTCGTCAACGGCCACGGTGTCCCCAACCTGCTTCAGCCAACGCGAGACCGTACCTTCGGTCACGCTTTCGCCGAGTGCCGGAAGTGGAACGGGAGTGGACATTGCAGGGCTCCTTACGGTTGCTGGCGGTTACCAGAGTTCAGCCTAGTCCCCACTCGCAGGCCATAATGCCGGGGTGGGTTGGTTCTCAAGAAAGCGGAACAAAACCGGCGCCCCGTCTGCCCGGGAGTTGGACGCGGCGACGCGCGCCCATCTTGAGGAGTTCCTCAGCACCCGGCGCGGCATTGAAGCATTCATCGAGCAGCCAACCTCGCTAAACCCGGCCACGCTGCTGCTGATCGCTCACGATGGCGAATGGACCCGTCGCAGCGTGCCGGACGTGGCCTGGGCAAGGCGGTTCGCTCGCCAGCATCGGCTGCCTGCCTACGATGCGGGCGTCATCGGCTACCCCCAGCGGCTGCGTGATTACAACTCCCGGCGGCGATCAGAGCGCTGATCAGTGGCGGCCAGGAAAGCTGCCACCAGGCTTTCGCCCAAAGCCGCCCCATCTGCGGGCGAGGTGCCGGCGAAGATCGAAGCAGCCGTGCCAGCGCAGGCGTAAAGGCCCTCAATCACGGTGGCATCACTACGTAGAACTCGCCAAGACGCGTCGGTAACCAGGCCGCCCTTGGTGCCAGCATCGCCGGGGTAGATCTTGACCGCCCAGAACGGCGGCTTGTCGATCTTGCCAAGGGAGGCGTTCTTCCGCTTGCTCTTGGCTGCGGCGTCCAGCAGTCCCCGATTGAAATCGGAATCGGTGCCTTTGGCGGCGAAGTTGTTGAACCTCACCACGGTGCCCAACAGTCCAGCCCGATCCAGCCCGGTGGCTTGGGCCAGGTCGTTGAGGGTGTTGGCTCGGGTGATCTCGCCGTCCTCGATTGCTCGCCGTGGGGTGTTGCCCGGGTTCCACGGGCCAAGTTGGCAGTGCTGACGGTGCCGGTTGTCAACGATCAGATAGGACGGCACGGCTCGCACCCCGCGACTGTGGTCATACATGGCCGAGCCGAGGTCGTAGTCGGGCCGGGTCTCATCGATATAGCGATCACCGGCAGCGTCGACCAGCAATGAGTGTGGGTAGTGCATGGCCTCGCGCACTGGGTAGGCCTTACCTTCAGTCACCATCACCGGCTGCCACCACGCGTCAGCGAGATTGGTGGTGGCAGCGCCAATACCTTCGGCCATGGTGAGCAGGTCGCCGTAGTTGGTGCCAGCGGTGCTCGTCCAGGCCGTATCGGTTGGCAGGGGCAGATGTTCATCGCGCAGGCCGGCGTCGGCCTCGAATCCGCCCGCGGCCAGCAGCACCCGGGACGCGATGATCTCGGTCTCGACCCCGTCGCGATCAACCACGACCGCGGTGATCCGACCGCCCTGTGTTCGTAAGGCCGTGGCTGGGGTGTCCAGCCACAACTCGACGCCGTTGGCCACCGCGCGATGCAGCAGGTGGGCCACCAGTGATTCGCCACCAGTTGCGGTGCGCCGCGGTAGCGGCAGCCTGGCCAAGGCGTCGCGCATCAAGCCGGTGGCGCGGGCCAGCGCCGAATCGGTCTCGCCAAGGAGGCGCCGGTCGATCGGCCCGGCCTGAATTGCCCGGCCGCTGGCTTTGGCGCCAGGTAATAGCAGGTGCTGGTCGCTGACCCCCTTCGCCACCTGTAAGGGCACGTTCGAGGACGCCAACCACCGGGCCAACTTGGGGGCGGTCTTGACGAAGGCGGCGCGCTGGGCGGCCGCGTTGGCCCCAGCCGGATCGCCGAGGAGGGCGGTTAAGTATTCGGCAGCCTCAGTCGGGGTGTCCTCGGCACCAGCTTTAATCATGATCGGGTTGGCCGGTAGCCAGGTCACCCCGTCACCAGCCGTTGTGCTGCCCCCAACTCGACCGGACGCTTCCACGACGATCACCTGGTCGCCTAGGCGGCGGGCGGCGGCAGCAGCCAGCAGGCCAGCAGCCCCCGCGCCGACCACCACCAGATCAGTGGTGTAGGACTCCATCTCAGTTGGCCCGGGAGTGGGCCAGCGCGATCAGCGTCCGCACGCTCATGCCGGTCCCGCCAGTGGGGGTGTAGTCATGGGCCGAGGCTGAGTTGAATGCCGGTCCAGCGATGTCCAGGTGAGCCCACGGGATTTCCTCGGGGACGAACTTGGACAAGAAAGCGGCCGCGGTCAGCGCACCGCCGTAGCGGTCGCCGGTGGACTTGAAGTCAGCCACCTCCGAATCCAGCTTCGGCGTGGCATCCTCGGGGATCGGCAGCTGCCAGAACGACTCACCAGCGGCCTCGGCGGCGTCCAACACCATGTCGGCGGTTTCGTCATCACGGGCCATCAGGCCAGCCACATTAAGACCGAGCGCCACCATGCAGGCACCGGTCAATGTGGCCACATCGATCACCAGATCTGGGGTTTCGGTAGCGCACTTGGCCAGGGCGTCGGCCAGCACCAGGCGGCCCTCGGCATCGGTGTTGCCATTTTCCACGGTGGTGCCGCCGAACATGGTCAGCACATCAGAGGGACGCCCGGCGTGGCCGGAAGGCATGTTTTCGGCCATCGCTGCCCAGGCGGTCACCCGGATCCGCAAGCCAAGCTGCGCGATGGCAGCCACCGTGGCCAGTACCGAAGCGGCTCCGGCCATATCGCACTTCATGGTGTACATACCTTCGGCGGCCTTCAGATCCAGGCCGCCGGAGTCGAAAGTGATGCCCTTGCCCACCAGGGCCAGGTGGAACCGCGCCCCGCGCGGAGCGTAGGAGAGCTTCACCAGTCGTGGCTTGCGGCTCGATCCGCCGCCGACTGCGAGCAGGCCGCCGAAGCCGTCCCGCTCCAGCGCTTTGTCGTCCCACACCTCGATGCCGAGCTTGTGCGTGCGGGCCAGCGTCCGGGCGGCTTCGGCGAAGGTTTCGGGGTAGAGGTAGTTGGCCGGGGTGTTGACCCAGTCGCGCGCCTGCACCACGGCTGCCGCGGTGGCCGCCGCCAGGTCGAGAGCCTGCTTGGCCTCGGGCTTCTTGTTCGGGCTGACCAGGGTGATCGAGGCGATGCCGGGCTGTTCGGCCTTGGTTGGCCCATAGCGGTAGGTGGCCAACAGGGCGCCTTCGGCAGCGCCCTTGATGATGCCGGGCTCGGCGGTCTCCAGGCTGACGGTGACTTGTTGGGCCGCCTGCGCAGGCAGTGCGTCGATCAGCCGGACGGCAGCCCCCACGGCGCGACGCACCTGCTCAGCGGTGACGTCGATGGGGCCGAGGCCGACCACGACCAGCTTCTGTCCAGCGGGCAGCGGCACTAGCACCGCCTTGCCGTTCTTGGCAGAGCCGCCGAGTTGGGCGGCGAGGGTGGCCAGGTCGACGCCGAGGGCTTTCGCGCTGGCCTTGGCCCGGTCGTCGGGCAGTCCCACCAGAATGCCGCCGTCAGAAGTCTGGGCCAGTCCGACGACAAGGATCCCGGGATCCTTGCCGACACTGGTCGACAGGGCGATGGCGGGAAGACTGAAGCTGAACACTTTGACTGCCTTCATAAGTAGTGGTGAACCCCAACGCCCCTAGGCTACTTGTACTGAGCCCGACGAAGTAGTGCGCCGCAGCTAGGTGCGCGGTGCCCCCAATGCCTGAAGCCTGACAAGAGGAGCCATGACCGAACCGATTCTCTCCCCACTCCATGACCGCCACCTCGCCCTCGGGGCGAAGTTCTCCGAGTTCGGCGGTTGGCTGATGCCACTGCAGTACGCCGGAGTGGTGGCTGAGCATCGGGCCGTCCGTACTTCGGTGGGTGTCTTCGACGTCAGTCACCTGGGCAAAATGCGGATCAGTGGCCCTGGTGCTGCTGCCTTCGTGAACAGTTGCCTCACCAACGATCTCTCTCGGATCCAGCCTGGCCAGGCGCAGTACACCCTGCTGTGCAATGAATCCGGCGGGGTAATCGACGACATGATCGTCTACCTGTTCAGCGATGAAGAGGTGTTCGTGATCCCCAACGCAGCCAACACCACCGAGGTGGTCGCGACCCTGGTGGCAGCGGCCCCGGCGGGGTTAGTGGTCACCAACGAGCACACCGATTTTGCGGTGATCGCGGTGCAGGGCACCAACTCCGATGAGGTGCTCAGTGCGCTGAACCTGCCGGTGGGGCAGGACTACATGAGCTTCGCCCGTGCCCAATGGGGCGGGGTCGAGCTGACGGTTTGCCGTACCGGCTACACCGGCGAGCGCGGGTATGAGCTGGTGGTGCCGGCCGCCTCAGCTGGCCACATCTGGGACGCGGTGCTAGCTGCTGGCGCCGACTACGGCATTGCCGCCTGTGGTCTGGGTGCCCGCGACACCTTGCGCACCGAGATGGGCTACCCGCTGCATGGCCACGATCTGAGCCCCGAAATCTCGCCGGTGATGGCCAACTTGGGTTGGGCTGTCGGCTGGGACAAGCCCACCTTCTTTGGCGCGGCATCGTTGCGGGCTCAGCGCGAAGCCAAGACCGGCCGCTTGCTCCGAGGACTGAAGGCTGCTGGACGGGCGATCCCACGTCCGGAGATGGTGGTCTTCGTTGGTGAGGTCGAAGTTGGCGAGATCACCTCTGGGACGTTCTCGCCGACCCTTTCCGCGGGGATCGCGTTGGCCCTGCTGGATCGCTCGGTGAAGCTGGGCGATGTTGTGGAGGTTGAGCTGCGGGGGCGTCGGGAGCCGTTCGAGGTGGTCAAGCCGCCATTCGTGACGCCCGGAGTCCGGGAAGCCTGAGCTTCAGGCGACCCGCCCCGGTGCGCCAGCGTCGGTGACAACCCGGCCGCCAGCGTCCTGCCAGGCGTTCATGCCGCCACTGACGGCGAAGGCCTCAACGCCGCGTAGGCGCAATAGGGAGGTCGCCGTCTTGGCGCGGCTGCCGCTGCGGCACAGCACCACCACTCGTTGCCGCGACCAGGAAGGCGTCCGGGCGCCGGGCAGAACCGGCAACGGGACGTGCTGAGCGGTGGGGGCATGACCGGCGAGCCATTCGCCGGGGTCGCGGACATCGAGGATGTCAGCTCCTTCGGAGACGAAGCGCAGCGCAGTGGGGGCATCAACTTCGGCGGTGTCCGCAGTCATAGGTCCTCCTGGTCGGGTGTCGGTGATCGGAACGAGGGGAATCCTATACCCCCCAGGGTATTAGGATGATCACCGGAGGAGAACAATGGACGCAGCACCACAACCGGCGATAGCCACGAAGCTGACCGCACCGGTGGCCCGTCCCTGGCAGCGACTGGGGGACTGGCCGCGCCGTCGCTGGGTGGCGGCTGGCTTGGGCGCGGTAAGCATCGCGGTGCTGATCGGCGTTTCCACCGCGATGATCCCCAGCCCGATCTTCGGCCGGGAGGTAGCCACCACCTGGTGGGCCTGGCCAGTGCTGGCCGCCACCGCAGCGCTCGGCGGGTTGCTGGGAGCCACCTACGTCCGGGATCCCGAGGCGCCAAGGCGCGAGGGCCGCTTCGGCCTGGCTGGTGGCGTGCTCAGCTACTTTGCGGTCGGCTGCCCGGTGTGCAACAAGCTGGCCTTGCTGGCTTTGGGTTATACCGGCGCCCTGCAGTGGTTCGCCCCAGTTCAGCCATTCCTCGGCATCGCTGGCCTGGTGCTGTTGGCGTATGCCTTATGGCGGCGGCTTGTCGGCGAGACAGCCTGTGCGATTCCGGAGCAGGCGTGAGCGGTGCACCGTCCCTGGCTGAGTTGATCGCCGAAGCTGCCAACCTGATGCAGGAGCGCAGCGGCGGGCAGGCTGTTTGCACTTTCACCAAAGCCGGGCAGGCGGTGCCGGGTCTGAAATATGCCGAAGGCCGCTGGGCCGCGCTGCGGGAAGTTCAGCACAACACCCGAAGCGGTGCCGAGTTGGCCGAGGTGGTGGCCACGGCGGCGGCTGCGTGGGGAACTCACCTTGATCGGCTCGAGGCCCGCTCGGCCGGGGCCGATTGGATCGCCTACCGCAGTGGCGGAACCGACGCGTTGACCGAGCTTTCCGACACTCTGCGCCGCGAGGGCGGCGCCGCCTGAGTCAGGCGTCCAGGCTCATCGGGCCGTAGACGAGCCGATCGCTCTCGTACAGCGATACCTCATGGGCGCCAGCTTCGGCCAACTCCGCGTAGCTGCTGGTGAGCCAGGCCTCGGCGGTGCTCTGCTCTTCGAAGGTGACCAGCAGGCCGAGTCGGGTGGCCACCTCCTCGGTCAACTCAGGGGTGGTTACCCAGTAGTAGCCCACCGAAAGCCTCAGATCTCCTCGCCCGGTTTGACCCGCGGCAGCGGCACCCGGAAGCGACGCATACTGATGATCCGGTTGATCAGGTAGACCAGCAGGCCGCGCTTGGGGGCCCCCGGCATCCGCTCATCGAGCAGCACCCGGAACTGGCGCCACAAGATGAAGATGTGCACGCCCAGGGCGACCAGGGCCAGGTAGGGCACGAAAGTGGCTGCCACGGCCAGGTCCGGTACGGCGTACATCGCGGCCAACGCGAGCACCAGCGCAGACATGATGATCGGCATCCACCACTGGGCAATGCCAGGTCGGGAATCGATGAAATCGCGTAGGAGGAGTCGCGAGGGCTCGTTGTCGACCTTCGACCACTGCTCCTCGCGGGACTTGGCTTTGGCCTCCCGATCACGGGCCCGCTGCTGGGCGGGGGTCAACGTCGGGTTCAGGCGCTCCCGACGGGCGGTTTCGGCCTCGCGGCGGGTTGGGGTCGGCACCTTCTTCTTGGCCGAGCTGCCAGCCGATTCGGTTGGCTTGGTCGTCTCCGGGGTGGCCCCGGCGTCCTCGGGGCGCTCGTACGGGCGGAACAATCCCACTTCAACCTGCCTTGTGGTGCGACGATGTCTGCCACATCCTAGGTCAAAGCAGCGGGTAGGAAAGAGGCGGGATGAGTGATGACCAGCAGGTGACTGCCGAGTTGGAGTTTCAGGCACGGTTGGCGACCCTGCACGATGCGCGCGCCCGACTAGCCAGCTTGGAGGCGGCGCTGCATCGGCTGGCCATCGATCGGCCCACCATGGCCCCCGGCGAGGCGGAGATCCGCGAGTCGGAGTTGGCAGCCCGCCGGGCCCGCGCCAGCGAAGAAGTGGCGGTCTTGCACGCTGCGGCCCGCCGGGCTCACACCACCCTGCGCCGCCTGACTGATCCTGACGCTGAGCCCGACGACCTCGGATCCGAGGACCTCGACCCAGGCACCCACGGCGACGGCTACCAGCAGCCACCGTTCGCGGAGCCGAATTGAGCCGCCCAAAAGTGCTGGTGGTTACCGATCAAATTGGTGAACTGGGCTCGGCCGCAGCCGGCACGGCACTGGCCCGAGGCTTCGCCGAGCTGGCTGACGTCGCGGTGGTGCCGTTGGCGACTGGTGGGCGAGCGCTGGCCGAGGCGACTGCGATCCTGACCGGCGGCACCGTTACTGGCTCGGGGAGCCAGTGGGTCGTCCGGGCCCAGGGCCTAGTGGTGATCGGCCTGGCGCAGCCGCCGCACTCCGGCTGGGCTCCGGAATCATCGACTGCCGAGCTGGGCGACTGGGTTCTCGAGATGCTGCGCGGCGCTGACGGCGCCAAGGTGGTCATCGATCTGACCGGCGTCACCGCCCAGGACGGGGGCGCTGGGCTATTGGCGCAGGCCGGGGCCGCGCTCGCCGGGCGGCAGGTGATTGGCATCGTGGCCAGCGACGAATTGGAGTTGGCGGCCACCGGTCTGACCGGCGCGGTGGCCCGTCGCGGCTACGGAGCCGGCCGGGACGTGGCGGAGGTCCTGGCGGCGGATGCCCAGACCAAAGCCTTGATTGAAGGCTTCGGGGTGGGGCTGGCGGTAGCTCCTGGCGGTGGTGCCGCTGGCGGCTGCGGAGCGGCCATCCTGAGTCTCGGTGGGCGGCTACTGGACGGTCCGCAGTTTTGCCACTCGCTGGCCGACATCGACACCAGTCTGGCTCGCTGCGATCTGGTCGTGACTGGCTGTAATGAGCTCTCAGCGCTCGACCGCGGTGGCCCAATCCTCAGCGCGGTCGCCGAGTGGGCCGATCACGCTCAGCGGCCCTGCGTGGCCTTCGCCAGCGGCGAGGAACTCTCCCGCCGCGAGGTGCGCACCTTCGGTTTGGAGGCTGCGCATCAGCTCGCCGCCGCGCCTACCGCGAGCGAACTCACTCGGGCTGCTGGTCGGGTGGCGATCGGTTGGTTCGGTCGCTGATCGGGAACAGATTTCGGCAGCATCGACTTACACTGACAACCACTGAAGGCAGCCGCTCGGCCCGCCAAAGGCCTGACTGCCCGCACTCTGGAAGGAAGCACCACATGACGGTTGACCAAGAAACCATGACCGGCATCAGCCTCACTGAGGCTGCGGCCAGCAAGGTCCAGGCGCTACAGGAGGCCGACGGCACCACGGAACTGCTACTGCGCATCTCAGTGGCTCCCGGCGGTTGCTCGGGACTGCGCTACCAGCTGGCCCTGGATGATCGTGAGCTTGATGGCGACATGGTCACCGAGCACTTCGGCACCAAGGTTGTCACCGACAAGATGAGTCACCCCTACCTGATGGGCGCGACGATCGATTTCGTCGACACCATCGAGCAGCAGGGCTTCACCATCGACAACCCGAACGCTTCCAACTCCTGCGCGTGCGGCGACTCGTTCCAGTGAACCTCGCCCCCGTCCAGGGGAGCTAAGCCTAGGCAGCCGGTCCTTCGGGGCCGGCTGTCGGCTTTCGGGCGTGCAACGGCGATGATGAACCCATGCCCCTGATCGATGAGCCTCGCCGGATGAATCCGCTGTTGCGCCTGGGTGTGGCGATTTCCGAACGCGTCACCGGGCGGCGGATGCTGCCAGCCCGGCTGTTGTCCTGGTATCCGAAGGCGGCCATCGGGGCCGGGGTACTGGAATCGCTGGTCTCCCATCACGAACCGTCAACGAGGTTGCTGAAGTTGGTGCGCGTGACCGCCTCGATCACCGCCAACTGCGCCTTCTGCGTAGACATGAACAGCTTCGCCCATGACCGGGCCGGGCTGACCGATGAAGAGTTGGCTGCGCTGAGCGGGGACGTGACCGCGGTGGCCTCCTTCACCGCGCCCGAGCGGCTGGCGATTGAATACGCCCGGCGGATCTCGTCCACGCCACTGCTCTTCCCCGCTGAGTTGATGACGCAACTGCGGGCGTCCTTCACTGAGCGTGAGTTGGTGATTTTGGCCACCACCGCCGCCCAGGTGAACTACTGGGCCCGGGTGATCCAGTCTCTCGGCATTCCACCGGCCGGGTTCACCGAAGCCTGCCGGGTTAGCCTTGACCAGTGAACGAACCGCGCAAGCCGAGGCGGCCTAGCTTCTTGGAGCCAGCAGCGCTGGAGGCGTTGGGGGAGCCCTCAGATCCGGTGGCAGCGCTGCACGCCGCGCACGAGTCGGCCGCAGCCCTGCTGCACACCGGGCGGGCCGCCGATGACCCTGCGGTGACCGCCCGGCTGGTCGCGCTCACTGACGAGGTCGGTTTGGACACCCTGGCTGAGGTTTGGTCGAGTCGGCCGGCGCACAGCCTGCCGGGGGCGCTGTGGCGGCTCTACCTGCTGCGCGAATGGGTGGCCACTGACCCGGCCACTGCCGCGCGGGAGTATGCCGCCGGGATCCGCTTCACCGAACCCAATCATGCGGTGGCCGGGGTTGATCCGCCCGGGCCCGCCGAAGTGCGGCGAGTGGCTGATGAGATTCTGGCCGGGGCTTTCGACGGCGACTTTGCGGTCGCCCTGGAGCGGGCGGCAGCTTTCTGTCAGGTGGTGGCCTCGGGGCGGGCTGATGTGACCGAAGGTAGGCGGGCCCTCCTCACTGCGGCCAGGCTGCAGGAGATGGCCACTGACCTGGCCGTCAGCGCCCGGCTGTGGCGAAGCGGCAAGCTGGAGTGAGTACCGCCACTTAGCTCAGAGTTTGGGCGGACTACGGTCATCGCGTACCCTCGAAGGCGGCGTCGGGCCGCGGTAGCCCCGGGCTCCAACATTTGCCGCTTTGAGCGGCCACGCGCCGAGAGGCGCTCCCGGTCCGACGCCACCACACCGGGAATCAGGGTTGCACCCGCGGCGCATGCAGTTTGAACCTCACCCCGATCATCCTGATTGCGAAACACAGCGCGGCTGCTCCCAGGTAGAGCGCGGTGCTGTGCCAGGGCAGCGACCAGATCGCCCACGTGGCCAGGGCGCCGACCATCGCCGGAATCGCGTACAGATCGCTGGTGAGGATCTGCGGCACCCGCGAGGTGAGCAGATCGCGGAAGGTGCCGCCGCCGACCGCAGTCGTGGTACCGAGGATGATCGCCAGCAGCGGACCGGCCCCGTGCTCCAAGGCGACCAACGTGCCGGTGACGCTGAACAGACTCAAACCGGCAGCGTCAAAGATGGTCACCCAGCGAGCGAGCTTCGCCAAGGGCTTGTGCACCGCGAACACCAGCGCTGAGCTCACCAGTGCGGTGGTCAAGAAGCGCCAGTCGGCCAAACCTTCTGGTGGCAAGATGCCGAGCAGCGCGTCGCGAAGGATGCCGCCGCCCAACGCGGTGATTGTGCCCAAGGTGATCACCCCGACGATGTCGAGGCGGGCAGCCTGGATGGCGGTGAGCGCGCCGTTGATGGCGAAGACGGCAGTGCCCAGCAGGCTGAGGGCCAACAGCCAGTCTGTGGGATTCATCACCAGCTTGAGTGCAGCGGCCGACCCTCGTTGTAGCCCGAAGCCGATTGCACCCCAACGATCGCCTGGTTGGCGAACTCACTGAGATTGCGGGCGCCGGCGTAGGTGCACGAGCTGCGCACCCCGGAGACGATGAAGTCGATCAGGTCTTCTACCCCGGGACGTTCTGGGTCGAGATACATCCGCGAAGAGGAGATGCCCTCCTCGAACAGGGCTGCAGTGGCCCGCTCGAAGGCCGACTGGTGTCGGGTACGGGCGCGCACCGCGCGAGCCGAGGCCATGCCAAAGGACTCCTTGTAGGGCCGACCGTCGGAGTCGTAGAGCAGTTCGCCGGGCGACTCATGCGTCCCGGCGAACCAGGAGCCGATCATCACCGCCCCGGAGCCAGCGGCCAGGGCGAGGGCCACGTCGCGCGGATGCCGCACTCCGCCGTCAGCCCAAATCGCCTTGCCGGACTCGGCCGCTTCGGCCGCACACTCCAGCACAGCCGAGAATTGCGGACGGCCCACGCCGGTCTGCATCCGGGTGGTGCACATCGCGCCCGGCCCGACGCCGACCTTGACCACATCGGCGCCAGCCTCGATCAAGTCGGCCGTGCCGTCGGCGGTGACCACATTGCCAGCCACGATCGGCACCCTTCTGGTCGCGGCGGAAACCACCGCCCGGGCCCGCTGGACGGCCGAGATCATCCGTTCCTGATGGCCATGCGCGGTGTCCATCACCAGCACATCGGCACCGGCGGTCAGCAGCGCGGCGACCCGCTCTTCGACGTCACCGGAGATGCCAACGGCCACACCGATCTTGAGCTTGCCGTCCGCGTCCAGGGCCGGCGGGTAGAGCGCGGCGCGCACGGCGCCCTTCAGGGTCATCAGCCCGACCAGTTGCCCGTCGCTTACCGCCAGGGCTGCCTTGTGGCGCCGGTTCGACAGCTCGTCGAAGACCTCGGTCGGCGTGGCGCCAGGGTCCATCACGGTGAGGTCGGTGTTCATCGCTTCATGCACCTGATTGAACCGGTCCAGTCCGGCCAGATCCCGCTCGGAAACGGTGCCGACCGGCGTGCCGTCGGTATCGACCACGACCACCAGGCCGTGGGCCCGCTTGGGCAGCAGCATCAGCGCCTCGCCGACGGTGGCGTGCGGGTCGATCACCAGCGCGCTGTCGAAGGCGGGGTGGGCGGCCTTCACCTTGGCGATGGCCGCAGCAACGATGTCGGTGGGCAGATCCTGGGGGACGATCGCAATGCCGCCGCGCCGGGCCACCGTCTCGGCCATTCGGCGTCCGGAAATCGCAGTCATATTGGCCACCACCAGGGGCAGTGGCAGGTTCAGGCCGTCGCCGCTGGTCAGGTCGACGTCCAGTCTGGAGGTGACTGACGAACGCCGCGGCGCCATGAAGACGTCGTCATAGGTCAGGTCGTAGCTGGGCTTGCCGGTAAGGAATCGCACCCGACAAGGCTACCCAGTGCGGGCGCGCGGCGCGGAAGGCACCAGTTCGCCTGCTGGACGATGCTCCCTTCAAGCAGAATCAGGGTCGGCGGAGCGGCTAACATGACAACGCCCAACTCCTGAATCGAGGGAACCGATGAGCGCGTCCACCGCCCGGATCATGCTGTACTCCGACGACCGGACCGTCCGCGAGCAGGTACGGCTCGCCCTTGGCAAGCGTCTGGCCGATCGTGAGCTGGACATCTTCGAGGTGGCCACCTCTGCTGCGGCGATCACCGCCATGGACACCAGCGACTTCGATCTGCTGATCCTCGACGGCGAAGCAGTTCCTTACGGCGGCACCGGGCTGTGCCACCAATTCAAGTCGGAGTTCGATCCGTGCCCGCCGGTGTTGCTGCTGGTCGCCCGGGTGGCGGACGCCTGGTTGGCCACCTGGTCTTCGGCGGACGCGATCGCGTCCTACCCGCTCGACCCGATCGCTCTGCCGACCGAGGCCGCCAAGCTGCTTGCCGCCAAGCAGGCTGTCTAAGCCGTGACCTGGGCAGCGGTGCTCGCCGAGCTGATGGCTGGGCGGGACCTTACTGGCGAGGCCGCAGCTTGGGCGATGGATCAGATTCTGTCGGGCGAAGCAACCCAAGCCCAGATTGCTGGTTTTGCGGTTGCGCTGCGCGCCAAGGGCGAGAGCGTGGCCGAACTCACTGGGCTGGCCCAGAGCATGCTCGATCACGCCACCGCGATCACTCTGCCCGGCGAGGCCGTCGACGTTGTTGGTTCCGGCGGCGACCGAGCGATGACGGTGAACATTTCCACCATGGCCGCGATCGTTGCAGCCGCCATGGGGGTGCCGGTGGTCAAGCACGGCAACCGGGCCGCCTCCAGTGCGTGTGGCACCGCCGATTGCCTCGAAGCTCTCGGGGTTGCCCTCGATGTGCCGCCCGCTGCCCAAGCCGAGGTGTTGGCCGAGGCGGGCATCGTGTTCATGTTCGCCGCGATGTATCACCCGGCACTGCGCTATGTGGCCAGCGCCCGCCGCGAGCTCGGGGTGCCGACCACCTTCAACTTCCTCGGGCCACTGGCCAATCCGGCCCGCCCGCACGCTTCGGCGATCGGAGTGGCTGATGCCCGGATGGCCCCCCTGGTGGCTGGGGTGATCGCTGGCCGCGGGCACCGCGGGCTGGTGTTCCACGGCGGCGATGGTCTGGACGAACTCACCACCACTACCAGCTCGCGAGTCTGGCTGGTTGGTGACGGGCAGGTGGTCGAGACCACCTTTAATCCGGCCGAGCTGGGCATCGCCGCGGCCCGTCCGGCAGATCTGGTCGGTGGTGATCCGGCTCACAACGCCCAGGTGGTCCGCGATGTGCTAGCCGGACAGCGCGGCCCGGTGCGCGACATTGTGGCGCTGAACGCTGCCGCTGCGGCCTTCGCTTTCGCCGGCCCCGACTTGGCCGCGCCGGTGGCCCCGCAGTTGGCTCCGCATTTCGCCAACGCTGAGGCGGCAATTGACAGCGGAGCTGGCGCCAAGCTGCTGGACGTCTGGATTGCGGCCACCCAGGCCGCGCGCGCCAGCCAGTAGCGTCCCTCGGGCGACTAGCCCAGCAGGGGCAGGTCGAGGTCGTAGGTCAGCACCAACGCGCGGGCCAGTCGGGCCTCCTGATCTTCGTGCAGGAAGCCAATCGTGCGGCCCAGGAGGTTCTTGGGCACGGTGACCACGTTGTCTAGCGCGATCACGCCAGCTTGGTCCAGCCCGTTGGACGGGCCCACGGACACTTCGCTACTCAGACCTTTGATCGTGGTGGTGATCGGCGCGATGGTCACCTTCGTCATGGCCGCCCTGGCCGCCTGTCTGGTCAGCACCACCACTGGGCGCGTCTTGTCGAGGTGGGCTAGGCAGATTTCCCGCATAGTCACTGGCCGGTCTCGAACTGGCCAGCACTCCAGGCGACCAGCGGATCGAGGTCGTCGGCAGCACCGACGCGACCCAGGGTGGCGGCGTCGGTCTCGCCGGCCTGCCGCCGCATCTCCCGCTCGAGGGCAGCAGAGACCACAGCGGCCCTGCTCGGCGCTCGGCCTTCGGTCACTACGCGATCAAGGAAGGCCACCAACTCATCGGCCAGCCGGACCGCAATCTGCGTACTCATGTCAGTCAGCATACCGATACGCATCCCGCACTGGGATGCACTAGGGAGCCAGAGTGGCGGCGACTAGCGCGAGCGGTGCCCCCAGCAACATGGACGGCCCGTAGGGGAACGCCCGGCGTCCGCGCAGACGAACCGCGATCGCCCAAACCGCTCCGACCACCGAGCCGGCCAAGAAGCACCAGAAGGCCACCTGCGGGCTGGTGGCGCCAGTAGCCACCCCGAGTAGCCCGGCGAGCCGGACGTCGCCGAAGCCCAGTTGGCCGCCGCTGAGTCGCCACACCAACCAGTAGAGCGCGGTGGCGCCGAGCCCAACCCCAGCGGCCCAGGCCAGCGGCGTCCAATCCCAACGCCACCAGGCGCTGAGCACCGCACCGCCAGCGACCAGGGCCAAGGCTAGGTAGTGCAGACGCAGCGGCAGGAAGGTGGTGCGGGCATCGATCAATGCCAGCAAAGTGCCCAAGCCGGACAGTGGGGCCCAGATCGGCCACAGCGCCGGCGCAGTCAGCCCGAGGGTGAGCCAGCCGAAGCCGAAGGACAGGGCGAAGACCGCCACCCGAAACCGGGTTGAATCCAGTTCGGTGAAGCGCAACTCTGGCTCTTCTTCAGGAGCGGGTAGCTGGCGCAGTAGCCAGCCGCTGCTCAGCGCGCAGCACAGCGCGATCAGGGCAGCGAGGACCGGGGCGGGCACGTCGGGCACTCTAGCGGCGGGTCGCGGACGTCAGCCGGCGTACTGCACCCTGGCCGAGCTGGCCAGTAGCGCGGTCAACTCGGTGCAGGCGGTGGTCTCCAAGGTGGCCATCAACTCCGGCTCGGTGAGCCGGCAATACCGGGCCAAAGCTGGGGCCGAGCAGCCTGCGGCCAACAACTCACGCAGATCGCGCCGGGTCTGATCTGAAGGCACCAGGGTGCGCCCGAGTTCAGCCAGGGTGGCGTCGCTCAACCCGATCAGCCGAACCGCCGATGCCCGCGGCAGTTTGGGCAGCCGACGCCCTCGCTCGATGAAGAGCAGCCTTCGGACCAGGCGGGTGGAGACCCCGGCTTTGAGAGCCATCACCGGCCAAGGCAGGCCGGTGAGGTCGAGCAGGAGACGTAGGTGAGCGCGAAAGGGTGCCGCGGGCACCCAGCTGTGATCGATGGTTTGAGCTGTCACACCCTAGAAGGTCGAAAAAAGGGCGCCGGTGTGAGCCGGCGCCCCTGTTTCTCAGAATTTTTTAAGACAAACCGTCAGCGCTGAGCCTTCACGAAGCCAGCAGCCTGGGCGGCCTCTTCACTCTCGAACCAGACCTCGGCGCTGGTGCGCTCATAGGACGCGCTGCCAGGGACGTGGTACTTCTTCGAGCGGTCATTGCCTTTAATCAGGTAGTCAGCCGGTGGTTCATCGCCGATATAGGAGCCCTCGCCGTAGGGGCTATCGGCTAAAGGGTCGGCATCGTCCCCGTCCGCAGTCGGTACGCCCATGGCGCCGTCCAGATCGGTGGGGACCTCTTCGGTGATTTCGGAGTCGGAGTCGACCTCTTCGACTTCCTCGTCCCAATCCTCGGCCACCGGATCAGCGACGTAAGCGTTATCGCGGGGGGTGTAGGTCTCCCAGCCCGAGGACGGGTCGGCGAGCAGCTTCTTTACTGCGATCGCGACCCCGCCGAGGATGGCGCCAGCCAGCATGATCTTGCCGAAGGTCTTCCAACCGGAGTGCTTCTTCTTGCCGGAGGCCTTGTCGAGTTGCTTGGCCAGCGCCGCTGAGGCTGCGGCCACCCTCAGCTCGTGGGCCAGCGGTTGGCTGGCCAGGTGGCGAAGCTGATCGGCCAGGCTGGGTAGAAGTTCTTCCTGCACCTTCTCGCGGGCGAAGTCAACCGTCGGCGGAATGCGCTCCAGCACGTCGTTAACTGCCGGGTAGACCTTGTCGATCGCATCATCGATTGCCGGATGCACCTTCTCGAAGGTGTCAGCGGCGAACCGGGCGCCGCGAATGGAGGCGTCCTTGAAGGCCGGACGTACCCGGGAGTAGGTGTGATCTGCGAACTCGCCGCCTTCGCGCAAGGCCTGCTCGAGGTAGGGAGACAGCCGGTCGATGGCGACCTGGGTGCCATCTTCGACCGCATTGAGCAGCTTCTTGGTGTTCACTGAACCTCCGTTGGTCGATCGGTCTGGTTGTTGGAATCCACCGTACCCGGAGCGACCCGGCTATACACACCATCTGTAAGGATGGGTGCGCACCAAGAAAGGACGACCAGATGACTCAGACTGCAATTCTGCACACCAATTACGGTGACATCTCGATCACGCTGTATCCCGAGCAGGCACCGAAGACGGTGGCCAACTTCGTCGGCCTGGCCACTGGTACCAAGGAGTACCTCGACCCCAAGACCGGCTCCATGACCACCGGCAACTTCTACGACGGGTTGACCTTCCACCGGGTTATCGACGGCTTCATGCTCCAGGGCGGCTGCCCGTTGGGCACTGGCACTGGCGGTCCCGGCTACCAGTTCGGCGATGAGTTTCACCCCGACCTGCACTTCAACCGTCCCTACCTGTTGGCCATGGCCAACGCTGGGCCCGGTACCAACGGCTCCCAGTTCTTCATCACCCTCGCTCCGACCCGGTGGCTGGACCGCAAGCACACCATCTTCGGTGAGGTCGCTGATGAGAACTCGATGGGGATCGTGGACCGGATCGGCCTACTGCCTACCGGACGCAATGACCGTCCAGTCGAGCCAGTGGTGATCAACAGCCTCGAAATCGTCGAGTCCTGACCTGACCCTCCGGACGCACTCTGCGCCCCTTGAGTGGCTTTGCGCGTGCTGTAGCGGGCGCAAAGCTGCCTAAGGGGCGCAAGGCGGTTATAGGGGCTCAGTCGCCGATGGCGAAAGCGGCTTCCAGGTCGTGGGTGGAGTAGGCGCGGAAGGCTACGTGGGTCTCGGTGTCGGAAACGCCAGGCACCTTGTTCACCTGCTCGGTGACCACAGCGGCGACAGCATCGATGGAGCGAACCCGCACCAGAGCGATCAAATCGATCTTGCCGGTGACTGAATAAACCTCAGAGACCCCTTCGATGTCGGCCAACTGCTGGGCCACCTCGGGGATTCGATCTACATCGGCCTTGACGAACACAATCGCGGTGATCATGGCGCTGATCCTATTCCGCTGCCGCCACCTGTACCCGGAGCTGGGACGATGCGGCCGGTCCGATACCGACCGGCCAACACCAGTCGCCCTCAATCTCGATCAGGCGCACCCCGGGACGTTCCAGCCAATCGGCGATCCGCTCGGTCTCCTCCACGATCGCGGCTGGCTGGGGGCCGGGCGGGGGGCTGACCCAATCGGCGCCGGCGATTGCATCGCGGGCCACCTGTTGCGGGGTGTCGCCGGGTTTGGCCAGCGCGGCCGCGGCCAGCCGTCCGTAGCGAATGACGTGTACCTCCCAACAGCCCTCAACCCGGTAGGCGGCGACGATCTGCGCGCAGGAGGCCAAGCTGGCCAGCCGGTGATGCCGGGCGGCGGTTCGGGTGCAGGCCTCTAGTCGGGCGGTGAGGGCGGCGGCCTCTTCAAAACGCTGCGCCCGGACCAACTGGTTTAGTCGCGGCTCAGCGGCCCGCAATAGCGGCTTGACGTCGACCGACAAGGCATTGCGCACGCTAGCAACCGTCGGGGCGTAGTCGTCGGGGGTCACCGCAAGTTGGCAGGGGGCGGCGCATCGGCCCATTTCGGCCAGGGCGCAGGCTGGTGATGCCCTCTTGGCCGACAGCCGAGCAGTGCATTGGCGCAGGCCGAACGCGTCGTAGAGCGCCAGCATCACTTCCTCGCCGCTAGCTCGGCGTCGAAATGGCCCGAAGTAGAAGGCGCCATCGGTGCTGATCTGGCGTACCAGTGACAGCCGCGGGTACGCCTCCTGGGTGAGTTTGAGCCAAAGTTGGCGTTCGGGGAACTTCGAGCGCCGGTTGTACCTGGGGGAGTGGGCGGCGATCAGGCGCAACTCAAGCACTTCGGCTTCCAAGGGGGTGCGGCAGACCACCGTTTCAACGGCGGTGGCGATTCGCACCATCTCGTCCATCCGGGGACGGGTCTCAGCTGCGGTGAAGTAGCTGGCCACGCGCTTGCGCAGGTTCTGGCTCTTGCCCACATACAGCACCTGGCGCCGGGGGCTGCCGTCCGCGCCGGCCAGCTCGGCGATGAACTGGTAGATGCCTGGCGCTGAGGGCACATCCTTGGCCAGGGTGCGCTTGGCTCGACGTTGCGGGGAGACTCGGCGGAGGAACTCCAGCAGGTCCTCCAGGGTGTCGGCCCCCAGATTGCCCACCCGCTCCAGCAGGCCGTGCAAAACGTCCACCGTGGCCCGCGCATCGTCGAGGGCTCGGTGGTTGGGGGTCACTTGGGTGCGGAAGTGGGCGGCCAAGGTCGACAGCTTCACATTCGGCACCTCGTCGCGCAGCAGCACCTGGCGTGCCAGCGCGACGGTGTCGATCACGTCCGGATTGGGCCAGGCGTAGTCGTGCCGGGCGCAGGCGCGTTTCAGGAAGCCGACGTCGAAGCGGGCGTTGTGGGCCACCAGCACCGAACCGGCCGCGAACTCCAGGAAGCCGGGCAGCACCTGGGGCAGTTTGGGGGCGCTGGCCACGAGCTGGTCAGTGATGCCGGTGAGCACCGAAATCAGCGGCGGAATGTGCACATTCGGATTGACCAGGGTTTGGAACTCCCCGAGCACCTGCCCGCCGCACACCTTCACCGCGCCGAACTCGGTGATGGTGTCGTCTTCGGCACTACCGGTGGTCTCCAAGTCAACCACGCAGAACGTCACCTGTGCCAGTGGACGGCCGAGGTCTTCAAAGCTGGGTTGGAAGACGGCGCTACTGCTCACCTTCCTGACGCTAGCTACCGCCTCTGACAAAGCCACTTCAGCACCCGGGGTTGCCCAGCAGCCAGAGTCCATCGCCGCTAATCGCGTACAGGGCGCGCTGGGTGGCAGCCAGCGCGGTGATTCGGCCAGGGCTGGGTAGCTGGCGCCACCCAGTGGCGCAGCCGATGTGGACGTCGGTGGTCGCGGAGTTGGTGGCCACGACCGGGCGTCCGTCCACCAATGCGATCAAAGCCAGTGGATCGGCTCCAACTGGCAGCTCACCTGGCAGGACGACTCCGACGCCAGCCTGGGGCTGGCCGCCGGGGAGCAATTGCACTTCCCAGACCACCGGGTGGCCACCCACCCAGCCAGCAACCCAGCATTGGCCGTCCGCTGAGCAAGCCACCGACGTGGCGCGGGACAGCCCAGCCCCGGAAAGGTCAGCGGGGATCGCCAGTGTCAGTTGTCGCCAGTCCCCAGCCGGTCCGCCCACCCACAGAGTGGGACGTTGCGTCAGCCCGTTGGCCAGTCCGAGTTCATCGCCGACGATTATCAGGCTGGCCGACGACACGGCAAAGGCAGTGAAGCCGAGCACTCGATCGGCGTTGGAGGTGAGGGCTGCTGGCGAAGTAGCCGGAGCCGACCACGAGTTCCGGTTGCGGGTGTAGAGCACTGCCCGAGTACCCGCGCTGATGGTACGGGTGCCGATGATCACCGGCTGGCCGTCGAGCACCGCGGTGCCGAGAAGCGGCCCGGCATCGTGGCCGCCGAAGGTGAAGAACCCCTGGGGTCGGTTGGTCAGTTGGCCCGTGGCCAGAGATCCGTCCCAGACGGTCAGGCGGGGATTGGCATGCGCGCCGCCAATATCAGTGCCAATCGCGGTGATGCTGTCGCCAGCGAGGGTGATCGCCATCAGTTCGGCTGTTTCGGCGTAAGGCTCGTTGGCTTTGAGGTTGAACGGCTGCCCGAGTTGGTTGGCGACGACTTCGCGCACTGCGGGGGCATCGGCTGCTGAGCCAGCTACAAGCACTCGGTCGCCGTTGGCGGCCAGCGCCACTGGATGGAGCGCCCCGGTTGGTAGCGGCACCCATCCTGGCGGCTGTGCGCAGCCAATCAGCCCTAGGGCGCAAACCAGGATGATGATCAGGCGCCTCATGTCGGCAGCCTAGGTCCTTACCGGCATTGCAGCCGGCGGCACCGCCCTGGCGATTCCGCCGGAAACTGCACTGTCAGAGGCGAGTGTCAAGCTGAGGACATGGACATACTGCATGTCGATTGCGCGACTTGCCGGGCTCGCGGCCCGGCCTGTTCGGACTGTGTGATTTCGGTGCTCCTTGGACCGATGAGTGATGAGCTTCGCCTCGATGACCAGGAACAAGCAGCCCTAGCTGCAATGGCTGGTTCCGGTCTCTTACCCCCGCTGAGGTTGGTGGTCGGCCAGTAGTCAGTCAGTCACTCTTTTGGGTGACACCCCTTGTGAGAGCCCTGATCGGTTGTCACCCGGACTAGGAGTTGCGTCCTAGCCAAGACTCGTTTAGGATTTTCTCAGTTTAGTTTAAGGGCCGGTTGGCCCACTACGAGGGGTCGTGGATGAAGTTTAGGAGTGGACGCTTTGTCGCCACTGCGGCTGCTGCCGTGGTGGCCGCGCTGTTCCTTGGCCAGTCTCTCCCTGCCTCCGCTGCGCCCACTCCGGCACCGAAGCCAACTCCCACCACCGCTGCTGGTGCCAAGGATCGGCTGAAGGATCTGGAGAAGCAGGCCAGCGAGATCGGCGAGCAGTACGACACCGTCTCCGACGCCCTCGACGAAGGCAAACAGCGACTCAAGGTGCTTCGCGCCGACATCGCGATTCAGCAGAAAAAGGTCGATCAACTCAGCGCTGCGGCGCAGACGATCGCGCTGGCGCAGTTCCGCAGCCGCGAATTCGACACGACCATGCAGATCTTCACCTCCAGCGATCCCGACACGCTGCTCGATCGGCTCTCCACCGCCAACCGGGTGGACGAGACGATGAACAAGACCCTGTCGGAGCAGCAGGCGGCCCAGGCGAACCTGGCCGAGATGCAGCGCTCAGCTGAGGCTGAAGTCGACGCACTGGCCGACCAGGAGAAAGACCTCGCCGGTCTGAAGGATCAGATCAACGCGAAGGTCAGCCAGGCCGAGGAGTTGTACAACTCCCTCACCGATGACGAGCGCGACGACGTGGATGCCGGCGACGGCAGCCCCGAGCCCTCTGATCCCGGTGATTACGCCGACGCAGACGCCCGCATCAAGAAAGCAATCGCCTACGCGCTGTCCAAGGTCCGCAACAGCCAGTACGTCTGGGGCGCTGACGGACCCAACGGGTTCGACTGTTCAGGCCTGATGGTGGCGTCCTACCGGAAGGCCGGCATCTCACTGCCGCACTCCTCCCGCTCGCAGGCATCGCGTGGCAAGTCGGTCTCGAAGGGCAACCTGAAGCCCGGCGATCTGGTGTTCTTCTACCACCCGATTCACCATGTCGGCATGTACATCGGTGGCGGCAAGTTCGTCCACGCCCGCAACACCCGGATCGACCTGGTCGTTCAGAGTCTGGCCAGCTACCCGGCTCCCTGGGCTGGTGCACGACGCATCATCGGCTGATCACCGCTGTCGTTGTCGGCGCACTGTCGCTGGTAACGGTGCTTTCCGGCTGCACCGTGGTGGCCGTTTCAACCCCCGCTCCGGCTACCTCCTATGCCGTCCGGCTGAACGCCGCGCTGGCCGCCGGGCGGACCGAGTTCGCAGAGTTGTTCGCCTCGCCTGTGCTGGCCGATTCCTGGTATTCCGCCCTCAGCCTCGCCGACGCCGAACTGGCCGCTGGCAGTGTTCCCACCCAGCTGAGCATCCACACCAGATTCAGCGGTGATCGTCGCGCCGGGGTGGAATCGCTCACCCTGGAGATCGGGCCCGAGGGCACCATCCTTGGCACTCGCGATACCGGCGTCCGCCCGCTGTGGGCCGTGGGCGTCACCGAGGTGACCAAGACCACCCACGGCACGCTGCTAACGGCTGGCTTGGACGACGCTGGGCGCGACCTTTGGGCTTCCCGGCTGAACCGCGCCGCAACTGCGGTGGCCGAGGCGGGGTTGCTCACCGCAGCCAACCATTGGGACGGCGCTTTGGTGGTCGAGGTGCCAGCCGATGCGGCCGGATTTGTGGCCACAACTGGGAGCTCGGCCGCTGAGGCCGCCGCGATCACTACCTGCAGCTCAGGCACGCCACGAATCGTGATCAACCCGTTGGCGCTATCGCAGAGTGCCGCTTGGTTACAGACCACCCTCACCCACGAAGCTGTTCATGTGGCCACCGATTCGGCCTGTCGCGCTGGCACCGCCTGGGTAGTGGAGGGGGCCGCAGAATCGGTCGCGGCGGCCACTGATGCCGAAACAGCCAAGACCAACGCTGCGCTGGTGCGCGCCTACCTGAAGAGCAAGCCGCAGCTGGCGGCGCTGCCGGCAAAGATCGACACCCAAACCGATTACGCCCTGGCCCAACTGGCCATCGACCGGGTTCGCCAGGTGCTTGGCGCGAAGGCGCCGGAGTTCATCGCCAAGGGCCTCGCCGGCGAGCTCAGCGATGCTGAAGTGACGCAAGCCACCGCCTGGTACCTGGAGGGGCTGCGGCGGCTGGGGTAGGCCTCAGTTGGCCGTGTCCGCCTGGCTGTGGACGGCAAGGAACTCCAGCGATTCAGTGAAGATCTGCTGGCGGTCGTAGTCCATGGTGGCCACGTGGTAGCTGCGCTCGAGCACTCGCTCGATGATCACATCGCTGGAGACGTGGTCGCGAATGAAGTCCTTCGATGAGTCCGGCACCACATGATCGACGGCCGAGCGAAACAGCAGCAGCGGGCAGGCGACCAAATCGAGGCAGGCCCGCACTTCCACCCACATCTTCATCATCGAAGCCGCCGCCCGCACCGGGCTGCGGGGGTAGGCGTGCTCGGTAACCCCAGGGTCGGCGATGTCGGAACCAACGGCCTTCACTGAGCTAATGAAGTGCTGTGCGATCGGCGCGAACTGATCCTTCGGGTAGGGCAGCACCGCCGGGTTCACCAGCATCAGCCCGGCAACCTGATCCCCACGCTTCTCCGCCAGCAGGAGGGCCAGGGATCCGCCCATGCTCAACCCGGCGACAAATACCTGGTCACATTGGCTGCGCAACTCGTCGAACTCGCGCTCGATGCAGGAATACCAGTCCTGCCAGCCGGTGAGATTCATCTCCTGCCAGCTGGTGCCGTGCCCAGGCAGCCGGGGTAGCGCGACCCGGTAGCCAGCATCGGCCGTAGCCTTAGCCCACTCCAACAACGACCACGGCGAGCCGGTGAAGCCGTGGCAGAAGAGCACTCCAACCCGCCCGGTACCACCGTGGAATGGCATCGCCGTCTCGCTGACCCGCCGGGCGGAGCTTGTCGTACTTTGCATGGCAGCATCGTAGGCTGTCGCCCACTGAAGGCACGTAAAAGGCATTGAATGTACAACTTTTTCAAGTACCTGTTGGTCCGCCCGATTGTTCGTTTCCTGTTCCGGGCCACCCTGGTCGGTGCGGAGAACGAACCGGTGACCGGCGGGGCGCTGTTGGCGTCCAACCACTTGGCGGCCGGTGACACCTACATCACCCCGGCGATGCTGAAGCGGCAGGTCACCTTCCCGGCCAAGGCGGAGCTCTTTCGCGGCGACCGCGGCCCACGATCAGTGATCCTGGCCTGGTTCATGAGGGCCATCAAGCAGGTGCCGCTGGACCGATCCGGGGGCCGGGTGAGCCTGGCCGGACTGGAGCCGGTGCTGAATGCCTTGCATGAGGGACGACTGGTCGGCATCTACCCAGAAGGCACCCGCTCCCCAGATGGACGGCTCTACAAGGGCCACACCGGCGTGGCCCGGATGGCGTTGGCCTCCGGCGTCCCGGTGATTCCGGTGGCGGTGGCCGACACCGCAAGGGTGAAAGGGCTCTTCGGGATCGGTTGGGTCTGGAAGCCGAGGGTGATCGTGGGCAAGCCGATCGACTTCAGCGCGTACACCGGTATGCATAACGACCGGGCGGTGCTGCGGTGGGTGACCGATGAGATAATGGCCGCGATCCAGGAGTTGTCGGGGCAGACCTATGTCGATGCCTACGCCTCCTCAGTGAAGCGCGGCGCGCTCTCCCAATCCGACTCAGATGCCCGAATCCTGGCTCGACCAGGGCTGGGAGCTACCCCTCCGCAGCTGCCCGGGGCGTGATCCTGCCACGGGTGTTTTACCTAACCCGGCGCTCGGGCGGCTATCCTGACCGGCGTGTCTGAGCCGATTCCGTCCCTGGCCGAACTGCATGCGCTAGGCGCAGCCCAGCAGCCGGTCTATCCGGACGCGGCCGCGGTTGCCGCCGTGGTCGAAAAGTTACGCCGCCGGCCGCCATTGGTGTTCGCCGGTGAGTGTGACGACCTGCGGGGCCGGGTGGCAGAGGTGGCCGCTGGCCGTTCGTTCCTACTTCAGGGTGGGGACTGTGCCGAGACCTTCGAGTCGGTGACTGCGGCGAACATCCGCAACAAGCTGCGGGTGCTGCTCTCGATGGCCGTAGTGCTCACCTACGCCGCTCAGGTGCCGGTGCTCAAAGTTGGCCGAATTGCTGGCCAGTACGCCAAGCCACGCAGCCGCAATGACGAGATCCGGGGCGGAGTGACATTGCCGGCCTACCGCGGCGATGCGGTGAACGCGCTCGGCTTCACCCCAGGCGAGCGCATTCCCGACCCGGCGCGGCTGTTGGAGGTCTACAACTCCTCGGCGGCGACCCTCAACCTGTTGCGGGCCTTCGTCACTGGTGGGTACGCCGACCTGCGGGCGATGCACTCGTGGAATGCCGACTTCGTCAGCAACTCCAATGTGGAGAGCCGGTATGAGGATCTGGCCGACGAAATCAGCCGGGCGCTGGCTTTCATGGTGGCCTGCGGAGTCGACAACGAGTCATTCCGTACGGTCGATTTCTACTCCAGCCATGAGGCGCTGCTGCTGGAGTACGAGCATGCGCTGACCCGCGTCGATTCGCGGACCTCGCTGCCCTACAACACCTCGGCCCATCTGGTCTGGATTGGTGAGCGCACCCGCCAACTCGACGGCGCCCACGTGGAGTACCTGCGGCATCTGCGCAACCCGATCGGCATCAAGCTCGGCCCCAACGTGACCGGCGCGGAGGCGTCGGAGTTGATGGACAAGCTCGATCCGTTGCACGAGCCGGGTCGACTCACCGTGATCACCCGGATGGGCGCGGAGAAGGTCCGCGACAACCTGCCGCCGGTGATCGAGGCCGTCGAGGCGACCGGACGCAAGGTGGCCTGGGTTTGTGACCCGATGCACGGCAACACCTTCGAGACCGCCACTGGCTACAAGACCCGAGCCTTCAGTCAAGTGGCTGATGAGGTGAACGGCTTCTTCGATGTGCACGAGGAGCTGGGCACCTGGCCTGGTGGGGTGCATGTGGAGATGACCGGCGACGACGTCACCGAATGTGTGGGTGGAGTCAACGAGCTGAATGAGGCCGATCTGGCCAATCGCTACGAGACCGCCTGCGATCCGCGGTTGAACCGGAACCAGTCGCTGGAGTTGGCGTTCCTGATTGCTGACCGGCTGACCAGTGGTCGGATCAAGCGCGGTGACGGCGCACCAGAGTTCCACCTCGAGGACTTCTGATGAAGTTCCCGGCTCTGGCCGAGGTAACCATCGATCTTCGCAGTGACACCCTCACTCGGCCGACCGCCGGCATGCGCGCCGCGATGGCGGCAGCCGAGGTTGGCGATGACGTCTATGGCGAAGACCCCACGATCAACGCCCTGCAAGAGCGGGTGGCTGAGCTGTTGGGTCAGGAAGCCGGGCTGTTCACCCCAACCGGCTCGATGGGCAATCTGCTGGGCATCTGGGCGCTGGCCAAGCCCGGCCAGGAAGTGCTCTGCGACGCGCGTGCGCACCTCGTCCGGGCCGAGTTGGGGGCCCATGCCGCGTTGCATGGCATCACCACTCGCACCTGGACCTCAGCCAACGGCGTCACCGACACCGCCACCATCGCTGAGTTGATCGCCCCGCCGACCGCCTATCTGGTGCAAACCGCAGCGGTGGCGCTGGAGAACACCCACAACTTCGGCGGCGGCACCATTCAACCGCTGGAGCACCTGCAGGAGATCTCCGCAATCTGCCGGGACGCCGAGGTTGGCCTACACCTGGACGGGGCCCGGCTGTGGAATGCCCATGTGGCCACCGGGGTGCCGCTGGCCGACTACGGCCGACTCTTCGACACGGTGAACGTCTGCTTCTCCAAGGGCCTCGGCGCCCCGGTCGGCTCGATGCTGGTTTCCAGCCGAGCCAATATTGAGGCCGCCCGAGTGCAGCGCAAGCGGCTGGGCGGCGGGATGCGGCAGGCCGGGGTGCTGGCCGCCGCGGCCGCGTACGCCCTCGACAATCAGCTGGAGCGACTGGCTGACGACCACGCCAGCGCCGCAGCTTTTGCCGCAGCCGCCAGCGTCGAAGTGCCCGAGGCGGTCACCGCGCCACAGACCAACATCGTGATGCTCAACACCGGATCGTCCCCGGCCGCCGACGTGGTCGCGGCGGCGGCCAAGTTGGGCGTCCGGATCTCCGCTGTCGGACCCCGGACAGTCCGCGCGGTCACCTGCCTCGAAGTAAGCCACGACCAGGCTGCCCTCGCCGGCCAACTGGTCGGCCGCCTCTTAGCCCACTAGCTCCTGCTCAGATTGGGGACGGTTCCATTTAGCGCAGTTCATGTGGACGGCTCCACCGCGCGTCCTCTATGCGGCGAGGTTGTGACAGCATTCGGGGTGTGAAAGCCGCCGTCCTCGGATCTCCGATCGCGCACTCGTTGTCGCCAGCGTTGCATCGGGCTGGCTATGCCGCCCTCGGCCTGACCGACTGGAGCTATCGCCGCTTCGAGTTGGTCGCCGATCAGCTACCGGACTTCGTCGCTGGCCTGGACGCTGACTGGCGCGGCCTGAGTCTGACCATGCCGCTAAAGGCGGCCTGCCTGGACGTGGCCGACGAGGTCACGCCGCTGGCCGCTCGAGCCGGTGCTGGCAACACGCTGGTGCGGACGCCTGCCGGTTGGCTGGCCGACAACACCGACATTCCGGGCCTGGTGGCCGCGCTGCGTCCGGCCTGGAAAGGCTGGCAGCGCGCGGCGATCCTGGGAGCGGGGGCCACCGCCCGTTCGTCGGTGTTAGCGCTGGAGGCCCTAGGAGTGACCGACGTGGGGCTTTACGCCCGCCGCCAGGCAGCGGCCGCTGAACTGGCCGCCTGGGCGGCCAAAGCCGCACCGGGGCTGCGCCTCACCGCCCACGAGCTGGGCACCTGGACCGACGGCGACGAGCCGGCAGTGATTTCCACCCTGCCCGCTGGGGCGGCCGAGGGGTCAAGGCTGGGACCACGTCAGGGCCTGCTGTTCGACGCGGTCTATGCCGGGTGGCCAACGCCGCTGGCTCGGGCGGCAGCGGCAAGCGGAATGGAGGTGATCGGCGGCATCGAGTTGCTGATCTCCCAAGCCGCATTGCAGTTCAGACTGTTCACCGGGCAGACGCCGCCCGAGCTGGCGATGCGAGCAGCGGCTGCGGCGGCGCTGAGTGCCAAGGTGGTGCTGATCGGCTTCATGGGGGCGGGCAAGACCACCGTCGGACGGCTGCTGGCCCAGCGGCTCGGGATGGACTTCACCGACGCCGATGAGGCCATCATCGCCAGCGACGGCCGCAGCATTCCCGACATCTTCGCGGCCGTTGGTGAAGCCGGTTTCCGTGCGATCGAGGCGGCCACTATCGCCGATCTGCTCACCGCAGCACCGGCCGTGATCGCCCTCGGCGGGGGAGCCCTCGGCACCGAGGCGGTCCGCAACTCCCTCGCTGGCCACCAAGTGGTGCTGCTCGATCTACCGCTGGCTGAGGCCCTGGCCCGAGTTGGCGCCGATGAGGGCCGCCCGATGCTGGCCCGGGCTGATCTGGCCCAGTTGTACGCCGATCGGCAGCCGGTCTACCGGGACGCCGCCACGATCGTGGTGGACGCGACCGCCTCGCCAGAAGCAGTAGCTCAGCAGGTGCGGGCGGCGCTGCGCGTCCAGCGGTAACCGCCGCGGAGTGGTGGGCTATCCGCGGTAGGGGCTGACGACGCGCTGGTCGGCGGCGGCCAGTTCCACCAGGAACAGCAGCTCTGGATTGGTCGGCGCCGCGGTGGCCCAGACCGCCCGCAGTGGGCGCTCGATGACCAACTGGTCAACCATCACCGCCCGCAGCAGCCCACTCTCCACCGCCGACCGGACGGCCAACTCGCTCAGGACCGCCGGGCCTGCTCCGGCAGATACTGCTACTCGGACTGCCGCATTGCTGGCCAACTCCATCGCTGGTGCGGCCAGCGTCAGGTGACCAACCGCCTGTTCGAAGCTCACTCGGGTGCCGGAACCAGGCTCCCGCACAACCAGTGGGGTGGCGACTAGTTCGTCCAGGCTCACCGGGCGGGTCCGCCGAGCCCAGGCGTGATCGGGGCAGACCACTACGACCAAACGGTCGGTGGCCACGATGCTGCTCTTCACCGGCACTTCAATACTGGCGGGTAGCTGCGGGCTTTCCACAAAGCCGAGGGCTCCGCCATTGATCAGGCGGCCAACTTCGGTGGAGTTGGCCACGGTGAGCCCCACCTCTACTCCCGGACGTTCGACACGCAGCGAGGCCAGCCAGCGTGGCAGCAATTCCTCGGCAATGGTCTGGCTGGCCGCGATCGCCAAGCGTGCCGGGCGGGGAGCGTGGAGCGCGGCCGCGCTGGTGACCAGGCGGTCATTGGCCTCGACCACCTCGCGGGCCCAGTCGAGTACCAATGAGCCTGCGCTGGTGAGGTTGCTGCCCCGGGCAGCGCGGTCGATCAGGCTGAGGCCCAACTGGCGCTCCAGGTGGCGTAGCGTCCGGCTCGCATTGGGCTGGGCGATGCCCAGCTGCCGGGCCGCAGCGCTGACACTGCCGGCCTCGGCGACCGCCAGGAGCACCAGCAGATCAGCAACCGCTGGGAAGCGATAGCGGTCGTCAGGGTGATTGGGCATATCGACTAAGATATAGCAGGCATGCGCAGTTGGGGCCTAGTGACATATCGCCAGCGTGCCTAACCTGGGCTAGTGCCACTTCCTCAAACCAAACTGACCCGGCCTCCCGTCGTCGAGAGTGAACCGATCAGCGACCCACCTTGGTGGCCGGGGTTGCTGCTTTCCTTTGTCGGGGCAGGCCTAGCGATTGCCACCAACCTGGCTGCACCAGGGGTGAGCGCGATGTTGGTGGCGATCCTGTTGGGCGCGGTGTTGGCCAATCTCAGTGCCGTCAGCGGCGCAATGATGACGCTGTTACGTCCGGGCCTGGCCATCGCCTCGCGACGGCTGCTGCGAGTCGGGGTAGTGCTGCTCGGTCTGCAACTCGTGCTGGGCGACATCATCGCCTTGGGCTGGCCGATCGTGGTGGGGGTGACAGCCATCGTTGGCGGCACCATGGCCATCACCATGGTGCTGGGCCGCGTCCTGAAAGTGGGCGCGACTCAGACCCTGCTGATCGCCGGCGGCTTCTCCATTTGCGGCGCGGCCGCGGTTGCCGGCATCGATGGCGTCCTGGCTAAACGCAAGGACAGCGAGGCGGCGACCGCAGTGGCCCTGGTGGTCGCCTTTGGCACGGTGATGATCGCGGTCATGCCAGCACTCTCCGGCCTGCTCGGACTGGACGCGCGAACAGCCGGAATCTGGACCGGCGCGTCCACCCACGAAGTTGCCCAGGTCGTGGCCGCCGCGGGGATTATCGGCCCGGACGCACTGAAGGTGGCGGTAGTGGTGAAGCTGGCCCGGGTACTGATGTTGGCGCCGGTATTGGCACTAGTCTCCTGGCGTCAGCGCGCGGCTAGCGTCGTCGGCACGGGCACCGCGCCGCCGCTGGTGCCGCTATTCGTGGTCGGTTTCGTGGCCATGGTTGCCCTGCGTAGCTTCGGCGTCGTGCCAGCTCCGCTAGTGGAGGCAGGGAAGATCGCCCAGGCCTGGCTGCTCGGCGCAGCGATGTTCGCCCTGGGCACTTCGGTGCACTGGTCGGTACTGAAGAAGGCCGGGCGTCGGCCACTGGTTCTTGCCGCCGCAGCGACCGCAGTGGTGATGGTCATTGGTGGGGCCGTGGCCCTGCTGGGCCGCTAGCCGTGAGCATGGCACAGTTGACCCCATGGACGTGCTGGTCATCAACGGACCCAATCTGAACACTCTCGGCACCCGGGAGCCGCAGATCTACGGCACCACCACCCTGGCCGAGATCGAAGCCGGGCTGGTGGCTCAAGCTGCGGACGCCGGGCTGAGTGTCGCCTGTTTCCAGAGCAACCATGAGGGCGAGATCATCGATCGCCTGCACGCGGCTCGCACCGAGGGCGTGCGGTTCATCATCATCAATCCCGGCGCCTTCACTCACACCTCCGTGGCGATCCGGGACGCCTTCGCCGCAGTGGCCGTCCCGTTCGCTGAGGTGCATATCTCCAACGTCCACGCTCGCGAGGAGTTCCGCAAACACTCCTACCTCTCCGATCTGGCCGTCGGGGTGCTCACGGGTTTCGGGGTGCGTGGCTACACCCTGGCGATGGACTATGTGATCGGCCGCCTCAAGGAGGTCTGAGATGCAACTGACCCATCTGGGACACGCCGCGGTGCTGGTAGAAACCGCTGGTGCCCGCGTCCTGCTCGATCCCGGCAACTTTTCCACCGCCTGGCACGGCCTCACCGAGCTGGACGCCATCTTGATCACCCACCTGCACCCCGACCACATCGACCCTGAACACACCCCAACGTTGATCGCGGCCAACCCGGGTGCCCGGGTGCTGGTCGAACCAGGCGTCTTGAGCAGCTATGCCCTCGAACGTGCGGAGCCGATCACTGCCGAAACTGGCCTGAGTATCGGCGGGCTACGCGTGGCAGCGGTCGGAGGGCTACATGCGGTGATCCACCGCGACATTCCCCAGATCGGCAATGTCGGTCTGGTGTTGAGCGCCGAGGGCGAGCCCACTTTCTTCCACCCCGGTGACAGCCTGGCCGCCGTACCCCCTGGGGTGGACGTGCTGGGCGTGCCCGCCTACGGGCCGTGGGCCGCGATGAAAGAGACCGTCGAGTTCGTCCGCGCGGTCGGTGCCGCCCAGGGATTCTGCATTCATGAGGGGCTGCTGAACGAGCGCGGTTGGGCGCTGGCCTTCAACCGGATCAATGAGATCACCCAGATCAGGCTGACCGATCTGCGGGGTGCTGGGTCGTGGACGCCAGCCTGATCTCGCGATTGGCGCAGGGCTAGTACAACACCAAAATCACGCCCGAGCCCTTTGGGCAGCTCCAGGTGCCACCGTTGTTGGTGCACACGCTGGGGTCCTGCGGTTTGGCCCCCCACGCGGTCGCGGACGAGAAGTGCTTCTCCAGGGTGACTTTGAATCCGGCATTGGTCAGGGTCTGCTTGGCCTTGTTCGCGCTGAGGCCGCCGACGTCTGGAATGTTGACCATCTCGGGGCCTTTGGAGACCGTGAGGGTGATGGTCTTGCCTTTGGCCAGGGTGCCGTCTTTCGGGCTCTGGGAGACGACGCTGCCAGCGGGAACCTTGGTGCTGAACTTATCTTCTGGTGCCCGGGCCACCACCAGGCCAGCAGCCTCGTAGTAGGCCTTGGCTTCGTCAAAGGTCTTGCCGACCATGCTGACGATCTTCACTGGCGCCGGGCCTTTGGAGACGTTCAGATCCACCTGGGTGCCGGGTTTGACCGACTTGCCCGCCTCCAATGAGGCGCTGACGACCAGCCCGATGCCGACTTTCTCGTCCCAGACGTCGGTGACCTTACCTACCGCCAGGTGCGAACTCGTGAGCGCCTGGGTGGCGTCATCGACGGTGCGTCCGACCAGGGACGGGACGGGGTAACGCTCCGGGCCTTTCGACAGGAACACCGTGATGGTGCCGCCCCACGGCACGCGTTCGCCCTTAGCCGGATCGGTCCGCACCACCTGGCCGACCGGAATGGTCTCGGAGTAATCGGCATCGAAGCCGATCAGGAAGCCCTTCTTCGTCGCCAGATCTTGAGCTTGGGCCTGGGTGAGGTTGGTGAAGTCCGGGGTGGTGGTGAAGCGCCCGGCCAACAGATACCAGCCGCCCACCCCCAGCACCAGGCTGAGGGCCAGAATCGCGATCAGGGTGTTGCGCCCACGAATGCGGCTGCGGGCCCGCCGGGCTAGCAGCGGTAGCGCCGAAGGGCTCGGCAACGGTGCGCCGTCGCCGTAGTTGAGGCTGGCCGCTCCCGGAGGGCCGCCAGCGGCGGGGTCGAACATCAAGGTGGCGTTACTGACCTCTTCCGGACCGGTGGCCAGTGCGCCATTGGCAGCCAGCATCGGTACCGCCGTGGTCACCTGGTCGGCGTCGTCGATGGTGGTCTGCCGCATCCGGGCGGCCAGGGCCGCATCGGAGCGGACGCCTCGCGACAGGGCGTCCCTGACGGCGTGCAGATGTTCGAGGAGCACTTTGGCGTCCCGGGGCCGATCGGCGGGCTGGCGGGCCGCTGCGGCCAACACCAGGGCGTCCAGATAGTCCGGGATGACCGGCGCCCCATTGTGCTGGGGGCCGATGGTCGATGGGGCCACGATGTCGTTGTGGACGTGGCTGTAGGCCACCTGAATCGGGGTGTCGCCGGTGTGCGGCTTTTTGCCGGTGAGCATCTCGTAAAGCACGATGCCCATGGCATACACATCGCAGCGGGTGTCGGCGTGGCCGTGGGTGACCAGTTCGGGGGCAATGTAGGAAACGGTGCCGATCAGCATGCCGTTCGCGGTGGCGGTGTGCGCAGTCACTGCCCTGGCCAGCCCGAAGTCGGCCACCTTGAGCTGACCGCGCGGCGAGATCAGCACGTTCTCCGGCTTCAGGTCGCGATGAATGATGCCGCCCTCATGGGCGGCGGCGACCGCGCCGGCGACTTGACTGATCAGATCGACCGCCCGGATCGGCGTCATCGGCGCCTCACGGGTGATCACATGGCGAAGGGTCGAGCCCTCCACGAACTCCATCACGATGTAGGGACGCTCGCCGTCCATGCCCTGATCGAAGACCGAAACCACGCTGGGATGCGACAGCCGGGCCGCAGCTCTGGCCTCGTGATCGAACCGGGCCACGAAGTCGGAATCGCTGCCGAGATTTTCGTGCATGACCTTGATCGCGACCGTGCGGGTGAGCCGCAGATCATCGGCAAGATAGACCGTCGCCATGCCGCCGCGGGCTAGTTTGCGGTTGATCCGATACCGGCCGTCGACAACACGCCCCAGCAGGGGATCGGTGTTGTTCGCTGTCGTCATGCGGTGTTAGCTCCGGAACCGTAGGGGAAGGCAGGCATTCCAGACCTCCGCTGAATTGTAAAGCTACCGGAAAAGGGTCTTGCTGCGACCCGCCGCCCGACTAGGCTGGCGCCGTGACCGCGCTACTCGGACTGGCCACGCGCTTGAAGCTGGCCAAATTAATGCTGATCACGAACGCCCGCAACTCCACCGGCGATCTTGCCGGTCTGGCTGCGGCGGCGTTCGGTGGTGGCGTGGACCTCATCCAGCTTCGGGAGCCGCACCCAGATCCGGACGTCCAAGCCGCCGCGCTGGCCGTCCTGGAGAAGCATGCTGGCCGGCGTGGCCTGGTCAGCGCCTACGCCGCCACCGAGGTGGCCGCAGCGGCGAAGGCCGATGTGGTGCAGCTCTCGGCCTTGGACGGCAGCGCCGCTGATGCCCACACCGTGTTGGGTCAATGGGCGTTGGTCGGACGATCCTGTCATTCGCCCGGCCAGGTGGACGCTGCGATTGCCGAGCCCGGCGTCGACTTCTTCACCGTGAGTCCGGTTTACAACGCCGGCGGGGTGGGCGAGGCCGGTCTGAGCCTGGTCAAGTACGCGGCCAAAGTCGCCCCGCCCTCGACGTCCAAGCCGTGGTTCGCGGTTGGCGGGGTCAGCGCCGACAACCTCGATGAGGTGCTGGCGGCCGGCGCGCGACGGATCGGGGTGGCCCGCGCGATCATCAACGCTGAGGACAGACAAGCGGCCGCCGAAGCCTTGGCGCAGCGCCTCCGCGAGATCTGGAACGAAGACCCCGGCATGGAGCAGGTCGTTTTCAACGCGTTCTGAGTTGGCGCTAGGCTGAACTCGCATGCAGAAACTCACGATGACGGTCCGGGTCTAGGCGTCGACAACACGGCGGTAGAACCCTCGGTTTTGGCTGCCCGGAGGACGACCCGGAGCTGTTCTGGGTGTCGAGAAACAGTCCTGCCTCCCCAACTTTTGTGAGGCGAGCCCGCCTCAGAACAGGACCAACATCGTGAAGATCAACATTCGCTCATCCCGAGCCGACGACTACCGCCCTTGCGAAGAACTCGTCCGTGACGCCTTCTGGGATCTCTACCGACCAGGCTGCGTTGAACATCTGATCCTGCATCAGGCGCGCACCTCCCCTGATCTGGTGCTCGACGTGATCGCCGAGACCGAGACCGATTTGCTGGGCGCGCTGGTCGCCACCCGAGCCGAAGTGGTCGACTCGGCCGAGGTGGCTCGCGAAGTGCTCTACCTCGGGCCGCTCGCGGTGCGTCCGGATCATCAAGGACGCGGGATCGGCAGCCAACTGATGAGTCACGCACTGGCGAAGGCCACCGAACTCGGTTTTGGTGGGGCCTTTCTTTACGGCGATCCGGGCTATTACGCCAGATTCGGTTTCCTCAATGCCGCCACCTGGGCGGTGACCACTCCTGACGGGCTCAACTTCGACGCTTTCATGGGCGTCGAGCTGCGTCCCGATGGCCTGACCGGTGTGACGGGACGGCTGCTGGAGAGCAGTGCGTTCGAGGTCGATCCGAGCCGATTGATCGAGTTCGATGACGGCTTCACCCCTCGGGAGAAGCACATCCTGCCCGGACAGTTCGGGCAGTGAACGACTCTGCGGCGCCCGGGTTTACGGGCGCCGCAGGGCCTCAAGCGTCGCGTTGGGTGGCTAGGCGCACCAGCTCGGTCAGGGCAGCGGTGGCGGCAGCGGGCAACTCGGCGGCGGACAGCTCGGCCAGCGCGCGGGCCGCTTCGGTCTCAATTTCGGCCTCGGTGGCGGCCAGCGCCCCGCAGCCGTTGATGATCTGCTGTGCCCGGGCCACCTCGCCCGCGTCCAACCGGCGGCCGAGCAGGGAATCGAGTTCGTCAGCTTCGGCCTGAGTGGTGGCGGCCATCGCCTTGGCCACCAACACGGTCAGCTTGCCTTCGCGTAGGTCGTCACCGGCGGGCTTGCCGGTGACCGCCTCGTCGCCGAACACTCCCAGCACATCGTCGCGGAACTGGAAGCCGCGGCCGAGCGGGGAACCAATGCGCGCCAGCCCGGCCAGCAACTCCTGCGATCCGCCGCCCAGGGCGGCCCCGATCTGCAGCGGCCGGATCACCGTGTAGCGGGCGGTCTTGTGCTCCACCACCCGCTGGATCTGGTCGATAACTGAAGCCGGGTCATGGCGTGCGTCCAGGGGGGGACGGGTCTGTGCGGTGACGTCGAGCACCTGGCCGACATTCACTTCTTCGCGCACCAGTGCCGCCAGCGGTGCAGCCGCAGCGAGCCGCGGCGCTGGGGCGCCACAGTTGGCGAACATCTCCGCTGACCACAGCAGCAGCAGGTCACCCAGCAGGATCGCTGCGGCCCGCCCGAAGTCGACCGCGGAACCACGGCGCTGGGCTGCGGCATGCCAGTTTTCGAACTGCACGTGGGCTGCCGGTAACCCCCGACGGGTCGCTGATTGGTCCATCACGTCGTCGTGGACGAGCGCGGCTACATGCAGCAGATCCAGGCTGGCCGCGGCTTTGAGCACGTGCTCGGGCACCTCGACCCCGCCAGTGGCGGCCAGGTAACCCCAGCAGCAGAAGGCCGGTCGCACCCGCTTGCCGCCGGTGGTGAAGGCGCGGGCCAACTCGATCAGGGGGGCCGTCTCGGTGCCGAACTCGGCCAGCGCGGCGGCGCGCCCGTCCAGGAAGGCGGACAGTTCACCGCTCACGGCGGCGCGGAAATCCTCCGACAGGGGTTCTTCGGGGCTGAGCGTGACCACGCCCGCAGCCTAGACCAGCAGGTCGCCGGCACCGGGCGGTGGAATATGCTTCCGCCCATGTCTGCTGCTCCTACGACGGTTGCCGATCTGCTCAACAACGGCGAGTCGGCCACGATGTCGTTCGAGTTCTTCCCGCCCAAGGACGATGCCGGCACCAGCCAATTGCTGGCCTCCATTGAGGCGCTGCAGCCGTTGCGTCCCGACTTCGTTTCGGTGACCTACGGCGCCACCGGTTCCAGCCGGGAGCGGACGATTGATGCCACTTTGCTGATCAGCGAGCGCACCGATGCCATCACCATGGGTCACCTGACCTGCGTCAGCCAGTCGGTCGAGGAGTTGCGTGGCGCGCTTGGCGCCTACGCCGATGCTGGGGTGGGGCACATCCTGGCGGTCCGCGGTGATCCGTCCGGCGGCCCAACCGCTCCGTGGGAGCGGCACCCCGATGGTTTGGACAATGCCACCGAGTTGGTGCGCCTGGTGAAGCAGGCTGGCGATTTCTGCGTGGGGGTGGCCGCTTTCCCCGACGGACATCCCGAGCAGCATGACTTCGACCTGGACGCTCGCATCCTGGCCGAGAAGGAGCAGGCTGGCGCGGAGTTCGCGATCACCCAGCTGTTCTTCGATCCGGCGGCCTATTTCCGGCTGATCGAGCGGGTGCGCGCCCTTGGGTGTGAGTTGCCGATCATCGCCGGCATCATGCCGGTCACCAACATCTCCCAGATTGAACGGTTCGCCACCTTCTCCGGCGCTGATCTGCCCGCCGCGGTGGTCGCCCGGTTGCGGGCGGTGGCTGATGATCCAGGCGCGGTGCGCGAGGTTGGCGCTGAGATCGCGGTGGAGCTGTGCGACACCTTGTTGGCTGGCGGAGCCCCGGGCTTGCAGTTCTTCACCCAGAACCGGTCGAAGGCCACCGCGCAGATCCTGGAGCAGTTGCGACAAATTCCGCCGCATCGGATTCTCTGACCCAGACCCACGGCGCCCCCGACAGGCCTTGCGCCCCTTAGCTCGCTTTGCGCCTGCTACAGCACGCGCAAAGCTGATTAAGGGGCGCAGAGTGGTGGGTGGGGACGGGGGCCGTGGGACGGACTAGGGCCGCCAGGCGCCTTCGTCGTCCAGATCGATGGTGACCAGGCGCTGGGTGGGCCGAGTTAGGGCCACATAGAGCACTCGCTCGCCACCAGGAGATTCGGCAACGATCTGATCCGGTGAGACCACCACGACGGCGTCGTATTCAAGGCCCTTGGCGTTCAGCGGGCTGATGAAGCTGATCCGGCCGGCTGCCGCTTGCACCGCTGGCAGCTCGGCCGCCAGCAGTCCCGACAACCTTGGTGGCGCGGCGATTACCGCGATGGTGCCGGCCACCTGACCAACCAGGTCGCTGAGCACCTGCTCCAACTTCTGGGGCAGCTCGGCCTCGGAGGTATTCAGCAGCAGCGGTTCCACGCCGGTGGCGCGGACGGCGTGCGGCAGGTCCGCCTCGGGGAAGTTGCGGCTCACCACTTTGGCGGCCAGCTCGAACACCTCCGACGGGCTGCGGTAGTTGGTGCTCAGCCGGAACCTGCGGTTGGGCGCGTGGCCGATCAGGGCGTCCAGCGCCTGCTCCACCTCGCCCAGGTCCGGCCAGGAGCTCTGGGCTGGGTCGCCGACAATCGTCCAGCTGGCCTCCGAGCCCCGCCGCCGCAGCATTCGCCACTGCATCGGGGAAATGTCCTGGGCTTCGTCAACCAGCACGTGGGCGAAGGTGTCGTAGGGCTCGTCGTCGGGGTCGTATTCGCGGCGGTGGCTGAGCAGGTCGGCGGTGGTGACCACCTCGCTCATCTCGGTGCCGTCAGGCAGGAACATCAGCGGCTCGTCGGTCTCGTCGACCTGCACCGGCCCGATGATCTCCAGCAACTCATCAAGCAGGGCGACATCGGCCACCGACCAATCGGCGAAAGTGAAGGACGCGGCCAGCTCGGCCTGTTCGGCAGCCGAGAGCTGTCCGTCGGCGACTCGCGCCACCACCTTTGGGTCGGCGAGTCGGCGCAGCACGGTGGCTGCGTCCAGGTCGGGCCACCAGGCCTGGAGGAACATCCGATAGGCGGCCGAATCGGTGATCAGCTCGCTGACGACGTCGAACTCGAGTTCCAGGTCGGCGGGCACTTTGGCATAAAGGGCGTGCAGGACGGCAGTCTGGGCAGCCTCGCGGGCGGCGTTCACCTTGTGGCGAGCCAACACCTCGCGGCGCAGTCGGGCCAGCTCTTCGGCGTCCAGCCGCAGCGCGTCGCCCTTCACCGTCACCCGCACCTCGGGGGCTTCGGTGAGTGGCAGGTTCACCAGGCGCTTCAGCACGGTGGTCATCCGCAGGCTGCCCTTCACGGTGGCCGCGGCTGCTGAATCGATCCGGTGGGCTGACAGTTGCAGGGAATCGACCGCCACGCCGCCGATTGGGCGAAGGGTGACCGAGTCTTCGCCGAGGCTGGGCAGCACCCTCTCGATGTAATTCATGAACAGACCCGAGGGGCCAACCACCAGGATCCCGCCGCGCTCGAAGCGGCGGCGGTTGGAGTAGAGCAGATAGGCCGCGCGATGCAGGGCCACCACGGTCTTGCCGGTGCCGGGGCCACCAGCGATCACGGTTACGCCGCGGTAGTCGGCGCGGATTGCCTCGTCCTGTTCGGCCTGAATGGTGGCCACGATGTCGCGCATTCGCGGACCGCGGGCCCGCTTGAGGGCAGCCATCAGCGCACCCTCACCGATTACCGGCAGGTCTGGGGGAGCGGCAGCCGAGTCGAGCAGATCGTCCTCGATGCCAATCACGATGTCGTTGCGGCAGCGCAGCACCCGGCGGCGCACCACGTCCATCGGATCCGAGGCGGTGGCCCGGTAGAAGGGCTCGGCAGCCCGGGCGCGCCAGTCGATCACCAGCGGCTCGTATTCGTCGTCGCGGACGCCGAGGCGCCCGATATAGCGAATTTCGGCATCGGTGTGATCCAGGCGGCCGAAAACTAGGCCTTCATGCTCGGCGTCGAGCTGGGCGAGGCGTCGGGCGGCTTGGAAGGCGAAGGCATCGCGTTCGAACAGTGCGGTGCCGTCTTCCTCCCGCATCCAGGTCTGGCGGTCGGAGCGATAGATCTTCTGGCCTTCAGAGGCAACCTTCTTGGCCGACTTCGTGGCCTTCTTGAGGTGCTTGTAGACCAAATCCACATGTGCCTGCTCAATTGCGAGTTCGCGCTCGAGTGCGGTGGGTGTTGGCACAGCTGATTCCACTAGTAGTCCTTCTGCAAAGCGTGCGACGGACTACTTTACGCCGTTTCGGCGCGGCTGGGGCAGAACTGGTGGGACGGACCGGGAAAACTGCGGCCGAATCAAGACTATTTGGGCGTCTTGGTGGGCCCGTTGAGCTTGGTCATCGCCAATGCGGCCACGATGCCCACGTGGGCGACGAAAGTGTAGGCGAGCACTGCGGCACCGACGGCGTCCCAACCGGCAGGGGCGGGAAGGATCGTGAAGTTGGCGACGGCGATCAGCACCGCTGCGGTCAGGACGCACACCAGCACGCTCACCCAGTCGTAGCCGCGCCGCCAGCCAAGTGCTGCGCCGCCAGCGGCGAGCGCCACGGGCGCGAAAGATCCGCAATAGAGGGTCACCAGGTTTGCCACCTCGGTAGCCGCCAGCGGAAGGCTGGCCACCGCCAGCCACCCGGCCACCAACGCCACAACGCCAGCCAAATACGGCCAGCTATTCCAGATGCGCTTCATTCCAGCCCCCTCGCCAACTGAGTTGCGCTGGGTAGGCTACGCCCATGCTCGGCGGGGACGGGTTAGCCCACGCTGGGCCTGATTTGGGGCGACTCGCCCCGGTGGCGTACCCTTGACCCTTGCACGACCTGTGCTCACAGGGGCGTGCGCCCACACAAGTTCAGCGATTGGGAGTAATGGCGAAGAAGGAAGGCGCCCTCGAACTCGAGGGAACGATCGTCGAGGCACTGCCGAATGCCATGTTCCGGGTGGAACTGGCCAACGGGCACAAGGTGCTGGCGACCATCAGCGGCAAGATGCGGCAGCACTACATCCGCATCATCCCGGCCGACCGCGTCGTCGTCGAGCTATCTCCCTATGACCTGACCCGTGGACGCATCGTCTTCCGGCACCGGTAAGCAACACCCGCAAGAATCCACCACCAGTCCGTTCGTAGGGCATCCCTGCGTCCGGCGATGAGTCAGAAAGTTGCTCGATGAAGGTTCAGCCGAGCGTCAAGAAGATGTGCGAGAAGTGCAAGGTGATCCGCCGCAACGGTCGCGTGATGGTGATCTGCGACAACCCGCGTCACAAGCAGCGCCAGGGCTGACATCTAGTCAACCGGGCCCCGCTGGTCCTGAGCTAGTCGAAGGGCTCTCGCGGGACGCGGAACACCGGCTTCACGGTCGACACAACTGAATACACCGAAAACGTGATCGCAACACCGAGACGCAACTCCCGGTGACCACCCCCGGACGAAGGCCGGGGCCCACGCCATTAAGGCGAGGGGACGCATCACGCCAGACACCTTCGCGAGTCGGGTGACACCGACTCGGAAACTCGAAAGGTACGTGCAAATGGCACGCCTCATCGGGGTAGATCTGCCGCGCGAAAAGCGTCTCGAGATCGCCCTAACCTACGTGTACGGCGTTGGCCGTACCCGCGCCAAGGAGACTCTGGCGGCCACTGGGATCAGTGGCGACATCCGTGTCCATCAACTCACCGACGAACAGCTCGTTGCGCTTCGTGATCACATCGAAGCTAGCTACGAGACTGAGGGCGACCTGCGCCGCAGTGTGGCTGCCGACATCCGTCGCAAGATCGAGATCGGCTCCTACCAGGGCCGTCGCCATCGCCAGGGCTTGCCGGTCCGGGGGCAACGCACCCGCACCAATGCCCGCACCCGCAAGGGCAAGAAGAAGGCCGTCGCCGGGAAGAAGAAGGCCCGCTAACCGCGGCCTCAGGACAGGATCCAGGAGTAACTGAATGGCTACTGCAGGCCGCAGTGCGAGCGCCAAAAATGCCAAGAGCAAGGTGCGTCGCAAGGAAAAGAAGAACGTTGTCGCCGGCCAGGCGCACATCAAGTCCACGTTCAACAACACGATCATCTCGATCACCGATCCGACTGGCGCGGTGATCTCATGGGCCTCTGCCGGCACCGTCGGCTTCAAGGGCTCGCGGAAGTCCACCCCGTTCGCCGCGCAGATGGCCGCTGAGGCTGCCGGACGCCGGGCCATGGAGCATGGCATGAAGCGGGTAGACGTCTTCGTCAAGGGTCCGGGCTCCGGCCGCGAGACCGCGATCCGTTCCCTGGGCGCTGTTGGCCTTGAGATCGGTCCGATCGCTGATGTGACCCCGGTGCCGCATAACGGTTGCCGTCCGCCCAAGCGCCGTCGCGTCTGAGCCCGAGCCGAAGAGGAGAATAGAAAATGGCCCGTTATACCGGACCCATGTCCAAGAAGTCCCGCCGGCTCGGCACCGACCTGGTTGGTAACGACAAGGCTTTCGAGCACCGTCCTTACCCGCCGGGCATGCATGGCCGCGGCCGCACCAAGGAGAGCGAGTACCTGCTGCAGCTCCGCGAGAAGCAGAAGGCTCGTTACGCCTACGGCATTCTGGAGAAGCAGTTCCGTCGCTACTACGAAGAAGCCAACCGGTTGGCCGGCAAGACCGGTGACAACCTGCTGGTCATTCTCGAGTCCCGTCTCGACAACGTGATCTACCGCGCTGGTTTCGCCAACACTCGCCGCCAGGCCCGCCAGTTGGTCGTCCACGGCCACCTGCTGGTCAACGGCAAGAAGGTCAACGTGCCCAGCTACCGGGTCAGCGCCTACGACGTGATCGATGTTCGTCCCAAGAGCGCCAACCTGCACCCGCTGGTGATCGCTCGGGAGACCTTCAACGAGCAGGCCGTTCCGGGCTGGCTCACCTCCCGTCCGAACAAGGGTCGGATCCTGGTGCACCAGTTGCCGGTACGCGAGCAGATCGTCATCGACGTCACCGAACAGCTGATCGTCGAGCTCTACTCCAAGTAAGACCACTGGCTTCTCCTCCCCGCAGCTGCGGGGAGGAGAGCCGGTATCAGACCTAACTGCCGCTCAGAGCGTGCGGCGGAACAAATCACCGTCAAATGGTGGGCGGTGGAGAGGAAGAAAACATGCTCATCGCACAGCGTCCGATTCTGAGTGAAGAGGTTGTTGACGAGTACCGTTCGCGGTTCGTCATCGAGCCTTTGGAGCCCGGTTTCGGTTACACCCTCGGCAATTCGATGCGTCGCACCCTGCTGTCGTCCATTCCTGGCGCGGCCGTGACCAGCGTCAAGATCGAGGGCAACCAGCACGAGTTCTCCACGGTTCCTGGTGTCGTCGAGGACGTCACCGAGATCATCTTGAACCTCAAGGGCCTGGTGCTCTCCTCCGAGGAGGACGAGCCGGTGGTGATGTACCTGCGCAAGTCTGGCGCCGGTGCGGTTACCGCTGCCGACATCGCCCCGCCGGCCGGGGTGGAGATTCACAACCCGGAGATGCACATCGCCACCTTGAACGATGAGGGTCGCATCGAGATGGAACTGGTCGTCGAGCGTGGCCGTGGCTACGTTTCGGGGGCTCAGAACAAGAACCCCGATGCCGAGATCGGCCGTATTCCGGTCGACTCCATCTACTCCCCGGTGCTCAAGGTCACCTACAAGGTCGAGGCCACCCGCGTCGAGCAGCGCACCGACTTCGACAAGCTGATCGTGGACGTGGAGACCAAGACCTCCATCCTGCCGCGGGACGCGATGGCCTCAGCTGGTAAGACCCTGGTCGAACTGTTCGGCCTGGCTCGCGAGCTGAACGCCGACGCCGAGGGCATCGAAATCGGTCCCTCGCCGGTGGACGAGCAGCTGGCTGCCGACCTGGCGTTGCCGGTGGAAGACCTCAAGCTCACCCAGCGCAGCTACAACTGCCTCAAGCGTGAGGGCATTCACACGGTCAGCGAGCTGGTCTCCCGCACCGAGCAGGACCTGCTGGACATCCGCAACTTCGGCTCCAAGTCGATCGAAGAGGTCAAGCTGCGCCTGCAGGAGATGGGCCTTTCGCTGAAGGACAGCTCCCCGCGGTTCGACCCGCTGAGCGCTCTGGCCAACTACGACAGTGACGTCGACTACGACGACACTTACTGATCAGGAGATAGACGACAATGCCAAAGCCGACTAAGGGTCCCCGTTTCGGCGGTAGCCCGGCCCACCAGCGGATCATCCTGGCCAACCTGGCCACGCAGCTGTTCCAGCACGGCAAAATCACGACCACTGAGGCCAAGGCCAAGCGGGTTCAGCCGCTGGCCGATCGCCTGATCAGCAAGGCCAAGCGTGGCGATCTGCATAACCGTCGTTTGGTGCTGCAGACCGTCAGGGACCAGGCCGTGGTTCGGACGCTCTTCAACGAAATCGCCCCGGCCGTGGCCGAGCGCGAGGGTGGCTACACCCGGATCACCAAGATCGGGCCGCGCAAGGGCGACAACGCCCCCATGGCCGTGATCGAGGTCATCACCGAGTCCGTCGAGGAGTCGCGGGCGGCCAAGGCCAAGGGCGCTGGCAAGGCGCCGAAGGCCGAGCCCAAGGCTGCCGCGAAGAAGGCTCCGGCCAAGAAGGCTGAAGCCAAGAAGCCGACCGAAGAGGTCGTCGAGACTGAAGTGGTTGAAGCCGCTGAGGTTGAAGCCGTCGAGGCTGAAGCCGACGAAAAGGCCTGAGCTGCAGAATCAGACCGCCCGTCCCCGGATTTCGGGGGCGGGCGGTTCTGCATTGACTACCCAAGGGGCACGCGGGGTGACAAAGTGTGCCCGTGATTCTGTATCGCTATCTCTCCGGCCCAGACAACGAGTCCTTCAACCACAAGGTGACGCTGGCCCTCAACAAGGGCTGGACGTTGGCTGGCCCGCCCGCCATGGCCTTTGACCCCGAGAAGGGGCGCCCGATTGTCGGTCAGCCGATGCTCAAAGAGGTGCCTGGGGTGGACTACGCCGAAGGCGTGAACATCGCCGACTACTGAGCCGCCTGGCCCAATCGTTCCAGGGCTTGGCTGACACCGTCGCTCCAGACCGGGCCATGCCCGGGCAGTACCCAATCGGCATCGATGCGGGACAGCTCCGCCAGCGAGGCCAGGGCCTGGGCCGGGTCGTCGGTGAACGGTGCTGGCGCGGGCCCCTCAGCGCCAGTGAGCACGTGTCGGGTTGTCAGCGCGTCGCCGACGAACAGAGCGCGCTGGTTCGGGAAATGGAAGCCGACGCTGCCGGGGGAGTGGCCCGGCAGGCCGATGACCGTTGGGTGACCAGGCACCGCGAGCGTCTGACCAGCGGTGAAGGTCTGCACCTCGGTGAGGAAGGTGGTCTTCAGCCCGCCGCGGGCGGCGGCGTAGCCGAGGAACCGCAACAGCGGCAGGACTCGCATTCGCCCCCACTCGACCGCGGGTTTGGCGGCGCCTTGCGCACGCTGCGCGTCCTGCTCGTGGACGAATACTGGCACGCCATGGTCGCGGCGCAGGCGCTCGGCGAAGCCAAGGTGGTCCTCGTCGCCGTGGGTGAGAATCACGGCCCGCACCTCGCTGAGGTCGCGCCCGGCGGCGGCTAGCTCGCGCAGGAACTGCGGCCACTGGCCGGCCAGTCCGGCGTCGATAACGGTCACGCCATCGTCGGTCGCGACCAGGTAGCAGGCAACGATGTCGTTGCCGATTCGGTGCAGGCCTTCGGTGAGCTTCATCGGCGGTCCCCTTTCCTTGTCATAGCTACGGTATGTAGCTATGATGGCTACTGTCAATAGCGATCGTTACGGAGGCCCAGATGCCCACTCCAGCACGCACCTCGATCGAGGAGATTGTGGCCGCCGGTCGCCGAGTTGTGGCCACCGACGGCCTGGACGGGCTAACCATGCAGCGGGTAGCTGAACTTGCCGGCGTCCGGGCGCCGTCGCTCTATAAGCGGGTGCCCAGTCGGGCTGCCCTGGTGCGCCTGGTTGCCGAGGATCTACTTCGAGACCTGAGGGCGGCCTTGGTCAGCGCTGCGGGTAGCGGTGATGATCAGCTGCGGCAGTTGGCCGTGGCGTTCCGGGAGTTCGCGCTGGCAGAGCCGGGCGTGCTCGCCCTGGTATTCGCGCCGCTACCGACGGCGATGGCACCATCTCCCCAGGCGCTGGCCGTAGCCGCTGAGCCGGTGCTAAAGGTTGCGGGCCAACTCGTCGGGGACGAGCAGGCTTTGGCGGCCGCCCGCACGATCACCGCTTGGGCTACGGGCTTCGTCCGGATGGAACTTCAAGGCAGTTTCGAGCTGGGCGGCAGCGTGCCCCGGGCGTTCGACTACGGGATTCAGGCGCTGGCGCTTGGTCTGGCCGCTAGCCGTCCCCCGACTCCTGGGTCGTGAGACGGCAAGCGGCCCCGGCAGCTTCGGGGGAGTGAGCTGCCGGGGCCGCTAAGCCGGGGGTGGGAAGACTACGCGCAGCCGCCCCAGGGGCGAGTGCCGCGCTTCTTGTACAGCCGATTGGCCACGGTGATCTGCTCAGCCTTGGTCGCCTTGTGGGGCTTGGAGGCGAAGTCACGTCCGCCGGCGGACCGCCAGGTGGCCAGGTTGAACTGCAAACCGCCGTAGTAGCCGTTGCCGGTGTTGATGTGCCAGCGGCCGCCGGATTCGCACTTGGCGATCTTCTTCCACATCTTCAAGTGAGCCAGGTTGAGCGCCTTGCCCTTGGTGCCAACTTCGACGACCCTGACCACCGGAGCGACCAGCACAGTCTGGGCGACCATGACCTTCTTGGCGACCTTCCCGTTCACCTTGGTGATGGTGTAAGTACGCTTCGCGCTGCCAGCAGCACCGGGGCTAATCACCTTGGTCAGCCCGCGACGCATGGAGGCGTTGAGCTTCTTGGTCACTGGCGGCGCAACCTTCTCGGTGACCGTGACGGTGGTCACTGCGACCCGCTTCACCACGACCTTGGTCTTCTTGGTGATCTTGGTGCTAAGCGCTGGCTTGACCACATCGGTCGCGCTGAGGGTGATCTTGCGCTGGACGAGCAGTGCGGCCACGGTGGCGGCCTTGGTCTTGAGCTTCTTGGTCTTGGCTGAACCCACCTTGAGGGTGATCCGCTTGGCCTTAACGACCTGGGTGGCGGTCATGAAGGCGGGGCCGATGGCCGGGCTGGAAGTCGGTGCAGGCGCCGCGGCGCTGTTGGGAGAGCCGCCGGCCACTAGGGCCAAAGTAAGCAGAGCTCCGGAAAGGGCTTTAATCATTGTTCCTCCGATGGGGAATCAGGGGTTAGGGGTGCTGGTTAGGGGTGCGGGAGCGCAGCAGGGTATGGCTGCGCCCTTGAAATGGCCGGATTGGCCGGATCAGGCTGCGTGGCTGCAGCCCCAAGGGCCTAGACCGGCCCGGTCGTAGTAGCGGTTCGCCACTGTGATTTGTTGGGCGCGGCTGGCTTGGTGGGGGAGCGCGGCGAAATCCCGTCCACCCATGGCTCGCCAGGATGCCGCCGAGAACTGCAGGCCGCCGTAGTAGCCGTTGCCGGTGTTGATGTGCCAGTTACCGCCGGATTCGCACTTGGCGATCCGGTCCCACATGGCCGCACGGGCCAGGTTGATGCCAACTCCGTTGGCCGAGGTCTTGGTGCCCACCTCGAGAGTGGCTGGGGTTGCGGGAACCAGCACGATCTCGTTGAGGATCTTCTTCTTGTCGACCTTGCCATTCACCGTGGTGATCTCATAGGTGCGGGTGGCCCGCCCGTCCTTGCCAGCGACCAGAGTCTTGGACTCCCCGGCCCACATGGCGGAGTTCTTCTTCTTGGTGACCGGGTAGTCGACATCTTCAGTGAGGGTCTTGGTGGTGATCTCGACCCGGTCCAGCCGCACCTTGGCGTCCTCGGTGAGGAAGGCCTGCGGTTCGGGGGAGACGACGTCATCAGCGTCGGCGCTCAGGCCCTGCTGATTGAGCAGGTCGGCGACGGTATTGGCTGTGGTGGTGAACTTCTTCGGCTCCGCGCCGGCTACCGACAAGCTGATCTTCTTCGGGGTGCTCACCTGCACCTCAAGTCCGGTGCGCGGTAGCTCGGTGTTCAGCGGGACGGAAACCCAAGCGGCGGCGAGTTCGGGAATCGCCTTGGCGCCCAGCACCTCATCGAGGGTGCGGGCGGTAGTGGTCAGGGTCTCGCGCTGGCCGTCAACGATGAGGGTGAGCGGCTTGGCGTAGGTGACGGAGATAGCGTGACCGTCTTCAACCTTGGCGTCGAGTGCGGGGCTGATCAGATCGTTAGGGCCCAGGACGACACCGGCGCCGTTGAGCACGTCGGCCACGGTGACCGCGAATGCGCCGCCGACAACGGGCTGACCGTCGATCGTCAGCTGTACGTCCTTATGCAGGGCGGTCGCGGTGGTCGTCCCACCTGCGGCGAGGGCGACGCCCAAGGCCACGGCGGTGATGATCTTCTTCAAGCTGGATTCCTGTGTTCGGCGGCAGTTTCCTGAGAACACTCTGCCTGAGTCTGAGAGATTTGGTCAAGTTTCTCAGGAATTACCGCTTGGCGCGTCGCTCGCCGCCGGCCCCGAAAACACGAACGCGCCGCCCGAGGTGGGCGGCGCGTTCAGCGGGATTTCAGAAGATGTCGACAGCCTTCGCCTTGGCCAGGCGCTCGGCCACGTCGGCCCAGTTGACCACATTCCACCAGGCCTTCACGTAGTCGGCCTTCACGTTCTTGTACTGCAGGTAGAAGGCGTGCTCCCACATGTCGAGCTGGAGTACCGGCAACTGGCCGACCGGCAGGTTGTTCTGCTGGTCGTAGAGCTGGTTGATGTTCAGCCGCTTGCCGAACGTGTCCCAAACCAGCATCGCCCAACCTGAACCCTGCAGCGAGTTGGCGGCAGCCTCGAACTGGCCGGTGAAGCCGGCAAAGGTGCCGAAGTACTCGTCAATGGCACTGGCCACTTCGCCGGTGGGCGCACCGCCGCCGTTGGGTGACATGTTCTTCCAGAAGACCGAGTGGTTGATGTGACCGCCGAGGTGGAAGGCCAGGTCCTTCTCCAGCTTCGGGATCGCGGCGAAGTCGGCCTTCTCGCGGGCCTCAGCCAGCTTCTCCTGAGCGGTGTTGGCGCCGGCAACGTAGGCGGCGTGGTGCTTGGAGTGGTGCAGTTCCATGATCTCGCCTGAAATCGCGGGGGCCAGGTCGCCGTAGTCGTAGTCGAGAGCGGGCAGCGTGTAAGCCATGTGGGAATCCCTTCGGGGTGTGTCTGAATCGTCCAACTAATCACCTACCCCAACCGGCGGCCCGGCGCCACTATTCCGGCGAAGTCGGTGTGGCAATTGCTGGCGCCAGCAGTTGGGCCCGCCGTCCGGAGCGGCGGAGCAGCCGCAGCAGCGGGGCACCCAGCAAGGCGATCAGCAGCGCGTTGGTGAGCGCTCGGCCCAGATTCCAACCCATCGAGGTGGCCAGGTTGAACAACACAAACCGGTGCAGATTCGCCAGTGGGCTGGCCACCGGGTCGAAGGACAGCTGAGTGCCATCACCCAGGGCGAACGGCCAGAAGGAGAAATCCATCAACCAGCCGTAGACAAACGCTGAGACCACTCCATAGCCAGCCAGCAGGGCGAGTTCGGCCCGACCGGACGCCTTGGGCAGCAGCCCGGCGAACAGCCCAACGAAACCAGCGGCGAGCATTTGGTAGGGCAGCCATGGGCCGACCCCGGAGGTGATCAACGCCGAGGTGAACAAGGTGATCGCCCCCAGCGCGAAGCCGAAGGCTGCGCCGTAGGCCCGTCCGGCCAGAATGATCAGGAAGAAGATCAGTTCGAAGCCAGCCGTCCCTGCACTCAGCGGCCGCAACACCGTGCCCACTGCGGCCAGCACGCCCAACATGGCCAGGGTTTTGGCGTCCAGGCGGCCGGCGGAAAGCTCGGTGAGCACGACGGCCAGCACCAGCGGTAACACCAGCGCGAACACCAGCGGGGCAGTCGCCGCCGACACCCCGGAGGCTGGGGTAAGGAACAGCGGCCAGCTGAACGCCACTGCGCCGATCGCCAGGGCGGTGGCCAGCGCGAGGCTGAGCCGCGCCTGCTGCATCGTGGCCAGCCCGGCTTGGCGGGTACTCATGCCAACCACCTGGCCACATCGGCAGGAGTCAGCACCGCAGCCGGGGCGAACACCTTCGCCATCTGCGGGGCGTAGGCAATCGAGGACGTCAGTAGCGAGGCGGTATCGGCGTCGGCGATCAACTCACCGTCAGCCATCAGTAGGGTGCGCTCGCCGATGGTGGCGGCGAACTCCACATCATGGGTGCTCACCAGCACTGCCATGCCGTCGGCGGCCAGGGAACTGATGATGGCGGCCAGTTCGGCTTTGGCCTGATAGTCCAACCCCCGGGTCGGCTCGTCCAGCAGTAGCACCGGCGGGGCGGCGCTCAGCTGAATGGCCAGGACCAAGCTGAGCTGCTGGCCCTCGGAAAGATCCCGCGGATCACGCTCCGGCTCCACCAGGACCCCAAGTCGAGCCAGCAGGGCTGCGGTGGTGCCGGGTGGCACCGCGCTGTCGCGGTCGGCCAGGTCGCACTCAGCGCCAACGGAGGGCAGATAGAGCAGGTCGGCGGCGGTCTGCGGCACCAGGGTCACCACCCGCCGCGCCTGGGCGGGGGAGAGCGTGTGGGGGTCGAGGCCATCGACGCTCACCTCACCGGCCCGGCTGAGTGCCCCCTGCAACGCCCACAGCAGCGACGACTTGCCCGAACCGTTGCGGCCAAGCAGCGTGGTGACGCTACCTCGGTGCAGTCGCAGATCAACCTTGTTCACTGCCACCAGTTCGCCGTAACGCACCTCGATCCCGGTGGCGACCAGAGCCGGGTCGCCGACGGGTTTAGGGGCCAACGGTGGCGGCGAGGGCAGCAATCCTTCGGCAAGGGCGCGGCGGCGAGCTTCACGGACGCTCAGCGGCACTCGCTCCCAGCCCAGGGTGCGAGCCAGGGCAGCCAGCGGTGGGGTGATGTTGGCTCGGGCCAGCACTTCGGCTGGCGCCCCAGCCACCACCTGGCCGTCGCCGGGCAGCCACAGCATCGAATCGGCGGCGTGCATCACCCGTTCCAGTCGATGCTCGGCCAACACCACCGTCAGGCCGACCTCATGCACCAAGGTGGTGATCGCAGCCAACACGTCGGCCGCCGCGGTTGGATCTAGGGCGGAGGTTGGCTCGTCCAACACCAACACTTCCGGTCGGGCCGCCAGTACCGCGGCGATGGCCACCCGCTGCTGCTGCCCCCCAGAAAGCTCGATCAGCGCCCGGTTGCGCAGTTCGGCGATGCCGAGCAGATCGAGGGTCTCCTCGACCCGCTTGCGCATGGCGACCGGGTCGATGCCGAGTTGCTCCATGCCGTAGGCGACCTCTTCGGTGACCGTGTCGGTGACGAAGCCGCGCACCGGGTCCTGGCCGACATAGCCGACCACTTCGGCCAGATCGCGGGGACGGAAGTGCGCGGTGTCGCGGCCGTCGACCAGCACCCGTCCGGCCAGCGTGCCGCCGGTGAAGTGCGGCACCAGGCCGTTGATGGCACCAAGCAGGGTGGACTTGCCCGAGCCAGTGGGGCCGATCACCAGGCACAAATCACCCTCAGCCACCTCGAAGCTGGCCCGATCGAGCACCGGACGGACGGCGTCGGGGTAGCCGAAACTGACCTGTTCGAAGGTGATCACGGCCGAGCCACTTCGGCCTGAGGGCGAAGGCTGCGAATCCGGACATCGGTTCGGGCGGCGTCGGGCACCCGGGAGCGGATCGGTCGGGTGAGGGGCAGTGGCGCGAGCACGGCAGCCACGACCAGCAGCGCTGCCAACGACAACTGCGGCCAGACCAGGGGATCGGTGCTTGGGAAGAACACTTCTGGCTGGAGGAGCGCAGCCAACCCCGGGCTGAGGGCGTCCTGAGCGCCGATCAACACCAGGGCAGCGGCCAGCAGCCCGGTGCTCAGCACCAGGGTGTCGCGTCCGGTCCAGGCAAGTGGCCGGTAGCGGGTGACGGCCAGGCGGCGTCCGGCCCGGCGAAGACCCCAACCGGTGCCGATCAGGCCGAGTACCAACAAGGCGCCGGCGGCCAACCCCAGATCGGTGCTCAGCAGCAGGAAGCCCCCGAGGGTGGCTGCCATAGCTGAAGCGAGCATGACGGCCAGTGCGCCATTTGCTGGCGGGCCGCTGGTGCGGGCAAAGCCGCGGGCCTCCATGCCAGCGGCCAGCGACATGGAGCGGTCAATGGCATCGGCCAACACCGACAACGCGATCGGGCCGAGAGCCCGCAGCCCGCCATTGGCATCGCCTCGTAGCCGCCGGGCCCGCCGGACCCGCTGACCGCTCTCGATCAACTGCGGGGCGACATTGAGGGCCACCACCACCGCCACCGAGGCCTCATAGAGCGCGGCTGGCACCGAGCGCAGCGCCTGCCGGGGGCTGGCCAGGGAATTGGCCGCGCCGATGCAAAGCAACATCACTGCTAGTCGTAGCCCGTCATAGACGGTGGCGGTCAGTGCCTCGGCCGTCACCGGCCCGCCCAACCTGATCCCGGCCGCCCAGGCGGGCAGCGGCAGCTCCGGCAGGGCGAAGAGAACGATTTCGCCGGTCTGGGCGCCGATGAGGATCTGAAAGAACATCCGCGAGGCGATCACGAACGCCGCGAGCACCAGGTAGGCCCGCACTGAGCGCGCCCAGGGCGCCGCCGATCGCCTGGCGAGGACGACCACGACCATGGCCAGGGCCACCAGGGCGAGCAGCAACGGATTGGTGGTGCCACTGACGGCGATCCCGATTCCGATCGCCCAGCCCCACCAAGCCAGCGGGTGCAGTGATCTCAGCGTGTTCGTCCTTTCCACAGCCACCAAGCGCCAGCGCCGGCACCACCGGCGGCGATGACTGTTGCGGTAACGATTAGTGGCAGCGCGGAGCCGGCGTCGGTCGGGGGTGGCTCGACACTGCTGGCCGGGGGCGTCACGGTCTCAGCCGGGGTGGGCGTGACGATGGGCGTCGCGGTGCCGGAGGGCGTCTTGTTAGGGCTGGCCGAGGGCTTAGCAGTCGTCGAGGCAGTTGGTTTCGCCGAGGACGGCTTCGGTTTGGCTACCGGGTTGACTGGTGGCTTGGCGCCGGGCGCCGAGGCGCTGCCGCTGATGCTGACGTAGTGCCAGCCTTCGGCGTTGCCCTTCTTTGGGTGGTAGGCGCTGGGGCCAAGGTTGGCATAGCTCCAGCCGGAGTAGCTGCCGTCGGCTTTGCGGGTGGCCTGCCAGTAGGACCAGTAGTGCTTGTAGACGTCAGGCTTGCTGGGTTTGCCCGCCACTTTTACCACCATGCCGTTTTCGAGGCTGGCGCCGAAGGTCGCCTTGAGGGCCGCGGTGCCGGTGGCATAGCTGGTCGCGCATTTGGTTGTCGTGCCGCCGCCCAAGGAGCCGTAGTCGACCACCACCCAGACGCCGTCGCAGGCGGCGTAGGTGGTCTCAGCCTGGGCTGGGGCTGCGGCCCCAGCCCAGCCGAGGGTGAGGACGGCAACAGCCAGCGAGATCAGCAGGCGCCGGATCATTTGCGCCGTACTTTCTTGGTTGCCGGGGAGGTAGCGACGACGGTTTGCAGCTTCGTGCCGCTGGCAGTGACCCGGACCCGGATCTTCTTTCCGCGGTCAGCTTTGGTCAGCGTGTAGCTGGCCTTGGTTGCCTTCTTGATCGCCGTGTTGCCGCGGTACCACTGGTAGCTGAACTTCGGAGTCGGGCTCCAAGTGCCCACCTTCGCCGTCAGCTTCTTGCCTACCTTCGCGGTGCCGCTGACCTTGACCGCACCTTTCTTGGCGTAGCCGAGTGGGGGCTGGCGGAAGCTGGCCGTGGTGGCGTAAGGGCCGTAGTGCCAGCCCTCGACGGAGCCTGGCTTCGGGTCGTAGTTCGATGCGCCGTCTGCGGAGGACGTCCACGCACTCCAAGTGCCATCAGCCTTGGGCGTGGCGTGCCAGTAGCCCCAGTAGTTGGCGTAGGTGGCGTCCAGGGTTTCGGGAAATCCGTTGATCCGGTCCACGAACTCGCCGTAGGAGCCGGTGGTGGTCTCCAGGCTGAATCCGGCGCTCTTCAGCGCCTCCAGTCCGGTGGAGTGTTTGGTGGCGCAGCGCACCGAAACATCGCTGCCGCCGCGATCCACCACCACCCAGACTCCGGCGCAGGACGTCACAGAGGCGGGCAGCGAGGTGACGGTGGCCTGGGCCGGGGCCGCCGGCAGGGCAGCGGCCAGTAGGCCCGCGCTGAGGGTGGCGACAATCCAGTTGCGGATCCTCATCGGCGTGCCTGAGCGTGCTTGGGGCGGTAGTGCTCGTTGCGGGCCAACATCAGGACGGCACCCAGGGCCACCAGCCCGACCCCCGCAGCCCCGAGCGGCCAGGAGGCCAGACCGGTATTGGCCAGCGTGTCGCCAGGATCGGTCTCGGTGTCATCGCTGATCGCGCAGGTGTCCAGCGGTGCCGAGATGCTGGCGTAGCTGGTGCCGTTGAGCAGGAACATCGCCGATGCGGTGGCCAATTGATTGGCTGACTTGCCGTCGAGGGTGTTGGCGAAGGCGCCATTGCTGAGTTGCTGGGTGCCCAGCCAGGTCAGCGAATCGGCCACGCTGACGCCGTGCAGCTTCAATGCCGAAGCGAGCAGTGAAGTGCTGTCGACCGGGGAGTAGTTCGCCCAGTAACCGGCGGCCTTCTTGGCCCCGGCTGCCCAGGTGGTCGCCTTGGTCACCGCGGCTGTGGTGTCGGCGGTGGGGGTGATTACCTGATCTGACAACGCAATCAGGGCCAACGCGGTGGAGTCGGGATCGGCCGAGGTGCCGAAACCCCACGCACCGCTGGCCAGCTGCTTGCCGAGTAGGTAGTCCACCATTTTCGCGCTGGGGGCGCTGCCCGCGCGCTTGAGCCCGATCATGGCCAGCGCCTGGCCGAAGGCGAAGTCGTCGGCCGAGCCGAGTTGGCCGTCGGCTCCGGCTCCGGTGAGGATCCGGTCAGCCAGATTCACCCCCGCGAAGTTGGTCGGGTCGTCTCCGACCGCCGAGGCGAAGATGGCCAGCTTCGCGGCGGCGTAGCTGCTGGTTTTGGAGTAGTCGTCAGCCTGGCTGCGCAAGTAGTCGCGAATCGGCTTCAACTTGGTGGCATAGGTGCACTCACTGGTGGCCAGGCCCAGGCCAACGTCCAGGGCGCTGCCGGCGGAGCCCCAACTGCTGGGGGTGCTGGCGGCCAACCACTTTCCGGCCTTGCCAGCAGCGCTGGACGGTGCCGTTGAAGCGCTGGGCGTGGCCGAAGCCGAGGCGCTGGGGCTCGGGCTCGGGCTGGTGCTGGCACTGACCGGCACTGACGTTAGCTCCGGCCCGGGCGCCGGCCAGGCTGCGGAGAAGGAGGTCAACCGGAAGCCGGAGACCTTCTTCGGGTCGGGGGTGTCCGCGCCGATACCGGCACCTGCGGCCCAGTCGCCAAGGCTGCCATCAGCCTTGATTTCGGCGCTGGCCTGATACCAGTAGTACGGATCGCCGATCGTGGGTTTGCCCTCGATTTGATCCAGGGACAGGCCCCAGGCCGAATCGCTGGTGACGGCGGTGAATCCGGCGCTTTCGAGCAGTTTCACCCCGGTGTCGTAGGTGGTGGCGCAGCCCAGGGTCGGCGCAGTGGAGTCGTCGTATTGGACGGCAACCCACACCCCCGCGCACGATGTCGGCGCGGTTGGCGCGGCGATGGCCGGCAACGCGATTAGAGAGACGAGCGCAGCTGTAGTCCCGACAGCCAACGCCCGGAAGAAGTTTGTGGTCATTCCGGTCCTTTCGCGCGAGGCGCCGGACCGGTGAACTACCGGCTCATCCCGCATGCCTCGACGGTTTCATTGAGCCCAAAACCAGGCAGGCATTCCGACTTAGGCCAAGAGGCTTCACGGTTGCGGGTCAGTCCCGGATTCTCACCGGGTTCCCCTGCACAGTTTGGTGGCCACACCATATCCCACCGGGGACGGCCGCCAGCCCGCGTCCCTCAGTTCCATGGGCTGCGTCCTGCAGTTCCCTGGGCTGCGTTCGTTCAGTTCCCTGAGCTCGTCGAAGGGTCCTGCAGGGGCTTCGACGGGCTCAGCCAACTGGGTGCGGGCTCAGCTATCTGGGTGCGGGCTCGGCCATCTGATCTGTGTTCCTTTCAGTTCCCTGAGCTTGTCGAAGGGTCACCCACTGCAGGGGCTTCGACGGGATCAGCCAACTGGGTGCGAGCTCAGCTATCTGGGCGGTGGACGCAAACGAGGGCCAGCACCCGGTGCTGGCCCTCGTTTGCGTTGAAGAATCAGGCGGTGGGTGCCGGCGGCTCTTCGGCCGGGGTCTCGGCGGCCGGCGGCTTCGGCGCATCGCCGTCCACTAGGTCCTTGACCGCGTTGGTGGCGTCGGTGGCGATCTTCTGGGCATTCTCGGGGAACTCCTCGGCGAAGCCCTTCACTGCGTTGGTGGCGTCGGTGGCGATCTTCTGGGCGTTCTCGGGGAACTCCTCGGCGAAGCCCTTCACCGCAGTGGAGGCGTCGGTGGCGATCTTCTGGGCGTTCTCGGGCAGGTCCTCGGCGAAGTCCTTGGCCTTGGCCAGGGCATCTTCGGCTACGTCTTTGGCCTGCTCGCCGAACTCCTTGGCCTTGCCCAGCAAATCGCTGAGGAAGCCGCCTTCTTCGGGCGTGGGCTCGACGGGGGTTTCGTTGGTCATTTTCGCTCCTTGGTCAATGGCTGCCCGGCTGCTTTGCCAACTCCGGCCAGCGGCTCCAGCCTAGGCGTTGGTGGTGACGGCGAACAGACGAAAACCCTTAGCACTGGTGATGCGTTCGCAGTTGAAACCGTTGGCCCGCAACCAGGTCTGCAATGAGTCCGCGCCGAGGTTTTTGCCGACCACGAGCCGGGCCACTCCACCCGGTGCCAGCCGGGGCAACCAGGTGAGCAGCAGCTCATGGAGCGCCTCCTTGCCGATCCTGATCGGCGGGTTCGACCAGATCTCGTCGTAGCGGGCTGGTTCGACCTGCTCAGGCAGCAATGGACGCACCCGCTCACCCACCCCGTTGGCCTCAGCATTGGCCGCGGTCAGCTCCAGGGCGCGGGCGTTGACGTCCACCGCGTCGACGATTGCGGTGGGGCAGGCGGTGGCCAACGCGACCGCCAGTACGCCATAGCCGCAACCCAGGTCGAGGAGTCGGGTCGCCTTGGACGGCGGGATCGACTCGCGCAGCAGCACCGCGGTGCCCAGGTCCAGGCCGTCGGCAGAGAACACCCCGGCCGCGGTGGTGAAGGTCCAATCGGTCTCCCAGAAGCGCATGCTCACCTGGCGGCGGTTCTCGGGGCCCGTTGGGGTCTCGAAGTAGTGGCTCAAAGTGACCCTTCCAGTTCGCGGCGGGCGCGGGCTTGGGTTGCTCGGGCTGCGAGTTGATCATCTGCCGGGTACCCGACTTCTTCCAGCACCAGCCCGTGGGCCGGCAGCACCGGCACGTCGCTACAGCGGCTCTGGTTGTCGACCAGCCCAGCCAGCCAGGCGGGGTCGCGTCGGCCGGTGCCAACCGCGGTCAGAGCGCCGACCAGCGAGCGCACCATCGAATGGCAGAAGGCGTCGGCCCGGACTCCGATCTCCACCCGGCCATCCGGGAGCCGCTCAGACCACAGATGCTGCAGTTGGCGGATCGTGGTGGCACCCTCCCTGGCCCGGCAGAAGGCGGCGAAATCGTGCAGCCCGAGCAGCACTTCGCCGGCCGCATTCATGGTGGCCAGATCAAGCGGGTTGCGCACCGCGACGGTGGTCAGGCGGTCCAACGGGTCGAGGACCCCGTCGGTTAGGCGGTAGGCGTAGCGCCGCCAGATAGCGGCGAAACGGGCATCGAAACCGGCCGGGGCAACGCTCACTCGGCGCACCGCCACATCTTCGGGCAGGGCTCGGCGCAGCCGCCGATTCAGGGTGGCGATTACCTCGCTCGGTTCGGCGGCGTCCAGATCAAAGTGGGCTACCTGGCCGCGGGCGTGCACCCCGGCATCGGTGCGGCCAGCGCAGACCAGCGCTGGGGGAGCGTCCAATCGCAGCACTCGGCCGATCCAGGTCTCCAGCTCTGTTTGGACGGTGCGCAGCCCGGTTTGGGCGGCCCACCCATGGAAGGCGGTGCCGTCGTAGGAGATGTCGAGGCGGTAGCGGGTACTCATCGGCGCCGGTAGCTCAGGTCGTAGATGGTGCGCCCGGCATCGAGCCCGCGCTGTTCGTACTTGGTGATCGGACGCCCGGCGAACCGCGGTGCCCAGCCCTCGTGCACATTGCTTAGGCCTGGGGCGGCATCGAGTACCTCGCGCATCGCGAAAGCGTAATCGGCCCAGTCGGTGGCCAGCCGCCAAATGCCATCAGCACTCAGCCGGGAGGCGACCACCTCGGCGAACTCGGCGTTGACCAGGCGGCGTTTGTGATGGCGTGCCTTGTGCCAAGGGTCTGGGAAGAAGGTCCATAACTCCGTGATGCTGCCGGGTTCGAACACGGTGGCCACGGCTTGGGCACCGTCGGCCACTATCAGGCGCACATTGGTGACGCCGTGGCGCTCCAGCCGTCCCAGGGTGGAGGCCACCGCCGGGGTGAACACGTCGAAGGCCACCAGATTCGATTCGGGGTTTGCCTGGGCCAGTGCGGTGATGGCATGCCCGGTGCCGGAACCGATCTCGACCTTCAGCGGAGCGTCCCGACCGAAGGCCGCCGTCCAATCGATGCGGGCCTCCGGTGCCACCGAGGTGTCGCGTTGGGCTGATGGGAGTTCGAGCACCCAGGCGTCATGGAGGGTGTCCCAGGCGCGCTGTTGGGATTGGTTCATTCGAGCTGAACGGCGGGCATAGGAGACCACGTCGCGATGAATGAACATGGCGGCAACTTTAGTGGTCGGACGCCTGGTCGAGGTGCGGGGCTGCCTCCGGCGCCAATCAGGGCCGAGTAGGGGTCGTTCGGCCTTCTCAACTGGCCAGAATCGGCGAGGATTGAGTCGTGAGAACACTTCTGAACTTGATCTGGCTGATCTTCGGTGGGCTGTGGCTGGCCCTTGGCTACGTGTTGGCTGGCATCGTGGCCTGCATCTTCATCATCACCATCCCCTTTGGCATCGCGTCGTTCCGGATGGCCGCGTTTGCGCTCTGGCCGTTCGGGCGCACCGTGATCAGTAAGCCGAACGCAGGGCTGGGCTCGGCGCTGGGCAACGTGATCTGGTTCATCGTGGCTGGGGTTTGGTTGGCCATCGGGCACCTGACCACCGCCTTCGCCCAGGCGATCACCATCATCGGCATCCCGCTGGCCATCGCCAACGTCAAGATGATCCCGGTCACCTGCTTCCCGTTTGGCAAGGAAGTCATCGACGACTCCCTGCTGCTGCCGGGCACTCCGACGCTGTTCCACATCTGAAACTCGCACCACCGGCACCGCAGGCCTAGGCTGTGCCGGTGGGCTTCAGCCTTGACCTCTTTCTCACCACGGCCGTGACACTGTTCGTCATCGTCGATCCGCCTGGACTGCTACCGGTGTTCCTCGCTCTCACTTCCAAGTTGGAGCCGAGACAGCGCAAACGGGCAGCCACGCGTGCTTCGGCGGTGGCCTTCGGAGTGATCGCGGTCTTCGCGCTGTTCGGTCGGCAGATTCTGGACTACCTCCAGGTCTCGGTGCCGGCCCTGTCAGTCTCGGGTGGGTTGCTGTTGCTCCTGGTGGCCCTGGAGCTGTTGATGGGCAAAACCGAGGACCCCACCTTGCATGACGGAGTGAACGTGGCCATCGTCCCGCTGGGGACGCCGTTGATGGCCGGGCCGGGTGCGATCGTGGCCACCATGCTCGCCGTCCAGCGCCAACCCGATCTGGCTGGCTACGCCACCGTGGCCGCGGCGCTGATAGTCGTGATGGCCCTGGTCTGGGTGTTCCTGCGTTATGCCGACCTGATCCGGGCGGTGCTGCGTGAATCTGGCACGGTGCTGGCCTCCCGCATCGCCGGCCTGCTGCTGAGCGCGATCGCCGTCCAAATGGTCGCCGACGGCATCTTCGGCTTCATCGCCGCCCACTAGCACGGCGCCCCACTGAGGGTGCGCGCCACCGCCATCAGTACGTCGCACCATCACCCCGCCATCAGGCGGCGGGCCAGCCAACTTCCTCCCCGGGTGGCTCTTGCCACTTCGCGGGCCGCCCTCCGGTGCCAGCTTCCTCGGGTGGCGCCTGGGCGTGGCGGGCGGTCAACCGGGCGTGCCGCAGGGGTCTTCGCTCGGGGTCATACCGCCGAGGTGGAATGGCTTCGGGCACTCCGTCGGCGCCAATGCGCAGTTCCCATTGGTCGCGGGCGGCGTACTTGGCCGGTTCGACCAGGCCGTGATGGTGGTGACACAACAGCGCCAAATTCGAAAGCTTTGTCTCCCCGCCGTCCCACCAGGGACGCAGGTGGTGCGCCTCGCAGACCGCCGGACGGGTCTGGCAGCCAGGGAACACGCAGCCGCCGTCGCGAAGGGTGAGCGCGGTGCGCAGTTGCCGCGTGACCAGGCGCTGCTCGCGACCCAGGTCGAGGATCTCCGAATCGGTGCCGAGCACCGCAGGCACCAGGTCGGCGTCGCAACAAAGCCGACGCAGGTCACCGGCTGAGATCGGCTCGTCGTCGCCGATCAGCCCTGCCCCGGCCGCGGCGCTGCGCAGTCGGTCGTACCTCAGGGTCACCACCACTCGGGGCCGATCGCCACCGACGCTAGGAGCACGCCGCTCGCGCTGGTGGGCGGTGATCAAATCCAGCAGCCCATCGGCGCGGCGCTGAGCCGGGCTGCGCAAAGCTGTGGCCGGGTCGCGCTCCTCGTTGACGCTGCGGCGACGGGATTCGACATAGGCGTCGACCAGCGAGATGAATGCCTCCCCAGCCGCCTGGGGCAGGCTGCCGGAAAAGGTGACCGAGCCATTGCCATCTCGACCAAACACCAGGCTGCGGTTGCGCTGTGCGGCCTCAGCCTGGCGCTGCAGGCGCCGCTCCAGACCCTCTTCGCCGCGTTCGGGGGCAACCTCGGCCAACACTAGGGGCGCGGCCTTGGCCAGCTGCTCGCTATCTTGGCGGGCGGCCAGCGACAGCATCACCTGCTCGGCTTGCGCACTCTGCTGCTCGCTGAGCCCAGTCAGCCCGTCCAGCACCCGACTGATCGTGCGCGCTTTGGTGACACTGATCGAACCGGTCACCGCGGCTTGGCCGATCTCGGGTCGCTGCTGCAACTCGCGTGCTTGATGCAGCAGCCCGGCGGCTTCGCGCTTCGAGAGACCGGCCTTCGTGGAAAGCCACGTGGTGGTGGGGGTGCCAGCCGTCCGCAATGAATCAGAGGCGGCATCGGCCTGAGCCAACAGGGTCGCCGAGATTGCGCTCAGCCGAGACGCCAACGCGTGCGCCCGCTGCGAGCACTGCAGCCGATCACTGACCGCGTCCGCGTCGAACTGATCGAGGGCTGCCTCGATCTGATCCAACAAGCTCGCCGGTGCTGCGGTCATGGATCAAGTCAAACAGCCGCCACTGACAGTTTCGGCGGCAAGAAGTGATGATGGCTCGCCGCCGGTCATGCTCCTAACCTGGCCGTATGGGAGTCCGACGATTGGCCCGTTGCTCAGGGACGGTTCGGCGATGACGCGCGACCGCGACGCCACCGGACGGGCCCGGCAGGCGCGGCCTCGGGACGCGCTGGGTCGGCCCCTGCCCTACGGTGCTGCGGGTGTTGAGCCGGTGCCGGAGGAGCCATTGCCGCCGCTGGAATCCCTGGAGTTCGCTCGAAGGCTGGTAGCTGAGGGTCGCCCCTTCGCCGCGCATGAGGTTCTCGAGGCTCGTTGGAAGGCCTGCCCGCCGCAGGAACGCGATCTGTGGCAGGGACTTGCCCAGCTCTGTGTCGGCCTGACCCATACGGCCCGTGGTAACAGCGTCGGCGGTGCTCGGCTGCTGAAGCGGGGCGCGGCCCATTTGAACACCTACCGCGCCAGTGGGGGTCCTGCCTACGGCCTGAACCTGGCGGAGATAGTCACCGGCGCTCGCAGTCAGGAACCCACAGACCTGAAGTGGTAGCCACGGTCCCCGCCAGGCACTGCTACCTCAGCTATTGGCCTTGGAGTACTTCTCGGTCAGATTGGACGGCATCAGCTCATAGCCGTGGAACTCCCGGCTGAAGGTGCCCGAGCCATGCGCGATGCCGCGCAGATCGATGGCATACCGAGATAGCTCGGTCTGCGGCACCAGCGCCCGGATGATCGCCTTGCGTCCCTCGGCGTCAGTGCCGAGCAGTTGGCCTCGACGTCCGGTCAGATCGTTCATCACCGCACCGAGGTATTCCTCGCCGACGATGACCGTGACCAGATCCAAGGGTTCGAGCAGCGCGACGGTCTTGGCGTTGGCCGCCTCCTTGATTGCCAGCGAGCCGGCCAACTGGAAGGCCATATCGGAGGAGTCCACCGAGTGCGACTTGCCGTCGTACAGCGTGACGCGCAGATCGGTCATTGGGTAACCGGCGAACACGCCCTTCTCCAGCTGGTTCCGCACGCCCTTCTCGACGCTCGGAATGAACTGGCGCGGGACGGAGCCGCCAACCACCTTGTCGACGAACTCGAAACCGCCGCCGCGCGGCAGCGGCTCCACCTCGATATTGCACACCGCGTACTGGCCATGGCCACCGGACTGCTTGACGTGGCGTCCCAGGGCGGTGGCCTTGGCGATGAAGGTCTCGCGAAGGCCGATCTTGAGTTCCTCCTGCTCGACCTTCACCCCGTACCGCTCGGTGAGGCGGGCCAGCAGCAGATCGGCATGAGACTGGCCGGTCGTCCACAGCACCAACTGGTCCCCACCTCCCCGAGCCAGCCGGACGGTGGTGTCTTCGACGGCCAGCCGCTGTAGGGCACCAGCCAGTTTGTCCTCGTCGTTGCGGGTGGCCGCCCGAATCGCCAGCGGCAGCAGCGGCTCGGGCAGATCCCAGGGGGCGATGAGCGCCGGGCGGGACTTGGCCGAAAGCGTGTCACCGGTCTCGGCGGAAGTCAGCTTGGGCAACATCACGATCTCACCGGCGATCGCCTGGGCGCGGGGCTCCAGCGAACTGCCGACCGCCACCTGAATCTGGCCGATCCGCTCGTCGTTGTCGTGATCGGGGTGAGCATTGTCGGGCCGGGCTCGATGGCCGGAGACGTGCACCACGTCGTCGGCCTTGAGGGTGCCGGAGAAGACGCGCACCATCGACAACCTGCCCGCGAACGGGTCGGTGGTGGTGCGGATCACCTGGGCCACCAGGGGAGCGGCCGGATCGGTCGGCGGATTGGGCAGGTCCTCGCCCGCCGGAGTGGTGGCGTGCGGGTTCGGGTGCAGCGAGGGCGTCGGGAAGCCGTGCTCGATCAGTCGCAGCAGTTCCTCGACGCCGACGCCGGTGTTGGAGGCCACTGGCACCACGGGGAAGAGATTGGCGGTGGCGACGGCCTTCATCAGGTCGTCCAGCAGGTATTCGGTGTCGAGCTCCTCGCCTTCGAGGTAGCGATCCATCAGCCCGTCATCTTCGGCTTCCTGGATGATCGCTTCGATCAGCGGCCCACGGTAGGCCTCTACGTGGGAGTCGTCCGCGGTGAGTTTGCGGTTCACCACGGCACCGCTGGAGTAGTCGTGCTCTTCCAGGCTGAGTAGGCCGATGTTGCCCGCGATCACCCCGGGCGCGGAAAGCGTCGGGACGTGGGTCGGCAGCACGCCCTCACCGAACTTGGTCTGGGCCTCGACGACTGAGGTGTCGAAGTCGGCGTGGCCGGCATCCAACTTGGTCAGGGCGATGATGCGCGGCAGGTTGGCCACCGCGCACTCGTCCCAAAGCGCCTGGGCCGCGCCGTCGATACCGTCCGCGGCTGAGATCACGAAGATGGCCGCATCGGCGGCCCGAATGCCGGCGCGAAGCTCGCCGACGAAATCGGGGTGACCAGGGGCGTCCAGCACGTTCACCTGGAACTCGCCGGTGACCAGGCTGGCCAGGTAGAGCTGCGCGGCGCGCTCGGCGTCCTCTTTCTCGCCGCGGTAGCCGGTCACCCGGGATTTGAGCAGCTGCTCGAACAGTGAGGTCTTTCCTGAACCGGCATTCCCGATCAGAACTACGTTGCGGACGTCATCGGGACTGGTCACCTGCACCGAGGCAGCGCTCAACTTTGAACTCATGCCCCTACCTAACTACTCGAAAGTGAACCCTGCAACGGATTCGGAGCGATTCGAGCCGTGGTGCCTGGAAGAGCGTGGGAAATGTGGACTAAGTCCAGTTAGCTAAGTCATACTGCTGTCATGCGTGCGACGACGGTGAACATCCATGAGGCCAAGACCCAGCTATCCAAGCTGGTCGATGCGGCCGCAGCTGGCGAAACGGTGATCATCGCGAAGGCGGGACGCCCGGTGGCCCGGCTGGTCAGGGTTGACGCTGCCTATCCCGCTCAACGGATTGGCTTCCTAGCGGGGTACGGCACCGTCCCCGACGATTTCGACCAGCTTGCCGCCGGCGAGATCGCAGACCTTTTCGAAGGCCGGGCGCAGTGATCTTCCTCCTCGACACCCATCTGCTGCTGTGGGCAGCGCACGACCCGGATCGGCTGAGTGCCAAAGCCCGCGATGCGATCACCGAGCCTGCGAACGAACTGTGGTTCAGCGCAGCGAGCATCTGGGAGGTCGCGATCAAGTCCTCCGTTGGGCGGACGGACTTCGACTTCGACCCCAACGTCCTTCGGCGAGCGTTGGTCGAGAACGGCTATGGCGAACTTGCTGTGAATGGAAGGCACGCCGCGGAAGTGGGCCTGTTGCCCGCCATCCACCGCGACCCGTTCGACAGACTGCTCGTCGCGCAGGCTCGGGTGGAGGGGTGCCGGTTGCTCACCGTTGATCGCAAGCTGGCCGACTACGGTTCGCCGGTGCTGCTGGTCGACTAGGCGCGGGCCCGTGGGCCGCTTGTTCAGACTTCGGCGTACCAATCGACATTGCGCAGCAGAATCCGCACGCCGAGATCCTGATGCCAGACCACTTCGATGCCGTGGCGCTCGATCACCGCAGTCGCCTCGCTCATCACCTCCCGCACCAGTTGGGTGTAGGTCTGGTCCTTCTCTTCGTCGCTGAGCGCCTCCCATTCGGCTTCGGGCAGGTGGCCGTCCAGGAAGACTCCATAGCCGAGGTAGGTCTCGCGATCCTCCGGGATCCGCTCGGCATCCTGGGCGTGGAAGTAGACATAGCCGCGCCAGGTGCGCGAGTCGTCACGCTCGTCCCAGATCTCGTGGTTGGCGCAGTTGCCGCAACAGGAAAAGTTGGGCTTGGCCAGAATCCCGAGCTCGCTCAGTTCGGCAAAGGCTCGGTCCAGCGCGGTGGTGCGAACCTCGTCCGGCCAGGACGCCTGCTGGTCGCGGCGCGCCTGGAGGGCCTGGTTGAAGGCCGCCTTGAGCACCTTCTTCTTGCGCTTGGGGAACTCCTCGACGGCCCACTCGAGGAACTCGTCGGCCTCGGTCGTGCCGACGATCACCCGGTTCCAGGTGAAGTCGCGCAGCTTGCGTTCCTGCTTTTCACTCAGACCGAGATCGTCGCTGAGCCGCAGCCCTTCCGGCTGCACGTAATACGGGCTAGGTGCAATCACCTGCGGCAGTTTAGGCGCCGAAACCGACGCTGCGAAGTCGCCGACCGGGGTGTCTCAGCCGCGGGCACCGATCGGCACGTAGCCACGGGTGGAGTGGCCGGTGTAGATCTGCTTGGGACGGGCGATCTTCTGCTCCGGGTCGGTGATGAACTCCTGATACTGCGCCGCCCAGCCGGACGCCCGGGGCACCGCAAACAGGACGGTGAACATCTCCGGCGGAAACCCGAGGGCCTCATAGATCAGCCCGGAGTAGAAGTCGACGTTGGGGTAGAGGCGCCGGGAGACGAAGTACTCGTCGTCCAACCCGTAGCGCTCCAGCTCAAGGGCGATCTTCAGCAACGGGTTCACCCCGGTGATCTCGAAGACGTCCTCGACCGAGGATTTGATGATCTTGGCCCTGGGGTCGTAGTTCTTGTAGACGCGATGGCCAAAGCCCATCATTCGGGTGCGACCGGCCTTCACCCCTTCGATGAACTCACCCACCCGATCGACGCTGCCAATCTCGCGCAGCATCTTCAGCACCGCCTCGTTCGCGCCACCATGGAGCGGCCCGTGCAGCGCACCGATCCCAGCCGAGCAACAGGTGAACAGGTCGTTGCCCGAAGAGGCCACCGAGCGCACCGCGTTGGTGGAGCAGTTCTGCTCGTGGTCGGCGTGCAGGATGAACAGCACCTCCATCGCCCGCACCAGGCGCTGGTGCTCCTCGTACGGCCGATCTGGTTGCGCGAACAGCATGTGCAGGAAGTTCGCGCAGTAGCCGAGATCGTCCTCCGGTGCGACGTAAGCCTCCCCACGACCTTTTCGAAAGGCGTAGGCGGCCAGCGTCGGCATTTTGGCGATCAGCCGGGCAATGGCTCGGCTGCGGGAGGCCGGATCGTCGAAGTTGCGCGCGTCCGGGTAGAAGGAGAAGAACGCTGCCACCGACGACATCAGGATCGTCATCGGGTGGGCGGACGCCGGGAAGCCGGCCAGTACCGTCTTGAGTTCTTCGGGGACGCGCCGATGGGTGGTGATCCGGTCTTCCCAGGCCGTCAGTTCGGTGGCCGTGGGTAGTTCGCCGTTCAGCAGCAGATAGGCAACCTCCAAATAGGTGGAGTGTTCGGCGAGCGTCGCGATGGGGTAGCCGCGGTACTCCAGCACACCGGCGTCCCCATCGATATAGGTGATTGCGGAGTGGCAGGCTGCAGTGTTGGTGAACCCGGGATCGAAGGTGGCCAGCGGCTCGCCGCCGATGTTGAACCGGCGAAGGTCAGCGGCTCGAATGCTGGCATCGGTGATCGCGAGTTCGGTCTCGGCGCCGGAGGCCGGGTGCCGAATGAGCAAGGTGTCAGCCATGTCCGAACATTAGGGGTCGGCGAGCGTCCGACTGCACCAATCTCGGCGCCAGCGGACGTTACTCGTTCGCCATCCAGTGCTGCTAGCGCGCTAGCCCGGACCCGCCAAAACGCGTCGATTGGCCCGGGTTGACGGTGGGGAGTTCTCCCCAGGAAATGGTTAGAACGCTGTGCTAGCCTGACTGCAAGGAAGCGGTAGCGGAATGTAAATACCTAAGGAGTTTTCATGGCGGGCAACACTTATGGATACACGCCGGAGGAAATGGATGCGATCGGCAAGAAGCTGGTCAGCATCAAGAACGAGATTTCCGGAAAGGTTTCCGAGGCTCAGTCGGCGGTGTCTGGCCTGATTGGCTCGGGCTTCACCACCGCAGTCGCCTCCGGCGCCTACTCCGAGCAGTTCCAGAAGCTCTCCGAGAGCTTGCGCAACATCTCCGACAGCATGGAGCCGCTCGGCACCTTCCTCACCCAGTACGGGAAGGCCGTCGTTGACATGGACACCCAGATGGGCAGTTCTCTTCGCGGCTGACCGGTCTCGGGTCCCGGCGTCTGAGGGGTCGCCGGGGCCTGCGTCCACCAGGGCAAGGTGGGGCATGGCTAGATCGGTTCCGGTGGCTTCGCTGGTTGTCGGTCTCGCTGCGCTCGGCATGGTCCTATTCCGCGTTCTCAGCGGAGATTGGACGATGCCGGTGATCGTAGCGATCGGCGTCGGCGGGGCTCTGGCAGGGTTTGTGACTTGGTGGCAGTGGGACGTGCGGGTGTTCACCCGCACCATCTCGCGGCTGCAGGCCAGTGGTGCCTGGAACGTAATCGTTGGGGGCTATCTGGTCGCCGCGGAGTTTCACAACAGCGGGGCGACCCGGCCAAAGATCGGTGAAGTTGTGCTAACAGCAGGCCCGGCAGGGGTTGGGCTGTTCGATCCTCGCCAGCGCGCCGAGCAGGCCACCCTGACGTTGGAGTGGACCGATATCATCGACCTGAATCTGGGCAAGGGGACATTCTTTGGCGAGGATCGGCCGGCAATCGTGGTCTCCACCATGGAGGGCAGAATCGTCGTGGTAATGCGAACCAGCGAGCGGCTCGGAATCGTGTCGGCTGGTTCGGCTCAGACAGAAGTATTGATTGATCAGGTGCGTCGGCTGCGGCCGAATGCCCATTTCGAATGACAGGCCGTTGGGGTGGCGCGAAGGCGCAGGTGAGGAGCCGGACATGACCATGCAAGTCGAGGTGGATGCAATCGCCAAGCTGGGTGAAGACCTGAAGTCGGTGGCTGCGGAGTTCGAGAGTGCGAACGCCGATTCCGACTCGATCGCTGAGGCCGTGGGCCACGCCGAGTTGGCCGAAGTGGTGCGCTCCTTCGCGCACGGCTGGGATGACAAGCGGGAAAAGATGGTCAAGGCGATGAACGCTCTAGGGGACGCCGCCACCCAGGTAGCCCAGACTTGGACGGACTTCGATCAGCAGGGTGCCGACACTCTCAATGGCACCGGCGAGCAACCACAGGCCCCGGCGCGGCAGGGGGGCCCGGTGTGATCGTGGCGGACAGCATTGGCCTCGGCGGCCTCCCCGCGGGGATTGGTTCAGTTGCCACTCTGATCTCGGCCGGCGAGCGACCGGTCGCCCCCACCAAGGCTGAGCTCGTTGACGGCGAGTTGGTGATTCGCGAGGACCTGGTCTTCCGGCTGCTTCAGCAGTCCGCCGAGCCTGGGACGGGCAGTTCGGCGGTGACCAGCGTGGCTAGTGATGTCGAGCTGCCGGCTGCCGCGCTGCCCGAGCTGGGGTCCCCGGAGTTGGCCGAAGCCTTGGGCCGCCGAGATTATCCCGGCGTGCTGGAGGCGTTGGCCTATGGCGTTGCGGTGGTGCCGGTAGTGCGCAGCGCCGACGGTATTGAAGCTCGCGGCTTCGCAACCGACGGCGGACTCGACTTCCAGATCTTTTCCTCGGCTGCCACCTTGGAGACCTTCCTTGCCGACGCCGCCGAACGGTCGTTTGTGATCAGGGCTGGCGCGGCCATCGTCGACTTCGTGGCCAGCCGCGCAGAACAGCTGGGCAAGTTGGTGATCGATTCGGCCGGCCCGAATCCGATGTCGATCAGCGTTGCTGATCTGGTCGCCATGCTCAGCGTCCCGGGGGATCTCGATGAACTGCCAGCCGAGAGTGAGCCTCCCGAGCGGATCGGCGGGTTCGAAGTGCCGCTGGACGCCAACTGGGGGCTGTTGGATCTCGCTGACGTCGACCATCGCACTGAGCAGATCAAGAAGATGGTGAAAGAGCAGACCCGGTCGCTATCGGATGCAGGGGCCTCACTTCGCCACGACATGCGTTCCTGGCTGGCCCGTACCGCAGACCAGGCGGCCTCGGCCGGAGGTCGCCAGTTCGCGTTCCTGCTGGCGCGAACCAAACAGGCTGCCGCCGCGGTGACGATGGTGACCTACTGGCACGAGTTCGGCGTCGGGATGGGCGCGGAATCGCCAATCGACCGCGTGGGTGATCACTTGGTCAACACCGCCGATGCCAGCGATGAGCTGGTGAAGCTGGCAGTCGAGGGCGACCAGATCATTCGGCATGCCCGCACCAGGAGTGGCAACTCAGAACTTGGGGGCAAGGACATCAACCTGCTGCTGGTCGACTACTGGATCGCGGTGCCAGGGATGAGCAGTTCCAGCCTGGCGCACGTGTCCTTCTCTACTCCGCATGTGGCCGCCCGAGAGGCGATCCTGGCACTGGCTGATTCGTTGGTGTTGGCCGGTAGCTGGGTAGCTGCTCAGGGGGTCGCCGCGTGAGGCCGTCTGATTGGTCGCCGTTGGGTTTGGCTCATGATCCGACTCCGGGTGATCCGGTGCGGGTGCGTGACGGTGGACGCCGCTATACCCAGGTGGCGGAGGCGATTGCCCGAGCGGCGACGTCGTTGCGGAGCCTTGAGGCTGGCACTTCGAACGTTGACTCGGTGAAGGCCTTGCTGGAGACCCGCGACACGATCGTCGACGGTGTTGGCAAAGCTGAGGGTCGCTATCGGGCGGCCGGTTCGGCGCTGGGCACCTATGCCACGGTGTTGGACCGGGTTCAAGGCGAGACGGCCAACGCGCTGCATGCGGCTCGCAGCGCGGTGGGCGAGGCCGGTGACGCGTCCCGGTTACAGGAGAAGTATCACCAATTGGCCCAGGATGCTGAGGACGCCGGCGATGCCGAGC
>DIVW01000027.1:0-14589 GCA_002428365.1 Propionibacteriaceae bacterium UBA6122
CAGACGCCAACTCAGGCGCACAGGGACGGGTCATCCCAGCCTGATTGAGTTGGGTCGGGCCTGGTTGTGCTGGGCCTGGTTGTGCTGGGCTCGCTGGCTGGTCGCCCAGTGCCGCCGTGTTTTCGGTGGCGGATTGGTTTTCGTTGGGGGTCGAGGCGTTTTGGGGGTAGTAGTTCGGGAAGACCGTCGTCGGCTATTCGTACCTCCCATTGGTCGCGGTTGGTGAACTTGGCCGGTTCCACCAGGCCGTGGTGGTGGTGACAAAACAGGACCAGGTTGTCTAGCGAGGTGGGGCCGCCCAGCCACCAGGGCTCGATGTGGTGGGCGTCGCAGGCAGCGTCGGGCACGTCGCAGCCGGGGAAGACGCAACCACTATCGCGTTGAGTTAGGGCGGTCCGGATTGGCGGGGTTACTAGCCGGTGGTCTCGGCCGACGTCGAGTATTTCGGAGTGTGATCCGAGTACGACTGGTATCACCTCGGCGTCACAACAGGCTCGGCGTAGGTCGCCAGCCGACAGCGGCTCGCCGCCGGTGGTGAGGATCCCGGCACCAACCGCGGCGGTTTTCAGTGTGTCGTAGTCGAGTTTGACGACTATCCGCGCTACCCCGACGCCGGGTGCAGGTTTGGCCCTGCGCGCGGCTTCGATTAGCGCGATCAGGGCATCGGCGCGGCGCTGCTCGGGTGTGTCCTCGGCTAGCGGGTCGCGGGCCTCAATAGCGGTGCGCCGCCGCGCCTCGTGGTGGGCGGCAACCAAAGCGATGAACGCCTCGCCCTCAAGGCGGGGCAGTGAACCGTCGAACCTGATCGAGGCCCCGTCGCGGAAGAACCGCAACGATCGTTGCCGGTGAGCCAGCTCCGCGGCCCGCTGGAGCCGTTGGCCGTCCAACTCGCCGGCCGCTACCGGGACGACTTCGGCCAGGACCCGGCCCGCCGCCCCGGCCAGCTCTTGGGAATCCAGTTGGGCAGCCAAGCTGAGCATTACCTGCTCGGCGTGCACCTGCTGGTTGGCGTCTAGTTGGGCTGCCAGCTCGCCCAGCACCCGGCTGATCGCTTGGGCCTGCCCAGTGTTGATTTGGCCCTCGCTAGCAGCCCGGCCCACCCTGGGGTGTTCAGCCAACGACCTGGCCCGGAGCACCGCCCCAGCAGCCTCCCGGCGGGACAGGGTTTCCCCCATGCCCAGCCAAGAAGCCAGCGGGGTACCCGCCGTCCGCAGCGACGCTTGGGCCTGATCAGCCTCAGCAGTCAACAGCCCGGTCAACGCCTCCACCCGACTCTGGACCCGACGAGCCAAACGCAGCCACTCCAACCGGGTCTCTGGGGCCACATCGGTTCCGCGCGGCTCGACCCGATCAAGGGCGCGATCAAACTCAGCCAGGAGAACCCCGGCCGAGATCAACTCGCTGCTTGAAGTCATGCCCCCATTCTCCCGCACCAACTAAGACGAAATCGAACACAAATACGAATCTGTGGACAGCATCCGAGTTATCCACAAATCTCGAAGAACTCGGCTGGCAACCCCCAAACAGACCCGAAACGAGAGAGGTCAGCCGAGCGGGAAACCCAGCGTGGAAGGATGGCGGCATGTCACTTGAGCGCCTCGATTGGCCGCTGCTGACCGCTCGGCTGACGCTACGTCCGGCCCGGGTCAGCGACGCCGCCGAAATCTGGGCCTGGCAGCAGCTTCCCGAAGTTATCCAGTGGATGGCGCGACAACCGCCGAGTCTGGAGGCCTTTACCGGTCACTGGGTCAAACACCTCGACCAAACGCTGGTGGTCGGCCAAGGGGGGCGGCTGATCGGGTCAGCCAAGATTGCGGTGCAGAACGCCTGGGCTCAGGAAGAAGTGATCACTCAGGCGGCTGGGGCCGAAGCTGAAATCGGCTGGGCACTGGATCCGTCCGTCCATGGGCAGGGGTACGGCACTGAGCTCGCCGTCAGCCTGTTGGCCAGCTGCTTCGACGGCCTAGGTCTGCACCGTGTGGTGGGCATCTGCTTCGCTGACAACGCTGCCTCAGCCCGGGTGATGGAGAAGGCCGGGATGCGACGCGAGGCGCATTTTCGCAGCGATTCGTTGCACCGGGATGGTCGCTGGTACGACACCTACTCCTACGCGATGTTGGCCGCGGAATGGGCTCAGCGGCGAGCTAGCGGTAGCTGAACTGCAAGCCCTCCTCGAACTGCGCCAACAGCTCGGCCACTCGGCCGTGGTCGGCGGCCAGTCCGCGAATGATCGCCACCACACTCTGGGAGCCCTCCTCGGGCGGATTAACCTGATCGCCCGGGCTGCGGGTCAAGACCAGCTCATCGACCTCGGGGATCGCGCGGACCTCGTCCGCACCAGTGATGCCGACTACCTCCCGGGCCGCATACGGGGGCTGGACGTAGACCGCGAAGCCGACCCCATTGGTGGTGGCTGGCACTGGCGCTGGTGGACGGCCGAGGTTGACCAGGCCAGCCGCGGCGAGCAGCGAATAGCCGCTGACGCGTTCGGCCAGCCAGGCGATGCTGCCGCCACCGAGGCGACCATTCACCTCTAGCACGCGAGGACCGTCGGTCGAAAGTTTGATTTCGGTGTGGAATACCCCAGAACTCAGTCCCAGTCCACGGATCGCGGCCTCGGCCAACTCGTAAAGCGCTGGCCAATCGGCAGTTGGTAGCGCTGGCGGCATGATTGACGCGGTCTCGCGGAAGCCCTCAGCCAGTCGGCCGCGTCCGGTGATGCCGAAGTGGATGATCTCGCCGGCAACGGCCAGCGATTCCACCGACAGGTAGTCGGCCCAGGGCGAGTCCGCCGCAGCCCAGCCATCGGGGATCCGCTCCTCGACCACAAAGTCCTCGCTCGGGTAGTCGCGCCGCTCGGCGAGCCGCCGGCCCACCTCAGCCGCGTTGCAAACCGCATAGGTGGCTCGGCTACTGGCGCCGTGGGCTGGTTTCAGGATCGCGGGGTAGTCCAGATCAGCGGCCACAGCTACGGCAGCCTCAACGCTGATCCCGGCGGGGAGCCGGACGGAGCCCGGAGTGGGCAGCCCGGCGGCCTTGAGCGCCTGGCGCTGAAGGTACTTGTCGTTAAGCCGGGCCACCTGCGCAGCATCGAAATGCGGCAGGCCCAATTCCTCGGCGAGTTCGGCGGCGCGCACCAGGTCGGGATCGTTGGTGGCCAGAATCCCGTCCAGCGGCTCAGTGATGCAGGTCGCCGCTTCGGCCATGCTCAACCCGGTGATGTCGATCACTTCGCCGAAGCGGCGCAGCAGACGGCGCGCCCCGACCTGTGCGTTGAGCTCGCGGTCCACCAACCAGACGGTGCGCCAACGGCTGGGGGAGACCCGGGCCAGCGAGAGGATTTCGACCGTCCGAGGGTTGTAAAGGACCCCCAGTCGGGGCAGCGCCGTGCTGGGTTCGCTGCTGGTTGGGGTCACTGGGCAAGGCTAGCCAGGAGGGGACGGCAAATCCACATCGGGGAGATCGCTACTCTGGGGGTCGGACAACGAGGAGGATCAGTGCCGTCCCAGCCCGCATCGTCGAACTTCTCCGCTACCGCTTTGCCCCGGCCGCAGTGCCCAGCACTGCTGCGGCTGCCTGTCGAGCCTACGGGCGGCTGAGGACTGTTCATGCGCACCCCCAAGAGCACCTACCGACTCCAGATCACCGAAGATTTTGACCTGGTCGCTGCGGCCAAAACCCTGGCCTATCTGCACGAACTCGGCGTCGACTGGGTCTACCTTTCGCCATTGCTGTCTTCAGAATCAGGTAGTGAGCACGGCTACGACGTGGCCGATCACAGTTCAATTGATGCCTCCAGAGGACGCGCGGCCGGGCTGTCCACCCTGGTCACCGAAGCCCGCCGCCTGGGCATGGGCGTACTGGTCGACATCGTGCCCAACCACGTCGGGGTGGGCAGGCCGTGGGAGAACGACTGGTGGTGGCACGTGCTCACCCACGGCCAGTCTTCGGCCTACGCTGACGCCTTCGATATCGATTGGGCCTTCGGCGAGGGCAAGCTGCGCCTGCCGGTAGTCGATGAGGCCGACATCACCCCGGACGGGCGCATCAAAGCCCTGCAGGTGATCGGCGGCGAACTGCATTATCGCGAGCAGCGGTTCCCGCTGGCACCGGAGACCGTCCATGGCAGCGACGATGACCCCGATTTGGTGCACTCCCGCCAGCACTACCAGCTGGTGAACTGGCACGAAGCCGACCGCACCCTCAACTACCGACGCTTCTTTGCGGTGAACACCCTGGTGGCCATTCGGGTAGAGGAGCCGATCTGGTTCGCCCGCTCGCATGCCGAAATCCAGCGCTGGTTCGAAGAAGGCCTGGTCGACGGGTTGCGAGTCGACCATCCCGACGGACTGCGCGACCCAGGCAAGTATCTGGCCGATCTGGCTGCCCTTACCGGCGGGGCCTATGTGCTGGTGGAGAAGATCCTGGCCACCCGAGCGGATTCGACCGGCCAGATTGTGGTGGAGGAGCTGCCGTCCTCCTGGATCACCGCCGGCACCACCGGCTACGACGCGTTGGCGCTGATTGATCGGGTATTGGTTGATTCAGCTGGGCAGGAACCGCTGACCGAACTGGAAGAGCGACTGCGCGGGCGTCAGTTCGACTGGGCCCGGCTGGTACACGACGGCAAACTCGCTGTCGCCCACAGCATTTTGGCCTCAGAGGTCAATCGGATCGCCCGCGAAGTGCTGGCCGCGATCGAGCCGACGCAGCGCCCAGATCCTGGCGAGGTAGCTGATGCGGTGGCCGAACTGCTGGCCGACTTCGAGGTGTACCGCTCCTACCTGCCTGAGGGGCGTGAATACCTGGAGCAGGCCTTCGGCTTTGCCTGGGAGCATCGCCCCGATCTCGGCCCGGTGCTAAATCAGGTTTACACGGTGCTCTCGGATGGGGCTTCGCCGGCCGCGCTGCGGTTCCAGCAGACCTCCGGCATGGTGATGGCCAAAGGGGTTGAGGACGGCGCCTTCTATCGCACCGCCAGGCTCACCTCGCTGAACGAGGTCGGCGGCAATCCGTCCCTGTTCTCGATCAGTCCAGAGCAGTTCCACGAACTGATGGGGCTGCGCCAGCAGCAATGGGCGGACGCAATGGTGGCCGGCACCACCCATGACACCAAACGCGGCGAGGGCACCCGGGCCCGAATCAGCGTGCTGTCCGAAGTGCCGCAACTGTGGGACGAGTCGCTGAGCGAGCTGCTGCGGCTGGTGCCAGTGCCCGACCCAGGCTTCGCGAACCTGCTTTGGCAGGCGATTGTCGGGGTCTGGCCCGCTGGTCGGGAGCGACTGCACGCCTATGCGATCAAGGCGATGCGCGAGGCTGGCGAGCACACCTGGTGGACCGCCCCTGATGCGACCTATGAGGCTGCGATCGCCGCCTGTGTTGATGCGGCTTTTGATGATCAGGCGGTGGCTGCAGTCTTGGCGCGGGTGCTGGCGAAGGTGGTCGTACCCGGGCGCAGCAACTCGTTGGCGGCCAAGCTGTTGTCGATGACCATTCCCGGGGTGCCGGACCTTTACCAGGGCACCGAGTTGTGGGATCACACGCTGGTCGACCCCGACAACCGCCATCCGGTCGATTTCGAAGCCAGAGGGCAGGTGCTCTCAAGGGTGCGCTTGGGCGCCCGTCCGGAGCCGTCTACAGCGTTGGATGATCCTGGTGAAGTGAAGTTGCTGGTCACCCATCAGGCGCTCACCCTGCGCCGCGATCACCCCGATTGGTTCACCCGCTACCGGCCCTTGGCCGCTTCGGGACCAGCCGCGGAGCATGTGCTGGCGTTTTCGCGTGGGGGAGCGATCACTGTGGTCACTCGGCTGCCTGTCGGCCTGGCCGAGCGCGGCGGTTGGGGCGACACCGCTCTCGGCCTGCCGGAGGGACGCTGGCGTGACCTGATATCGGGGCGAGTGGTGGTCGCTGACGATCAACGCAATGTCTCCTTGGCCCTGCTGTTGGACCGCTATCCGGTGGCCCTGCTGGTTCGCGAGCAGCGCCGGGCCGGCGAACGTGGCCGCTTCGATGTGTGGGCGCCAATACCGCAACAGGTCCGGCTCCAAGTGGGTGACCGGGTGGTGCCGATGACGCGGGGCATCGACGCCTGGTGGACGCCGGCCGAGCCGGAACCGCTTGGCCGGGTCGACTATGGCTATTTGCTCGATGACGATCCGCGGCCCTGGCCGGATCCGCGCAGCCGCTGGCAGCCCTACGGCGTCCACGGGCTCTCGCGCAGCTACGACCCGGAGGCCTTTGGTTGGCGGACAACCGGCTGGACGGGGCGCTCCTTGGCCGGCGGGGTGATCTACGAGCTGCATCTGGGCACGTTCACCGCCGAGGGCACTCTGGACGCTGCCATCAGCAAGCTGGGGCATCTGGCTGAGCTGGGCGTGGACTTCGTCGAGTTGATGCCGGTCAACAGCTTCGAAGGAGCTCACGGCTGGGGTTACGACGGCGTGGGCTGGTTCGCCGTCCATGAGCCCTACGGTGGCCCGGACGCCTACCGGCGTTTCGTTGACGCCGCGCACGCGGCGGGGTTGGGCGTGATTCAGGACGTGGTCTACAACCACTTTGGTTCGGTGGGGAATTACCTGACCAAGTTCGGGCCCTATCTGGCCACCGCTGACGGCATTTGGGGTGCCCAGGTGAACCTGGATGGTCCCGGCAGCACCGAGGTGCGCCGAATGATCGCCGACAATCTGCGCTACTGGTTCGTCGACGCACGGGTGGACGCATTGCGGCTGGACGCGGTGCACACCCTCAGTGACAACTCACCTACCCATCTGCTGGAAGAGTTGGCGATGGTGACTGGTGATCTAGCCGCCCATCTGCACCGGCCGCTGACCGTGATTGCCGAGACCGACGCCAACGACCCGCAGATCATCACCTCCCGCCAGGCTGGCGGCGAGGGGGTGGACGCCATGTGGAGTGACGATTTCCACCACGCCCTACATGCCGCGCTCACCGGCGAAACCGGCGGCTACTACGCCGACTTCGTCGGCTTGGCTGCATTGGCGAAAACCTGCGAGCACGGGTTCGTCCTCGACGGCGCCTGGTCGAGCTTCAGAGGTCGGCGGCACGGCCACCCGCTGGACACCGCCAGGGTGCCGTCCTGGCGGTTGGTGGTTTGCTCGGCCAACCACGACCAGATCGGCAACCGGGCCCGCGGAGATCGTCCCGAGGAGTTGCTGGACGTTGACCAGCTGGCCTGCGCTGCGCTGCTCACTTTGACCAGCGGCTACACCCCGATGCTGTTCATGGGGCAAGAGTGGGGAGCCAGTACCCCCTTCCCCTACTTCTGTGACTACGCCGATCCGGAGGTGGGGGCGGCCGTTACGCAGGGACGGTTGGCAGAGTTCGCCGCCCTCGGCTGGGACCCTGCCGACATTCCGGATCCGCAGGCGGCGGCCACTTTCGAGTCGGCCAAGCTGCGCTGGTCCGAAGTGACCAACGGCGAGCATGCGGTGTTGTTGAACGTCCACCGCCACCTCATCGCGTTGCGGCGGCAGTATTCCGAACTGACCAACCCGGTGATGGCCCGGACCAGGTGCGAGTACGACGATGACGCCGGGTGGTTCCTGATGCGCCGTGGTGGCCTGGCTGTCGTGGTGAACTTCTCCGATCGAGAGGTCACCGTGGAGTTGGGCGGACCGCACCTGCTGCGCTGGGCCAGCCCGGCTGGCGCGCAGGCCGAAGGCAGCGTGGTGGTGCTACCGCCGCACGCTGGCGCGCTACTGCTGCCCTTGGAGCAGTGAGCTGGCCAACACTGGGTGCGTCAGTCGCGCCGGTAGCGCGGCAGTGGGCCATAGAACACCGAGGTAACCGGTGCAGCGAACTGCGTCAACGGGTGGCGGTGATCCTGCCAGGCCTGGAAGTGGGCGGCGGCGGCCGGGAGCCACAACAGGCCAGCCCCGAGCATGGCCAGCGGGATAGCGGCCCAGCCGACGGGGTTCAGCAGCAGGGTCAGTGGGCTCAGCGCGGCGGCGATGATGCCAGCCACTCGCGTCCAGCGGTAGCCGAACCAGGCGTAGTAGCCGGTGATGATGCTGCTGGTGGCCACCAGCAGCGTGGCCACGGTCAGCCCCACCACCAGCAGCACCCCGTACACCTTCTGCACCTTTTCGAACTGAGCGGTAAGCCAGCTGGCGTGGTAAAAGTCGGTGACGGCGATCCAGTAGAACCACAGCAAGGACGCGGCTGCGAAGCCTGCTGCCAGCCAGGTGGCAATGGTCACCAGGCGGATCAGCCAGCTGCGGCGCGGTTCGCCGGTGCGGACATTGATGCCAACACCGGAGTCGTTGGTGCTCGGCAGCAGGGTGGCGATTTCCACCGCGCCGCCCGGATCTGGTGACGGCAACTCAGTGACCGGCGCCGGGGACTCGGCCGTCATCACACCTCCAAGGCAATCGTTGGCCTCTCCAGCCTATGTCACCACTGGTCAGCCAAATAGACCTGCATCGTTCGCCCAAGAGCTGCGGTCAGTTGGGCTTTGGGCAGCTTGGCCAGGGTAGACAGCTGCAGAACGTCGCGGCCAAGCGCGAAGCCGAGGATCAGGGTGACGGCCAGTTGCCCACGCTGCTTGGCGTTGGCGTGGCCCAACGATTCGGCGACCTTGGTGTAGATCTCATTGGCCAGGAACTCACTCAGCGGACGTTGGGCGCCCGGTTCACCGACCGCAGCCCGCAGCATCGCGGTGAAGCGCTCCCGGGCGGTGGGCAGTTCCCAGGTAGCCAGCAGCATTTCGACGGCTCGCACGCCCACTCCGCTCACCGGGCCGTCCAAAATCTGGGCGACCACGTCCGCAGGGTCGCCCACCGGCAACGCCAGCACAGCTTCGGCGAACAGCTCGGGTTTGGAGTCGAAGTAGTGGTGGATGAGCGCCGGGTCGACGTCCGCGGCCCGCGCAATCGCTCGCAGAGATACCTTCTCGTAGCCGACCTCGGAGAAGAGAGCCAGAGCTGCAGTGAGGATTTCGCTGCGGGTGTCGGCACGTCCCGGCCTGCGACCCCGCGGACGACTGTTGGTCAAGGTTGTGCGCCTCCTCGATGGCCGACCCTTAAGCTCGGCCCTATGGCTGGTTGGCGATGGGTTGTCTTCGATCTCGACGGCACCGTCGTCAACACAATTCCCCTCATTATCGCCTCCTATGACCATGCGATGTGGACCATCTTGGGTGAACATACCGATCCGGTTGAGGCTCGGAGCTGGATCGGGCAAACCCTCTATGACACCTTTCGGGCCCGCCATCCCGAACATGCGCAGGCTTTGATCGATGCCTACGTCGAGTTCAACCTGCGGGAGATGCCGCGGCTGATTGAGCGCTATCCCCAGCTTCCTGAGCTGCTCGCCGACCTGGCCGAGGCCCAGATCGGCCTCGGCATTGCCACTTCCAAGCGGCGCCATTCCGCCGAGCGCACTCTGGCGGTGGCCGGGCTGGCTGAGGCCATTGCGGTCACGGTGGCGATGGAGGACACCGCAGTGCACAAGCCTGACCCCGCACCCCTGCGGTTGGCGCTGGACCGCCTAGGGGCTCAGGCAGGCGAGTCGGTGTACGTGGGCGATGCCGTGGTGGACGTCCAAGCCGCCAAAGCCGCCGGGATGGCGGTGATCGCCGTCACCTGGGGCGCTGGCCTGCCCGATGAACTTGCCGCTGCTGAACCGACCGCCGTTCTCGACACGGTCGCCGAACTGCGCGCCCTGCTGCTCCCCTGATCCCCGGCGGGTGGGAAAAGCAACGCGGCCGGCCTCCAAAGGAGACCGACCGCGCTGGATGTGACTTAGTTCAGGCCTTCATCGTGCCGGTCTCAAGGAACCGGGCATGCCAGCTCAGCGCCTTGTTCAGGTCGTGCGGGGTGTGAGCGCTGTTGGACGCCTTGGCGGCAGCCGCGACGTACTCCTCCAGCATCGGCTTGTAGTCGGGGTGGGCGCAGTTGTCGATGACAACCTTGGCCCGCTTGGCCGGCGACAGGCCGCGCAGATCAGCCAGACCCTGCTCGGTGATGACCACCATCACGTCATGCTCGGTGTGGTCGTGGTGGGAAACCATCGGCACGATCGAGGAGATCGCCCCACCCTTGGCAGTCGAGGGGGTGACGAAGGTGGAGATGTAGGCATTGCGAGTGAAGTCGCCCGAGCCGCCGATGCCGTTCTGCATCTTCGAGCCCATGATGTGGGTGGAGTTCACGTTGCCGTAGATGTCGGCTTCGATCAGACCGTTGCAGGAGATCACCCCGAGGCGACGGATCATTTCGGGGTTGTTGGAGATGTCCTGGGAGCGAAGGATGATCTTGTTGCGGTAGTGGGCCGCATTGTCGTTCATCTTGTTCGCGTACTCGGGGCTGAGCGAGAAGGCCGTCGCCGAAGCGATGGTCATCTTGCCCGAATCGAGCAGGTCGACCATGCCGTCCTGGATCACCTCGGTGTAAGAGGTGAGGTTTTCGAACGGACCCTCCATCAGACCGGCCAGCACCGCGTTGGCAATGTTGCCCACCCCAGACTGCATAGGCAGCAGGTTCTTGGGCAGGCGACCCTGCTTGACCTCGTTGGCCAGGAAGTCGAGCAGGTGGCCCGCGATCATCCGGGACTCATCGTCCAGCGGCTTGAACGGGGTGTTGCGATCTTCGGCGTCGGTCTCGACCACCGCGACCACCTTGGCCGGGTCGATCTTGATGGTCGGGGTGCCGATGCGGTCGGAGGCGGTTACCAGCGGGTAGGGGATCCGGTTCGGGGGCAGCGCATTGTGCTGGTACACGTCGTGCATGCCGTACAGGTCGATGCTCTGCCAGGAGTTGACCTCCAAGATGACCTTGTCGGCGGCCTCCAGCCACAGGGTGTTGTTGCCCATCGACGAGGACGGCACGAGTTCGCCGGTCTCGGTGATGGCGGTGACCTCGATCAGGGCGACGTCCATCTTGCCCATGAAGCCAGCCCAGGCCTGCGGGCCCGAGTGCGAAAGGTGGATGTCCTGGTAGCCGGAGATGCCGGCGTTGATCTTGTTACGCATGATCGGGTCGGACTGGTACGGCATTCGGTAGCTGATGCCGTCGACCTCGGCGAGCACACCGTCCATCTCTGGGGCGGTGGAAGCACCGGTGAGGCAACCGATCATGAACTCCTCGCCCCGGTCGTGGGCTGCCTTGATCTGGGCCGCCAAGGCACCCGGCACGGCCTTGGGGTAGCCAGCGCCGGTGAAGCCGGAGAATCCGACGTTCATGCCGTTCTTGATGATCTTGGCTGCGTCTTCCGCGCTACAGACTTTGCTGCGGAACTCCGCGTTCGCGATACGCGACATGTCACTCCTCGACAGTGGTTGGAACAGGCACAGGGTACAGATTCTGGGGCCACTGCGGGGGCGATGGCCAGCTTTTGTCCGCGATTGCTCGCAGTCTCGTAATTGTCCTATCAAGGGGTGATGCGCTCTTCCGGCCCATTTTGGCCAACCGGTGGCGGTGTAAACCCAGGGGCGCACGGCAGCCCGGCAAGGGGAGTTGAGTGAAGAAGGTGGCCATGCTGGTTGCGGCCTGCGGGTGCCCGACCCCGAATCGAGCACCCGCCCGCAGATGGCAAATGGAGCCGCGGAACTGGCTATCCACTTCCCACATCATCGCATTGGCCAAGCGGCCCCCGCCCGCCGGAGTGCGGCTATCCCCAGGTGGGGGACTCAGGCCAAAGCCGCGGTGGGACGAATCACCAGGCCGGTGCGCAGCTTCGGAGTGAAGAAGGTCGACTTCGGCGGCATCAGTAGCCCCTCGCGGGCGGTGCGCTGGATCTCGGCTAGTGAGGTGGGCCGAATCAGGACGCCTGCCGCCACTGTGCCGCTGGCCACCAGGTCGAGCATTTCGGTCAACCCGTGCTGATAGCTGACCTCGGCTGTTGAGGCCGCCAGGGCGTACTCGAGGTAGGCGCCATCCAGTGCCCGGACGCCAGCGAGGGCGGCGTCCTTGGGGATCAGCCAGGTGGCCGTCCCATCGGGGGACAACAGCGCCAGGCGCCCGAGTTCGACCATCTCGGTTAGCGTGGCTGGCGTCGGGGGAGATGCTGGGGCGAAGTCGAAGCAGTCGGCCAGGTCGGCCTGCAGCTGCTCGATGGTGATCCCGGTGTAGAGCCGATGGATCGCCTCGATGCTGAGCTGATCGGCCACCAACTCGTTGACGAAAGCCAGCGTGAACTCGGCTTCGGTTTCGTTGCTACCCCTGGCTTCGCGGACTTCATCGCGGTAGGTGCGCGAAATCGAATAGCGGTGGTGGCCGTCAGCGATGAGCACGTCATCGCTGGCCAGGATGGCGGTGATCTCGGCGATTCTGGCCGGGTCGGTGATTCGCTCAACGCTGTGCACCACCCCCTCAGCCACCATTTCGCCGAGCTTCTCGCCCGGGGCGGCCAGAGCTTCGGTCAGGCCTGAAGCCAGGGAAAGGCCCCAGACCGGCGAGAGATTGGTGGCGGTGGCACGGGTCAGGTCGAGCCGATCAGTTACCGCCTTTGGGGTGGTGCGCTCATGCGGCAATACCCCGCCAGCGTCGGCATCGACGACCTCCAGCCCGGTCAGGACGCCGACGATGGCGCGAGGGCTCCCCGTGGCATCGGTGAAGTTCATCCGGTAGATCGTCAACGATGGCTGTTCGTCGAGGACCAGCACCCCTTCAACCAGCCAGTCGCTCAGCTTGGCCGCGGCCACCTCGTAGCGGTCCTCATCGCCGACCGGGACGTCCACGTGCACGATGTTGTGCCGATCACGGGCGCCGAGCGCGGCCACGTCCTCGCCGGAGAGCACGTCGTAGGGTGGCGCGATCACGGCCTGCAGATCAGTTCCGGGGGCATAGCGGATGGCATTGAACGGCGCGATCTTCGGCATGGGGAAACGCTAGCGGAGAACCGTGCGCATTCAGTTCCCTGAGCCGGTCGCGAGCGGCTTCGACGGGCTTCGACGGGCTCAGCCAACTGGAGTCAGTTCCCTGAGCTTGTCGAAGGGTCGACGGGCTCAGCCGCCTGGAGTTGGCTCAGGCTTGGCGCAGGTGCTCGGCGTTGGCCAGGAACCAGGTGTAGGTCTCGGCTAGCCCCTCGCGCAGGTCAACGCTGGCTTGCCAGCCCAAGGCGGTCAAAGCGGAGGTGTCCAGCAGTTTGCGGGGGGTGCCGTCCGGCTTGGTCGGGTCCTGAGTGATGCGTCCGGCATAGCCAACGGCCTCGGCCACCAGTCGGGCCAACTCGCCGATGCTCACCTCGGCGCCGCTGCCCACGTTCAAATGTGACAGCCGCTCGGTGGCGGGCGTCCAGTAGGACTCAGTGGGCAGGCCAGCCACGAACACTGAAGCTGCCGCCAGATCGTCGACGTGCAGGAACTCCCGCAGGGGCGTTCCGGTACCCCAGATCACCACTTCTTCGGCGCCGCTGACTTTGGCCTCGTGGAAGCGGCGCAGCAGTGCCGGCAGCACGTGGGAGTTGGCCGGGTGGAAGTTGTCGCCGGGGCCGTACAGGTTGGTCGGCATTACCGAGCGGTAGTCCCGGCCGTACTGGCGGTGGTAACTCTCGCACAGCTTGATGCCAGCGATCTTGGCGATCGCATACGGCTCGTTGGTGAGTTCGAGTGGACCGGTTAGCAGACTGTCTTCGCGCATCGGCTGATCGGCGAGCCGCGGGTAGATGCAGGAGGAGCCAAGGAACAGCAACCGGTTCACGTCGCTGGCGTGCGCGGCGGCGATGATGTTGGCCTCGATCATCAGATTCTCGTAGAGGAACTCGGCCGGATAGGCGTTATTGGCGCCGATGCCGCCCACCTTGGCGGCCGCCAGATAGACCTCGTCGATCTGGTTGGCGGCGAAGAAGGCCCGCACCTGGCTCTGCTCGATCAGATCGAGTTGATCACGCCCGGCGGTGATCACGCTCACCTCAGGGTCCTGCCCCAGCAGGCGGACGATCGCCGAGCCCACCATGCCGCGGTGGCCGGCAACGAAAACCCGGCGCATCAGTTCGCCGCCTGGGGCGGCACGTCGTAGCCGTGCTTCTTCAGGAAGGCCAATCGGCTGGCCTCGGCCAGATCTGCTTTGGCCATCTCCGCGACCAGTTCGGCAACCCCGATCTGCGGCACCCAGCCCAGATCGGCCGCGGCCTTGCTCGAATCACCCAGCAGCGTCTCCACTTCAGCCGGACGGAAGTAGCGCGGGTCGACCCGCACCACCACATCGCCGGGTTTTAGAGCGGTCGGTGCGCCGTCAGCGACGGCCTCGACCACGCCGATTTCCTCAGGGCCGCTGCCCTCGAACCGCAACGTCAAGCCCAGCGCCTGCGCCGTCCAGGCCACGAACTGGCGCACCGAATACTGCTCGCCGGTGGCGATCACGTAGTCGGTGGGGGTGTCCTGTTGCAGCATCAGCCATTGCAGCTGGACGTAGTCCTTGGCGTGGCCCCAGTCGCGCAGCGCGTTCAGGTTGCCAAGGAACAGGCACTCGTCGAGCCCGGTGACCACTCGGGCCAGGCCGCGGGTGATCTTTCGGGTGACGAAGGTCTCACCGCGCCGCGGGGACTCGTGGTTGAACAGGATTCCGTTGCAGGCGTACATGCCGTAGGACTCCCGGTAATTCACCGTGATCCAGTAGGCGTAGAGCTTGG
>DIVW01000027.1:14595-63752 GCA_002428365.1 Propionibacteriaceae bacterium UBA6122
GGTCGAGGCCTGGTAGAAGCGCACCTCGTCGGTGCGCTTGAGTAGCCGAATCGACTCCAGAATGCGCAGCGTGCCCAGGGCGTCCACGTCGGCGGTGTACTCGGGGGCCTCGAAGCTCACGGCCACATGCGATTGGGCGCCGAGGTTGTAGATCTCGTCGGGTTCGACCGCCCCGATGATGCGAGTCAGTGAGGTCGAATCGGTCAGATCGCCGTAGTGCAGGAAGAGGCGGGCGTCGTGTTGGTGGGGGTCTTCGTAGATGTGGTCGATGCGCTGGGTGTTCAGCTGCGAGGCGCGCCGCTTGATGCCGTGAACCTCGTAGCCCTTTTCCAGCAACAGCTCGGCGAGGTAGGACCCGTCCTGGCCGGTGATCCCGGTGATCAGGGCACGTTTTCGCATCTTCACTCCTAAAGGGCCCCCGGTTCGGAGCCCAGACCGTCCAAGACTAGGCCGAACCAGCCACCGAGCGGGGCTACCAGACCCTCAGCAGGCCGGATTGGGCCCAGTTGATCAGCGTCGCCGCCAGACCCTTGAACGGCCAGCCGGCCGCCCAGGGCACAGTGGGGGCGGCGTGTGGAATGCCCCAGAGGCTGACGAAAAGGCCCACTGAGAGTGGATTCCACAGCTTTGATTCGATCAGGGCGCGGTTCCCGGCGATCATGCAAATGGCCAGCTCGATCACCAGGATGTGAATCCAGCGCCCATAGTCGATGCCTAGGACGAACAACGGCGCGATTCCGATCAGCGCGGCCAGGGCCCAGGCCCAGTAGCGGCGCAGCCACGGGCTAAGTGCGATCGGCAGCACCGCCAGGGCCAGCATCACCAGATAGCCGCTGTGTACGGGGAGGTACTTGTCGACCAGCTCAAGGCTCGCGCTTAGATCGCGGCCGATCCAGGCGATGGCGCCGGTACAGAGGTTCGTCCCCAAGCCCTGCTGGACGATCGCCCCGCAAAGCACACCGGGCGTGTCTTTGCTGCCGTGGAAGAGCACCGAACTGCCGAAGGCGGCCAACCCGATCAGCGCGTAGATCGAAGCCAGGGTGCGCCGCAGCGGCAGCTCCCGATCAGCCAGCAGCAGGAAGCCGACGCCAGGCAGCAGAAAGGCCAGCGATTCCCACGAGAACACCCCGATGGTCCAGATCGCCAGTGAAGAAGCAAGCAACAGCCCGCGCAGTAGCGAGCTCACCCGGCGGCGAGCCAGCGCCAGCAAGACCAAGGCAAGGAATCCGAGGGTCTCCTTGCGGAAGCCGCCTAGCGGATCCCAGCCGATGAATGGCAGCGCGGCTGGCGAACAGGCCAGCGCGATCGCTGACCAGGAGAAGTTGGCCCGGAACAGGTACTCGATGAAGAAGGCGATCAACGGCACGTACAAGGCCACCTGGATCGCAAACAGCACCCATAGGGTTGCCTGCCCTGGTGGCGCGACGCTGAACAGCAGCTCGCCGAACATGCCTCGGCGCACGAACGTGCCCGGATAGCTGATCAGCCAGTCGCCGGTCTGATGATCGTTGCCGCCGCGGGCGATGGTTGCGGCGTAGGCGTAGATGGCCGCGTAGGCGCTGATAGCGAGGACGGCGAACGCCACGAACATCCGCGCTATTGGCAGCGGTCGTTCTACCCTCATCGGGCCCCTCGCCTCAACATGGTGGCAACGGTAGCCGAAAAGGGCTCGGTGGCGTCGGTCGGGGGATCGGGACCGACGCCACCGAGGGTCAGGGGCGAATCAGTAGGCGCCGGATGGCAGCAATACCGCTCGCGCGGTCTTTGCCAAGATCATCAGGTCTTGCACTACTGACCAGTTGTCCACGTAGTAGATGTCCAGGCGGACGGAGTCTTCCCAGGACAAATCGGAGCGTCCTGAAACCTGCCACAGGCCGGTGAGTCCGGGGCGAGCATCGAGACGACGACGTGCATCGAAATCGTAGCGGGCAACCTCGTCGGGAAGGGCCGGACGCGGCCCAACCAGACTCATGTCGCCGACAAGGGCGTTCCAGAACTGAGGCAACTCGTCGATCGAGAACCGGCGGATGAATCGGCCGACCCGAGTGATTCGGGGATCATCAGTCATCTTGAACAGTGGCCCAGCGCCCTCGTTCAAGTGCTGCAACTCAGCCAGGCGCTCTTCAGCGTCCATCGCCATGCTGCGGAACTTCAGGCATTCGAACAGCTCGCCTTTGCGGCCAACCCGGGTCTGCTTGAAAAGAACCGGCCCGCCGTCTTCGAGCTTGATCGCCAGGGCCACCAGCGCCATCACCGGGGCGGCAGCGAGCAGCAGCAGGGCTGCCCCGATCGCGTCGGCGGTGCGCTTGATCCAACGCAGGGAGGCCAGGGCCTGGGGGCGCTCGACGTCGACCAGGGGCAGTCCGGCGACCGGACGAACTTCAAGGCGCTGGGCGCTGGTGTCGGTAATCGCCGGGACCACGATCATTTGAATGTCGTGCTCCTCCAGCTGCCAAGCCATCCGTCGGAACTCGGCCGGAGTTGCGAAGGAACCCTCTGCGAAGATCACCGCGGACGCCTGGTGCTCCTCAATCACCTCGACGGTGTTGCTGAGTGCACCCAGCACCGGCAGCCCGGCGGGGGTGTAGTGGACCCGGTCGCTGGTAATCGCACCGATCACCCGGTAGCCAAGCCAGGACTCCCGCCGCAGCACCTTTGCGATCGCGTCAACGTGGCCACTGTCGCCAGCGACCAGCAACGGGGTGGTCAGGGCGCCGCGACTGTGAATGGCACCCATCACCTTGCGCCGTGACCAGCGCGCGGCCAGCAGGCCGAGGGTGCCGAAGGCGAACATCAGCACGAACGCGGCCCGCGGGAAGTCGAACTTCAGCAGGTAGCAGGTGATGCCCACGGTGGCCGCCATGGCCGAAGAGGCCATGATCACTCGTTTGTATTCGATAACGCCGGCGCGCAGATGGCGCAGGGCGTCGGCGCTAAACACGCGAAGCATGACCAGCCAACCGACCGCGATCAGCGGGCCAGTCGTGCGCATGATCTGTTCAGTGTCCGGCTGGCCCGGGAAGGGCAACAGCCCGCGGGTCACTACCGCAATGAACAGCGCGATGGCGATGACGGTGAAGTCGGCGGAGTATAGAAACGCCAATTGAAGTCGCTTCGACAGCACAACTGCTGGAAGCGGAGACCTGGCTGCTGCACTTGCAACAGAATCCAAGTGTCCCGAAATAGTGGTCATGATCCCCCCGGCTCTGACCTCCGGTTCAGTCAAACCCCCGAATGACTGAGGTGCCCCTGCCCCCCGGCCGGGTGACACCGGTGACTAGTCTGGCCTGCCGCGCCTGATGGTGCAACCTGGCTGCGCAGTTGTCCTGAGTTCGGAATGGTCGGCGACGTGGCTGGAAATGCCCGTGTTGACCGGCCATAATGGACCCGTCAGCCCGATGCGTGGCTCGCTTTCGGGGGGAAGCTGGGTCTCGCTTAGGTCAGATCGATGTCATTCGGGGTACCACAGGTAACGGGATAGGCGCACTAGCTGCGTCCTTGTGGTGCACCGATCGGGGGGCATCACCAAAGATCGACCGCGGTCGCCGCTGGTGACACGGGCTTGAGTTTGGAGGGGCACCCGCAAGGGTGCCCCTTCGTTCCTTTAGTAGTGGGTTATCGGTCTGCTCCGACGGCGCGGTGCAGGCTGGCCCGCAAGGCTCGGATGGCTGCCGGTGCGGCCAGGGTCTCGCGTCGATACAACAGGCCAGCGGCCCCGAGTTGACCGGCGAGTTCGGCGTCCGAGCCGAGTTTTTCCGCGGCTGCCAGCAGGGCTGCTGGCTGGTCGGGGTCTACGCGAAGGCCGCCCCCGGCGGCTGCCACTTCGGCGGCGGTGACGCTGCCGGCGTCCACCGCGGCCAGCACTGGCAGCCCAGTGTTGAAATAGGAAGTCAGTTTGCTCGGCACCGACATCTCAGTCATCCCGGGGAGCTCGTTGACCAACAGGACATCGGCGCTGGCCAAGGCCGCGGCGAACTCAGCCTGCGGCAGCGGGTCGATGAACTGCAGATTGGCATTGCCACCCATCGCCTCCAGGGCTTTGCGGCGATGGCCGTCGCCGAGCAGCACGAAGCGCACTCGGCTGCCGCGCGCAGCAGCCAGGGCCGAAGCCTGGACGACGCTTTCGAGGTTCTGCTTGGCGCCCATGTTTCCCGCGTGCAGGACGACGGTCTCGTCTTCAGCCCAGCCGTGGCTGGCCCGGACTTCCGCGGTGGCGTTGGTGCTGGTCTCGGCCAGGTGGGTCCAGTTGCGCACGACATCAATCCGCTCGGCATCCACCCCGAGCGTCCCGCTGACGAAAGCCGCGAAGCGGTCGTGAATCACGATAACGCGAGTGGCATGCCGCAAGGTCCACGATTCCACCCGGCGGATCAGCCCGGCGGCTTTGGCGGCCAGCCCCGTTTCGGCGGCACTGAGGGTGTAGATGTCCTGGACCCACACCACCACTGGCTGACGGGAGAGCCGGGCCTTGGCGACCACTGCGGCTGTACTCAGCAGCGCCGGGGTGATCGCAAGGACCACCTCAGCGTTGAACCATGACGACCAACAGGCGCGCAGGCCGAAACCGACTTCCATCAGCGATCTGCCCACGACGCTGCCGTCGGTGGGCACCGGGTGGCGCAAGCGCAGCACCCGGGTGCCGTTGATGACCTCCCTGCGGGTGGTTCCCTGGTAGCCCTCCGCGATCCGCCACTGGGGGTAGTGGGGGTAGCCAGTGATCACCATCAGCTGTTCGCCGGCTTCAGCCAGACCGTCCACCGCGCCGGTGGTGTAGGGCGCGATGCCGGTGGGCTCGGGAAGGTAGTTGATCCCGACGACGGTGATGCGCACGGCTCAGGCGGGCCGACGGGGCTGATCTCGCAGCCCTGAGACCAGGTCGCCTACCAGACTGATCGCCGGGTCCATGGCGGCAAAGGCGGTAGCGAACTGCCGCCGCGGCGCATTCACTGGATCGGTGATGTCGTCGTCGTCCTGGCTGCCGCTGGAGAGCCCGCGGTTTCGGTTGGCCAATTGGGCCAGCGCTTCCAGCGGCCCGTCGGTGGCCATCCGAATTTCGCCCACTGGATCGAGTTGAATCAGCCGGGCGAACTGGCGCAGCGTGAAGGTCACATTGCGGCGTTGCGGGGCCAATCTGGCGACCAGGCGCCGATGCTCGCGGCCGGCAGTGAGAATCAATCCGGCATTGAGCACGCGATCAGCGGTGAGTTGAGTCGCGACAAAGTCGCTGGTTTCGATGCCTCGAGCCTGCAGCTCGGCGGCCACCTCCGGGTGGATTCGCGAACCGGTCACCGCGTAAGTGCCGGCTGAGGTCACCGGAAGCCCCACTGCTGAGGTGCCAGCCAGCCGGTTAGCCAGGGTGAGCGCCATAAAGGGTGACCGGGCGATGTTGCCGGTGCAAACGAACAAGATGCCCGGGCTGTTGGATTGGAAGTTCTTCATGCTCAGCTCTTCCTGATCGCGGCGGTGATCGCAGTGGCGAGCTTCTTGTACCCGGCCGCGTTTGGATGGGTGCCATCGGCGGAGAACATCTCCGGTTGGTTTTGGAGCGGATTGCCGACGTCGACGTAGGTGACACCAGCCGCTGCCGCTGCCGCCTTCACCTCAGCACCGATCTGTTCGAGGCTGGCCGGGATCTGAGTGGATCGCCATAAGGGCGAAATCACGTAGATGCGGGCATTGGGCAGAGCCTTGCGCAGGGCGGTGAACAACTTGCTAGCGGCGCTCCGGACGACCTTGGTGCCATCGTTTTGACCGCCAGAGATGACCACGATGTCCGGATTGGTCGCTATCGCCGGCTCGGCCATCTCGACGAAGGTCGGACAGTATTGGAGCCCGCAGCCAGCTGGATTCGACGAAGTGACGTAGCCAGTGCCGCCCCGGCCCAGGTTCACCTCTTCCCAACCCATGGACGCCGACACGAGAGTGGTCCATCGCTGCTTTTCGGTGGCACCCTCCCCGGCGACCAGCGAATCCCCAATGAAGACAGCCTTCGGGCTGGTCGGGTTGGGCGTGGGGCTCGAAATCGCTGCGGTGGGCGCGGTGCCAGTGGTGGGCTGTGCTGACACCTGCCGGTTGGTCATCATTACCGCGGTGAGTACTACCGCAATAGTGGCCACGACAGCGGCGGCGGCCTTGATCACCGGACGCCAGCCTTGTGGCAGCAGATCGGCCAGCTTGGTTTGGCGGGCCCGGTCGGAATAGGTGTAGGCGTAGGGGCGCGAAGCGTCGTCCTTGGCCAGGTTCATCACCGTGCCGCGGATCGGCACATCGGCCACGGCGAGGGCACCCATGGCCTGACGCAGTTCGCTGGTGCGCACTTTGCCGCCACCGACCACCATCACGACGCCGCCGAACATTCGGCCGATGATCGCAGCATCGGTCACCGCAGTCAGCGGTGGGGTATCGATGATGGTGACTTCAAACTTCTCGGTGATCGCCCGCAGCGCCTCTTGCCCGCGAGTAGAGCCAAGCAATTCGCTGGCGTTTGGCGGGACGGTTCCCACCAGGATCACCTGGAGCTGGTCGGGGCCCCAGGTTTGGACGGTGTCCTCGATTTGGGATTGGCCGACGACGATGTCGCTGAGACCGGGGCCGCCGGTGAGATCCAGTAGACCCTCCAACCGGGGGCGGCGGAGGTCGGCTTCCACCAGGCAGGTGGACAGGCCTTCGGCCGCGAACGCCGCAGCGATATTGGCTGCGGTGGTGGACTTGCCCTCACCGCTGACCGAGGAGGTGACCACGAAGGTCTGGTTTGTTTCGCCGGGCAGGAACTTCAAGGCGGTGCGGACGTGGCGGATGGCCTCAGCGCGCAGCGATAGCGGCAAAGCGGTGACCGCGATCGGATGGCGGGGCACCTTGCGATCCCTCGGGATGCTGGCCAGGACCACCGAACCGGTGAGGGCTTCAACCTGCTCGGTCGAATCCACTCTGGCCACGACCAGTTCGACGATCACCAGATACCCGATCGAGAGCACCAACCCGGCCAGCATGCCCATCATCGCGTACAGGGGAATGTTGGGTGAGGACGGCTTGACCGGAATGCTGGCCGCTTCGATCACCTCGGCGCGAACTGGTGCGCCTTTGAGGTCGTCCACGGTCGGGCTGAGCTGCAGCACGGCCGCAGACAGCTGGCTGGCCACGGAGTTGGCCAACGCGGCCGCCAGCGCCGGGTCGTGATTGGTGACTTTGATCGTGATCACCGAAGTGTTCAACTGAACGTCCACATCGACGTTCTTGCGCATATCGTCCAGCGAAATGTTGAGCCCGTACTGCTTAATCACCGGGCCAAGAACGATCTCTTTGGGCACAACAGCGGCGAAGTTGCGGGCCTGATCCTGGGAGAAAGCGCTGCCCTGGGCGAGGTCGCCGGTGGATTGGCCGCTGGTTACGGTGATGAATACATCGACTGAGGCGGTGTACTTCGGCGCCTGCACCCCGCCCATGATGAGGGCCAGCGTCGTGCCAAGTAGGCCGGCAAGGACGATGAGCAGCCATCGCCTTCGGAGCATGCGAAGGACTTCCTGGCTCCCCATTGAATCCCCCTTTGCCGGAACCTGACGCCCAAGAATAGCGGTTCGGCGGTACGCTGACCGAACCCATTGCCAGTAGTTGAGGGAGGCTGACTTGGCGCAGGTTGCCGTGGCTCCCGAGGGCGAGGACACCTGGGGTGCTGGCTTGCGGATCCTGGCGATGGTGATTTCTATCGCTGTGCTCGCGATTGGCCTGCCTGGGGCGTTGCTACTTGCGGTTGCTGATACCGGTCGTACTCAGGCCTGGACGATCACTCTGCTGATCGCCTGCTGGGGCGGAGTCCGGCTTTCGGTTCTTTGGGTGAGTGGGATTCCCAAGCTGTTTGACTTCTTCTTCTGGCTCTACACCTACATATTCATGGGCGTAGCCGCGAGCGTCCAGATGCGGTCGAACGATATTGCCGGCACCACGCCAGGCATGAGCCCGAGCTTGGATCTACCGACCGCCTACATCGTGCTGCTCGGCGTGGTCTGTTACGAGATTGGTCGCGGCCTGTGGCTCCTTCTGGGACGAGGGCGTACTGAGGCTCAGCTTCGACCCACTGGGGTCAGTGCTGCCAGAACTGGGTTGCTCTACCTGGCCGGGATCGTGCTGGCTGGCTATTACCTCAGCAAGGTGGGCCTTGGGGTGGCCTTCACCAGCCGCGATTCAGCTGACCAGATCGTCAGCGGCGCCTGGGGGGAACCAGCGGTTCGGGCTGTGATTGGGGCGCTCTCTATCTACCCGATTTTGGTGGCAACCGGGGCGATTGGGCAGATCCGGCGCGGGTCACCGAAGGGCGGCGCCGGACGGGCGGGGTTGGGTCTGTTGGTGCTGGGTGGGGTCATGATCCTGATGATCGTGGCCAGCCCGATCTCATCGGCCCGCTATACCTTCGGCACCGTCGCTTTCGCGATCCTCGTCTACGCCGGTGTCACCCGTACCCAGGCCCGGGCGAGGATGGCGATGGGCGGGATGATCGCAGCGATGCTCTTCCTCTTTCCGATCGCCGACGCTTTTCGCCGCGATGTGGTGGACCTGGACCCGCGCTCCGGCTTCTTCAGTGAGTACGCCGGCAACGCTGACTACGACTCCTTCTGGCAGATCGCCAATGCCTATTCCTATAGCATCAGCGACTCTATGCAGCCGTTCCGCCAGATCCTTGGCAGCTTGCTGTTTTGGGTGCCGCGCTCGATTTGGTCGAACAAGCCCACCGACACTGGCATCCTGCTGGCCGACTTCCGCGGCTATTCCTTCGGCAACCTCTCGGCGCCAATCTGGGCCGAGCTGCTGGTCAACGCCGGCGTGATCGCGGTGGGGGTTGGCTTTCTGCTGCTCGGGCCCCTGTTGGCTTCGATGGACCGGCGGATGGTGCCGGCGCACTACCACGGTGGCTGGTGGGGCCTGGTCGGCGCGATTCTCCCGGTGTACACGCTGATTCTGATGCGGGGCTCACTGCTGCAGGCCACCGGCGCTTTGGTGGTGGCCCTGGGGTGCCTGTTCTGGGTCAGGAAGACAGAGCCGCCGAATAGTGGGCTGCAAGCTGGCAAGCGATCGCCGCCATACTGAGTTCTTCGCGGACGGCGGCCCGGCCGCGTTCACCGCTGGCGATGGCAGCTCCCGGTTCACTGAGGAGCTGGGAGATGGCGGCCACCAGAGATTCGATGGAGTGATCGACCACCGCGCCGGCCTGGTGGCGATGCACCAGTTCAGCCAAGCCGCAGGTTTCGGTAATGACCACTGGACGCCCAACGCTCAGCGCCTCCAGTACCGACATTGGGTAGGGCTCATCCACACTCGGCAGCACATAGAGCGAGCACTCCCTTAGTCGGTCCAGAGTCAGATCGGGCGCCAGCCCGCCGCTCCATTCGATCGCCACCCCAGCGGCGCGAGCAGCGCCAATGGCGGCGCTCACCGCGGCGCCCTCGCCCTCGTCCGGTCCGACCAGGCTGAAGCGGACGGTCGGGAAGTCCGGCTGGAGGCGACGGGCCGCCTCGACGAAAATCAGCGGCCGCTTCCGGGGCGCCAGGCGGGCCAGATACAACACTTCGGGTGGCAGCGGGGCTGCGGTGTACTCCGCGGCGGGTACGCCGTTGGCCAGCGGCAGGAAGTTGAGCTCACCGGCAACCTCCAGCAGTTGGGCGCGTTCGAGATCGGTGAGGTGAAAGACACCGGCGGCATCGCGAAGCACACCTTTGGTGAGGAAGGCGTCCAGCGGCTTGGCCAACGGGTTGGTCGAAGGGTCGATCATCCCGTGGGTCTGCACGAAATAGGGCACCTCGGCCCGCCGGGTGAGTACCGCGGCTGGCAGCGTGATCAGGTCCCGAGCGGCGTGCAGGTGAACCACATCGGCAGCAGGCAGAGCACTACGTAGCCAGCGCAGCAGCCCCGGCGAGGCGATGCCGGCGAAGCCGGTTCCCGGTAGCACCGTCCGGGCTGGGAACAGCTGCAAGGGCACCTGATCCAACTCGGTCGGTGGCCGATCAAAGCCCCGAGTGGCCGCCGCGATCCGCACGTCATGACCGAGCGCGATCAGCGCCTTGGCCTGATTGACCGCCACCCGGACGGGGCCGCCGTAAGCGCCATCGGGGGTAATCAGGCTGACAACCGAGATGATCCGCATTCAGCCGCGTTCCCGCCGAACATCGCGGGCCGCCGGGGCCAGGACGACCTGGTCGGCGGGTACATCTTTGACGACCAGGGCGTTGGCGCCGACGGTGGCATTGTCGCCAATGCTTACCCCACGCAACACCGTGGCTCGAGCCGCCACCCAGGCGCCGTCCCCGATGGTTATCGGCGCGTTGTCGAACTCGAAGGTCGGCGATTTGTGATCGTGACTGCCGGTGCAGATGAATACGTCTTGAGAGATGCAGGTGTTGGCGCCGATGCTGACCGGCTCAAGGTTGAGGATCCAGGTGCCTTCGCCGATCCAGGAGTTGTCACCGACCGTCAGTTTCCACGGCCAGTGAATGCGCACTCGGTGCCGGATCAAGACGTTCTCGCCCAGTTGCGCTCCGAAGAGCCGAAGCACCCTTGCTCGAACTTTCGGCGGGCACCACCAATGGCTCAGCACCAGGCCGGACGTGGTCAGCCAGGCCACCTGTTTCGCCGCGGACCCACCGCGCGCGTAACCGGCGCCGGTGAAGCCTGCCAGATTGAACCGAGCCGCCATGACGCCATCCTAGGGGCTGGTTGGGTCGGCTGGGGTGGAGGATGCCTCGCCAAGTGCGGCCTTCTCCAAACGACGGCGCACCACCAAGGACGGCACCACAAAGGCGAAAGGTGCAGCCAGGGCTGCGGCCAGGAATCCGCCGACGAGGCTGCCGTCGACCCCGCCGAGCTGGTAGCCGATCAGGTAGCCGATTGCGCTGGCGATGACCAGCCCGGCCCGTCCGGCAGTCGCAGTGGCCTGGTAGCCCAACAGTCGCAAAATGACCGCATGGATGCCAGCCCAACCGGAGCTGGCCATGGCGGCACCGACCAGCAACAGGCCGGTGCGCAGATCGGGATTGGCCACCCCGCGCAGCCCGAATCCGGTCAGCCAGACCACAGCGATCAAGGGCACAATGACCGCGATCGAAAGCGCTGCCAAGCCGTTGGCCAGCCGCTGGCCGGAGCGGTAGAGCGCTCGCTCACTGGCCAGCCGATCGCTGTTGGCCGCATCAACCATCAAGTTGGTGGTGCTGGCGGCGAACACCAGCCCGAGTGGGCCGAGCAAAGTTTGGGAAAGGCGCACCCCGCCGATGGTTGCTGAGGCGCTGAGCCCACCCAGCACGATTAGGGGCACCGTGGTGTTGAACTGGCCGATCAGGTAGTCGCCCAGCTGCAACCCGGCCGCGTGGCGGTAGTCGCGCAGCGGAGTGAACTGGTGCACTCTCGCCAGTTTTCCGAACACCAACGCCGCCGGGATTGCATAGGCGAAGCCCTGCACCACTTGGTAGATCACTGGATCGGAAGTAAGTAGCAGGGCGATCGGCGAAGCGATGATGATCAAGATCAGCCTCAGGGCGTCGGCCCAGAACACCATCGTTCGTCGGTCGAGTTGCATGGCCCTGAAGCGCACCCAGTCATGGAGGACGGGGAACACCCCGCTGGCAGTAAGCGCCACCACTTCGAATAGCCCCAGTGGGTGAAGGAACGAAACAACGGCGGTGGCCAATGCTGCCGATCCGAGGCCAGCCAGCAGGCCCTGCCAAAAGGGGGTGTAGGCATGCTCGCGATTGCGCAGCTCGATCAAGGCAGGTTGGAAAAGCCCGGCGCGAACGGCTCCAGTGGCGGTGATCGAGACCAGGCTGATCAGGGTGTAGTAGGTGAACTGCTCGACCGGCATCATCGCCGCGGCCAGCAGCATCGCGCCCGCCCCGGCCAGGCTGGAGACAACCTGAGCTAGCAGTAGCGGCTGAGTGGCGAATCGTTTGAGCTCGGTGACCCAGTTGCGAAGGCGCGCCATCGATCAGGCCCGACCAGCCCGGCGGTCAAGGGCGTCGTTGATGGTGGCGGCCAGGTTGTCACAGGCGGCTTCGACGCTGAACTCCACTGGCGGCTTTTGGGCAGCGGCGGCCTGGGCGCGCAGCCAATCAGAGCGGGTCAGGTAGGGCCTGAGGGCTTCGGCGAAGGACTCTTGATCCAGCGGGTCGACGAGTCGGACGCTATGCGCCAAGCGGACCAGTTCTTCGCTGGCCCCGTCATGGACCGACGTGATCAACGCCCGACCAGCATTGACCGCTTCGAAACCGCTCAGCGAGCGGTAGTCGGCCAGGGTGGGTGAGATCACGACATCGGCTTGGCGGTAGAACTCGCCGGTCTCGGGGAAGGGCACTCGGCCATGCCAGATCACATTCGCAGTCAGGTCGAGCTCGGCGGTCAACCGGCGCACTTCGGCCTCCTGATCGCCGCTGCCAACCACGTCCAGCTGCCAGGAGTCGCGCAGTTCGAGCGGGGTGCGCGCCAGAGCGCGGAGCATTTCGGCGACGCCCTTTCGTTGAGTGATCGAGTTTAGGAACAGCAGGCGCACCCGACCAGTGCGACGGCCGGTGCTGGTGGGCGTCGGCCCGGCCGGGTTGGAGGTGAGATAGGGGCCGATCCGGATTCGATCCGGGGCCACTCGCAGGTTCTTGGTCAGGTAGTCGGCACCGAGCTGGTTGGACACCAGGATCGCGTCGCACCTTCTGGCGATGAAGGATTTGACCGCCATCACCGCCGGTGCGGACGGCGCGCCGCGGTAGCTGGGATCGGACTCGACCAGCAGCACCAGGGGAATGCGTCGGAGCTTCGCCAACAACCAGCCAGCCAATGAGACCAGGGAGAACTCGGTGATGACCAGCACTTCAGGACGCTCACGGCCGAGGCGGATCACGCTGGCTGGGGTGGCCAACCGCACCACAGTGGCGTAGGCCGAGCCGCCAGCCTGTCGCCGGGGCAGCGGAATGTCAGCGAATTTCAGGATCGGCAGTAGCGGGAGTTTTGGATACCGCTGCACCGGAAAGCTGCTGGCCACCGGCACGATCGCCTTCGGGAAGCGCGACTGCAACCCTTCAAAGAGTTGCTCGAAGTACATCAGGTCGCCGCCGTAGCCGAAACCCAGAGACAGCCAGGCGACCACCGGTTCTCGGGCTGTGTCCCCGTCCGCCGCTACACCCATGTGTCCGCCTCGAAGCCCATCCGTTCGGGGTGAAACCGGTTGTGTTTCACTCATTGAAGCGGGATCGACTGTAGCAGTCGGTCCTCAGCCGGCACCGGCGTTAGCGGGCAACTCGCCCGGACAGGTCAAGACCTGCCCGGGCGAGTAGCATCCCCCGGCTCGCGGTTAGTCACTGCCTACTGCGTGGTAGGACAGATCCTGCTGCTCGGTAGTGAATCTAACCGCGTCTTTGGTGGTGACGGTGGCCTTTGTGGCGCCGTCACGGGTGACGGTGGCGGTGAAATATCCCTCGGCGAGGTTGAACAGCGCCGCGTGGAAGCCAGCCGGTGCGGTGTAGCTGCTGGTCTGGCCGGAGATAGTCACCGTCACGGTGGCTGGTGCAGACAAAATGGTGACGACCTCAACCTTGTCGCGCGGGTTGGAGGCGACTGAGTTGTAGCGCTGCTTCATCACCTTGGTGTAGGTGGTCGGCATGGTCGAAGCCTTCTGAATACGGTGCGAGATGTACACCGCGTCCTTGGACACGCTGGGGTAGGCACCCGAACGGAACTTGGTGAGGTAGTACTTGCTGACGTCGAGGAACGCTGTGCCGTGATCCATGGACGGCTGGAAACTCGAACACTCGGAGTAGTCGTTCCAGGTGGTCAAGATCGCCGCGTCAGCGCTCTGGGTGATGGCCCGGTTCCAGGTGGCCCGGATCGTCTCGGTGTTTAGCGCTTCGTCGTAGATCTGGCTGCTCGGGCGCTCGTCCTGCACCGCGATTGGCTCCATCCACAGCTTGCCCAGGGCGTGCGCTTTGGCCGCCCAGTTGGTCGCAGACTTCGCGATGGTGGCGTCGCGGACGCCCCACTCGGAGAAACCGATGCTGATCGAGGCGAAGCTGTTCATGTTGCTGGCGTCGAGGAAGAGCGGCAGCAACACTGCCTTGATCCCGTACTTCGACTTCAGCTGGCTCAGCGCGTCGGCATACCAGGAGGGCGTCTTGGCTTCAGCCAGGAACGGCGAGATGACTACTGCGCCGTTGCTGTCCTTGTAGACCGAGCCAGAGGAGGCCAGGCTGGCGATGGCAGCAGCGAAGCTGCCCGTGCTGACGTTGCCCAGGCTATACATGTCCGGTTGCAGCATGATCTTGAAGCTGCCCTGGTTCTCGGCGGCCTTCATCAGCTTGGTGGTCAGCTTCCAGTTCTTGTCGGAAGTGTTGAAAGTGAGGATGTCAACGGCGAACCCGGTGATGCCGGCCTTCATGGCGTTACTGACTTCGGAGTTCATGTCGACCAGTTCGTAGTCTGAGGAACTGATCGGGTTGCGGGGGAGGGGACGGTCCCGCAGGAACCCGCCGTAGGCGGCGAACTTGCCGTCCTCACCGGAAGCCACCAGGTACTCAAGGTTGTAGTAGTCCTTGGTCCACAGGTAGTTGTCGATGGAGATCGGGTAGGGCGTGAAGTAGTGGGCAAAGACTGGCTTGCCGGGCAGGGCGGCCTTGGCCGCGGTGGGCTGGGTGGCCTGTTCGTCGGCGACAGCCTTGGCGTCACCGATGCTGAGCTTGAGATAGGTGGGCTTGCTGGCCAGCTTGACCAGGTACTTCGACCCGGCGCGGGTGATCTGGAGCCGGGCGCCTTTGGCCAGGTATGGGGCGGCCACCTTGGCGTTCAAGGTGATGGTGAGGAGGCCCTTTGCCTTGATTCGGGCGGTGCCAAGGACCGGGCCGAGCTTCGGCCGGTTCTTGTAGCTGAGCTTGCCACCGTTCCAGCCGGAGGTCACCGCGCGGACGGTGAAGACGCCCTGGCTGGGGTGGCTGGCGGAGCGGATGTTGACGACCACAGCTGCGCGGCTGATGGCCTCACCTGGGTTCAGCGGGACGGCTGGAAAGGCGAAGTAGCTGGCGTAACGAGTCTTGTCTACCCGCGGGGTGGCGACGTTGCGGTGGCTGGTCTTGCGATGCTTGCTGTCGGTGTAGGCGTTGGCTGCTACGCCGATGTTGGTGTTGCGCGTGACCAGCGGCGACGCGGAGCTGCGCGTGGCTGTGGGCAGAGCGCCCACAAACGTGAGCGTCAGGACTGCCAGTGCGGACGCAAATGCCGTTAGCGAACGACGAATGCGGGTTCCGCCAAGCGTGGGGGGCATGGCTTCCTTCGGTGCGGTCGTATACATGTGGTCATACGACCCGCGAATGGCGGGTGGGTGGCCCACCGTTCCCCCCGAACGGGTGTGCCTTCACGGTATCACCGGATGCGTATTCTTTCTACTTGAAATGAAGTTCTCCCAGATGCCTGCAAATTAGTCCCCCAAACGGGTGACCCGTAGTCAGTGCCGGGTTTGGTGCATTCGGGCTCGAATTTCGACAAATGGGGGAATCCTGCAACCGGGCTTGCGTGGGTGGGCGGGGAACCCAATTCCCGGGCTCGGCTGCACCTGGGCGCCCACAGCTTGGGCGCTGGCGTCCAGTCTGTGGGCCGGTGGGCCCGCATGCTCAGCGGGCGCCGTTCAGCGGGTAACCTCTTGGCTAGGCGTTCGCGCGTCGGTTGCGCTCCACCCGGCACGCGTGGGACTAGGTCACAGTCGATCTCGATCACGACCGTCGCCAGCCAGAACTGGAGCCATGAACAGGAGACTCAGAGTCACGATGACCGATCACAAATATGTCTATGAGTTCAGCGAGGGCGACGCCTCGATGAAGAACCTGCTGGGTGGCAAGGGTGCCAACCTGGCGGAGATGACCGGGCTGGGGATGCCAGTACCGCAGGGCTTCACCATCACCACCGAGGCCTGCACCCAGTACTACGTAGATGGCGAGACCATCAACGACTCGATCAAGGCCGAAATCCTTGGCTACGTCGAGAAGCTCGAAGCGCTCACCGGCAAGAAGTTCGGCGACCTCGACAACCCGCTGCTGGTCTCGGTGCGCTCCGGTGCCCGTGCGTCGATGCCCGGCATGATGGACACGATCCTCAACCTGGGCATGAACGACGAGGTCGCCGAGCGGTTCGCCGACAAGACCAACAACCCGCGCTTCGCCTACGACTCCTACCGTCGGTTCATCCAGATGTACTCCGACGTGGTGATGGAGGTTGGCAAGTCCCACTTCGAGAAGCTCATTGATGAGATGAAGGAGTCCCGCGGCGTCATCCAGGACACCGACCTGACCGCCGAGGATCTCAAAGAACTGGCAGTGGAGTTCAAGGCCCAATACAAGGCGAAGGTTGGCGAGGACTTCCCCACCGACCCGGTTGAGCAGCTGTTCGGCGCGATCAAGGCCGTCTTCCGCTCCTGGGACAACCCGCGTGCGGTCTACTACCGCCGAATGAACGACATTCCGGGCTCCTGGGGCACCGCAGTCAACGTCCAGTCAATGGTGTTCGGCAACACCGGCGACACCTCCGGCACTGGGGTGGCGTTCTCGCGCAACCCGGCCACCGGCGAAAAGGGCCTGTACGGCGAGTTCCTGATGAACGCCCAGGGTGAGGACGTCGTGGCCGGCATCCGTACCCCGGAGACCATCGATCAGCTTCGCGATGAGAACCCCGAGGTCTACAACCAGTTCGTCGCGATCGTCGACAAGCTGGAGAACCACTACCACGACATGCAGGACATGGAGTTCACCATCGAAGAGGGCAAACTCTTCATGCTCCAGACCCGCAACGGCAAGCGCACCGCGGCCGCAGCGTTCAAGATCGCTTGCGATCTGGTCGATGAGGGCCAGATCACCTCCACCCAGGCGGTGGCGATGATCGATCCCAAGCAGATCGACGCGCTGCTGCACCCGCAGTTCGATGTGGCCGGCCTGGCTGCCGCCACCCCGATCGGCAAGGGCCTACCGGCATCACCGGGTGCAGCTTGCGGCAAGGTCTCCTTCACCGCCGAGGACGCTGCGGCTCGTGGCAAGAAGGGCGAGGACGTCATCCTCGTCCGGCTGGAGACCACTCCGGAAGATATTGAGGGCATGCACTACGCCAAGGGCATTCTGACCGCCCGTGGTGGCATGACCTCCCACGCCGCTGTGGTGGCCCGCGGCATGGGCACCTGCTGCGTTTCCGGTCTTGGCGAGGTTTCGTTCGCGCCGGGCGGCCAGTCCTTCACTCTCGGTGGCAAGACCTTCACCTCCGATGACTGGATCAGCCTCGACGGCGCCACCGGCGCGGTCTACGGGGAGCAGATCGGCACCGTCCCGGCCGAGATCAGCGGCTACTTCGGTCGGATCATCGGCTGGGCCGACGAGGTGCGCACGATGAAGGTTCGCACCAACGCCGATACCCCGGCTGACGCCCGCCAGGCCCGTGAGTTCGGTGCCGAGGGCATTGGGCTGTGCCGCACCGAGCACATGTTCTTCGAAGGCGATCGGATCGCCGCGATTCGGGAAATGATCGTCTCCAAGACCGTTGAGCAGCGCGAGGCCGCCCTGGCCAAGCTGCTGCCGATGCAGCGCGGTGACTTCGAGGGCATCTACGAGGCGATGGAAGGCTTCCCGGTCACCATTCGCCTCCTCGACCCGCCGCTGCACGAGTTCCTGCCCCACGACGAGGACGACATCGTCGCCCTGGCCGCGGAGATGAATCTCGCTGTCGACGACCTCAAGGCCGTCATCGCCTCACTGCACGAGTTCAACCCGATGATGGGGCACCGCGGCTGCCGCCTGGATGTGACCTACCCCGAAATCGGCGCTATGCAGACCCGGGCGATCATCGAGGCCGCGATCAACGTCCAGAAGCGCCATCCCGAGTGGAACCTTGTTCCCGAGATCATGGTGCCGCTGGTCGGTGAGGTGAAGGAGTTCGTGTTCGTCAAGAACATCATCACCACCACCGCTGATGCGATCATCGCCGAGTCTGGCATCGACCTGAAGTACCTGGTCGGCACCATGATTGAGATCCCGCGGGCCGCTCTGACCGCCGACGAGATCGCCAAGGAGGCGGAGTTCTTCTCCTTTGGCACCAACGACCTGACCCAGATGACTTTCGGCTTCAGCCGGGACGACGCTGGCATGTTCCTTGATGCCTACTACGACAAAAAGATCTACGAGAACGACCCCTTCGCCCGGCTGGATCAGGTCGGCGTCGGCAAGTTGGTCAAGACTGCCGTGGAGTTGGGCAAGTCCACCCGTCCCGACATCAAGCTGGGCATCTGTGGTGAACACGGTGGTGACCCGTCCTCCATCGAGTTCTGCCAGCAGGTGGGGCTGAACTACGTGTCCTGCTCGCCGTTCCGGGTGCCGATCGCGCGCCTCGCGGCGGCGCAGTCGGCGCTGAAGGCTCAGCAGGCCTGAAAGTAACAACAGCACAACGCAGGGGCCCGGTCTTCGCACCGGGCCCCTGCGCTGTTGGTCCGAAGTTCGCGCCGGGCGGTGTCGCTGCGCCGACGAGGCCAACCTTGGGGCGAGACTGCTTTGGTGGATCGACGAGCATTTCTGATCGGCGCCGGCGCGGTGTTGCTGGCCGGTTGTGCGCGAGCCGAGCCGGGGCCGGCCAGTCCAAGCCCGACGCCGAGCCCGCCGGATGCCCCGCTGATCATCGCCGTGGAGGGCTCCACCACCGGCGCGATCCTTGGCGCGGTATTGGTGGGAGCCTTGGCGAAGCTGGGCAGCGCAGCTACCGTCCAGCCCTATCCAGCTGATTGGTTGGCTGACCTTGGCGCCGGGACGCTGGTGGCCGCGCCCGTGTGGGCGACGACCGTGTGGGCTGGTCTTAGTGATGCTGAGGAGCTGCCTGAGGACGTGCTCGCAGAGTTGGCCGGATTGGTTGAACCGGCGGTGAGTTTGATGACCCCAGGGTTGGTCGATGGCGGGCTGGTGTGGATGGTGGCGGCCTCAACGGGGATCAAATCCATGGAAGATCTCAGCGCCTATTCGCAAGGCAAGGGTGCGGCAGTGCCCGCGATGGCGATCGAACGCAGCGATGGAGTGGCGGCCCTGAACGCCATCTATCGCACCAACTTCGGCACGCTCTCCCAGGAGGATCCGGGAGTCCGCGCCCAGTGGTTGGTTGGCGGCCAGGCCGGGATCGGTGCCTTCCGGCGCACCGACAACCTGGGCGTGACTGGGCTGGTCGAACTTATCGATCCCGATCAAATGTGTCAGGCCGATCCGCTGGCGTTGTTGGTCAACGCCGCCTTTGTGGAGCAGCGGCCCGATCAGGCGTTGGCGATGAACGCGGTGATCCAGGCACTCACCAATAACGAGCTCATCGCCTTGCAGCAGCAGGTGGCCCAGGGCGGCCAGCTAACCGAAATCGCTCGCGCCTGGCTGCAGCCCCGAGGGTTGGGCTAGCGGCGGCTCAGTAGCCGGTGCTAGTGCCACCGGCCAGCACTGCCGCGGTGCCAGAAAGCCCAAGGCGAGTTGCGCCAGCTTCGATCATGGCCACCGCGGTGTCCCAATCCCGGATGCCACCGGAGGCTTTGACGCCGAGCCGGCCACCAACGGTGGCAGCCATCAGGGCCACTGCGTGCACCGAGGCCCCGCCTGCTGGGTGATAGCCGGTGGAGGTCTTCACGAAGTCGGCCCCAGCCGCTTCAGCTGCCTGACAGGCGGCCACGATCTCTTCGTCGGTCAGGGCCGCTGACTCGATGATTACCTTCAGCACCTTTCCGGCCGGGACGGCAGCACGGACGGCGGCGATTTCGGCCTGGGTGGCCTCGGGGCGTCCGGCCTTCAGCAGGCCCAGGTCGATCACCATGTCGACCTCGTCCGCGCCGCGGGCGACCGACTCGGCAGCCTCATGCGCCTTGGCGCCCGGGGTGTGCTTGCCAGAAGGGAAGCCGCACACGGTGGCGACCTTGACCGATCCGAGCTCGGCAACCACCGGCAGCATTGCCGGGGAGATGCAGATCGAGTAGGTGCCCAGGGCGACGGCTTCGGCGGCGAGCGCAGCGACGTCGGCGTCGGTGGCGGTCGGCGAGAGCAGCGTGTGGTCGACGTAGCGGGCCAGTTCGGCAGGAGTGATAGTCACAGCACCCGACTTTAGCGGCTTGCCCGTTGGGTCAGGTTTCGCGAAGGGAGAACTGCCGCCGGTAGGAGGACGGGGCGACACCGGTGTTGCGCCGGAAGTGGTCGCGCAGCACGACGGCGGAGTTGAAGCCGACCAGGGCTGCCACTCGCTCGACGCTCTCCTCGCTGCCCTCCAGCAGTTGCCGGGCGGCCAGCACTCGTTGTCCGTTGAGCCACTGGTGGGGGGTGGTGCCGGTCTCGGCCAGGAAACGACGGGCAAAGGTGCGTTCGCTCAGGTGGGCTCGGGCCGCCAAGGAGGCCACCGTATGACTCTGGTCGAGGTTGGCAATAGCCCAATCCAGCACTTCGGCCAGCCCGCCCGTGCAGCACTCGACCTCGGGGTAGTCGAGGTATTGCTGCTGGCCGCCATCACGTTGTGGTGGCACCACCATCCGCCGGGCGATCTTGGTGGCTGCGGCCGCACCCAGTTCGCGCCGGACCAGATGCAGGCAGGCATCGATGCCGGCTGCGGTGCCAGCGCTGGTGACAATGCTGCCGGCATCGACAAACAACACTCCAGGATCAACCCGGGCGCTGGGATGGCGCCGCTGGAGTTCGGCGGTGTCTCGCCAGTGGGTGGTGCAATCCAGCTCGTCCAGCAGCCCGGCCGCGCCAAGGATGAAAGCGCCCGAGCACAGGCTTAGCAGGGTGCTGCCGTCGCGATGGGCGGCCGTTAGGGCGGCCAACACCTGGGGTGGATAGTCCTGAACGGGCACTATTGGGGTGGCGGCGACGACCACCAAATCGCTGCCAGCAATCCCGTCCAGACCGTGGGTCGCGGTGATGCTCAGGCCTGGGATCTGGCCAGCGGCCAGCGGACGGCTGGGGTCGAGAGTGCAGATGCGGAAGTCGAAGCGCGGCAGGCCATCTTCGGTGCGGTCGACGCCGAATACCTCGACCGGGACGCCGAACTCGAAGACGGCGACCGGTTCGACGAGCACCACGCTCACCCGCTGCAAAGCCATGCCATCAGCATAGTGGCACTAATCCTTCGGTGCGCGACGTTTCCGCCACTGGTGGCACGTAAGCTTCGGTAGAAAGATTGCAGCCATGACCGGATTACTCATCGTCATCTCCATGATCCTGCTGATAGCGCTGGCGCTCGGGCGGCAACATCGGCGCACCGTCATTCGCTGGCGGCCCGGCCTCGACACCCGCAACGACCGCGACCTCGCTCGCCTCGAGGACGACCTGTTGGCGGTCGAACAACGGTCGCCCTACGAGGCCCCCAGCCGCGCCGTCTCCCAGACGGCTCCTCGTTGGGCTAACACGGACTCCCGGCTGATCACGCGTTCGGCTGCCTGACCCGTGGGCGATGCATCAACAGCCGCAGCGAGACGAAGCGCAGCAGCGTCGCAGCGGCATTGGCGAAGACCAGCACCGCCACCTCCACGAGTTGCCCGGCGTCCGGCCAGTAGGTGGCCAGCAACCAAAGCGAGCCCGAGGTGAGCCCAAGCGCCAAGCCGAAAGCGACCAGGCCACCGATGTGGTGCTTCACCGCGCCTTCGCTGCCAGAGATGCCAAAAGTGAAGCGGCGGTTAGCTGCAGTGTTCAGCACTGCAGTGATCAGCAGGGCCGCCAGGTTCGCCGCCTGAGCGCCGAAGCCGCGCAGCATCAGATAGAGGACGAAATAGGCCAAGGTGCTCCCCACCCCCACCACAGCGAAGCGCAGCAGTTGGTTCAACATGCCGGTTGGCACCCCGGGCACAGTCGCAGGCACCTGGTCGCGGGCGAGTTCGACGCGCAGCCTGGCCACCGGAATGCGCCCAGTGGCGAAGCCGCGCAGCAGCCGCGCCACCCCCTTGAGGTCTTCAAGGGCGGTGGCCACGATGTCGACCGTGGTGCCAGGATCGTCTACCCAATCCACCGGCACCTCATGGATGCGCAGGCCCGCCCGTTCGGCCAACACCAACAACTCGGTATCGAAGAACCAGTTGTTGTCTTCAATCAGCGGCAACAGCCGGTCGGCGACATCGCGCCGCATCGCCTTGAAGCCGCACTGGGCATCGCTGAACGATGCGCCGAGGCTGGCCTTCAAGATCAAGTTGTAAGACCGCGAGATGAACTCCCGCTTCGGGCCCCGGACCACCCGCGACCCGCGAGTGAGGCGGGAGCCGATGGCGACATCGGAATGCCCCGAAACCAGCGGTGCCACCAGCGGCAGCAGGGCCTTCAGATCGGTCGACAGGTCGACGTCCATGTAGGCCACCACATCGGCGTCCGAGGCCAGCCAAACCTGGCGCAGGGCGCGGCCGCGTCCCTTAGCATCCAGATGGACGGCCCGGAGGTGATCGTGGCGATCGGCCAACCGTTGGGCGATCTCGAAGGTGGCATCAGTCGAGGCGTTGTCGGCGATCACCACCCGATAGTCGTAGGGGAAGGTGCGGGCCAGGAAGTTGTCCAGGCGTAGTACCGAGGCGGCCAGATCCTGCTCCTCGTTGTAGACCGGGATGATCACGTCGACGGTCGCCGTCCGCAGGGTTTGCGGGTTGGCTGCGGCAACTGGAAGTAGTGCGGTCATTGATCCCACCTCAGTTCTGGGTAGTCAGGTCGTAGACGGTGGTGCTGTCGACGGTCTGGGCGGTGAAGTTGCTCGCCACCCATTCGGCGATCTGGCTGGCCGAGTCGGAGCCACCGCTCGACTGGCCGATCGAACCAGCGACGTAGTAGTGGATCTTCCCGGCGGTCACATAGGCCTGGAACTGCGCCAACGTCGGGGACGGATCGGAGCCGTTAAAGCCGCCGATGGCCATCACCGCCGCATTGCTGGCCAGCTGATAGCTGGCGGCATTCTGGGAGCCGGTGGTCGCGGCCACCCAGGTGTAATCGGAGGCATTCGCGGTGAGCAGGGCCAGCACCTCGCTGGAGACGTTTGCACCGTTCAGCAGGCCGCCCATGCCGCCACCGCCGTCCTGGCCGGTTTGGGTTCCGGTTTGGCCAGTTTGGGCCGGGGGCTGCCCGCCGCCGCCCGGGCCACCCTGGCCGTCGCCGCCACCCTGGCCGGGTCCGCCGCCCATGCCGCCGCCGGAGCTACTCACCGGGCCTGCGGTGACGATGGAGCCGGTATGCGCGGTGGCTGCGGTGTTGATCGAGTAGGCCAGCGGACCGATCAGGCCAGCACCAAGGGCAACTGTGAGCACAGCGGCGGCAACCTGTTTGGGCAACTGATCAGCCCAGATCATCGCCAAGCCACTCAGAGTGCCCAGCGCGAAGGCCGTCCAGCCCAGGTAGGCGTACCAGCTGCCAGCCTGCAGCAGCAGGACCAAGGCCCACACCCCGGTGCCGAGGCTGGTCACACCGAGGGTGACCCGGGCAGCCCAGTGTCCACGGTTGGCCCACAGCGCGGCACCGCCGATGGCGACCGCGCCACCGATGGCCGGGGCCAGCGCGACGGTGTAGTAGTCGTGGTAGATGCCAGCCATGAAGCTGAACACCAGCGCAGTGACGCTCAACCAACCCAGCCAAATGATCGCGCCGGCAATCAGAGCCTGCGCCGGGCTTTGGGTGCGGCCCTCGCCGGGCTGCCGCTTCCAGTTCAGCACCGCGACGGTGATCGCGCCGGTGGCCAGGATCAGTGCGGCCGGGATCAGCCAGGAGACCATGCCGCCGGAAACGCCTTCAAACATGCGCAGGATGCTCGTGGTGCCCCAGTTGCCACCATTGCCGCCGCCGACCGAGCCGGTCTCGTTGCCGGTGAGCCGGCCTAGGCCGTTGTAGCTCAGGATCAGTTCGACGATCGAGTTGTTTTGCGAACCGCCGATGTAGGGACGCAAAGACGCTGGTGTTAGTTCGACCGCAGCCAAATACCAGCCAAAGGAGGCGATCATGGCGGCGAAGGCCACCAGCAGGTCGAGGATCTTCTTCTTCCAGCTCGCCGGTGCGGCGAACCAATAGGCCACCACCAGGGCCGGCAACACCAGGAAGGCCTGCATCATTTTGGTCAGGAAGCCCAGACCGATGGCGACTCCGGCAAGGGCAAGCCAGCCGCGGCCGGCATGCTCGGCGGCGCGGACGGTGAAGTAGCTGGCCAGCATCATGGTGAACACCAGCAGCGCGTCGGGGTTGTTGAAGCGGAACATCAAGGTGGCCACCGGGGTCAGCGCGAAGACGACCGCGCCAGCCAGTGCTGCCCAATGGGCGTTACGCGGCGTCAGCGGATGGGTGCCCTGGCCGCGCCAGCTCAGCAGGCTGCGGCGCACGGTGGCATAGAGCACCCCGACGCTGGCTACGCCGAGCAGGGCCTCGGGCGCCAGGATGCTCCAGGAGCTCAGCCCGAACAGTCGCACCGAAAGCGCCATCAGCCAGATGGCGGCCGGTGGCTTGTCGACGGTGATGGAGTTGCCGCCGTCCAGGGAGCCGAAGAACCAGGCCACCCAGTTGTCTGCACCTGCCTGAGCGGCCGCGGAGTAGAAGGAGTTTGCATACCCCGACGCCGACAGCCCCCAGAGGTAGAGGAAGCCGACCGCGACCAACAGCGCTAGCACACTGCCGCGTGCTAGCCAGTCGGGACGGTCTGCCACGTAGCCGTAGTGCGGTGCGGGCGCCTGGCCATCGGCCTTCGCCTCGGCCGGAGCCTTGATCTCAGTAAGGGTCATGCACTCAGCAAAACCCCACGCCCTGAGGTGCCCTCCTGCGCAGCCTGTGAGTCTCTTGTGAGACTCCTGAACTAGTGGGTCGGCTGCGGTTGGTGGGCTGACTCGAGCAGGGCGAGCTCGGCATCAACGTAGGAATCGGCCAGGCCGGCGGCGTCGAGCTCGGCCTTCAACGCCCGCTGCACGACCTTGGCTTGCTGATGCTGGCCGAGGTTCCGCAGCGTCCAGCCGACCGTCCAACGAGCAATCCGGTGGGGTCCGGCGTCGCTGGTCTGTGAACGCAGCGCCAGGGCCTGCTCGAAGGTGTTCAGCGCCAGCGTCCACTGATTGTTGTCGCTGTAGGCCATCCCAAGGTTGTGCAGGATCGACGGCACCCAATTGCGGGCCGCCAGCTCACTGGAATTCTCGGCGCGGGTCAGGGTCGCCAAGGTGTAGTTGATCTGGTCGGTGCCTGCCAAAGTGAGGGCGACCATATGCATCGCATCGACGGCCAACTCGTCCAGCCCGGACCGGTCGGCCAGGTCAACCGCGTCGCGGAACAGCTGGTTCGCCTGCTCGCTCTCACCACTGGAGCGCAGCACGCGGCCGCGTTCCAGTAGCACTCGGACGCGCACTGCAGGCTCGGCGGAATCCACTGCGGCCAGTACGGCCAGCGCGTCGACGTAGCGCTCCTGCAGGCCCAGCGCTCGAGCAATCTGGGTCTGCAGGACGGCCGCGTCAACCGGCGAGGCGGTCGCGAGTTCGCTACGGAAGCGAGCTTCGGAACCGACCGGGTCGTTGAAATTCCACAGTGGTTTTGGATCGATCACCCAGCGAGGCTAACAGCGCGCCGTCCGGGGTTGCAGGGGCACTGCTACCACCTTCGTCGATGGTTTGCGCGGAGGAACCGTCCCCGGCTTTGAGACACCGATCTCGAAGCGTGGGGCAAGGATGAGGCACAATGGCGGGCAAGCACGTTTCCGGGGTCGGTGTAATTCCGAACCGGCGGTAATAGTCCGCGACCCGCAAAGCTCTGGCTGAGCGGTTGATCTGGTGGAACTCCAGGGCCGACGGTGAAAGTCCGGATGGGAGGAGACGAAGCGGCCTGCGCTGCCTTGGCGCAGTGCCGTTGCGTGCGCGCTTTCGCGCCCGCTTCTTCCTGCCCCGGCACCGTCAGGTATGCCGGGAGGTGGGTAGGACGCAAACTCAACGCGACCACGAGCAGGTCTCGGCTGCGGAGTTGCAGGCGATGCGCCGAGCATTCGAGCTGGCCGGACGCGGACCGCAGGGTTCGAATCCACAAGTCGGCGCAGTGCTGCTGGCTGCCGACGGACAAACGCTCGCCGAAGGCTGGCACCAGGGTGCTGGCACGGCGCACGCCGAAGTCGCTGCCCTGGCCGCGGCCCAAGCCGACGGACGTGACGCTCGAGGGGCGACCGCAGTGGTCAGCCTTGAGCCGTGCAACCACACCGGACGGACCGGCCCTTGCAGCCGGGCGCTGATCGACGCCGGAGTGTGGCGGGTGCTTTACGCGGTGGCAGATCCGAATCCGAGCGCGGCAGGGGGTGCCGAACAACTGCGCCAGGCCGGAATCGAAGTGGTCGGCGACGTGTTGGCCGCGCAGGGACGCCAGCTGTTGCACTCCTGGTTGGCCGCCTTCGAGCCCGTCCGGCCCTATGTGATTCTCAAGATCGCCCAGAGCCTGGACGCGAGGGTGGCCGCCGCTGATGGCACCAGCCGGTGGCTAACCGGCCGGGCGGCCCGCGTCCATGCCCATCGGATCCGCGCCGAGGTCGACGCCATCGTGGTTGGCATCGGCACCGTGTTGGCCGACGACCCTGCGCTGACCGCGCGTACCGCCAGCGGAGCCCTGGCCTCTCGCCAGCCTGAGCGCATCGTGGTTGGGCATCGTGAGGTGCCAGCCACGGCTGCGGTTCGCGGCGCCGGTGGCCCGTTGATGCAGTTGCCCACCCATGACCCGATCGAGGTGTTGACCGCCTTGGCCGCCCGGGGCCATCGCCAGGTGTTGGTGGAGGGTGGTCCGACGTTGGCCTCGGCCTTCCTCCAAGCCGGCGTGGTCGATGAGCTCCACTGCTATCTGGCCCCCCTCCTGCTGGGCGCCGGCACCTCGGCAGTGACCAACTTGGGCATTGCCACCTTGGCGCAGGCGCAGCGTTGGCAAATCAGCAGCGCCCACGCCCTTGACCCCGACCTGTTGTTGATCGCCAACCCCCTGAAGGAGAAGCAATGTTCACCGGAATAGTCGAAGAAGTCGGAACCGTGGTCTCAATGGAGCTTTACGGCACCGACGCCAAAATGGTGATTGAGGCGCCGGTGGTGGGCGCTGAGCCGCCTAGCGGTTCCTCGATCGCGGTCAGTGGGGTGTGTTTGACCGTCACCCATAGCGAAGGTCAGGGACGGTTCGCGGTGGATCTGATGCCCGAAACCCTGCGCCGGAGCACGTTGGGTGCGCTGAGTGTTGGTGACTCGGTGAACCTGGAACGAGCCCTGCTGGCCACCGGACGGCTCGACGGCCACATCGTCCAGGGTCACGTGGACGGGGTTGGCCGAATCGCCTCCCGCGACCCTGGCGAGCGCTGGGACGAAGTCTGGATCGAGCTGCCCGACGCCCTGGCCAGATATGTGGTCGAAAAGGGTTCGATTGCGGTGTCGGGGGTGTCGCTGACGGTCGCTGGGCTGGCCCCGGGGCGGTTCGCGGTGTCGCTGATCCCGACCACCCTGGCCCACACCACGCTGGGTCAACTAGCGGTCGGTGACCCAGTGAATCTGGAGGTAGATGTGTTGGCCAAGTACGCCGAGCGACTGCTGACGGAGATGGCCCGATGAGCTTGCCCGCAGCGCTGGCCGACCTGCGCGCTGGACGTCCGGTGTTAGTGGCGGATTCGGCCGACCGCGAAGATGAAGTGGACGTGGTGCTGGCCGCTGAACATGCCAGTACGCAGTGGTTGGGCTGGATGATTCGGCACACCTCTGGCTATGTATGTGCACCGCTGCCAGCGGAGCGAGCAGCGGCTCTGCAACTGCCGTTGATGGTCGCCGACAGCCAAGATTCCCGGCGCACCGCCTACGCCGTCTCAGTGGATGCCGCCAGCGGCGTGACCACCGGGATTTCGGCGGCTGACCGAGCCCGGACCCTGCGAGTGCTGGCCGATCCGGCGAGCGGGCCGGACGACCTGATCCGTCCCGGTCATGTGCTGCCACTACGGGCCGTGGCTGGGGGAGTCGCGCAGCGGGCCGGACACACTGAAGCGGGGGTGGAGCTGTGTCGATTGGCTGGATTGCAGCCGGTCGCGGCCATCGCGGAGTTGGTGAACCATGACGGCTCGATGATGCGGCTATCGCAGGCTGCCGCCCTGGCCAAGCGGCACCGGTTGAGCCTGATCACTATCGCTGAACTCCAAGCTGGGCTCAGTCCGTTCACTCCACCGTCGTCGACCCCCGGTGGGTCAGGGCCCGGTCAGGACCGGGTGGCGCGCGAGGGCGACGCGGCGGTGTTACCCACTGAATGGGGGGACTTCCAGCTGCTGGGCTACCGCGATCTCGTCACGGGAGAGGTGCACCTGGCATTGCTCTGCGGTGCTGGGCTGGCCGCAACGCCGCCGGTGCGCGTCCACTCTGAATGTCTGACTGGGGACGGCCTCGGCTCGCTTCGCTGTGACTGCGGGCCGCAGTTGCAGGCCGGGCTAGCCATCGCGGCCAGCCAGGGCGGACTGGTGATCTATCTCGGTGGCCACGAAGGCCGGGGGATCGGGCTGCTGGGCAAGCTCGCGGCCTACGCTTTGCAGGACGATGGGCGCGACACGGTGCAGGCCAATCTTGAACTGGGCTACCCGGTCGATGGCCGCGAATACGGCGCCGCAGCAGCCATCCTGCATGACCTGGGGGTTGGCTCGGTACGGCTGCTCACCAACAACCCCGACAAGGTGCTGGGCCTGCGTGCCGATGGGATCGAAGTGGCCTCGGTCGAGCCGTTGGAAACCGGTACCAATCAGCACAACCTGGGCTATCTGAAGACCAAACGCGACCAGTTGGGGCATTCGCTGCGCCTGGGAGCGGTGGCCCGATGAGTGGGCAGGGAGCGCCGGGGCTGGATCGCATTGATGGGTCGGGGCTGCGAGTGGTGGTGGTGGCCGCGCAGTGGCACGAGCCGCTGATGGACGCGCTGATCGCTGGCGCCAGCCGGGCGTTGGCTGAAGTTGGGGTCGACCAGCCCCGATTGATTCGAGTACCGGGCAGCTTCGAACTACCGGTGGTGGCCGCTGCCGCCGCCCGGGCAGGAGCTGAGGCGGTGGTGGCGTTAGGGGTCGTGATTCGCGGTGGGACGCCGCACTTCGACTATGTCTGTCAGGCCGTCAGCGCCGGATTGATGCAGGTCGGGCTGCGCACCGGCGTCCCGGTGGGCTTCGGCTTGCTGACCTGTGATGACCTGGCGCAAGCCTGGGCCCGCGCCGGCTTGCCCGACTCCGAAGAGGATAAAGGTGCCGAGGCTGCGTTGGCCGCAGTTCACGCTGCCGCTGCGCTACGTCAGGCCGAGCAGCCGTGGCCGGCTTAGTCCTGGCACTGCGCAAAAAGGAACCGTCCCCAATATGAGCAGTCCCCAACTGCGCAAAAAGGAACCGTCCCCAATATGAGCAGCGGGTTAGGCCAAGGGGACGCGGACGGTGAAGCGGGTGTAGCCCGGACGGGAGTCCAGCCGGACCTCGCCGCCGTGGGCCTTCATCACCGCGGCGACGATCGCCAAACCCAGGCCGGTGGACGAGCCGCCCTGCTGGCGGACCCGGCTGACATCGGCCCTGGTGAAACGCTCGAACACCGACGTCTGAATCTCGGCTGGCACGCCCGGCCCGTTGTCGGTCACCGAAACCTCGGCGAACCCATCAGTGGCACGCAGGGTCGTCTCCACCGCCGTCCCGGCGGGGGTGTGGGTGCGGGCGTTGGCCAGCAGATTGGCCACCACCTGGTGGAGGCGATGCGGATCAGCCATCGCGGTGATCACGTCTTCGGGAAGATCGAGCGACCACTTGTGCTCAGCGTCGGCGGCCCGAGCATCACTGACTGCGTTGAGCACGATCTCGGTCACGTCCACCGGTTGCACGTCCAGCGTTGGCTGCGAATCCAGCCGGGCCAGCAGCAGCAGGTCCTCGACCAGAGCCGACATTCGATCGGACTCCGATTCGATCCGGCCCAGGGCGTAGGCGGCGTCTTCGGGCAACTCGTCGCTGCCGCGGCGGGTCAGCTCGGCGTAGCCGCGAATCGAGGCCAACGGGTTGCGCAGTTCATGGGAGGCATCGGCCACAAACTGCCGCACCTTGGTCTCGCTACGGTGCCTCGCGGCCAGGGCGCCTTCCACGTTGTCGAGCATGTGGTTGAAGGCGAGCCCGACTCGACCCACCTCGCTGCCTGGATCGGCATCGGCAGGCGCCACCCGAATCGGCACCTGGCCTTCACCGCGCTCCAGTGGCAGGTTCGAAACCTGAGTGGCGGTGGCGGTCAACCGATTCAATGGCCGCAGACTCGCCTCGACCAACCGGCGAGTGGCCAGGTAGGTGGCCAGAATCATCGCCGCAGTTAGTAGGGCAGTCATCACCAGTTGGCTGGTCAGCGGTTTGGTGACCTCGCTCAGCGGCAGCGCCACCAGGGTGTAGCTCGGGCGATCCCGAACCAGCACCCGATACAGGCCCAGATCATCGAGGCGGATGTTGACCGGTTCGTTGCTGGCTGGCAGGGCGAGGAGCTGCTGAGCGGCGGCCGAACTGACGGTCAAACTACTGGTGAGCAGCTTTTGGCTGTCGATGGTGTCGATTCGAATAACCCCTGAGCCGGTGAGATCTCCGGGTCGGCGGTTGTCGCCATCAGGGAAGCGACGCTCGATGGCCGTCTGGAGCCGATCGTCCAGCTCTCGCTGCAAGATCTGGTAGCTGGCCAGGCTGGTGAACAGGCCCAGCACCACCGTAAGCAGGGCAACCAGCGCGGTCACCCGAACCACCAGTTGCCGACTCAGCGTCCCCTTGCCCATTGGCGGTGGGGTTGGCGGGACTATCGGCGTAGCGAGAGTCATTCCACCGCCGGCTTGAGTACGTAGCCCGCGCCGCGCATGGTGTGAATCATCGCCGGGCGATCAGCGTCGATCTTCTTGCGCAGGTAGGAGATGTACAGCTCCACCACGTTGGCCTGGCCGCCGAAGTCGTAGTTCCACACCCGATCCAGAATCTGAGCCTTGCTCAACACCCGGCGCGGATTGCGCATCAGGTAGCGCAGCAGTTCAAACTCGGTGGCGGTGAGGCTGATCACGTCGCCACCGCGGGTCACTTCGTGGCTGTCTTCGTCCAGGGTGAGATCGCCGACCACCAGGGTCGAATCCGGGCGGGCCAGCGTGGCTCCCGAGCGGCGCAGCAGGGCGCGTAGCCGGGCCACCAACTCCTCCAGGCTGAACGGCTTGGTGACGTAGTCGTCCCCGCCAGCGGTCAGGCCAGCAATGCGGTCTTCCAGGCCGTCTTTGGCGGTAAGGAAGATCACCGGCACATCGGGCTGTTCGGCACGAATGCGCCGCATCACCTCCATACCGTCAAAGTCGGGCAGCATCATGTCGAGCACGATGGCGTCCGGACGGCTCTCCCGGGCGGCCTTCACCGCAGCCAGCCCGGAGGTGGCCGTGGTGACCTCCCAACCCTCATAGCGCAGCGCCATGCTGAGCAGTTCGGTGAGGCTGGTTTCGTCATCAACAGTGAGAACGCGGATTGCGGTGCCGTCCGGGCGCGTGAGCGCCTGAAGTCCGCTGCGTGCAGTGATCGCCATGGTTGGACTCTCTCAGCGCTGGGTTAGGGTCGACTGGCAGTTAGCTGTGTAAAGCCTATGTCTTGGAACGCTGCGAGGCGGGCAGGCTTGGCGACTGGCGGTAGCGTGGCCGTCGAACTGAGACTCAGAAGGAGGGCGGCCGTGCGAGTGGTGCGGGGGTTGGCTGGCCTGCTCGGTGAACTGCTGATCACCGCTGGAGCCTTCCTGCTGCTGTTCGTGGGCTGGCAGCTTTGGTGGACCGATGTCGTTTCCGACACTGATGCCAGCGCCGTGGTGGCCACGATGGCGGCAAATCCGGACGCCTGGGTGCAGCCAAAGAAGGTGAAGCTCGGCGAGGCTTTCGCGATTGTCCGCGTGCCCAGATTTGGCCCCGAGTTCGCCCGTCCGTTGTACGAGGGCACCACCCGCGAAGTGCTGCAGCGCGGCGTCGGGCACTACCTCGAGACCGCGCTGCCTGGCGAGATCGGCAACTTCGCCATGGCCGGGCATCGCACCACCTACGGCAAGCCGTTCAACCAGATCGACAAGCTCAAGATCGGCGATGTGGTGCTGGTCGAAACCAAGGACTTCTACTTCGTCTATCGAGTCAGCGCCAGTGAAGTGGTGGCGCCGAGCAAGACCTCGGTGCTGCTGCCGGTGCCCAATGATCGGCAAGCCACCGCTACCAAAGCGATGTTGACTATGACCAGTTGCCATCCCGAGTTCAGCGCCCGGGAGCGCTTCGTGGTGTTTGCGGTGTTGGGCGCCAAGTATCCCCACGCTCAAGGAGTGCCGGCCAGCGTGTTGGAGGTGCAGGGCTGATGTCGTTCTACGGCTGGCTGTGGCGGGTGCTGCCCGGCCCGAAAGCGCTGAAAGTGGTGCAGGTTGCACTGCTACTGATCGCGGTGGTCGCGGTGTTGTTCACCTGGGTGTTTCCGGTGATCGCGCCGCTGATGCCGTTCAACGAAACCACTGTTGAATGAGCCGACTCACCTAGCCAGCGTAGAAGCCGATCTTGCCCGGCTCGGGTTCGGGCCAGGACAGGTCGTAGTCCTCCACCCACCCGGGACGGGACGTGGTCGTTGGCTGCTCGATGGCGAAGCGCAGAAGCCGACGGACGGCGTCCGGCTCACCCTGGGCGATGATCTCCACCCGGCCATCGGGCAGGTTGCGCACCCGTCCGGCCAGGCCGAGGGCGCGGGCGGTGTTTTGCGCCCACCAGCGGAAGCCCACGCCCTGCACCCGTCCGGACACAGTCAGGTGTAGGGCGAGCATGTGCACATTGAACTCCAAGCCAGCTGCGCCTGGCCGCTTTTCGGACAGGTTTGTTGTGCGGCCAGGCTCTGCCAGTATTTGCCCCATGAGTGAATCCATCCGCGAAGTTCTCACCTGGGAAGGGTTTGGCAAAGCCGCCCGCGAACTGGCCACCGCCGTGGTCGATTCGGGCTTTCAGCCGGATCTGATCATGTCGATCACCCGAGGTGGCATGCTGCCGGCCGGCACCATCAGCTACGCGATGGGCATCAAAAACCTGCACATCATCAACGTCGAGTTCTACACCGGAGTGGACGCCCGGCTGCCGATGCCGGTGCTGCTGCCGCCGGTGCCAGCAGCGGTGGATCTGTCGCAGAAGAAGGTGCTGGTGGTCGACGATGTAGCTGACACCGGCGAAACCCTGCGGATGGTGCGCGATTTCTGCGCCACCCACGTGGCCGAGACCCGCACGGCGGTGCTCTATGAGAAATCGCAGTCGGTGGTGAAGTGCGACTATGTGTGGAAGCGGACCGATGAGTGGATCTCCTTTCCCTGGTCGAGCGAGCCGCCATTGGTTGGGAAATCCACCGACAACTGAGCTGAAAACCCACGGGAGGCACGAATCGTCCCCGTACAGCTAAGCTCGAGCCAGATGCGAGGCAGCGTTGACGCATCAGGTGTTTGGGGCACCGGGTTGTTCGGGGGGAATCGTGAGCCAGGCTGGGCGCGCGCATCTAGGGCACGAGCGCGAAACCGAGAGTGACCTATTGCTGCGCGTGCGCGCTGGCGATATGGAGGCCTTCGGCGAACTGGCCGAACGTAATGAGGGCCCGGCCCTGGCAGTTGCCAAAGGGATTGTTGATCACGCCACCGCCGAAGATGTGGTCGCTGACTCGATTGAACGACTCCTGGTGCTGCTGAAGCGCGGCGAAGGGCCCACTTACTGCGTCCGGCCCTACTTCCTGCAAATGGTGCGCAACCGGGCCATCGACTACCACCGTCGCACCGTCGAGATCCCGGTGGACGTCGCCGAGCCGCGGCCAGCGATGGGTGTCGTGGCCGATGAGGCTGATGCGGGGCTGGTCCGCAGCGCCTTCGAGGCCCTGCCTGAGCGCTGGCAGGCGGCCTTGTGGATGGGCGTAGTGGAAAGCCGCAGTCACGCTGAGATCGGCCGGGAACTGGACGTTGCCGAAGGCGCGGCCAGCCAGTTGTTGCACCGCGCGCGCGAAGGCCTTCGGCAGTCTTACCTGGACGCCCAGGTCGGCACCGCACCGAACTGCACCGAGCTGAGTGGGTTGCTCGGCAAATACGTGCGGGAGCGCTGCGGCCGCCGAGACGCCCGCAAGGTTGACGCCCACCTGGCGGTTTGCGCGGACTGTCGGGAGGCGGTGTCGAGATCGCGCCAGTTGAACTCTCGGATCGGCGCGGTGCTCGCGGTCGGCGTCCTGGGCGGTGTTGGCTTGGAGTTGCTGAAGCAACCGGGTACGGCGATGGCAGCCGAAGTAGGTGGCCAGCCCGCCCGCGCCATTGAGAGCGTCAAAGTGGCTGGCAAGGCCCGCCATTTCGTGGGGGCGGCCGCTGGCGTGATTGTCACCGCAGGATTGGTGCTGGGGCTGCCAGCAAACGGGGCTGGCAACCTGGCCGATGCGATCTTTGACGAACCAACAGCCACCCCGACGCCAACTCCGAGCCCGACGCTAACTCCGAGCCCGACGCCCACGGCCACGCCGACCGACGAGCCGACCACGGCTCAACCGACGACCAGCAAGCCGACCACCGCCAAGCCGAGGCCGACCCCGTCGAAGACGCCGTCCCCGACGCCGACGCCCACGCCAACCCCCACGCCAACGCCCACGCCGGAGCCCTGCCCCGAGATCGAGTGCCCGGTCGATCCGCCGCCGCAGTCGCCCAGCCCGGAGGTGCCGATCGGGGCTCCGCAGTAGGCGGATATCCCGGCGCCGTAAGCATCGGGAAAAATTCTTCACCAACTCGCGTAAGGAATCGCCCCCTGGACGCGTATTACAAGGTGAGGCGAGCAGCTTGGCACGGTGATGGCGGTCATCGTCGCTGCTTCCTCAGGTTCGCAGACGTGCGGGAGATCACGTGCGGACCAACCCGGCGGACCGGTAGTCCGAAAGGGTGGGCCTCCCTGTCGGGGGGCGGTGGGGCCCACCCTTGGTCGGGCGGTGCTGTTTGGGAGATCCGGTACCGGACGACGCTAAGAGCGGCTGGGCGATGGGTGGAGCGGTGGTATCGCCCAGGCCCAGCCGCAGCTCCCAGATTTCCTCAAAGCCCAGACCAACCCAGCCGACCTGAGCCCTGGCGCACCCTGCTGCATCCACGATCCGGCAGCGATATCCGCAGTCATGCGGAGGTGTGAGGTAGGTAAATCGTAATGAGATTGACCAAAAAGCACGATAACTTGGATCGCGGTGCTGTCCTGGCATGGAGCGGAGCTGCACCCGGAAGGACATCTCATGTCGAGCCAGACGGCTTTCGAGCGGAATCGGCCAGCAGCGTCGCTGGTGGCCGACGCGCTGCGCGACAGCCGACCTGCCGTGTTTTGGCTGGACGGATTGGAGCGCCCGGCCCGTCCGGCGCTGACTGGCGGCCAGCGCGCTGACCTGGTGGTGGTGGGCGGCGGCTACACCGGATTGTGGACTGCGGTGCGCGCCAAGGAGCGCGACCCTGATCGCAGCGTGATCGTGTTGGAGGCCCACGAAGTCGGCTGGGCGGCGTCCGGCCGCAACGGCGGCTTCTGTGACGCCAGCCTCACTCACGGCGAGGAGAATGGCCGCAGGCGCTGGCCTGCAGAGCTCGACCAGCTCGACCGGATGGGGCTGGCCAACCTGGACGGTATTGAGCAAACCGTCCAGCGCTACGAAATGGCGGTTGAGTTCGAGCGCACCGGCGAACTTGCCGTGGCCGTCGAGCCGCATCAAGTTGAGTGGCTTGCTGAGGAAAAGGGATTCCTCGATGCCGAGGCCGTCCGGGCAGAGGTGAACTCGCCCACCTACCTGGCCGGCGCCTGGAGCCGCGAAGGCACTGCTCTGTTGAATCCGGGCCGGATGGCCCTGGAACTGGCGCGGGTGGCTGAGCAGTTGGGCGTGGAGATTTACGAGCATTCGGCCGTTACTGGCATTGAGCGCGGCGAACGGCCGACGGTGCGCACCGAACGGGGCTGGGTGAACGCCGAGCGGGTGGCGCTGGCCACCAATGTTTTTCCCTCACTGCTGAAGCGCAACCGGCTGATGACCGTGCCGGTCTACGACTACGCCCTGGTGACCGAGCCGCTCAGCGAAGCCCAGTTGGCCGAAATCGGCTGGCGCAATCGGCAGGGCCTGGCCGATCTGGCTAACCAGTTCCACTACTACCGGCTCACCGCCGATAACCGAATCCTGTTCGGTGGCTACGACGCGATCTACCCGGCTGGCGGACGCCTCAACTCGGCGCAGGAGGAACGTCCAGCTACCTTCACCCGGCTGGGCGAGCACTTCTTCACCACCTTCCCGCAGCTGGCCGGATTGGGGTTCAGCCACCGCTGGGCCGGGGCGATCGACACCTCCACCCAGTTCTGTGCCTTCTATGGCACCGCCGTCGGTGGCCGCCTCGCCTACGCGGCCGGCTTTACCGGCTTGGGCGTGGCAGCCACCCGGTTCGCCGCCGACGTGATGCTCGACCTGCTCGGTGGCTGTCCGACGGAGCGCACCGAGTTGGAGATGGTGCGGCACCGTCCGCTGCCCTTCCCGCCCGACCCGATCGCTGCGCTTGGTATCGGGGCCACCAAGTGGGCCCTGGATCGAGCCGACCACAATCAGGGCCGACGCAACCTGCTGTTGAAGACGCTGGACGCGCTCGGGCTGGGGTTCGACTCATGAACCCGCCCAGCCAAGCTCTGCTCGCCCAAGCACATGAGGCGCCCATCGAATGCGAAGAATTTCCCGCCGATCAGGTGGTTACCGGTGCGCCGCGGGCCGGCTGGCTGCCGCTGACCACCATTGATGGCCTCGAGGTGGGATTGTGGGAGATGACGCCAGGGGTGGTCATCGACACTGAAGCCGATGAGGTGTTCTGCATACTTTCCGGTTCGGGAACAGTGGAGTTCCTGGACCCATCAGCACCTGCTTTGCCGCTACGCGCTGGGACGCTGGTGCGGCTGCAGGCCGGTTGGCACACCCGTTGGACCGTCACTCAGACCATTCGCAAGATCGCTGTAACTCCAGGAGAGGACCCGAAGAAATGACCCTTGTTCCCCACGTGATCGGCGGCCAGGAGGTTACCGGAGACCTCCGCAGTGGTCCGATCTTCAACCCGGCCACCGGCGAGCAGATCGCCTCGGTTGGCTTCGCCGATACTGCACGGGTGGCCGAGGCCGTGGCCGCAGCTGCCGCAGCGCTTCCGGGCTGGCGGGCGACCGGTCTGATCAAGCGGGCTGATGTCTTCTTCCGGTTGCGGCAGCTGCTGGTGGAACGCTCTGATGAGCTGGCCAGCATCGTCACTACCGAGCACGGCAAGGTGTTCGCCGATGCGCTGGGCGAAATCAGCCGGGGCCTGGAAAACGTGGAGTTCGCCGCCGGTCTGGTGCACCTGTTGAAGGGCGAATACTCCGAGCAGGTCTCGCGCGGCGTGGACGTCCATTCGGTCAAGCAGCCGGTCGGGGTGGTGGCTGCCATCACACCGTTCAACTTCCCGATCATGGTGCCGCTGTGGATGACCGCCTCGGCGATTGCCTGCGGCAACACCGTGGTGCTGAAGCCGAGCGAGAAGGACCCCTCAGCTTCGGTGTTCCTGGCCAAGCTCTTTGCTGAGGCTGGGTTGCCCGCTGGCGTGCTCAACGTCGTCCACGGCGATGCCGAGGCGGTCAACGCGCTGCTGGATGCACCTGAGGTGAAAGCGGTCAGCTTCGTCGGTTCCACCCCGATCGCCAAAGCGATCTACACCCGCGGCACCGCCAATGGAAAGCGAGTGCAGGCTCTGGGTGGCGCCAAGAACCACATGATCGTGATGCCGGACGCCGACCTGGATTCGGCCGCCGATGCTGCCGTCTCAGCGGCCTACGGCGCTGCCGGTGAGCGGTGCATGGCGATCTCAGTGTTGGTGCCGGTGGGGGAGGCGGTGGCTGAAGCGCTACTGCCCAAGATCGCCGAGCGGGTCGCCAAGCTCAAGATCGGCGTCGGCTCTGACCCGACCAGTGAAATGGGGCCGCTAATCACCGCCCAGCATCGCGCCAAGGTGGCTGGCTATGTGACCGGCGCGGCTGACGAGGGCGCAGAGGTGGTGATCGACGGAGCCTTGCAGGAGTTCAGCGAAGGTGGCTTCTTCATCGGCATCAGCCTGCTCGACAAGGTGCAGCCGGGCATGCGCGTCTATGACGAGGAGATCTTCGGCCCCGTCCTTTCGGTGGTGCGGGTCGCCTCCTATGACGAAGCGGTGAACCTGGTCAACTCCAACCGCTATGCCAACGGCACCGCGATCTTCACCCGCGACGGCCGCACCGCGAAGCAGTTCGAGTTCGATATCGAGGTGGGCATGATCGGGGTGAACGTGCCGATTCCAGTGCCGGTGGGCGCCTTCTCGTTCGGCGGTTGGCGTGATTCGCTGTTCGGCGATTCCCATATCTACGGGCCCGAGTCGGTTCACTTCTACACTCGCAGCAAGGTGGTCACCGCGCGCTGGCCCGAGCCGAGCGAGTCCCAAGTTGACCTAGGTTTTCCGAGTAACCACTAAACGGGAAGTTTGATAGCAATGACTGAGCCCAGCATCACTTCGTCCTATGTGGACCTGTCTGGGAACCCGGCCCCGCTGCCGGATGCAGCCGCTGAGGCGGTCGTTCGCACCAATGACCGTGGCCACGTCTTTCACTCCTGGAGTGCGCAGGCTGCGATCGATCCGCTGCCGGTAGCCGGTGGCCAAGGCGCGAAGTTTTGGGATTACGCAGGCAAGAGCTACCTGGATTTCGGCTCCCAGCTGGTGAACCTGAACCTTGGTCATCAGCACCCAGACCTGATTGCTGCGATCCATCGCCAGGCCGACCGGCTGGCCACCATCCAGCCCGGCATGGCCAACGATGTGCGCTCGGAGCTGGCCCGGCTGCTGGTGGAGGTGGTCGGCGAGCCGTTCACCAAGGTGTTCTTCACCAACGGCGGGGTTGATGCCAACGACTATGCGGTGCGAATGGCGCGGCATTCCACCGGACGCAACAAGGTGCTTTCGACCTACCGCAGTTACCACGGCGGCATGGGCACCCCGATCAGCCTGACCGGTGACCCGCGGCGCTGGGCGAATGAGAACGCCGCCTCTGGGGTCGTCCACTTCTTCGGGCCCTACCCCTATCGTTCACCGTTCCACTCCGAGAGCCCCGAGCAGGAAACCGCTCGCGCGCTGGAGCACCTGGAGGCGGTGATCGTGTTGGAGGGGGCCAACACCATCGCGGCGATCATCTTGGAGACGATCGTTGGCACCAACGGCATCCTGGTGCCGCCGCCGGGCTATCTGGCTGGGGTGCGGGAGTTGTGCGACAAGTACGGCATCGTCTACATCGCCGACGAAGTGATGGCTGGCTTTGGCCGCACCGGCGATTGGTTCGCTTTCCAGGGCTATGGGGTGCAACCCGACCTGATCACTTTCGCCAAGGGGGTCAACTCCGGCTACGTCCCGCTCGGCGGGGTGATCATTTCGGCCAAGATCGCCGACTTCTTCAATGACCGGGTCTTCTTCGGCGGCTTGACCTATTCAGGGCATCCGCTGGCCTGCGCGGTGGGCGTCACCACCTTCGAGGTGTTCCGTCGCGACGGCATCCTTGAGCACGTCCGGGATTTGAGCCAACGGGTGGTCGAACCGCGGCTGAACCAGTGGCTGGCCACCCATCCGTCCGTCGGGGACGTCCGTGGTCGCGGCCTGTTCTGGGCGGTCGAGCTGGTGACCGATCGCGAGACGCGCGAGCCGTTGGTTCCCTTCAACCCGACCGCCGCCCAGAACGCCCCGATGGTGGCTTTTGCGGCGGCCTGCAAAGCTGGCGGCGTGTGGCCGTTCACGCATTACAACCGCACCCACATCGCCCCGCCGCTGGTGATCACCGAGGCCGAGCTGAACCGGGGCCTAGACGTTATCGATGAAGCACTGAAGATCACCGACCAAGCGATTGGAGCATGATGAGCAAGTACGCAGTACACAACCCCGCGACCGGCGAGACGCTCGCCGAGTACGCCCAGATCAGCGACTCCGAGTTGGCCGCAGCGATCACCCGCGCGAATACCGCAACCAGGGGCTGGGGCCGCGACACCACCGTTGAGGAGCGCGCAGCCCTGGTCCACCGGATCGGTGATTTGCACACCGAGCGCCGCGATGAGCTGGCCAAAGCGCTGGTCGAAGAGATGGGCAAGCCGCTCGCCCAGGCCTATGGCGAGGTCGACTTCGCTGCCGACATCTACCGCTACCACGCCGAAATCGCCCCGGCCGAACTGGCCGATGAGCCGATCGAACTGCGCGGCGGCGAAGGCTCTGCCGTGATTCGCAACGCCCCGCTCGGCGTCATCCTCGGCGTGATGCCGTGGAACTTCCCCTTCTATCAGGTGGCCCGTTTCGCAGGCCCGAACCTGACCATCGGCAACAGCGTCCTGCTGAAACCTGCCTCGCAGTGCCCCAAGACCGGTGAGCTGACCGCGAAGATCTATGCCGACGCCGGTGCCCCGGCAGGGGCCTTCGAGATGATCTTCGCCAGCATTTCTCAGGTCGCCGACGTCATCGCCGATCCGCGGGTGCAGGGCGTCTCGCTCACCGGCTCTGAGCGTGCTGGCATTGCCGTGGCCGAGCAGGCCAGCCGGCACCTGAAGAAGGTTGTGCTGGAGTTGGGCGGTACTGACCCCTTCATCGTGCTTTCGACCGATGACCTGGACGCCACGGTGGCCGATCTGATTGCTGGCCGCCTCGACAACTCCGGGCAGTCCTGCAATGCCCCGAAGCGGGCGATCGTGATCTCCGAGCTGTACCCGGCGTTCACCGAGAAGCTGGTGGCCGGGTTGGCGAAGGTGAAGGCCGAAGACCCGTTCGCTGAAGGCTGCGAGCTGGGCCCGGTTTCTTCGGCTTCCGCCGCTGCTGGTTTGGCCGACCAGGTGGCCCGCGCGGTCGCTGCTGGCGGCAAGCTGCTGCTGGGTGGCACCCATGAGGGCACCTTCTTCGCGCCGACGGTGATCGCTGACATTCCCCGCGACTCCGACATCTACCTGGAGGAGTTCTTCGGGCCGGTCGCGCTGGTCTACGAAGTGGCCGATGAGGCCGAGGCGATTGAGGTGGCCAACCACACGCCCTTCGGTCTGGGTTCCTACCTGTACACCACCGACCCTGAGCAAGCTGAGCGGGTGGCCAATCAGATTGATGCTGGCATGGTGTTCGTCAACTGCGTGCTCGCCGACAGCCCCGAGTTGCCCTTCGGCGGGGTGAAGCGCAGTGGTTTCGGCCGCGAAATGGGTCGCCTTGGTGCCACCGAGTTCGTCAACAAGAAGCTGATCCGCACCGCCTGACCTGTGCACGGGGACGGTTCCGGTGAGCCGCTCAGGGGGACAGACCCGCAGGAACCGTCCCCGTGAGCCGTTCGCGGGAACCGTCCCCGTGAGCCGTTCGTGGGAACCGTCCCCGTGAGCCGTTCGCGGGAACCGTCCCCGTGAGCCGTTCGCGGGAACCGTCCCCGTGAGCTGTTCGTGCCTAGGCGGTTGGGGTGAAGGTGTGGCCCACGACTGCTCCTGGAATCAGGGTAATGATGGCGCTGTTGCCGAGCTGGCCAGCAACATTGTTGCCCCAGCATGTGACGCCGCCGGCAGTGGTTACAGCGCAGGTGTGTTGATTGCCCGCGGCGACGTTGGCCACTTCGCTGGACAAGCCGGTGACGTCGACTGGCGTGGTGGCGTTGGTGGTGGCACCGTTGCCGAGTTGTCCGTAGGAGTTTTGGCCCCAGCATTTGAGGGCGCCAGCGGTGGTGACCGCGCAGGCGTGGTACCCACCAACATTGACGGTGGCAGCTCCACTGGCTAGGCCGCTGACGTCGACTGGAGCGTTGGCGTCAACGGTGGTGCCGTTGCCGAGTTGTCCGTTGTTGTTACTGCCCCAACACTTGACGCCACCGCCAGTGGTGAGGGCGCAACTGTCGCTGCCGCCAGCATCAAGCGCAGTAGCTCCGCTGGTGAGGCCGTTGACGTCGACTGGCGTCGTGCTGGCGGTGGTGGTGCCGTTGCCGAGTTCTCCGGTCGCGTTGTAGCCCCAGCACTTGACGCCGCCACCGGTGGTCAGCGCGCAGGTGTGGCTGCCGCCCGCGGTGATGGCCGAGACGCCGCTGGTAAGCCCATTCACGTCGACGGGCACATACCTGTCGTTGGTGGTGGCGTCACCGACCGCGCCAGCGAAGTTGTTGCCCCAGCATTTGATGCCGCCGGACGTAGTCAGCGCACAGGTGTGGCTGCCCCCGGCCGCGATGGCGGTGACGCCGCTGGAGAGTCCTTCGACGTCGACGGGAGTGGGCACGTCGGTGCCGGCGGTGCTGTTGCCGAGTTGTCCGTTGCTGTTGAAGCCCCAGCATTTGACGCCGCCTGCGGCAGTGAGGGCGCAGGTGTGGCTGCCGCCGACAGCGAGGGCCGTGACCCCGCTGGTGAGCCCGGTGACCTCGACTGCGGTCGAACTGGCGGTAGTGGTGCCGTTACCGAGCTGTCCGAAGCTATTACCGCCCCAACACTCGACGCCACCGGTGCTGGTGAGCGCGCAGCTGTGGGTGTTACCCGCCACGGTCGCGGCAATACCCGATGCCAGGCCGGTCACCGCCAGGGGAGTGGACGCGACCGAGCTTTGGCCATTGCCAAGCTGCCCGTAGGTGTTGGTTCCCCAGCACGCCACGTCATGGCTGCCGGTGATGGCGCAGGTGTGGCTGCCGCCAGCGGAGATCGCCGTGACCCCGCTGGTGAGTCCGGTGACCTCGACAGCGGTGGAACTAGTCGTGGTCGACTCGTTGCCGAGTTGACCGCCACTGTTGTAGCCCCAACAGCGGGCGCCGCCGCCGGACGTGATGGCGCAGGTGTGCGCACCACCGGCGGTCACTGAGGTGGCGCCGCTGGTGAGGCCATCGACGTCAACGGGGGTGGCGCTGTCGGTGGTGGTGCTGTTGCCGAGTTGGCCACTGCTGTTGTAGCCCCAGCATTTGATGCCACCGTCGGTGGTGAGAGCGCAGCTGTGGTTGTTGCCGGTGGTGACGGCGGTGGCGCCGCTGGTGAGGCCATCGACGTCAACGGGGGCGTTGGTGTCGATGGTGGTGCCGTTGCCGAGTTGGCCGTAGTAGTTGTAGCCCCAACACTTGGCTCCGCCACCGGCGGTGACCGCACAGGCGTGGCGCAGGCCAGCGCTGATGGCGGTAACGCCGCTGGTGAGGCCATCGACGGTTGTGGGGGTGGAACTGCTGGTGTTGGTGGTGTTGCCGAGTTGGCCGTAGACGTTGTAGCCCCAACATTTGACGGCACCGGCGCTGGTGAGCGCGCAGGCGAAGTTGGTGCCAGCGGTGATGGCAGTGACTCCGCTGGTCAGGCCATCGACGTCCACTGGGGTGGTGCTGTTAGTGGTGGTGCCGTTGCCGAGTTGGCCTTGGGTGTTGTAGCCCCAGCACTTGACTCCGCCAGCGTTGGTGAGCGCGCAGGCGAAGCTGTTGCTGGCGGTGACGGCGGCTACGCCACTGGTCAGACCAGTGACGGCGACGGGAGAGAGGCTGTTAGTGGTGGTGCCGTTACCGAGCTGTCCTTGGGTGTTGTAGCCCCAGCACTCGACACCGCCAACATTGTTGACCGCACAGGTGAAGAGGCCACCGCCATCAATCGAAGTAAGGTCGCTGGCTGCGCCCGCCACGGCAAATACCGACAGCGGAATAGTGGTGGTGGCGGTCTTGTCGTTCTGATCAGTGGCAGTGACCTCAACCGAGTACGCCCCGCTGGCAGTGGGGGTGCCGGAGAGTACCCCGGTGGCGCTGTTGAGAGTGAGGCCGCTGGGGAGCCCAGTTGCCGTCCAGGTGTAGCCGGGGGCGCCGTCGGCGGCGGTCAGCGTGGTCTCGGGATAGGCCTCCCCGACGACGACGTTGGTAGGCAGGGTAGTAGTGGTGATGTGGACGGCCGGGGTGATGGCGATTTGCAGGTCGAGGATGTCGATCTTGCCGTTTTTGTCGGTGACGGTGAACGCTACCCAGGTGGTGCCTGCTGTGGTGGGGGTGCCAGTGAGGGTGCCGTCGGTGGCGAGTTCGAGGCCAGCGGGCAGCGTGGAGGAACTCCAGGCGTGGGGGCTGGTACCGTCGGCGGCTTCGAGGGTTGCTTGATAGCTGGTCCCAACCACGCCGACCGGCAGTGAAGTCGTAGTGATGTTCACCGCCGGGATGATGGTGATCGAAGCCGCGAAGCTGTCGGTCTTACCGTTGGCGTCGGTGACGGTGATGGTGATCTCATCGAGGATGCCCACCGAATCGGGGGTGCCGCTGATTTGGCCACCGCTGCTGAGTGTCAGGGTTGTTGGCAGCCCGGATGCGGTCCAGGTGTAGGGGCCGGTTCCATCGGCGGCGGTCAGGGTGGCCGCATAGGCGGTGCCGACGACGCCGCTGGGTAGCTCGGTGGTGGTCACGTGGACGGCCGGGGTGATCGTGATCGATGCGGTAACCGAGTCGGTCTTGCCGCGCACATCAGTGACGGTGAAGGTCACGTCGGCCGTACCAGCCTCGGTCGGGGTGCCGGAGAGGATACCGGCGGTGCTCAAGCTGAGCCCGGCGGGCAGGCCGGTGGCCGTCCAGGTGTAGGGGGCGACGCCGCCATTGGCGGAGAGCTCACGGCTGGGGTAGGCGGTGCCAGCGACACCGGAGTTGAGGCTCACGCTACCTGCGGTGAGCGGGGCCACATTGAAGCCGACCGGCGGCGTCGGGGTGGGATCGTAGACGGTGCGAATTCCCAGCTGGCCGCTGCTGTTGTTGCCCCAGCATCGTGCGCTTCCGTCGTCCAGCAGGGCGCAGGAACTGCTGCCGCCAGCCGTGATCGAGCTCACACCGCTCGACAGCCCGGGCACCTCGGCGGGGGAGTCCTTCGCGGTGTTTGTGCCGTCACCGAGTTGTCCGCTGGAGTTCGAACCCCAGCACTTCATCGAGCCGCTGGTGGTCAGGGCACACGCATGGTTGGTGCTCGCGTCGACACTGGCCACGCCGCTGGACAGCCCGGTCACCGCCGTGGGTTGGAGCGCATCGGTAGTGGTGCCGTTGCCGAGTTGACCGCTGGAGTTGGCGCCCCAGCACTGCAGGCCACCGTTCACGACTGCGCAGGTGCTGTTCATGCCCGCCGTCACGGCGGTAACCCCGCTGCTCAGCCCGGTCACCGCGACGGGGTAGTCGAAGTTCAAAGTGGTCGAGGAGTTGCCCAGTGCGCCATTGTTGTTGCTTCCCCAACACTGCAGGGCGCCGGTGGTGGTCACCGCGCAGGCGTGGCCCCAGCCGACCCCAACGGAAGCGGCATCAGAGAGTCCCCAGACCTGGACAGGGCTAGACCGGTAGGCACTGGTGGACTTGTCACCGAGTTGGCCCGCGCCGTCTTGTCCCCAGCACTTCACGGTGCCGTTGCTCATCACCGCGCAGGACGAGGTGGCTCCGGTTGCGACCGACACCACGCCTTCGGAGAGTCCGATCGGGGTCGCCGGGGTCTTTGCATCGGTCGTGGTGCCGTCACCGATTTCGCCGTAGGCGTTGTGTCCCCAACACTTCACTCCACCGGCAGAGGTGAGCGCGCAGGCGCGCTGCTCGCCGACGCTGATCGCGGTGACCCCGGCGGTGAGCCCGCTCACCTGCACCGGATCGACGCTTGCTGTCGTGGTGCCGTCGCCGAGCTGGCCGTAGGTGTTGCTGCCCCAGCACTCGACCGCCCCACCGGCGGTCAGACCACAGGCGGAGTCGGTGCCCATCGACACGGTGGTGAACGCATTGCTGATCGCGGGGATTGTCAGTGGGAAGTACTGGACGCTGGCATAGCCGTTACCGAGCTGGGCGCCGACGTTGCCACCCCAGCAGTTGAGTGCTCCATCGGTCAGCAGCGCGCACGTGTGAGTCGTCCCCGCTGAAGCGCTGGCCGCCGTCCCGGTGAGGTTCACCAACACCGGCGAAGCGCTGAGGCTGTCAGAGGTTGCGTCACCGAGCTGGCCGCTCGTGTTTGAGCCCCAGCACCGCATGGCGCCGGAGGTGCTGATTGCACAGGAGTGGGTGCCGCCAACCACAACCGCAGCGGCATCGGTCACCTCGGCAACGCTGAGCGCGTCGATGCTCAGCGACGGGGTAGCGGCCCCTAGCTGTGAGGCGGTGTTGTTGCCCCAGCACTTCACCGTGCCGGTGTTCGTCGCGACACAGGTGTGGGCTCCCAGGTGGGCACTGAGCGAAATGGCGCCGCTGACGTCAGGGATAGCCACCGGCACGTTGCTGCTGGCACCAGGGGTGGAGCCGGCGCCCAACTGGTACTGGGCGTTACGTCCCCAACACGAGACGCTGCCCGAGGTGGTCAAGGCGCAGGCGTGCGCGGAGCCAGTCTCAACGTCGACCAAGTTGGTCAGGCCTGTGACCGGTTTAGGCTCGGAGACGCTACTTGAAGTGCCGTTGCCGATCTGGCCAAAGTTGCCGGTGCCCCAGCAGGAGGCGGTGCCATCGCGGAGCGTGGCGCAGGTGAAGTACTGACCTGCGGCGAGCGAGACCGCGTCGTCGATATCGAGGACGTCTTGAGGCGTGGAACTTAACGTCTGGTTGCCGGTGCCGAGTTGTCCATTGGTGTTGTTGCCCCAGCACTGCACCTTGCCGTTGGCCAGTAGCGCGCACGTGTGGTTGTAGCCGGCAGTCAGCGAGATGACCCGCCCGCCCAAATCAACTGTTGCGACCGGGTAGTAGGTGCTCGTGGTGGTGCCATCACCCAACTGGCCGCTGCCGTTGGTGCCCCAGCACTCCACCCCGCCGGTGGGGGTGATCGCGCAGGAGTGGTAGTAGCCACCGGCTGCAGTCTTGGGCTCCGCCACGGTGAGGTTGAGGGTGCTGGTGGCGGTCTTGCCGTGAGCGTCGGTGACGGTGAGTTCAACCGGGGTATTGGTGGCTGCGGTGGTGGGGGTGCCGCTGATGGTGCCATCGGTCAGGCTCAGCCCGGCGGGCAGGCTGGACGCAGTGATCGTGTAGGGGGCGGTGCCGCCGGCGACGGTCAGTGCGGAGGTGTAGTCGCCGCCGATGACGCCGATGGACAAGCTGGTGCTGGTCAGGTGGGCTGCGGCGGTGATGACCAGTTCGAGTTCCGCGGTGGCGGTCTTGCTGGTTGCGTCGGTGACGGTGACCGTCACGGTGTTGGTGCCAGCGGTGGTCGGGGTGCCCGACAGGACGCCGTCGGTGCCCAGGGTGAGACCGTCGGGCAGTCCGGTGGCGGTCCAGGTGTAGCCGGGGGTGCCGTCGGCTGCGGCCAGTGTGGTTTCGGGGTAGGCGTCCCCGGCCTCGACGCTGGGCAGGCTGGCTGTGGTGACGTGAACGGCCGGGATCACGGTGATTGAGGCGGTGAGAGTGTCGGTCTTGCCTCTCACGTCGGTGACGGTGAACGCGACCTCGCTGGTGTCCGCCACGGTCGGTGTTCCGGAGAGAATGCCAGCGCTGCTCACGCTCAGTCCAGCCGGTAGGCCGGTGGCCGTCCAGGTGTAGGGCGCAACGCCGCCAGTGGCGGCGAGCTGGTGATCGGCGTAGGCGGTGCCGACCACGCCAGCGTCCAGGCTGACGCTGGTCACCGTGACCGCAGCCACATTGAACCCGACCACCGGTGTCGGTGTGACGGTACTGGTGGTGGTGCCGTCACCGAGTTGGCCAGCGGTGTTGGAACCCCAGCAGTTGATGGTGCCGGTGGTGGTGCGAGCACAGGTATGGCTGGAGCCCGCTGCTGCGCTGGAAACCGGGTCGACGAGCGGCACATTGACCGCAGCAGCGCTGTTGGTGCCGACGGTGCCGCCGCCGAGTTGACCGGCACTGTTGTAGCCCCAACACCGCAGGGCGCCCGCAGCGTTGATGGCACACGAGTGGCCTCCACCGGCGTACACCTCGACGGCGTCGGTGACGTCGGCAACGGTCAAGGCGTCGCCGCTGGCCGTCGGTGAGGTCGCGCCCAACTGGTACACGGAGTTGTTGCCCCAACACTTCACCGCACCGGTCGACGTTGCCGCGCAGGTGTGGGCACCCATCTGGGCGTTCAACGACACGACATCACTGACATCGGGCACCGCTACGGGGGTGTTGTAGCTGGTTTGACTGGCCGAGCCACCGGCACCGATCTGGCGCACCTGGTTGCGTCCCCAGCACGACACGGTGCCAGAGACGGTCAAGGCGCAGACATGGGAGCCGCCAGCCACGACGTCGACCACATTGGTCAGGTCGTTGGCGGCTGTGGGCTCGGAAACGCTGGTCGAACTACCATTGCCGATCTGGCCATACGTACCGGTGCCCCAGCAAGAGACGGTGCCGTCGCGGAGCGTGGCACAGGTGAAGTTCAGGCCAGCGGCGATCTTCACTGCGGAGTCGATGCCAGACACGTCGACGACCGTGTTGTGAGTGAGGGTGTCGCCGACACCGAGTTGGCCGGAGTCGTTGGCTCCCCAGCACTGCACCGTGCCGGTGGACAACAGGGCGCAGGTGTGGGTGAAGCCGGCAGCGACGGAGATGGCCTGCGCTTTGAGGCCGGTCACAGTCACCGGATAGTTGCTGCTGTCTGTGGTGCCATCGCCGAGTTGGCCGCTGGCGTTGCTGCCCCAGCACTCGACACCCCCGGCGGGCGTAACCGCGCAGGTGTTGGTGGACGCGGCGGACAGCGAGACGGCCTTGACGACGGTCAGGCCCGGGGAAGTTGTGGACGACTTTCCGCGGGCATCGGTGACGGTGATCTCTACCGGGGTGTTGCGTGCCGTGGCAGTGGGGGTGCCACTGATCACGCCGTCGGTGAGCGTGAGACCGTCGGGCAGGGTTCCGGCGGTGATCGTGTACGGCGCAGTGCCGCCAGCCGCGGTGAGGGTGCTGGTGTAGTCGCCGCCGACCACGCCGATCGACAGCGCGGTGTTGGTCAGGTGGACGGCCGGGGTAATGGTGATGGTCAGGTCGGCGGTGGCGGTCTTGATGTTGGCGTCGGTGGCGGTGAAGGTCACGCTGGTGTCACCAGCGGTGGTGGGAGTGCCGGACAGGACGCCAGCCTCGGACAGAGTCAGACCTTCAGGCAGGGCGGTGGAGGTCCAGGTGTAACCGGGGGTGCCGTCCGCTGCGGCCAAGGTGGTTTCGGGGTAGGGGTCGCCAGCCTCAACGCTCGGCAGGCTGGTGGTGGTGATGTGGACGGCCTTGGCGATCGTGATGGTGAAGTTGGCTTGGGCGGTC
>DIVW01000037.1 GCA_002428365.1 Propionibacteriaceae bacterium UBA6122
CGGTCATGATCACCGGCGACCACCCGGTGACCGCCGCGCGGATCGCGTCCGACCTCGGCCTGGTTCAGGTTGGCGCCAAGGCGTTCACCGGCGCCGAACTCGACCAACTTTCCGAGGATGAGTTTCGGCAGGCGACTCGGCAGACCTCCATCTACGCCCGCGTCGCACCAGAGCACAAGCTGCGGATCGTGGACGCTCTGCAGGCCGACCGACACGTGGTGGCGATGACCGGCGATGGCGTGAACGACGCACCAGCGCTCAAGTCAGCCGATATCGGCGTTGCGATGGGGATCACCGGCACCGAGGTCACCAAAGAGGCCGCAACAATGATCCTGGCCGACGACAACTACGCCACGATCGTTGCGGCCGTTCGTCAGGGTCGGGCCATTTTCGACAACATCCGCAAGTTCCTGCGCTACCTGTTGTCCTCCAACATGGGCGAGGTCGCGACCGTGTTCTTCGGCGTCGTCCTCGCCGGGGTCATCGGTCTCACCGACGCCAGCGGCTCGGGCGCCATCGTGCTGCCCCTGTTGGCCACCCAGATCTTGTGGATCAATCTGGTGACCGACGCGGCCCCGGCCCTAGCCATGGGCGTCGACCCCGAAGATGGCGACGTCATGGCCCGCAAACCGCGCAGCCCGGACGACCGGATCATCGATCGGCACATGTGGCAGCGGGTGGGGTTCATTGGTCTCACCATGGGTGCGGTCACCTTGCTCACCATCGACATGTTCCTGCCCGGGGGGCTCATCCCGGGCTCGGATTCGCTCGACGTCGCCCGCACCGCTGGGTTCGTCACGCTCGTCTTCGCCCAGTTGTTCAACGCCTTCAACGCCCGCTCCGACCTGAACTCCGCGTTTCGCCACCCATTCAACAACAAGTGGCTTTGGGGCTCGGTCCTGTTCGGAGTCGCCTCGCAGGTCGCCGTAGTGGAGGTGCCCGTTCTGCAGACCGCCTTCGGTACCGCCTCCTTGGACCTGACGCATTGGGCCATCGCCGTCGGGATGGCGTCGGTCGTCCTTTGGGCCGAGGAACTGGTCAAGATGGTCCGCCGGGCAAAGCGCAATCGAGGGCGCCCCTGAAGGCGGCCCGCTTCGCCGAATGCAAGGAACCCCCTGCCAGAGTTGCCTCTGACAGGGGGTTTCACCTTGTAGCCCCGACGGGATTCGAACCCGCGCTACCGCCTTGAGAGGGCGGCGTGCTAGGCCACTACACAACGGGGCCAATCGCGGTGTTGCTTACGCAACGCCAGCGAAGACTAGCGCACCAGCAACGCCAGCATGAAACTGCCAACGCAGCGCATCTTCACTGCGTTGGGGTACTAGGACTCGAACCTAGACTGACGGAATCAGAATCCGGCGGGCTGCCAATTACCCCATACCCCATCGTCTATCAGTAGTCACTTCAGCCGGATCACGGCCCTTGCGCCACTCATAGACTTGCTGGCCCGGTGAGGCCAGCGACCGCTTACTTTACTAGAGCGGCACTCACCGTCAAAACCGAGACGCCGGTGTGGTCGTGGCCAACCTCATCCGCTTGGCCAACCAGATTGCCGCGACCGCAAAGAGGACAAAAGCGGCCAGGATCGTCACCAGCCCCAGCCAGTCCACTGACCGTTGGGTGTAGGTGGCCACCATGGTGCCCGACAGGGCGGCGTAGCCGAAGGTGATCATGTTGTTCACCACGTGGGCTGCGATGCTGGCCTCCAAACCGCCGGTCTTCACCACCAACCAACCGGCCAGCAGACCGAAGCCCAACGGGTAGAGGAGGGCCGGCAGATTCTGTGAAGGATGCACCAGCGTAAAGATGATCGCCGAACCGACAATCCCTGCCCAGCTGGGGAACTCCTTGGCCAACCAGTCGCCCACCTTCGCCAGCGGGCCGTCCTTATCCAGGTCAGCGGGACGGAGGTCCACCGCGGTGCTCGAGATGGCTTGCATCAGGTAGCCCCGAAACACGTACTCCTCGCCAGCGGCCTGCAGCGGCGTCACCAACACGATCACCAGCAGGAACCAGCCCCAATCAGCCTCTGGTCGAAACGTCCACTCCTGACCGATGCGACTCAGCGCCCACACCCCGCCGATCACGACCACGGCAGCGACTAGCGCCAGCAACGCGTAGCGCCACCGGAAGCCTGGTTGCACCGAATGCAGCCAGCGCGGACGAAACCGGTTCACGAACAGCACCAAGGCCAGCGTCACCGGGATCATCGCGGCGAGCCCCAGCTGAGCGGCTGCCATTCCCGCCGGGATGGCGAAGGTGGCCGCGGCCGCACTGTAGGTGGCCCAGTCCCCCGGCGAACCCGACATCACATAGAAGAGGCTCAGCGCTGACCGGGTGACAACCGCAGGAATCGTCCACAGCAACATCAGCACCAACATGGCGCCGCCGATGCCCAAGGCGATCTGGCGCAGCCCGGAAAAGCCCGGATCCTCAATCCTCAGGCTGCGGGCGTACGACACCCCAGGAGCTGGCTCGAAACGGACGAACCGGTCCAGGAAGCTGGCCATCATGCCTCCTCGCTGACGACCGGATTGGTCAGCGTGCCAATTCCCGAAATGGTCACGCTCACGGAGTCGCCAGGGTTCATCGGTCCAACCCCGGACGGGGTGCCGGTCAGGATCACGTCGCCGGGCAGCAGGGTGGTGAACCCGGAGATGTGCGCGATCAGTTCGGGAATCGAGTGCACCAAATCGGCGGTGTTGCCCGACTGCCGCAACTCGCCATTCAATGTGGTGGTGATCTCCAGGTGGGCGGCTTCACCGGGTTCGAGGTGAGTCGAGATCCACGGACCCAACGGGCAGAAGGTGTCGAAACCCTTGGCTCGAGCCCACTGGCCATCGCTGGCCTGCAGGTCGCGGGCGGTGATGTCGTTGGCGACGGTGTACCCGAAGATGACCTCCGCTGCCCGCTCCGGCGGCACTCGCCGACAGATCCGACCGATGACCACGGCCAACTCACCTTCGAAATGCAGGTTGCTGGTTTCGACCGGGTACACGATCGGCTCGCCGGGACCGATCACAGCGGTGTTCGGTTTGAAGAAAACCAGCGGAGTCCCGGGCACCTCGACGCCTCGCTCAGCGGCATGGTCGGCGTAGTTACGTCCGATACCTAGGACCTTGCTGCGCGGAATAACCGGCGAGACCAATCGGACCTCAGCCAGGTCAAGCCGTTCCCCCGTGTAGTTCACCGGGCCAGCGAGTGGATCCCCGCTCACCACCGCGATGGTTTCTGGGTTCGACCCCTGGTCCTCGGCCAGTTCGACCACTCCGAAAGTTGGGTCGCCCTGGGCCACGAATCTGGCAATACGCATGGCGCACACCCTAGCCGCCCAACCAGCCTGACCAACTCATCGACCCCGGCACCGAAACACCCCTCGGAGTGGCTGTCCGCTCAGCCACTCCGAGGGGTGCTGCTCCCCCGGCCCAGTGCCCCCACACCAGAGCCGAGGGCGATCAGCTCAGACCAGTACCGGACGCATCGCCGCCAGGTCGGCTTCGACGGTGCTGGTGGGACGAAGCCCGAACTCGCTCACCAGAACCGCCAGCACCTCCGGCGAAACGAACGCCGGCAGACTGGGGCCGAGGTAGATGTTCTTTACCCCCAGCGCCAAGAGGCTGAGCAGGACGCAGACCGCCTTCTGCTCGTACCACGAAAGCACCAGCGAAAGCGGTAGCTCGTTGATCCCAATGTCGAAGGCCTCCGCCAGGGCGCTGGCGACCTTCACCGCTGAGTAGGCGTCATTGCACTGCCCCATATCGAGCATCCGCGGCAGGCCCCCAACGGTGCCCAGGTCGAGGTCATTGAACCTGAACTTGCCGCAGGCAAGCGTCAACACGATGCTGTCGGCAGGGGTCTGCTCCACCAGGTCGGTGAAGTAGTTGCGACCGTGCAGGGCACCATCGCAGCCGCCCACCAGATAGATGTGCTTCAGATCACCGGCCTTGATGGCCTCGATCACCACATCGGCCACGCCCAGCACAGCGTGGTGACCGAACCCGGTGGTCAGCTCATTGCCGCCGTTGATGCCGGAGAACATCTTCGGCTCACTCCAACCGCCGAGTTCGATCGCTTTGGCGATCACGGCAGCGAAGTCTTTGGTGCCGTCGGCTGCCGCTGGCACATGAGCGACCCCCGGGTGCGCGACCATCGCAGTGGTGAAGATGTTGGGCGCGTAGGCCGGCAGCGGGGGCATTAGGCAGTTGGTGGTGAACAGGAAGGCCCCGGGGACGCCCAGGAACTCCTTGCGCTGGTTCTGCCAGGCGGTGCCGAAGTGACCCTTCAGGCAGGTGTATTTCCGCAGTTCCGGGTAGGCGTGGCCGGGCAGCATCTCGCCGTGGGTGTAGATGGCCACCCCAGCGGTCTCGCACTGCTCGGCGAGCATCTTCAGGTCGTGCAGATCATGACCGGTGACCACAATGAACGGGCCGGGCTGCACCTCCATGGTCACCGTGGTGGGCTCGGGATTGCCGTAGCTGCCGGTGTTGGCCTGATCCAACAGCTCCAGGCAGCGGAAGTTCACCATGCCGAAGTCGTGCAGCAGCTCCAGCCAGGTGCCCACCTCGTGTGAGCGGGACGCGGCCGCCAGACCGCTGATCAGCCAGCCGTCGACGCTCGCATCGCGGAAGCCGAGCACGTGGGCATGGTGGGCGTAGGCGGCCATCCCGCGCAGTCCAATAACGAGCAGTGCCCGCAGGGACGGCTCAGCGCCACCAACCGTGAAGATCTTGTCGGGCCCGGAGACCGCATCCAGGGTGGTGTCAGCCCCGGCGGTGATTTCCCGGCGCTTGGCGTCGATCTCATCGGCCAGCTGGTTGCAGGCATCACCATCGAAGCTGACATTGGTGACCGTGGTGAACAGACCTTCCATGAAGGTCACCGCCAGCTCGGCATCCCGTCCGGTGCCCTCGGCGGCCACGGCGAGCTTCATGAGCTCGTAGGTGATGCGGTCTTGTGCGTCAGAGGTCTCAGCGGTCTTGCCGCAGTTGCTGACGTCGAGGCAGGCCGCCCCGCCAACCGTTTGCTCGCACTGGAAACAGAACATACCCATGCTGGAAATGCCTTCCTGGTAAGGAGTAATGCGCCCGAATGTGGCGTTTCTTCGGCCAAAGGCTAGATTCGTCGACACTCGGGCGTCTGTCGCCCGGGCAACACTTTGGAGGCCGGGTGAGCGAAGGCAGCGCCGCGTTCGACGCGACAGGTTCGCCAGCGGCAGGTGATGGGCAGGGCTTCGTCGACTCGGTGCTCGGCCACGGCTTGGCTGCCGATGACCTCGCCCGGCTGCTCGCCGACGGCTACGCCCGGTTGGCCAGTTGGCCGACCGGCGCGGTGCTGGCCCATCGCGCCGAGCCCCAACGCGAGTTCTTTGTGGTGCTTTCAGGCCGCCTTCAGGTCATCCGCACCCGAACCGACGGCAGCCGACACATCATCGATGTGGTGAACACCGGCGGCGCCTGTGGCGCGGTGACCGCTTTCGCCGCCAAACCGCGCTGGCCAGCCGACGTCCACGCCGCCCGGGCCAGCCGGGTGCTGGTCGTCGATACCCGGGAGTTGCTCTCCGATGCCGCCCCGCAGCCGCTGCGGCAGCGCCTGCTGCAGAACTGCGTCCAGCTGCTCGCCGACCGGGCCCGGCACCTGAACTCTCGCGGGGAACTGCTCACCCGTCGCGGCCTTCGGGCGCGGCTGGCGTTCTACCTGGTCCGAACCGCCGACGCCAATGGACGGGTGGCGCCTTCGCTCACTCGGCAGGAACTGGCCGACCATCTCCAAGTGTCGCGGGCTTCGATGACCCGCGAACTCGGCCGGATGGCCGATGAGGGCCTACTGGCCATCGACGGGCGCACCTTCCAGTTGCTAGATGCTGGCGCGCTCAAAGACCTGTCGCGCTAGCCGCGCTGAGATGCGCAAAGCCTGGTCAGGTTCTAGGGTTCGACTATGAGCAATGTCGCCGATTTCGATGCTGTCGAACTAATCCGGATCAAGCGGGACGGCGGCCGATTGGCCCCCGAAGCGATCGACTGGTTGATCCGGGCCTACACCGACGGGGTGGTCAGCGATGAGCAGATGTCGGCAATGGCGATGGCGATCTTCTTCCGCGGCCTGGAGCGCGACGAACTGAGCCGCTGGACCGCAGCCATGATCGCCACTGGGGAGCGGATGGACTTCTCCTCGCTGTCACGTCCCACGGTCGACAAGCACTCCACCGGCGGGGTCGGCGACAAGATCACGCTGCCACTGGCACCGCTGGTTGCCGCCTGTGGGGCGGCCGTACCGCAGCTCTCCGGACGTGGCCTGGGCCACACCGGCGGCACTCTGGACAAGCTTGAAGCCATTCCCGGTTGGCGGGCCAGCCTGACCAATGCCGAGATGCTGGCACAGCTGGAGGATGTCGGTGCCGTCATCTGTGCTGCTGGCGCCGGCCTGGCACCAGCGGATAAGAAGCTGTACGCGCTGCGCGATGTGACGGCCACCATCGAATCAATCCCAATGATCTCCGCCTCCATCATGAGCAAGAAGATCGCCGAGGGCACCGCCTCCCTGGTGCTGGACGTCAAGACGGGCGCCGGGGCCTTCATGAAGACCGTGGCCAACGCCCAGTCGCTGGCCCGCACCATGGTTGAGATCGGCCGCGACGCCGGGGTCAACACCGTGGCTCTGATCACCGACATGAACGCCCCGCTGGGCCGCAGTGCCGGCAACGGGGTCGAAGTCACTGAATCGGTCGAGGTGCTGGCCGGTGGCGGCCCGGCCGATGTGGTTGAGCTCACCGTCGCCCTGGCCGCCGAAATGCTCGCCTGCGCCGGCATCGATGCTGACCCGGCAGCCGTGCTGGCCTCCGGCAAGGCGATGGACTCCTGGAAGGCGATGATTCGCGCCCAGGGCGGCGATCCGGACGCCGCCTTGCCCGCCCCGAAGTACACCGAAGTGATCACCGCCGAGGCCGACGGCTACCTGACCTCGATGGACGCGATGGCCGTCGGGCTGGCCGCCTGGCGGTTGGGTGCTGGTCGGGCCAAGCAGGGCGACCCGGTTCAGGCGGCTGCTGGAGTCACCTGGCACGCCGGGGTCGGCGACCACGTGCGAGCCGGACAGCCATTGTTCGAGTTGCACACCGACACCGCCGAACGAATCGAGCGGGCCAAGCAGGCGATCACCGACGCGGTCCAGATCGGCGCCGAGGCGCCCGCCGTCAACCCGGTGGTATTGGAGCGAATCAGCTGACCTCAGCGGCGCCGCGACCGCCTGGTCACCGCTCGGAAGTTGCCCACACCCAGGGCCCCGTGCACCACGATCAGCGGACAGCCAGGCGCTGGGGTGCCGGGCACCCGCACCGAGGCGGTACCGATCTGTCTGGCTAACCGATCAGTGTTGACCGCCCAGCCTTCGGGCAGAATCAGCTTCACCGTCCCAAGGCCGCCGCTGAGCTCCAAGTCGATCACCGCAGTTACTGCGCTCGCCTCGCGACAATCCAGCCGCACATTCGAGCCGGCCGCCTGGACGAAGAGGTAGGGCGGCACCGTCCAGATGCCACGGCGGCGCTCGCGGGACATGCCAGCTACCAGCCGTAAACGATCATCGGGGCGATAGCCCGGTAGCGCAACGACAGCCGGGACCCCTGGTGAGTTCACCAGATCGAGTTCGGCTAGCCGACGATCCAGCTCGGCTGGCGGAAAGGCGCCCTGCTCGGCCAGGCTGCGAAGGTGCGAACGAGCTTGCGCACGCTCGTTGGCAGCCAGCAGCGCACCAGTTGGCTCCGGTGTCATTTCCATAGCATGGAGCCTAGCCCGGAGCAGGTCGAGCCCGCCTTGGTCAGCGCTTCAGCATTCCCCACCGGTAGGCGTCATAGAGCGCCTCCCACGAAGCCTCGATCACGTTGGTGCCAACTCCGACGGTGGTCCAGAGTCGCTCGCCGTCGGTCATATCGATCATCGTGCGGACGATCGCGTCCGTGCCATGACCCTGATCGAGGATGCGCACCTTGAAGTCGGTGAGCTCGTAGGCGTCCACCTGGGGGAAGGCCTGCTTCAGCGCACCGCGTAAAGCCACATCCAGCGAGTTCAGCGGGCCGTGGCCCTCGCCCACCAGATGGTGCACCACGCCCTTGGCTCGCAGCTTCACCGTCGCCTCGGAGTCGCCTTCGGGCTTCATTTCGTGCCCGGTGATGACCCGCCAGCTGAGCACTTCGAAGAAGTCCTCCAGTAGCCCCATCTCGGCGCGCAGGAGCAGTTCGAAGCTGGCATCGGCCGACTCGTAGGAGTACCCGTCCATTTCACGGGCCTTCACCGTGTCGGTGACCTTGGCAGCCAGATCGCGGTTGGACAGGTCGTAGCCGAGCTCAGAGCCCTTCAGCTGAATATTGGCCCGTCCGGCCATGTCGGAGACCAGCATGCGCATGTCATTGCCCACCAGAATCGGGTCGATGTGCTGATAGAGATTGGCGTCGACCTTGATCGCCGAAGCATGCAAGCCAGCCTTGTGCGCGAAGGATGACGATCCCACATAGGGCTGGCGGTTGTTCAGCGGTACGTTGGTCACCCCCGCCACAGCGTGGGCGATTCGGGTGGCCTCGGCCAAGGCGCCCGGCGGCACCAATGGCCAGCCGTACTTCAGCTGCAGGTTGGCCAGGACGGTGATGAGGTTGGCATTGCCGGTGCGCTCGCCGTACTCGTTCAGCGTGCCCTGGAAGTGCATCACCCCAGCGTCCACCGCCGACATCGTGTTGGCGACCGCGCAGCCGGTGTCGTTGTGGCAATGAATGCCCAGATCCACCCCGATGGCCCCGGCAGCTGAGACCACGTCCCCCATTTGCGATGGCAGCATGCCACCGTTGGTGTCGCACAACACGACCACCTCAGCACCAGCATCGGCTGCCGTCCGGATCACCTCGAGGGCATACTCCGGATTGGCCTTGTAGCCGTCAAAGAAGTGCTCACAGTCGACGAACACCCGCCTACCTTGAGAAACCAGGTGCCGCACGGTGTCGGCAACCATCTCCAGGTTTTCTTCCAGGGTGGTGCGCAGAGCTCGGAAGACGTGCTCATCATGGCTCTTGGCCACGATGCAGACCACCTCGGTGCGGGCATCGATCAAACCCTTTACTTGCGGATCCTCAGCCGCGGTGGTGCCAGCCTTGCGGGTGGCTCCAAAGGCGACCAGCTTGGCGTTCTTCAACTGAAGCGCACCATCGGCTGCGGCAGCGAAGAAGGCGGTGTCGTTGGGGTTCGCGCCCGGCCAGCCACCCTCGATGAAGCCCACACCCAGTTCGTCAAGGTAGCGGGCGATCTTCAGCTTGTCGTTGACATTCAGCTGCAGGCCCTCCTGCTGGGCACCGTCACGCAGCGTGGTGTCGTAGACATGGAAGATGTCCGGCATCGCGGGCAAGAGCATGGTCATCGGCGGCCTTGAGGTAGTCGGGGCAGTATTCGCACGAGTTTGCCGGTCCGGTCACCGGTTACGGGCAGGTTTCAGCGACTGAGACGTCGAGGGAGGCGGCAACGCCTAGACCACTCGCCGCATCCAGCCGCGGGTATCGGGCACCCGTCCGTACTGAATGTCGAGGATCGCATCGCGAATCGCCAAGGTGTGCTCGCTGCCTGAGGGCAGCTTCCACTCCCCCGCCGTCGACCGGAAAGCGCCAATCGGGGTGACCACGGCGGCGGTGCCACAGGAGAACGCCTCGACGAAACGGCCATCGGCGATGCCCCCGAACAACTCATCGGGGCTCACCTGGCGTTCCTCGGGGGCCAGCCCCAGATCAGCGGCAACGGTGAGAATTGACGACCGAGTGATGCCGTCCAGGATCGTGCCGGTCAACGCCGGCGTAACCAGCTTGCCCTCAGCGGTCACTAGGAAGACGTTCATGCCGCCCAGTTCCTCGACCCGGTCCTTGTCAGCGGCCTCAATGAACAGCACCTGGGAACAGCCGTGCTCGTAGCCCTCGTATTGGGCGATCAGCGAGGCCGCGTAGTTGCCACCGCACTTGGCCGCCCCGGTGCCACCAACCCCAGCTCGGGCGTAGCTGTCGGTAACCCAGATATCCACCGGCTTCACCCCGCCAGCGAAGTACGGACCAGACGGAGAGGCGATCACGGCGAAGGTGACCCGCTCAGCCGCGCGCACGCCCAGGAACACCTCATCGGCGAACATGAACGGACGCAGGTAGAGGCTCTTCTCGCCTTCAAAATCCGGCACCCAGCGCTGATCGGCTCGCACCAGAGTCTCCACTGCGGTGATGAAGTCCTCGACAGCCAACTCAGGCAGCATCATCCGCGCCGCCGAGGTCTGTAGCCGACGGGCGTTGGCCTCGGGACGGAACAGATGGATTGAGCCATCGGCGTGCCGATAGGCCTTCAGCCCTTCGAAGACCTCCTGGGCGTAGTGCAGCACGGCACCGGCCGGATCGATCTGGAATGGCCCATAGGGGCGCACCTGGTCGTCGGACCAGCCACCCGACTTGGTCCAGGTGGCCACGGCCATGTGATCGGTGAACCGAACCCCAAAACCCGGGTCGGCCAATACCTCGGCCACCTCCGCCTCAGTTCGGGGAGTCGGGTTAGCAGTCAGGTTGAAGCGCAGCGCCATGCGCGAATGGTAGCGCTTCTTCTGAGACGGAATCGTCCAGGAGTTGGGCCTCAAGGTAGCCTCGCGCGGGTGAGCGCACAGACAACTACGGCCAAGCCAGTAATCTCCGTCATCGCTGGTGACGGCATCGGTCCCGAAGTAGTGGCCGAAGGCCTGAAGGTGCTGACCCGAGTGGTCGGCGAGGACACCTTTGATTTCGTCCACCACGATTTGGGCGCCGAACGCTGGCAGCGCACCGGTGAGGTGCTGCCCGAGGCCGACCTCGAACAGTTGGCCACCGCTGACGCCATCATTCTCGGTGCCGTGGGCGCAGCACCGGGTTCGACAGCGATCCCCTCAGGCCTGCTGGAACGCGGCCTGTTGCTGAAGCTGCGCTTCGCCTTCGATCACTACGTGAATCTGCGCCCTTCCAAGCTCTACCCCGGCGTGCCCACTCCCCTGGCCGACTCAATCACCAGCCGCGGCCCGATCGACTTCGTCGTCGTCCGCGAGGGCACCGAAGGGTTGTACTGCGGCAACGGTGGCGTGTTTCGTCAGGGCACCGAGTTCGAAATCGCCAATGAGCTCAGCGTCAACACCGCCCACGGTGTTGAGCGGGTCATCCGAGACGCGTTCGATCGTGCCGAGAAACGGAACCGGAAGGTCACCATGGTGCACAAGCACAATGTGCTGGTGAACGCGGGTGGCCTGTGGAATCGGCTTTTCCTCGCCGTCGCCGAAGAACACCCGGACGTGACCACCGACTACCTCCACGTGGACGCAGCCACCATCGCCCTGGTGCAAGACCCGCAGCGCTTCGACGTGATGGTCACCGACAATCTGTTCGGAGACATCCTCACCGACCTGGCCGCCGCGGTGACCGGCGGAATCGGGCTGGCGGCCTCGGCCAACATCAACCCGAGCGGTGCCTTCCCGTCCATGTTCGAGCCGGTGCACGGCTCAGCTCCCGACATCGCCGGTCAGGGCATTGCTGATCCGACCGCGACCATCCTGAGCATGGCCCTGCTGCTGGATCACCTGGGTCGAGGTGAGGACGCCAAGCGCATCGAAGATGCCGTGGATGCCGATATCGCCGAGCGCGGTGCAACCAAGCGGCCCACCTCGGTGGTTGGCGACGAGATCGTCGCCCGCCTCAGCTGAACTCCGGGGGGTTGAACGCTCAGCGCTCAGCCAGGCTGCCGAACACCCGCCGGTGCAGGCCGGTGACCCGTCCGGAGAACCACCAAAGGGCCTCGACGATCACTGCCGCACCCGCCCCTAGCCAGGCTCCAGTGGAGTTCATCGCGGTGTTGGTCGGATCGAGTTGTGGGTTGAACCCGGACAACCACGGCCAGGCCTGCACCCCTACGGCGTACCACCCAGGCAGCCAGAAGACCGTCAGGTAGGCCGCAAACAGCAGCACCACGATCATCACTATCTTCCACAGTTGGTAGGGGCGGGCGATGGTGATCATCACCCAACCCCCAGCGATCATCACCGCGATCACCGTGGCCGTACTGGCCTGGGTGGCTCCGGCTTCATCGGTCACCGCGCCCAGATTGACCAGATAGGTCACGAAGGCGGTGACCCCGACGACTACCCCTGCGGGAATGGAGAAGGACAGGACCCGCTTCAGGAAGCCAGTGCGGGCCCGCTCGGCATTGGGCGCCAGCGCCAGGATCGCCGCCGGAATGCCGATGGTGTACCACCCGATGAACGAAACGTGCATCGGCACGAAGGGGAACGGTAACTGCCACAGCGCGACCAACAGCGCCAACACGATTGAGTACATCGTCTTGGTCAGGAAGAAGTTGGCCACCCGTTCGATGTTGCCGATTACCCGGCGACCCTCGGCCACCACATGCGGCAACGTGGCGAAGTCGTCGTCGAGCAGGACGATTTGCGCCACCGAACGGGTGGCTGGCGCGCCAGAGCCCATCGCCACGCCCAGGTCTGAATCCTTGATCGCGAGCACATCGTTGACTCCGTCCCCGGTCATGGCGACGGTGTGGCCGCGCGACTGCAGAGCAGCCACCATCTGCCGCTTCTGCTGCGGGGTGACCCGGCCGAAGACGCCAGCGGTCTCGACCGTGTCGGCAAAGGCTTCTGGGTCTTCGGGCAGCGAACGAGCATCGATCACCTCACCGGTGGTCACCCCCAACGAACTGGTCACGGCCCCCACCGACTTGGCGTTGTCACCGGAGATCACCTTGACCGCGACGTCCTGGGCGGCGAAGTAGGCCAGCGTGCCGGCCGCTTCCGGGCGCACCTTCTGTTCGAGCACCAGCAGCGCCCGCGGACTCACCTGCCCGGGGGCATCAGTGGCATCGACCGGCCGGTCACTTTCAGCCAGCAACAGCACCCGGCGCCCCGAGGAGCCGATCCGATCGGCTTCGCCGGCGATGTCGCTCCCGGGGGCGGCCAACACGTCCGGGGCGCCAATCACCCAGTGGCCGTGGTCAGCGAAGCTCATGCCCGACCACTTCTTGGCCGAGGTGAACGGTGCTATCGCAGTCACCGACCAGGCAGCTTCGGTTGGCTCATGCGCATGTGCCAAGGCCTGGATCGAAGCGTTCGGACGGGGGTCTGCGGCGGCCAGTTGGGCCACTACCTCCCGCACCTGATCAACATCGGTGTCATCGACCGGGTTGGCATCGGTGTACTTCAAGCCATTTTCGGTGAGTGTGCCGGTCTTATCGGCACACACCACATCTACCCGGGCCAGGCCTTCAATGGCCGGCAGTTCCTGCACCAGGACGTTCATCTGCCCGAGCCGGATCACACCAACCGCGAAGGCCAGCGAGGTCAGCAGCACCAGCCCCTCTGGCACCATCGGCACCAGGGCACCCGACATCCGCAGCACGATCTGCTGCCAGGTCTCGCCGGGGTTCTGGGTCCACTGCACCCAGACTGTGGCAACGCCGACCGGAATCAGCAGCCAGGTGACCAATCTCAGGATCTTGTTGATGGCGGTCTGTAGCTCTGATTTCACCAACGAAAACTTGCTGGCCTCAGCGGCGAGCTGCGCTGCATAGGACTCATGGCCCACCCGGGTGGCGCGGAAGGCGCCGACGCCGGCCACCACGAAGCTGCCCGACATGACCAGATCGCCAGGAGCCTTTTCCAGCGGGTCGGACTCGCCGGTGAGCAGCGATTCGTCCACTTCCAGATAGCTGGCTTCCACGATTTCGCCGTCGACGATGATCTGATCACCAGGGCCGATCTCGATGATGTCGTCCACGACGATCGATTCGCGAGGCAACTCGGCGGCCGCACCGTCACGGCGTACCAGTGGCTTGCCCTCCCCGACCACCGCCAGGTTGTCGAGAGTTCGCTTGGCTTTGAGCTCCTGGAACATACCGATGCCGGAGTTGATGATGATCAGGAATCCGAACAGGGCGTTGCCGATGCTGCCGGTGCTCAGCACGATCACGAACAGCACCATCAGCAGGAAGTTGATCCTGGTGAACACATTGGCTTTCACAATGTCCCAGGTGGTGCGCCCGGAGCGCGGCGGCAGGTCATTGGTCTGGCCGCGGGCTACTCGCTCAGCAACTTCGGCGCTGGTCAGCCCAGGAACCTCTTGGGTGGCGATCGTCATGGCCGTCAGCTTGCCAGACCGCCGCAACCCAAGCCCAAGCCATCCCGGTACGCGCCGCCCCCGAAACGCGGACTCGCTACCGAAATATCGGGGGCAGCGGCTCGTTTTGGGGGCGAGTCGCGGCCCAGGGGGCTACGGCTGCCCCGTGGAGCGACGGAACGCCGTCTCGATCCTTCGCCGCAAGGCATTCCCATCAGCCAAGTCAGACCAGTCCCACCGCACAACCCACCAACCGGCATCGCGAATGGCCTGCTCCCGCGCCTTTTCCCGCATCACCGCGGTGGCCACCTCCTCAGCGCCACCCCGATACTTCACCCGCCCGTCGAACTCCCCGACGACGTTCTTCTCACGCCAGCAGAAATCTGATCGGGCAACCCAGATTCCGTTGCGATCAAAGACGTTGAATTGCAGATCAGGAACCGGAAGCCCAACTTGGACGATCCGTACCCGACTGATCGACTCGCCCACGCTCTCGGCGCGCCCGTCAGCAAACTCCAGGGCCCGGCTGGCCGTCCCAGCACCTCGTCGCCCCTTCGCCCTTGCGGCAATCTCGCCCAACATTTCTGGATCCGCCCCGAGGCGTACGGCCGCGTCGAGCACTGCGACTGCCCTTTCATAACTGACCAGCCTGGCCATGTCGATGGCGGTGCGCTCCAGCGACGTGCAGGCGAACCCGTCCACCTCAGTGACCTCGCTGTCAGCGAGTTCGGCGAGCCGAACATGCAGATTGCGTCCGCGCCGCCCATGCCCGCCAACAGGGCGAGTCGTCCCGACCTGCTCCAGTAGCGAATTCCAGACCGGCAAGCCGTGCAGCAGCGCAGCGCTGCCATGGCTTAAGACGGCTTGCCCGCCCAGGAGCGGCCAGGTCGCGGCAATCAACTGCCGATGGCGACCCTCGGGATCATCGGCTAGCGCCTTCGCATAGGCGCCGTGCCGAATCCGGACGAGGCCAGAATCGCTACCCCGTCCAACGAGTTCCTTCGGCTGCAGCCCTTCGCTCACCAACCGACTAGTCCGTAAAACGTCCACAGAACCACCTGAGCGGATTGAGAGGACGAGGACAAGGCACCGCAAGCCATTGCCAACACCGCGACAACACCCGGAGGCTCCCGTCCCGCACCCGACAGCAGACCTACCAACGCACTCCCGCCCCCGAAACGCGGACTCGCTACCGAATTATCGGGGGCGCGCCCGCCTTTCGGGGGCGGCTGCGAGGAGGGACTGATAGGTGGACGACCGGGACGCCGCTAGATCACCGGCGCCGCGCAAACGCACAGCGGCCGCCGGGATTCCCGGCGGCCGCTGTGATGGATCTACGTGCTCAGCGGGCTGCGGTGCCCTCGACGTAGTCGTCGTCATGCGACTTGACCCACGCCATCAGGCCGCGCAGCTTCCGACCGGTCTCCTCGATCGGGTGCTGTTCACCCTTGGCCCGCAACGCCTTGAACTCCGGCGCGCCAGCATCCTGATCGTCGATGAACCGCTTGGCGAATGCACCGGTCTGGATGTCGGCGAGGACGTCCTTCATCCGCTGCTTCACGCTGGCGTCGATCACCCGAGGACCGGAAACATAGTCACCGAACTCGGCGGTGTCCGAGACGCTCCACCGCTGCTTGGCGATGCCGCCTTCGTACATCAGATCGACGATCAGCTTCAGCTCATGCAGGCACTCGAAGTAAGCCACCTCAGGCTGGTAACCAGCTTCGGTGAGCACCTCAAAGCCTGCGGTTACCAGGGCCGAAGCGCCGCCACAGAGCACTGCCTGCTCACCAAACAGATCGGTTTCGGTCTCCTCGGTGAAAGTGGTCTTGATGCCACCGGCACGCAACCCGCCGATGCCCTTGGCATAGGCAAGAGTCAGCGGCCAAGCGTTACCAGTTTCATCCTTCTCCACCGCAACGATCACCGGCACGCCACGGCCTTCGGTGTACTCTCGGCGCACCAGGTGGCCGGGGCCCTTCGGGGCGACCATGCACACATCCACCCCAGCTGGCGGCTGGATGTAGCCGAACCGGATGTTGAAGCCGTGAGCGAAGAACAGCGCATCGCCGGGCACCAGATTGGGCTCGATGGCCTCTTTGTAGAGGTGCCGCTGCACCTGGTCCGGAGCCAACACCATGATCAGGTCGGCTTCTTCACAGGCCTGGGCCGGGGTGACCACCCGCAACCCCTCGGCTTCGGCTTTGGCCCAGCTCTTGGAGCCTTCGCGCAGTCCGACCCGTACGTCCACCCCGGAGTCACGCAGGCTAAGCGCGTGGGCGTGGCCCTGGCTGCCATAGCCGATCACAGCGACGCTGCGGCCCTGGATGAGCGCTAGGTCGGCGTCGGCGTCGTAGAACATTTCTGCCATTTGGGTTCCTTTTCAGTGCTTTCAGTTGGCCGGGCCAGCGGCCGGACGGGACTTCTCGATCTTGGCACGATCCGACAGCGAACGCCCACCGCGACCAAGCGCGACCAGGCCCGACTGCACGAGTTCGCGCACACCATAGGGGTTGAGCATTTCCAGCAGAGCGGCCAGTTTGTCCGGCGAACCGGTGGCCTCGATGGTCATCGCGTCGTTGTGGACGTCCACGGTCTTACCGCGGAACAGCTGGACGATTTCGATGATCTGGCTGCGGGTGGCCGGATCGGCCTTCACCTTGATCAGCATCAGCTCGCGGCGAACCGAGGAACCCTCGTCAAGTTCCACGATCTTGAGCACCTCAATCAGCTTGTTCAGCTGCTTGATGATCTGTTCCAGCACCTGCTGGCTGCTCACCGCCACCTGGACGGTGATCCGGGAGAACTCCTCGTTCTCGGTCGGACCGACCGCCAGGGATTCGATGTTGTAACCGCGGCGAGCGAACAGGCCCGAGATTCGGGCGAGCACACCAGGCTTGTTCTCCACCAGCACGCTCAGAGTGTGAGTGTTCACAGGTCTTCCTCCCCGCTCCAATCGGGAGCCAGGTCCCGAGCGATCTTGATCTGATCATTGCTGGTGCCAGCCGGAACCATCGGCCACACCATGGCGTCCTTGTGCACCACGAACTCGACCACCACGGGCCGGTCGTTGATTTCCATCGCCTTGGCGATCACCTCATCGACTTCTTCAACAGTCTCGGCCCGCAAGCCAACTGCGCCCATGGCCTCAGCCAGTTTCGGGAAGTCGGGCACCAGGTGCGACTTCAGGTTGGTGTTGGAGTAGCGCTCCCCGTAGAAGAGGGTCTGCCACTGGCGCACCATGCCGAGGCTGCGGTTGTTCATCACCGCAATCTTGATCGGAATGCCCTCCAGGAAGCAGGTGACCAGCTCCTGGTTGGTCATCTGGAAGCAACCGTCACCATCGATGCCCCACACCACGTCGTCAGGGCGGCCAACCTTGGCGCCCATCGCGGCCGGAACGCAGTAGCCCATCGTGCCGGCACCGCCGGAGTTGAAGAACCTGGCCGGACGCTCATGCGGCAGCAGATGAGCGGCCCACATCTGATGCTGGCCCACACCGGCAACATAGGTTGCCTCCGGGCCGACCAATTCGCCCAGGCGCTTGATCACGTATTCGGGACTCAGCAGACCGTCTTCCATCGCCGGGTACTCGGTAGGCAGGTAGCGCTTCCGCAGACCGTCGAGGAAGCGCACCCAATCACTGATGTCGCCACGAGCCTCCTCACGCAAGGCGGCGTTCAGCTCGGCCAGCACTTCGCCAAGGTCGCCAACGATCGGCACATCAGCCATCCGGTTCTTGGAGATCTCGGCCGGATCAATGTCGGCGTGGATGATCTTGGCCTCAGGGGCGAAGGTGTCCAGCTTGCCGGTGACCCGGTCATCGAAGCGGGCACCGAGTGCAATCAGCAGATCCGAACGCTGCATCGCACCGACGGCGGCCACCGTGCCGTGCATCCCAGGCATGCCGTAGTTCAGCGGGTGGCTGTCGGGGAAGGCCCCGCGAGCCATCAGCGTGGTCACAACCGGCATCTTGGTGATCTCGACGAACTCGGCCAGCGCCTCCCAGGCTCGTGCCCGGTTGACCCCGCCACCGAGGTAGATGACCGGACGCTTGGCCTGGCCGATCAGTCGGGCCGCCTCGCGGATCTGCTTGCCATGGGGCTTGCTCACCGGACGGTAACCAGGCAGGTCGAGCTCCTCAGGCCAGACATACTCGGTGGGTCCAGCCAGGGCGTCCTTGGCAATGTCGACCAGCACTGGTCCGGGGCGGCCGGTCTTGGCCAGGTGGAAGGCTGCCGCGATGGCATGCGGGATTTCGGCCGGGTCAGTGATCAGGAAGCTGTGCTTGGTGATCGGGAAGGTGATGCCCCGAATGTCGGCTTCCTGGAAGGCGTCAGTACCGATCGCCTTGCTGGCCACCTGGCCAGTGATGGCCACCATCGGCACCGAATCCATGTAGGCGTCGGCGATCGCGGTCACCAGGTTGGTGGCTCCCGGACCGGAGGTGGCAATGCACACTCCAACCCGTCCGGTTGCCTGGGCATAGCCCTCAGCGGCGTGACCGGCTCCCTGCTCATGACGCACCAGGATGTGCCGGATCTTCGAGTCGAACAGCGGATCGTAGGCCGGCAGGATCGACCCGCCAGGGATGCCGAAGATAACCTCAACACCCATCCGCTCCAGGGACTTGACCAGCGACTGTGCGCCGGTCATCGGTTGTGGTGACTCCCCAGGCATCTTTACCTCACTTCTGACTTGGGTTGGACGTACGAACGCAGAAAAAAACCCCCGCTGCTAGAGCAGACGAGGGAGCGTGTCGGGGTGAGTGAACTCAGCCGACACGCTTGCTAACTACGAGAATGAACTTCCGCACGCGTCAAGAGTTCCCCCCGATCACCCACCTTGTCAAACACCTCTCCTCGGCGTCCCACATCTTGGGCGGACCGATGAACGCTCGACCAGCGGGTGCGACTTGAGCCTCGATTCCTGGAGGTTTCACCGATTCGCTGGCAATACGACACGCCGAAGGGCGACGATGTTGTTGAGCTGAACGCAAACCGAAGGACCCCCCAACATGCCCTCAGTAAGCAGCCGGCGGCTTTCCATGCGCACTCTGACCTCCCTAGTCGGAGCAAGCGCACTGGTATTGACCGGAGCCGCCCTACCGGCGAAAGCCGACGATGCAGTGACCCCACCCGACCAAAAGGTGATCGTTAACGGCGCCGGTTGGGGCCACGGCAAAGGACTATCCCAGTACGGTGCCGCAGGCGCAGCCAAGAAGGGGCTGAGCTACGACAAAATCATCGCCTTCTACTACACCGGCACCACCTTGGGCTCGCTGCCCAAGGGCAACACCATGCGGGTGTGGATCACCGCAGACACCGATTCCGGGTTGCACTTCCGGCCGGCCGCAGGTCTGCAGGTCTATGACACCGCCGGGCACAAGGTGAACCTACCCACGTCCAGCAAGTACACCAAGTGGCGGATCTCCCGAAGGGGCACCTCGCGGGTGCTCTACTACCGCAACACCGCTGGCAAGTACGTGACGTACAAGTCCAAGCTCAACGCGAAACGCAGCTGGTGGGTCAAGAACACCAAGACCGGCACCGTGAAGCTGGCTATGCCCAACGGCTCCACCCGAACCTATTCGGGCCGCATGGCGCTGCGCTTCAAAGGCAGCAAAGCGGTCACCGTCAACTACCTGAGCATGGAAACCTATCTGCGCTCGGTGGTGCCCGCCGAAATGCCAGCCAGTTGGGCCTCCGAGGCCCTCAAGGCGCAGTCGGTCGCGGCCCGCACCTATGCGGCCAAGGAGCGCCAGGCGAAGCCGGCTGGCTACATCTATGACATCTGCGATACGTCGGCTTGCCAGGTGTACAAAGACAACTCAACCCGGTACGCCAGCACC